>WRBA01000004.1 GCA_009779915.1 Defluviitaleaceae bacterium | reverse complement strand
TAAAATTGTTGCGGAGAAATACCGCAATCAATTGAAGCACTTGCTGCTTAGGGTTAACCTTGTTTGCGGTATTGTTAATTTTGAGAAGTTGGGCACTCTTGTTTCGTAACAGGTCTAATGACAGTGCGAACGCTAATTTCGCTACATCTTAAACGACTATATAAACTAAAAAAGCGGCGAAGCCAAGCCGCTTTTTTTGATGACTAGAGTCCCAGCCCTTTCAAATATTCTTTATACCCTTGATTTTGCAAATCATTTGCCTTTGCCTCAATCATATTTTTCAATGAACTCATATAAAACTCAACCATAGCTGAAATTTCAGGATCGGCAGCACCTAATATTTTAGCTGCCAATATTCCGGCGTTTTTCGCGCCGTTTACAGCCATTGTGGCAACAGGTATGCCAGGCGGCATGGAAGCTATAGACAAAAGGGAATCCCAGCCTGATAAATGTGCGCTTTTTATAGGCACCCCTATAACCGGCAAAGGAGTTAAAGAGGCCACCATCCCCGGAAGATGAGCAGCCCCACCCGCTCCCGCAACTATAACAGAGAAGCCGTTAGCCTTTGCCTCTAGAGCGAACTGGAACATTTTTTCAGGAGTCCTGTGAGCGGATATTATATCAATCATATATTCTATACCAAGTTCGTCAAGAAATTCGGCACATTCTTTCATGATAGGCAAGTCGGAATCGCTGCCCATTACTATTGCTACTTTTTTCATGATTTTCACTCTTCTTTCGCTATAATTTTAATACATTTCTTAGCTTTACGACACAATTTAGCCGCTTCCTCAACCGTATCTGCGGTAGCGGTTATATGACCCATTTTGCGGCGTGGTTTTGTATGGGTTTTGCCGTATATATGAAGCTTTGCTCCTTTTACCGCGAGAGCATCGGAAACTCCCTCCACCAAGGTCTCGCCGTCAAAGCCTTCTTCCCCTAAAATATTTATCATAGCGACAGGACGTGTCAGAGAAGCATCCCCTAAAGGCAGTCCGCATATGGCACGTATATGCTGTTCAAACTGGCTTGTAACACAGGCTTCTATGGTGTAATGCCCTGAATTATGAGGTCTTGGAGCAACTTCATTAACCAGCACATCTCCCTTTTTGTCCACAAACATTTCAACACAAAATATGCCTACTCCTTCAAACACTTCCATGACTTTGTGTGCTGTGTCCATTGCAAGCTCCATCGTCTGCTTGTTTATAGGAGCAGGGACTATGGTTTCATCCAAAATGCTGTTTACATGAGTATTGTGCCCTACAGGGAAAACCTTAATATTGCCGCATATAGCCCGGCAGGCAATGACGGATATCTCCATCTCATAATCAACAAATTTTTCAGCCATAAGAGGCAGTGTGCCGGCACCTAGAGACTTATAGCCTTCATCAAAATCATCAGGGGAGTTTATTAAATAATTACCCTTTCCATCATAACCCCCTGTGGCTGATTTAAGCATAAAAGGATAGCCGAGTTCATTACCTACAGAAGGCAAGTCGCCGCTGTCTGTCACATTCAAAAAATAAGGGATTGCCACATTGTTTTTATGAAGTTCAGTCTTTTGGTCATATTTATTTTGTATGATTTTAAGGCTTTTTGGTGACGGATAAATTGTTGCACCGTGTTTTTCTTCAAGTTCAATAAGAGCCTCCGCATTTATATGCTCAGATTCATAAGTAATAACATCACAGAGAGCTGCAAGTTCTTTTATAGCGTTTTTATCATCAAGTCCGGCGACTATGTGAAAGTCACTTAAACTATGTGCCGGGCATTTTTCGGTAGGGTCTATTATGGCTATCCAAAACCCCATTTGCTTTGCTGCCTGTATCATCATTTTTCCCAGTTGACCGCCGCCTACTATACCTATTTTTTTATTTAATATATTAGTCAAAAAAATGCCTCCTTGGTTGGAAATCTTTGCTAAGTCTTAATAATATGATAATATAAAATTAAGGTTTTTTCAAGACTTCAAATCAATAATTGCTTGCTGGAGAAATTTGGTGTATACTGAACATAGCGAAGAAACGAAAAGGAGGCATAGCTATGAATCAAGTACAGGAAGGGTCATTCGATATGACTAAATCAGAACTGATATTAATGCTAAAGCCAATCCTTAAATTATTAGAACAAGACCAGGTTGAAGCAGTTAAAGACATCATCAAAGAGGTTTTAGAAGAGGCAACGAGTAAAAAGTAACAAAGTAAATAATCTATAAATTCATACGAGGTTAATATGGCTGCAAAGCGGGCTAAAGCCTTTAAAAGCAAAAAGGAGCCTAAAGCAGGGGCTGTAGCTCCGGCTTTAAGAGCGGAAATATTTAGTATAATATCGATAGCGGTAAGTATATTGATGCTTATAAGCGTAATATGGCCGGATAGTGTTGGAGTTGTTGGGATGCTGCTAAACTCCATTCTTTATGGCTTGCTTGGCATGGGCGCAATTATACTCCCGATTATAATAATAGTTTTGAATGTTTACACTATAGTAAGCAAAAACGGTCTAAATCAAGTCTATCAGCGGGTTTGCATTGCTACTATATTTGTCTTTTTTCTTAGTTTTATCCATCTTTTTGGTATAGATCCGGAGGTAAGCTATAATAGCTTTTTTGAATATATAAGCAGTAATTTTGCCGGCGGAAATACCTTAAACGGCGGGCTTATGGGAGCGTTGTTTGCTAATTTGTTGCATGCAACCTTGGGGCGGGCAGGCTCATTTATAGTTGCCATATCGATTATGTTGGTGTTGCTTGTGTTTTTGACAGGACGATCATTTTTCGGCGGTGTTAGAAAAGCTTATAAAGGGGTTAAAGATATCAAGGCTAACGCTTATGATTATGAAGATGAATATGAAATTGATTATGTAGACGAAAAATCAAGGGAAATGATGATGCAACGGGTACCAAGCAATCCAAGGAAGCCGAAATACAGGCAAGTTGTTGACTTTGTATTTACAGGAAAGGGCAAACAGCCTAAAAATGAGAGGATTCAGCTGTTTCAAGATGAATTTACTAGAAAAACAGGTTCCGCACTGGATATTGAGCTTAACCATGATTATAAAGCGGATATTGCCTCAAAATCCTTGGAAAATGAAGCTGATTATGATGAAATAGATGAAGTGAGGATAAATATTACCGGAATAGTTGAAGAGTATGTTGACACTGAAACTCCTTCTGATTTAGATTACGATGAAAATCATGAAATTAATTTTCTGGGTGATATTGATGATACAAATCCTGAGCCGGATATACAGGAGAGCCTGTATGTTAAGGAATCGAGAACAGGTGTAGAACTTTTAAGTGAAAACAAACGTTATACAAACAAAGAGCGAAAGGAACTTGAAAAAGAAGCTATAGTTAACCAAATAGCCAAAGAAGCCTCTCATGTATCGGACAAGCCTCATGTTTATGAATTTCCTCCGGTGAGCCTGCTCAAAAAAGGCAGCGGGGAGAATAAGCTTGCATCTAAAGCTCAAATATTGGAAACGTCCAAGAAACTGGAAGCTACCCTAAAAAGCTTCGGTGTTGAGGCCAAGGTGGTGGAGGTTTCAAAAGGACCTACGGTGACAAGGTATGAACTGTCTCCCGGGCAAGGGGTTAAAGTTTCCAAAATATCAGGTCTTGCAGATGATTTGGCATTAAACCTCGCCGCACAAGGTATAAGGATTGAAGCACCGATACCTGGCAAAGCGGCTGTAGGCATTGAAGTGCCTAATAAAGAAGCGCAGATTGTGTATTTCCACGATATAGTAAATGACAATGAGTTTAAAAAGTTCCCATCCAACTTAGCTTTTGGACTGGGTAAGGATATTGCGGGCAAAACTGTAGTTTACGATATAGCCAGGATGCCTCATCTTTTAATAGCAGGGGCTACAGGGGCGGGCAAGTCCGTTTGTATAAACACTTTGGTAGGCAGTATTTTGTATAAAGCCTCACCGGATAGGGTTAAGCTTATTATGATTGACCCTAAGGTGGTGGAGCTTAGTGTTTACAACGGTATCCCACATTTGTTAATCCCTGTTGTAACTGACCCTAAGAAAGCGTCAGGGGCTCTTAACTGGGCTGTGCGGGAAATGCTCAGGCGGTATGAGCTTTTTGCCGAAACAGGGGTAAGGGATTTAAAAGGCTATAATGTTTTAGCCGAACAAACCGAAGAGAGGGAGAGCGAGCCTCAAATCGTTATAATTATAGATGAGCTTGCGGATTTAATGATGGCGGCGCCGGGCGAGGTTGAGGATTCTATCTGCCGTTTGGCACAAATGGCAAGGGCTGCCGGGCTGCATCTTATTATAGCTACTCAAAGACCGTCTGTTGATGTAATTACGGGGGTTATAAAAGCAAATATCCCATCACGCCTTGCGTTTTCAGTATCTTCCGGCACGGATTCACGGACTATACTTGATATGGTAGGGGCTGAGAAGCTTTTAGGACGCGGGGATATGCTCTTTTCTCCTATCGGCACAAACAAGCCTATAAGGATACAAGGGGCTTTCATATCGGACAAAGAAGTTGAAGCAATGGTGGATTTCTTAAAGGTTGACAATGAGTACTCGCAGGAAATGATAGATGATATAACTTCTGTAAGCAAAGAGATTGAGCTTTCAGAGGATGCGGATGAATATTTTGACCAAGCGGTGGAGTTTGTGATTGCGAAAGAGAAAGCATCTGCCTCAATGCTCCAGCGGCAGTTTAGAATAGGCTATAACAGGGCCGCAAGGCTTATTGAAGACTTAGAAACAAAGGGCATAATCGGTCCCGAGGACGGCTCAAAACCCCGTAAAGTCCTTATGACAAGCTATATGTGGCAGGATATGAAAACAATGGGCAGCAACGGTAATGTTAATGCGCCTTACGAGGAAGAGCCGCGGTTTAATATCCAAGAAGCAGAGGAGTAAATAAATCTATGACAGATATAAAAATATCATTCATATCCCTTGGCTGTGATAAAAATCTTGTTGACAGCGAGGTAATGCTTGGCATAATCGATAGGGAAGGGTATACTATAACTAATGACGAGGCTTTGGCGGATGTTATAATTGTAAACACCTGCGGTTTTATACTTGAAGCAACAGAGGAAGGTATTGAAAATGTCATAGCCGCCGGTGAGTATAAACAACAGGGCAAATGTAAGGCACTTATAGTTACCGGCTGTATGGCACAAAGGTATAAAGATGAAATATTTGATGAGCTGCCTGAAGTTGACGCGGTAGTTGGCACAGGGGATTTTGAGAAGATAGTTGAAGTAATAGATGCTGCGCTTGAAGGCGAGAAAGTCCAAATGGTTACTGACATTAATCATATGATTAATGAGGAATTGTTTGAAAACCGCAAGCTAAGTGCGGTGGTGCCTTATGCTTACCTAAAAATCGCGGAAGGCTGCGACAGTCATTGTACTTACTGTATTATCCCATCCCTTAGGGGGCGGTACCGGTCGAGAAAGATTGAAAGTTTAGTGCGTGAAGCAGCAAATCTATGTGAAAAAGGTATTAGAGAAATTGTACTTGTAGCACAGGATACGGCAAGATATGGCATAGACCTTTACGGCAAAGGGGAGCTTGCAAGGCTTATGAGAGAGCTTGCAAAAATAGAGGATTTGGAGTGGATTAGGCTGCTATACTGCTATCCTGAAAGCCTTACAGATGAAATTATAGCGGAAATCCGTGATAATCCTAAAGTTTGTAATTATATAGATATGCCAATGCAAAGCGGTGATGATGAAGTGTTGAAATATATGGGCAGAAAGTCAAGTCAAAAATTCCTTTCGGAACTTATAGGCAAATTACGGACAGAAGTGCCTGATATTGCCCTTAGAACAACCTTTATAACAGGCTTTCCCGGAGAGACTCATAAACAGTTTGAAAATACCTTGGATTTTATCGAAAAAATGCGTTTTGACAAGCTTGGGGTGTTCATTTACTCACCGGAGGAAGGGACGCCGGCGGCAAAATATCCTAACCAAATTGATGAAGATGTTAAATTAGAGCGCAAAAATATAATCCTTGATATGCAAAAATATATCTCCAGCCAGATTTTGGCAGAGAAAGTTGGTAAAACTTACAAAGTAATGGTTGAAGGGCGGCTCCCGGAGGAAAATGTATATATGGCAAGAACTTGTGGTGACGCTGCTGAAATAGACGGCATGGTATTCTTTGAAAGCGATGAGGATATTATTGCCGGAGCAATGAGAGAAGTGGAAATTACTAAATCATCAGACTATGATTTGACAGGGGTGCTTGTAGATTGATTCTGAATCTGCCTAATAAGCTTACACTTTTTCGGATTTTTATTATACCGCTTTTTCTGCTGTTTTTATTGGGAGGAGTAGGGGGCGAATACAGCCGCTATATCGCTTTGGCTATATTTATAATAGCCTCTGTTACCGATGCCCTGGACGGATATATTGCCCGCAAATACAACCGCGTGACTAATTTCGGCAAGTTTATGGATCCTTTGGCGGATAAAGTCTTGGTTTGCTCTGCACTTATTGCCCTTATACAAACGGGGGATGTGTCCTCCATAGTCGTTATTATAATTATTGCCAGAGAATTTATTATAACCGGTTTTCGCCTCGTGGCTTCTGATAACGGCGTGGTTATTGCCGCCTCAAACTGGGGCAAGTTAAAGACTATAAGTCAAATGATTATGGTCATGTATTTAATTTTGGGGCTTTCAGGGGGCTTGTTTGATACTTTGGCAATGGTACTTGTTTATGCGGCTGTGTTTTTTACAGCTGTGTCGGCTGTTGATTATATTGTGAAAAATATAGGAGTGTTGAAGGCGTGAGTTCGCTGCTGCTTGTTAAAAAAATCAGGACAAAGGTAAAGGATTATGATTGTTTACAGGCAAAGCATTACTGTACCGTATTGACTGACAATAGGCGGGTGCGATATATTGCGTCCGAGGATCTACAAGTACAAATTAGGCGATAGGAGTATACCATGCAAAGCAACTATTACAGTAAAAACCTAAACTCACAAAAGCTATACGATGTCTACCAAACACGGTACCCTCGTGTAAAAACCTACCTTGCCGAAGAAATTGCCTTTGTCAAAGCCAGGCTGCAGGGTATAGAGGACATACTTGAGCTTGGGGCGGGCTACGGTCGCATTATGAAGGAGCTTGCGCCCCATTGCAAATCAATTACAGGCATTGATATTTCCGAGGATAATGTGGCTTTTGGGGGGGATTATTTACAAGATACACCCAATTCAAAACTTATCGTCATGGATGCCCATAAAATCAGCCCCAAAGTTTTTGAAGCCCCATTTGATGTAGTTTTATGTATGCAAAATGCTTTATCCTCCATGAAGGTTGAACCTTTTTCCTATACAGAAAAGATTATGAGCCTCCTTGCGGCTAATGGTCGCGTATTTATCAGTACATATAGTGCGAAGTTCTGGCAGCACCGTTTAGAGTGGTTCTTAGAACAGGCAGAGAAAGGTCTCCTTGGTGAAATTGATTTAGAAAAATCGAAAGATGGCGTTATCGTAGGCAAAGACGGCTTTTGTAGTGTGACCCACTCACGGTCGGAACTGGATGAAATTGGCAAATCCACCGGCTGTCCTTATGAAATACAGGAAGTGGACGAGTCCAGTGTATTTTTAGTCATAACAAAGAAGTAGGGCAAGTCAGGAGTAGAAATATGCAAAAAAGCGAAATTGCTGAAATTGTATTTTTAGTTGCTTGTTCACTTTGTTTGCTTTTTTGTGGGTGGGTTAATTTGTTTGGCTGGAGTAATGGTTTTGTTTCCTCTGCAGGCGATATTCTCGTGGGTGTTTTGGCAAGGCTTAATTTAATGGATTACAGACCTCATATTGGCGGTCATGGGGCGCATATACACGGGCTTGTTTTTGTGGCTAACTTACTAATTGCAGTCATATACTCGGAAGCTATTGCCTATACTGCCTGTAAAAAAATGAAATTGCATCTTAAAAGGGTGAACCTTTTGAATATTGTTGTATTTGTAACAAGCTTTGCGATACATATTGTAATAACATATAGCTTTTTATTTGAATTAGAGAGGTTTGGATATATATTTTTTGTCCCTCAAGTATAGGAGCATAGATAATGAACAACCATGAAAAATTACAGCTTAGAGAGCCTGAAATAATGCCAAACAGTGCAATATTAGAGCAAATTTTAGGCGATAGTTACGCTGCATATGAAGCATTTCAAAAAGCGTTGCCGGACCTCGAAATAGAGCAGCAGTGGCAATGGTACAAGCCCTATAAGGCGTGGTTTGCAAAAGGGCAGTATTTCTGGATAACACCCAGAGGCACAAAGAAAGAGAAAAACCTCTACTGGCTACATGTTTTTGACGGATATTTCAGCGTTGCCGTTTGGTTTAAGGAAAAAAACCGCATTGAAATTTTAAAAGCCGGTATAAGCGAAAAAACAAAAGAGCTAATTTGCGATGCTGATACTATGGGCAAACTGCCTACATTTCCGGTGGTATTTGATGTAAGTACGTCAGAGTTTCTTGCCGATATTTATGAGTTAATAGAATGCAAGAAAAGAATAGAGAGATAAATATATAAGTGAGGTGCAATACTTTGAAGGTTGCAGTTATATCTGATATACACGGAAATTTACCGGCACTTGAAGCTGTAATGAATGATATAAAAAAACGTAGAGTTGATAAAATTATTTGTCTGGGTGATATAGTAGGGAAAGGACCAAGCTCCAAGGCAACGATAGATATATGCAAAAAAGAATGCGATATAGTCATTAAGGGAAATTGGGAGGATTTTATTTATAAAGCCTACCTTGATATTAATAGAGGAGAAACTGATAAGGTCAGCGACCGTATCAGTTGGTATGCAGGCAGTATAGGTGCTGAGCGGATGGAATATTTAGGACAGCTGCCTCATAGTACGGAATTTTATTTTAGCGGCAAACTTGCGAGACTTTTTCATGCTCATCCAAAGAATTTTAATCGATATTATCAAAACAGCCCTATAGAGCAGAGATTGGAACTTTTTGATTTTGGTGACTTTTCAGAGGTAAAAGAGACAGCAGGTATTGCAATATACGCAGATATACATAGTGCTTACTTACAGGCGGGACAGGGAAGGTACCTTATTAATGTTGGAAGTGTCGGTAATCCATTGGAAGCTACTCAAGCCTCATATGTTATTATTGAAGATAGCGAAGATAATGACTCTAACTTTTCCGTACAGTTTCTTAGAGTGACATATGATATTGAAAAAGCAATTGATCTGGCGAAGGAAGCCAATGTCCCTGATTTAGACGGATATATATCGGAGCTAAGAACGGCGGTATATTTTCGCCGAAGCTGATATAGAAACTACTCTTTAACCCTTGCCGGAACACTATTAAAGAATTGTTTACAAAAAATAAAAAATATTGTAAGAAAAGAGTGGTAAACTTGAAAACACCTGACTTTTGATGAGCATAGGCAACACAAAAATACGTTATGAAAATGGTGTTAATACATGGTTTGGGATTTTACAATATTGTCTAAATATAGTAAAAAAATTCTCAAATGGCTCGGTTTTGGGCTGCTATTTATTATTATAATATATTTTGTTGGATTTTCATACTACAATTCATCATCGTATACAAACTTTTGCGATCTAAGGGGTTCAAACCAGCGTTGGATATCCCAAACGACAGATATTACCGATAACACCTACAGTCTGGGGGGAATAGGCAATATAGGGATTGGTTCTCATAAAATTGAGATTGTAAATGCGCTAAGAAGGCGTGATATCCTCGCGATGATTTTTTGCGATTTTCTGCCTCGCTCCGGCTATGTTTTTTTAGAGGAACCACGTTATTTGCCCGGCTCCACCTTAGGCTTTTACCGTGTGCGTACATGGAATGCTATAGAATTTTTATTTGACGAAAATGATAGGGTCACTAAAATAAGAATTACACCTATGTTTTAATATTTGAAACAATCCACTCTAGTTAGGAGAGATAATTTTGACAGCAGAAATATTGGCGGTAGGGACGGAACTTCTTTTAGGAGATACCTTAAATTCAAATGCCCAGTACTTATCCAAAGAGCTTGCGGGGCTTGGGGTTTCCGTTTACCATCACACTGTAGTTGGGGATAATCCTGTGAGGCTTAAAAAAGCCTATGCGGATGCGTTTTCACGGGCGGATATAGTTATAACATCGGGAGGGTTAGGTCCCACAAAGGATGATTTGACTAAAGAAATCGGGGCTGAATATTTTGGAAAAAAGCTTGTAATGGATGAAGATGCACTTAAAACCTTGGAGTCCTTTTTCACAAGAATCGGTCGTGTAATGACTGAAAATAACAGAAAACAAGCTATGATGCCGGAAGGTGCCTTGCTCATACCAAATAACAACGGTACCGCACCCGGATGTATTATAAGCGATGGAGGGAAAACCCTCATTATGCTGCCCGGACCGCCAAGGGAGCTTAACCCTATGTTTGAGGAGAGGGTTGTGCCTTATCTTAGGGAGCGTTCCGACGGGGTTTATGTATCACGTATTTTACGCCTTTGCGGTGTGGGAGAAAGCACCGCCGAGGATATGATAAAAGATTTAATCGAAGCTCAAACAAACCCCACAATAGCCCCATATGCAAAGCTTAATGAGCTAACATTCAGGATAACCGCATCGGCAAAAACGGAAGGAGAGGCACTGGCTTTAATGGAGCCTACAGTTGCCGAACTTTACAAAAGGTTTGGGGACAATATTTATGGCGAAGGCAACAATTTAAGCCTTGCAAGAGTTGTTGTTGAAAAACTTATTGAGAAAAATATGACTATAGCTGTTGCGGAAAGCTGCACAGGAGGGCTTATGGCATCGGCGTTGGTTGATATAGAAGGTTCATCGAAAGTATTTTTGGAAGGGTTGGTTACATACTCAAACGAGGCTAAAATAAACAGATTAGGCGTGAAAGGGGAAACTCTTAAAAATCACGGCGCAGTATCCTGCGAATGTGCTAAGGAAATGGCTGTAGGTGTCGCCAAACTCGTCGGCACGGATATAGGTATTGCCATCACCGGCGTAGCAGGACCGGACGGCGGCACAGATGAGAAGCCTGTAGGGTTAGTATACGCCGCAATTTCAGTAAAGAGCAATGTTACGGTAAATGAGCTCAAATATACAGGCAGCCGCCAAAGAATACGAGGGCGCGCTTGTATGGCAACTTTGGACATGATTAGAAGGGCACTTAGTTAATGGCAGCGTTATTTGCAAGATTTCAAAATACTGCTATGACAATACCTAAAGCAAATCTTATGCTGCTTTTTGCCGCTTTTGTATGGGGCTCAGGCTTTGTTGGCAACAGATGGGTTCTGGATGCAGGAATTACGCCTTTTCAGCTTATAGCCGCAAGGATGTTTATAGCCAGTGTTTGTTTAAATATATTTTTTAGAAAACAGAGCAAAAGCATAAGCAAGGGCGATTTTAAGATTGGGATTTTAATAGGTGCCTTTTTATTCGCAGGCTTTGCTACCCAAACTTATGGGCTTATGCATACCACAGCAGCGGTAAGTGCCTTTGTAACGGCGGTTTATGTTATACTTACCCCATTTATGCGGCGGATGCTGATTAAAGATAAGCTGGATATGTATGCTAACATAGGTGCGCTTCTGACCGTTGCAGGCATAGGGCTTATATCCCTGGAGGGCGGCTTTGGTATGAGTATAGGGATAGCTCTTACGCTGGTTTGTGCCGTATGTTACGCCCTTCAAACGGTTTTTACGGACAAATATACTAAGATACATGACCCTATAAATCTTACTATAGTAATGATTGGCTTTAATTTTGTGTGCGCTTTTATTGCAAGCATTATTCAGGGAGGGGTACCTCAAATAACTGTCGGCGCGGTGGTTGCGCTGTTATATTTAGGTATAGTACCTACTTTTATAGCATATCTGTGCCAAAATATTGGGCAGAAGTATACAACTGCCGTTAATGCAGCTATAATAATGTCAACGGAAGCGGTGTTTGGCGCATTACTGTCAGTACTTATTTTACGCGAGGTTATGAGTCTGCAGATGGTTTTAGGCATGATAACGGTCTTTGGTGCTATAATTATAGCAGAGACCAAGCTTGCGTTTATAAAAAGACCGGGTAAAAAATAGATTGCTGAAATAACGAAATTAATAAGGAGGATTATACTGTGGCAAAGGATAAGAAAAAAGCTGTTATAGATTATGCATCACAATCTGAGTCGGAAAAGGAAAAGGCATTATTAAATGCCGTAGCCCTTATTGAAAAAGGCTTTGGCAAAGGTGCAATAATGAAATTTGGGGAAGCGGTTAAAGAAGATGTTCCCTCAATCCCTACAGGCTCTTTGAGTCTGGATATTGCCTTAGGTATCGGCGGTGTCCCCAAAGGGCGGATTATTGAAATTTATGGACCGGAATCATCAGGTAAAACGACCTTGGCACTTCATTTGGTGGCACAGGTGCAAAGAAGCGGCGGTATTGCCAGCTATGTTGACGCTGAGCACGCCCTTGACCCAATTTATGCGAAAAATCTAGGTGTAAATATAGATGAAATGTACATATCCCAGCCCGACGACGGCGAACAGGCATTGGAAATCGCTGAGGCTATGGTTCGCTCCGGTGCTATTGATATAATTATAATCGACTCGGTAGCGGCACTTGTACCAAGGGCTGAAATTGAAGGTGATATGGGTGCAAGCCATATGGGTCTCCAAGCAAGGCTTATGAGTCAGGCTCTCAGAAAGCTTACAGGTATTGTACATAAAACCAATTGTACAGTTGTGTTTATTAACCAGCTTCGTGAGAAAATAGGCGGTATGTCCTACGGTGAGTCTACAACCACAACAGGGGGCCGTGCCCTTAAATTCTATGCTTCCGTGCGGATTGATATAAGAAGGGCTGAAACTATTAAGGTAAACGATGTGCCTGTTGGCAGCCGTACAAAGGTTAAAGTGGCTAAAAACAAGCTGGCACCGCCTTTTAAAACTTGTGAATTTGACATAATGTATGGTAAAGGTATTTCCGCTACAGGTGATATAATAGACTTGGCTGTGGATTTAAAACTGGTTGCAAAAAGCGGCACATGGTATTCTTACAATGACTTGCGCTTAGGACAAGGCAGAGAGAATGCGAAAACCTACCTGGAGGAAAACCCTGAGGTGCGCCTAGAGCTTGAAAACTATCTCCGAAAGGAATTTGGGCTTAAAGAAATTGGAGTGGAAGCTAAAGCTGGTGAAGTGCCTGAAGCAGAGGATAAGCCTAAAAAATCTAAAGGCAAAGCTAAGCCTAAAGACGAAGCGGAAGAGGAAATTGTATTGGAAGAGTTCTCACAAGATTTGGAAATGCCGGAAGGAGAACTTGAAATAGAAGAAATTGAAATGGAAGAAATGGAAGAATGAAATGACAATAACAGCAATCGAAGAGCAAAAGAAGAATAAAGACAGACGCTCCATATTTATAGACGGGGATTTTGCCTTTGGTATTTCAGCCCAGGAGCTTGCCTTTACAGGGCTTAAAGAAGGGGACGAAATAAGCCCTAAAGCCCTTGATAAAATAAAGCAAACAGCAGTTTTAGCTGATGCTAAAAATCTTGCTTTCAAATACCTATCCCATTCTATGCGAACGAAGCGGGAAGTTAGGCAAAAGCTTAAAACATACGACTTCGAGGAAGATTTGATAGAGGAAGTTATTGCATTTTTAGAAAGCCACCGCTATATTGACGATGCGAGCTATGCTGAGAAATATATAGAGGAAAAACTTAGGCATAGCTATGGCAGAGAGCGTATAAAACGGGATTTATATCTTAAAGGCATTGATTCTGAGACAATCAGCTCTTGCCTGGAAGAACTGCATGAAGACCCTACGGAGAAAATACTGCAATTACTCGAAAAAAAGATAAAAAGTGAAACAAAAGAGGAATTTAATAAAAAAGAGCGGCAAAAAATCTATAATTTTTTAAACTCGCGAGGCTTTGGTTATGATGAAGTAAAGGGTGCAATCGGGATATATTGGGAAAATTGACAAAATAAAAGCTGCCGCCTTTGCACGGTAGATTTTAACGGCTTAGTAAATGGAGGGATAAAAAGATGATAGAAGTAAAAAACCTCACCAAACGTTACGGTCAAATTCTAGCGGTAGATGATTTAAGTTTTACTGTTACACAAGGTGAGATTGTGGGCTTTTTAGGACCAAACGGTGCCGGCAAAACTACAACTATGAATATTATAACAGGCTACCTTGCCCCAACAGAAGGTTCGGTTATGATTAATGGATTTGATATTATTGAAAATCCCTTAGAGGCAAAAACTCAAATAGGCTATCTTCCGGATCATCCGCCTATTTACCCTAATATGACTGTTTGGGAGTATTTGAATTTTGTAGCCGACTTAAAGAAGGTTAAGAGAGCCGGGCGCAAAGAACATTTGGAAGAAATTATGGATCTTGTAAAAATTGCAGATATGCGTAAGCGTATTACCAAAAACCTTTCAAAAGGTTATAGGCAAAGGGTTGGGCTTTGTCAGGCAATGGTAGGTAATCCGTCTGTTATTATTTTGGATGAGCCTATGGTAGCGCTTGACCCTATGCAGATTATTGAAATGCGCCAGGTTATAAGGGATTTAGGCAGCCGCCATACGCTTATACTCTCAAGTCATATATTACCTGAGGTTTCGGCAGTTTGCGACCGGGTAATGATTATCCACAAAGGTCGCATTGTGGCAAGCGATACTACGGATAAGCTTACCAGCAGTTTAGCAGGTCAAAACCGCCTTCAGCTTAGGGTTAAAGATGGTTTTGAACAGGCTTCCGGCTTGTTTGGAACTCAAAATTTCATAAAAACCGTTGAAAACTTGGGAGTCAAAGAAGAAGGCTCTGTTGATATAATTATTGTCGGCGATGAAGGCACAGATATAAGAGAATTAACTTTTAAAGCCTGTGTGGAAAACAATATAAGCCTGCTTTCTATGAAAAACCTTGACTCTACTTTAGAAGAAATATTCCTCGAAGTAACGGCATCTTCATCAAAACAAGGTTTGGAGATTGAGGATGAAGCCTTATTAGCTGTTTCTGAAACTACTGAAACTACTGTAAATGAGGAAGAGAAAGGGATCTGTGAAAATACAGTGGAAAAGGAGGATGAAGACAATGGTAGCGATAATTAAGAAAGAGCTTAGAAATTATTTTAATCATATAACAGGCTATATATTCTTATTTTTCTATACGGTTTTAATGGCAATATTTTTTATAATGACAAATGTATTGCAGCAAAACGCGGATTATTTTCACACTTTAATTAATGCAATAATTATTTTTATGCTTATGATACCGATGCTTACAATGCGTCTTTTCTCCGAGGAGTTTGCACAAAAAACCGACCAGCTTCTTTATACGGCACCGATATCAACATCCTCTATAGTGTTTGGGAAGTTTTTATCAGCTTGTATAATGCTTCTTATCGGTGTGGTAATAACATTTATCTTTCCGTATCTTATAAGCTCTTACGGTACGCTCCCCATAAGCCGTATTATAGGGACTTATATAGGGTTTTATCTTATGGGCTGTGCTTTTATATCAATCGGTATTTTAGTGTCCGTATCAACTCACAGCCAAGTTGTTGCCGCCATTGGCTCTTTTGCGATGATTTTTGTATTCTTTGTAATGGGGGCACTTATAAATGCAATCCCTGCCACAAGAGATGCAGGTCTTATATTTGCGGCAATTATATCAGCTATCATAGGTTATATATTCTACAGCTCAACTAAAAATACTTGGGCAAGCGGCGGGGTTTTAGCAGGTCTGCTTTCAATTTTCGGTATAGTCTATGCGCTTATGCCAAGTTTTTATGATGGACTTGCGATTAGAAGTCTTCAATGGGTGTCTCTTGTAAGCCGTTTTAGAAGCTTTTCCAATGGGATATTAGAGGTTGCTGATGTGGCTTATTATATAACTTTTTCGATTCTATTCTGCTTTTTCGCAATTAATATAATAGAAAAGAGAAGATGGGCGTAACACGTACTGCGAAGCACTGCGTGAAAAATGAGTTAGTTTTTAAGGAGGTATGATGGATATGGATAATGAAACCAACAATACCAATGACATCAACAATGAAAATGATATTAATAATAACAATACAACCCCCAGAAGCGGCGGCAAACCTTTAAGGCTTAAATTGGGGACATTTTCAACTATTATGGTGATTTTTGCGGTGGCTATTACTATAGTTGTAAATATGGTTGTGGAGAATTTGGATTTATTCTATGACCTTACACCGGATCAATTTTTCAGTATTTCAGATACATCAAATCAAATACTTGCTGAGCTTCCTGCGGATGTTACAATTTATACTTTGTTTAGAACAGGGCAGGAAATAGCGATTTACCAGCAATTCCTGCAATCTTACAGGGTATTTCCAAGGGTAAATGTGGTTAATATTGACCCCTTTGTCCATGTGGATTTTGTAGCGCGGTATACCCAACCCGGACAGACTATCCCTGTGAACAGTATGATAGTTGAGTCAGGGGATAGGCACAGGGTTATTTTGCCCCATGAAATGCGTACAACAAGATTTGATATATTCACTCTTTCGGAAGTGGTTGAAACTATAACCTTTGAATCGGTTATGACTAATGCCATAAGACAGGTTACAATGGGTTTTGATAATATAATCTATTTTGTAACAGGTCATGATGAAGTGCCTATATCAGCAGCTTATCAGCAAGAGTTTGCCGACTGGCATTTTGAGCTTAGGGATCTTAATATTACAATGATAGACCGGATTCCTGATGATGCTTCCGCTTTATTTATAACCACTCCAATGAGAGACTGGTCGGAGATGGCAGCACAGGTGGTTCAGGATTATTTGATGGGCGGCGGTAAAGCGGTATTTTTCATAGACTTTAACAATGTGGATTATCCAAATTTAAGGCGCCTTGTAAATTATTTTGGTATAGATTTTGCGGATAACGCTATTTTGGAAAGTGATACTAATTTCTTAGTTCCTCTCCAAGGGGGGCAGCTTAATCCCTTTGCAATTATACCTCTTTACGGTGAGCATACTATTACCAATGAATTTGTCCACTCTGATTTTAGGGCGATGCTTATAAATGCAAGACCTTTAATGCAATTACCCGTTGCAAGACAAAATCTTACTATTGAGCCGATACTTATATCAAGCCCAAACTCATATTTAAAGGATTTGCATAATTTTGACCCTGAAACAGACACACTAAACAGAGAACCTGATGATACAACAGGTCCTTTTGTAATTACTTTCGCAATTACCGACAGAAATTCATCACCAAATTCGAGAATTGTATTTACAGGAACCGAAGCGAAGCTTAATGATAATTTTAACAACGGTACAAATTCCCGCATGGTGCTTAATATGTTCAGCTGGGCTATGGATACTTTGCCTAATGTATGGATTGAGGCGACACCTGTAAATGACAATAATCTCACATTTACGAGTGCGGGACAGCTTTATCAGATAATGATTATCAGCCTTTTTGTAATACCGGGCTCAATACTTGTTGCAGGCACTGGTGTATGGCTTAGGAGGCGGAATAAATAATGGATAGGAAAACAAAAAAACTCATAATGGTTGCCTTTGCTTTTGCGGCTTTAATTGGAGTGTATTTTGTGACTTCGGATATAAGACCGGATGTTATTTGGCATGCGGAAGAACAGGAGCCCCTTCCAAACCTTATTGACAAAGGTGATGCGGTCAGGGTAGTTGATTTGCATATTGACAACGGCTATGACCTTAGATTTATACGAGATATGGATGACGGTACGGAGGTAGGTACTTGGCGTCTTTTAGACCATTGGGATTTAAGACTTGACCAGATTGCCGTATCCACGGTAGGTTTTTCAGTCCGCACACTTCCTTACCATGGGGAAATAGCCTTTGCTGATTTGGCAGGGGATTTGGAGATGTACGGTCTTGGCAGTGAAGCGGTTAGGCTTACTATATACTACTCCGATGATTCGAGAGAGGTTTTGTATGTAGGCAGCACAACTCCCGATGGTCGCTTCAACTATGCCATGCTTGAAGGTGCCGATTCTATACATCTCATAGATAATAGAACCGGGGTTCGTATGTTTTTTGGTCATAATAATTTTATTGATAGAAATTTACCCAGACCTGATGTTGTATCCCTTGTAAGTATGGAATTTCTTATAGAAGGGGATAAATTTATATTTGAAACCGCGCCTCCTGACGGGGTTGAACATTTTGGCTGGATGAGGGATGAATTTATAAGCCGCGGCGTAGGTCTAGGTAAAAGGCTTGATATGGCATTTTCCTTCGGTGCACTTTTTGAGCCTTTAACCGGCTTAAGATTTGCAGGTGTAATATTAGAGCCGGATGATTTGGCAGTATATGGCTTAGCCGAGCCTTCTTTAATGATGAGGATTACTGATGTGAATGATGTAACACTGCATTTCTATGTTGGCGGTGAAACAGAGGACGGGCTTCGCTATATTAAACTTCACGAGGAGTCATTTGTATATACAATAGCCCCCGGAATTATAGAGAGACTTGAAGGTGTTGACCGCTCAAGAGTATTCCAAAGAAGGCTTACAGATGTGGTTGTAACCCAGGCTGAAGTTGTAAGAGTAAGAGGTATGGGCAGAGATGTTACAATACGCCCCAACTCATCTGACGAGGACGGACGGATATACAGAAGTATTTTTGAAACCCGCTGGGACAGCTATATAGACCCAATCGATGTTAGCGGACTCCCCCTTGTGTGGAGGCTGGATATTGACGGTCATATACCTGAGGATAGTATAATAGAGCGGCAGCTAGACATTATTACCGAAGGCAATTTTACCCGTCAGCCGGACGGTTCTATCAGATACAGCTTAACTTATACATTTCACGTGCTGGATGATTTGTTCTACGCGATATCAAGAGACGGCGGTGAGGCAGTGACGGCAATTTCCAGGAATGTGTTGGATAGGGTTATGAGCGGGATTGAGTAAGGTATGAGTATTTTAACGAATCAATAAGGAGGGGTTTTATGTCGTTTGGAAACCGTATTGAAGTTGTAATCGACAAAGTAGTCTATGAACTTACAAGCAGCGAATCGGTGGAATATATTCAGACTGTGGCAAATTATATTGACCGTAAAATCAAAAGCATCTATTCGACCAGAAGTGAGGCTGCTATGAATCCAAGGCTTAGAACCCTTTTCATATCCCTCAATATAGCAGATGACCTTTTTAAGGAAAAAGAGAAGACCAAGGCTCTTGAACAAAAGTATGAAAAAGAGCTAACAGTCGTTAGAGAAGAGAACTGGAAGCTTAAAAAAGAATTTACAACTACTAAAGCGGAGCTTGATAATTATAAATATGAAGTGCAGAAAGCTAAACAAGAACTGGAGGACTCTAAGATTGAGTTTGAGAAGGTAAAACAAGAGCTTGATGAGCGTATAGAAGATGAGCTGCGCCGGGAGAGGAAACTAGCTCCTATTAATGGGAATGCGAATAATAATAGTAATAGTGCAAAACAACAGAAGTAAGTAAGGTGCGGAGGGTTTGATAATATGGCTCTATTTACAATACTTTTAGGTTTAATAGTATTGGTTATATTTTTAAAACAGGAAGAAATGCAGCGTAAAATAAGGCAGCAAGACAGGGCAATATACGATTTACATGTGCAAATTAGAGCGTTAATGTCTATGAAAGACGTTAATGCTAATACTAATGTTAATGCTAATGCTGCTGACGATAAAAAATCTATGCCGACAATAGATTTTAATATTACGCCTACTCTTAATCCCGCTCCAACTTCTGTTGTTAATGAAACTGCTCCCAAAGCTGAACAAATTGAAGGGGCTATGCCCGTTATGCATTTTGAAATTAGTGAAGAGAGCGGTGACATACAAAAAGACGACAGCAGCCTTATTATGTCTTTAGAGTCGTCCGAGCAGCCGGAACTTGTTGAAACTGTAGTCAGTTTTGAAGAAAAAAGTATTCCTCCCCCTTTTACTGCTTCAGAAGCTGACAATATTTCTAAGGCTAAAGAAAACAAATATGCTTCTGCTGATATTCCTGAGAGGAAAATTAGTACTGTCTATACATATAATGAGCCTCAAAGGTCTCGCGGTGCGTTTTTCAGAAGCGAAAACTGGGTTGGTATTAATCTGTTTAACCGTTTAGGGGCACTCCTTATAATCATAGGCGCAATAGCAACAGCGACCTTTGATGGGTTTCCTGAATGGGTGCGCTCTACTATATTATTTGCCCTTGCCTTTGCGGTTATTGGTATCGGCGAATATATGAACCGTAAAAAGCCAACTATCGCTTCAATTGGCGTATCAGCAACGGGGATAGCTTTAATTTATGTTGCTGTTGCCACAAGTTATTTTGGGCTTAACACACTTAATATGTACTTAGCTTTAACTTTATGTATAATAGCAGCAGCTCTGGGCATTTTTCTTGCAAACAGGTATAAGGCAGAGGTTATCGGTGCTTTTGCTTTGGTTGGAGGCTATTTACCCATATTTGCCTTAGATCCTTTTAATGAAACAATGCTAATTGGGCTGATTGTTTACTTTGTGCTGCTTTCTTTGCTCTCATTGCTTTTGGCGCTTGCCAGAAAATGGTCAATAATGAATATAGTAGGGTTTGTATTGACCGTAATGGGAACCGTGTATTTAGGCTGGAGTGCCAATGCTGTAATTGCACTAATATATGCTTGTTTTGCGTTTTTGCTATACACAGCGATTCCGTTAATTGCGGCATACCGTACAGGAGAAGACCTTGGGGAGCTTGATGTTTGGCTTATTATATTAAATACTTTCATTAGTTCTGTAGTAGTTTTCCTAATTGCTTACAGGCTGGATATACAGCATTTACATGCCTATTTATGCTTAGTGTTTGCAATGATTTACATAGGAGTATCCTATTGGGTTTCTAAAACCCTTCAGAATAGTAGATTACAGACGGTATTTACACTTACATCAATTGCTTTCTTTGTGTTGTTTGTACCATTTTATTTCGAACAGCGATGGTTTGCAATTGCTTGGGTTTTACAGGCTGCTGTTCTATCAGGCTATGGTATATTGCACAGTAAAAAAGTTGCGGAGTACAGCGGGCTTGGGGTTTTAGCACTATCATTTGCTTCTCTTGTAAGCATTGCTTTTTTAAGGGGATTTACTTTAAATTACACCTTTTTTACAATAAGTGCTTTGGCAATTTTACTATGTTATCTAATAAGAGGCAGGCATAGCGAAGGCTACGAACTGGGATACAAGATATTATCCTTATTAAATTTATGGATATTTGCAATGTATATAATGTTTAACTACATAACTTATGATAATGTAATTACATTGTGCGTTATTGCATCATTTGGTTTAGCCGTTTTATATTTAAAAGCCCCTGTTTTGTCGGATCGCCCTACAAAACTTCTTGCTATGGCTATTCATTGTGCGGCAATATTAGGGTTATGGATAGCTAATGCTGTATACAGTGTCCAATTTTTAAACAACATGATGGTGATAAATACAAATGGCTTGATATTTAATCTGCTTGCTTTAATTATTGGGTTTTCTGTAGCTGTTTATTATTATTTAACGGAACCGCTAAGTAATGATACAATGATTTATAAAAATGTTAATATAGCTAATTTATGGCTGTGCGGTATATGGATTTTGAACATACTAATGAGAGAAGCTGACTTTTTTGCGAGACAGCCGGTGCTTATTGTAATAACCTTTGTATCTGCATTTATTATTACAAGAATAAAGGCTATAGAGGATATAGGCGTAAAAATAATAGCAATGTCGCTGCATATAATAGGTTTAATTTGGCTGTGGTTTGTTAATGGTTCACATACAGCCGCAAACATCTTAATACTAAATATGCTTATTACAATTATAGGTTTTTCGATGGTTATTTACTATTATCTAACCGAGGAGGAAAATTTATTTTTAACTATATACAAAAATATTAATATAGTAAACTTGTGGCTGTCCGCTATTTTGATTTTAGGTACATTAATGGGAGAAGCAGACTTTTTCGCGCGGCATCCGCTGCTTATTGCCCTAACCTTTGCAGGCGCATTTATTATTACAAGGGTTCCCGCAATATATGATATAGGCACAAAAATGATTGCGATAGCTATGAATATTATAGCATTAATTTGGCTTTGGGTATTTAACTCATTCCAATATGCCAATATAGGCGGCTTGATTGCAATAAATGGTGTAATGCAAATAATAGCCCTGATTGTACTTAATGATTTGATTAATCTTTTGAAAGAAAACTGGCGGGAAAGTCATTATAAAATCATGATATTTTCAGGTTATTTTATACTTGCAGGCACACAAACAATGATGGTGCAAGGGGATGTTTCATTTAACTCTGCCATAATCAGTATAATTTACGGGGTTTTAGCCTTTGCTTGGATTGTTTTAGGGTTTTATTTTAAAAACAAATTTATCCGTAAAATTGGATTATTCCTAGCCATGGCATCAGTTGCAAAGCTATTGATAGTTGACACTTGGGGCTTATCAACGGAGATGCGGATTGTATCATACATCTCTCTTGGTTTAATATTAATGCTGACCTCATTTATTTATCAAAAACTAAGCAAAATAATTGATGAAACTTAGAATCTATGTTCAATAAGCCGATATAAATCTTTATGGCTTATTTTAAGCCGCTTTGCGTTGTTGCCCGCGCTAAAGTAAGGCTCGTAAATTCGCACTCCCATTATTGAACACAGATTCTACCAAGGAGGCATTGACAAACAATGATGGAACTTTTATGCCCTGCCGGCAGTTTTGACAGCTTCAAGGCAGCGGTGAATAATGGTGCCGATGCGGTTTATTTCGGCGGGCGTGACTTTAACGCACGTGCAGGGGCCCTTAATTTTACGAATGATGAGCTTATAGAAGCCATAGATTACGCCCATTTGCGGGGGGTAAAAGTAAATATAACAATAAATACATTATACAAAAGTCATAGCCCTGACGACTCCGAAGCGTACAGGGCTATGACTTTTGCACAGAGAATGTACGAAGCCGGTGCAGATGCTCTTATAATTACGGATTTGGGGCTGTTTTCTCTTATAAAGCCAAATATGCCTGATATAAGATTACATGCAAGTACTCAAATGACGGTTCATTCTTTGGAAGGGGCAAAATTTTTAGGTGAGTTAGGCTTTGACCGGATAGTACTGTCCAGAGAGCTTAGCCTTTCGGAAATTAAGCTGATTACAGAAGGAGCAGGTGTCGAAATCGAAGTATTTGCCCACGGAGCTTTGTGCGTATCCTACTCAGGTCAATGTCTTATGTCAAGCTTATTAGGCGGGCGAAGCGGCAACAGAGGTAAATGCGCCCAGCCATGCCGCCAATTTTATACATTATTAGGTAATGATAAAAAGCGGGCTAATGGCTACTTACTAAGCCCGAGAGATATTATGACATTTAAGCATCTTAAGGAAATAGGGGACAGCGGCGTACATACCCTAAAAATCGAAGGGCGTATGAAAAGCCCTGAATATGTTGCCGTGGTAACAAGAGCCTATAGGGAGCAGCTGGACAGGGCTGCCGAAGGTATATATGATGTACCTCAAAAGGTTATTAAAGATGTTACCCAAATCTTTAACAGAGGCGGCGAATCAACCAGCGGATACTTTTTTGACTATTCAGGCACCAATATGATGAGTGTGGAGACGCCTAAAAGCACAGGCACATATTTAGGTAAAGTTGCGTCAGTATCGAAGCACACAGCCCCAAACGGTAAGAAAAAGATATTGATTAAAATAGAGAGCAAAGTGACCCCTGGAGATGGGGTGGAAATTTGGACAGAGGAAAGGGAAAATACCGGCGGATATATAAATGAGGAGGCGAAAGCAGGCGCCGTTGTTACCGTATACGCCCCAGGTGATATAAAAGCCGGAGACAGAGTATATAAATCTTATGATAAAGAGCTAAGTGACCGCACTAAAGCTTATGTTGCAGCGGATATCAGAAAAATCCCCTTAATTTTGACAGTTAGGGTAAAATTAGGGCAGCCCATGGAAATGACCTTAACAGGAAAAGGCATGGGTATAGTAAGCGCAACAGTTTACCGCGATATTATTGAGCTTTCAAAGAGCCAGCCTATGACATCAGAGCGGATATTAGAGCAGCTTACTAAGCTCGGCGGCACGCCTTTTGAAATAGGTCAAATAAATGCGGATATTGATATGGAGGATAATATATATATCCCAATATCCGCCTTAAATGAGCTTAGAAGAGCCTGTGCGAGAGAATTTGAACTAGAGTATACAAACAGCTTTAAGCGGAAATTTGAAGGTGATAATGAGCCGTTTAAGCCGGTAAGAGAGGCAAACTACGGATATTACCTATCTATTCAAGCCGTATCTGAAGAGCAGCTTAGCGCCGCCTGTGAGGAAGGGGTATCTAGCGCCTATTTCACCATAAAAGGCTATGATAATAAAAAGCCCTTGGAAATAGGCAAAAAATATGGGGACAAAACTGCCCTCTATATAGCTTTGCCCAAAATAATGCGCCCATTTGAGGAGAGTAATCTTGAAGCTTTAATCAAATCCCTCGAAAAAACAGATATCAAAGGCTATTTAGTATCAACTTACGGTCAATTGGCAATTTTATTAAAGTATACTAAAAAAGAAATTGTGACTGATTATTCTTTTAACGTCTTTAACCCTATGGCTTACAATTACTTAAAGTCTTTAGGCGGGAATGCTATAACAATATCTCCCGAGCTTAATATGAATGAGCTTAGGGCTTTCCCTGGCGGCGAGGTTATAGTATATGGGAACTTGCCTCTTATGATTAGCGTTCAATGCCCTATAGGGCTGTACGTGGCGAAAGATAAGAAGGGCAAGCATTGCTCCCTTTGCAATAAAGAGGATTCAACCTATCATCTTATGGATAAAACAGGGGCAGCCTTCCCTATTTACACCGACTGCGCAGGCTGTTATGCCTTGATATTAAATGGTCCCAAACTTAATATGCAGGAAAAACTGCACAATTTCAAAGACACAAATTTAGATTCGCTGCGTCTAATATTTTATACAGAGGATTATGACGAGGTTAAATCTGTCCTAAAAGGCTTTGAAACAGGTACAAAACCTACAGGAGATATAACTTATGGTCACTTTTTTCGTGGAGCTAAGTAATGTTTGAGCTTATTATCAGATTATCAAGATATTTATTTGTATTTTATATAGCCTATTTTCTGTGGCAAGGAGTGCGGTACATCGCCGCGGAGAGAGGGTTATTCGAGGGTAAATCCTATGGTGCTGCCGCAAAACAGCGTATAGTTATTATTTCTATGCATATAACGGCATTTCTCATATTGGCTTATGAGCCGGGAGGCTTGTCCTTTAACCCGGCGGTGCTTATTTATGCGGCAGGTTCTCTTCTTTTGCTTATATGTATGCATTTAGGTGCCTCTAAACTTTACAAAGGCAGCTGTACCCTTATATGGAATGGGGTATACTTTCTTTTGGACACGGGACTTATAATGCTTTGGCGGCTTAGTCCAAGTCTTGCGCAAAGACAGCTTATATGGTTTTTTGTAGGGGCTTTTGCTATGTTTTTGGTACCTCCTGTATTAAAAATCATCCCTAAGTTTGAAAAATTAGAGATTTTATACTTAACAGTAGGGCTTGGGCTTCTTTGCACTCCTTTTATTCTCGGTGTGCCTGAATATGGGGCGCTAAGGTCAATAAGAATAGGGACTATGAGCTTACAGCCTTCGGAGATAGTTAAATTTTTATTCGTATTTTACCTTGCCTCCGCATTCCGTAAAAAAATGGGTATATGGCATATAATAACCCTTTGCGGGGTTAGTGCTCTATATGTATTTATACTTGTTTTGCAAACGGATTTAGGTTCGGCACTAATATTTTTTATGACATTTATGGTTGTTATGTATGTATCAACAGGCAGTAATATCCTATTTTTGCTGGGAATGGGGGCTATGAGCGCGGCATCTTATCTTGCCTACAATATATTCAGGCATGTAAGGGTTAGGGTAGCTATTTGGCAAGACCCTTGGGTAGATGTTCATGGCATAGGGCATCAAATAGTCCAGTCTCTTTTTGCTATTGCTACCTGGGGGCTTTTAGGCTCAGGGCTTACCCTTGGTATGCCTAATCATGTGCCTGTGGTTGCAAGGGATATGATGTTTGCGGCTATTTGTGAGGAGCTTGGTTCCCTTTTCGGTATAGGTATAATAGGGGTTTATATTATGATTTTTTATCGTGGGGCGCATATTGCTCTTAGGTGTAAACGAAAATATTACAGCCTCCTTGCGGTGGGATTTACGGCTATGATGGCTTTTCAGACTTTTTTAATACTTGGGGGCACTATTAATCTTATACCTCTAAGCGGGGTTACGATGCCCTTTGTAAGTTATGGAGGAAGCTCGGTACTCGTCAGTTCTTTAATGATTGGTATAGTCCAATGGATATTTATGTACTACTCCCAAACTCAAGCCCAAGGGGAGGAGGAAGAGTATGCATGATATGAAAAAAAATATACGGCGCATATTTTGGCTGTACTTTGTGATGTTTTTGGTGGTAGTAGTTTATCTTGGCAATTTGATTTTAATAGAATCTGCTACTATGATAAACTCAACATTTAATCCACGTCTTAACCGTAACAATTTTACTATAAAGCGAGGTTATATATTTGACGCTCACGGAAATATCCTTGCGGAGAGTGTCAGAAGCGGGGATATATACAGCAGGGTTTATCCTTACGGCAATGATTTTGCCCATACAGTGGGCTTTATTGGCATTACTAAATCAGGAGTGGAGGCTAGACACAATTTCACCTTGGACAACCTTGATTTTGAAATTATACAGCGGATACGCAGGGAATTTATTGACGGAAGTTCTCTGCAAGGTGATAATATCCATCTAACAATAGAACAGCCTATGCAAAGCCTTGCGGCTGAAAGCCTTAGAGGTATACGAGGCGGTATAGCAGCTATTGAACCTCAGACTGGGCGCATAATTGCCATGGTTTCAAGCCCTGATTTTGACCCTAATAATATAGGGGGGATATGGGGAGATTTAGTAGCTGACGAGGAAAACAGCCCTCTCCTAAACAGGGCGGCTCAAGGCCTTTATCCTCCCGGCTCGATATTTAAGCTAATCACAGCAGATGCAATAATGAATCATATGGATAATTATGAGGATTTTCATGTGGAATGTGCGGGAACTGCTCATTTTAACGGCGAAAGCTTACGGTGTTTTGATGCAAGGGCTCATGGTAATATGAATTTATCTGACGCTATGAAATACTCATGTAATATTTTCTTTGCTGCTGCAATTATAGAAATAGGCTATGATAAATTGATGGAATCGGCGGAGAGGATGGGATTTAACACTCCTCATCCTTTTGACTTAGAGTTTGTTATAAGCCGTTTTAATATGGATGAAAATGCAGATATAGGGGAAATCATGCAAACATCTATTGGACAAGGGAGAACTTTAGTAACACCCCTTCACATGGCACTTGTTACGGCAGCGGTGGCAAACGACGGCATAATGATGGAGCCTTATATAGTGGAGCGGATAACCTCACATACAGGTAGAGTTAAATGGGAGTATGGACGCAGACAAACATTGCCGAGACCATCACAAATATTCACAAGCCAGAGTAATGCGGATAAAATAAAAGAAATGATGGTGGAAGTTGTGGCAGGGGGTACCGGCACAGCCGCGAGAGTTGCAGGTATTACTGTTGCGGGTAAAACAGGCACGGCAGAAAACCCTGCGGGAGACGCCCATGGCTGGTTTATTGCCTTCGCCCCGGCAGAGAATCCGAAGATTGCTCTTGCTGTATTGACCGAAAATACAGGAGGGACAAGGAGAGCGTTGGAAATAGCTAGGAATATGTTGGAAGCGTATTTTGAGTGACTAAGGATTAAAAACAATCCCTGTTGTGATTTTCTAAAACTATCTGCTAATAGTAGCTGTGTCAATATTCACATACTCCGGCAGGGGGCAGCCTATTTGTCTAAAAGGCACATGACCCAGCAATATTTTGTACCTGAGCTGAAGATAGGAACGAATTTTGAAAACTAAGAATAAAATACATCCAAGTACCCAAACTATAAACAAGGATACTGTGAAAAGTTCAAATACAGTATTTTCATTTTTAATTATCTCTGCATCCACAGTAAATCTTAAGTACTTCTGAAACAGTTACTAGGTTGTGTAGACAATAGATTTTGAAAAAGATTTTTGAGCCTGATTTTTTGTCAATAGAGGAGGGGGCGACGAAGCATACTGGAAGGAGTATTCGCTATGCTCCAGCGGCTAGGAGTCCCCGACGAAAAGTGGCGAAAAATCAGCCAAAAAGCTTTTCGTAAAATCTATTGTCTACACAACCTAAGGCAGTCATTTCCCAAATCTCGCGCATTACTTCTAACTCTGTTTCGGATAACCTGCCTAGGTGGTTTACTCTCTTTCTCACTATTATACCTCCATCAATTACTACAACATGCCCTAGTTAAAGCTCACTACACTTTGTAGGATATGTTAATAAGTATTTTAAAATATAGTGGTTGAAAAATTAATGGTAATGGTTTATAATTTTATAAACAAGCTTTAGAGCCTATTTACACAAGGGCTTTTAGTCGGAGGAATAAATGTGGTTGAAACAGTAAGCTGCGGAGGTGTTGTTTTTCATAAAGGCAAGGTCTTATTGCTCTATAAGAATCAGAATGGCCGCTATATGGGCTGGGTAATGCCAAAAGGCACTATCGAGGAAGGTGAGACTTATAAACAAACTGCACTGAGGGAAGTTAAGGAGGAAACGGGCGTTGCCGCTAAGGTTATTAAATATTTGGGTAAGACCGAATATAGCTTTAAAGGCAATGAGGATACGGTGTCAAAAACGGTTCACTGGTATTTGATGACAACGGATTCCTTCTATTGCAAACCTCAAGCGGAGGAATATTTTGCCGATGCAGGATTTTATAAGCAGCATGAAGCCTATCATCTTCTTAAATTTCACGATGAGAAGCAGATAATGAAAAAAGCCTTTCATGAGTATAATGATTTAAGGCGCAATAAAGACTGGGCTGACAAACCTTATCGCAAAAGCAATGTAAAATAAGTATTTAACAATCTAAAATACGAGGAATAATTGTAATTCCTTGAAAAATGGGAGGATATGCAAATGGATGACTTTAAAAATTATTTTAACAAAGCATCAAACAAAGACAATTCAAGTACATTGGTTGCTATCATTGCTATAATAGGTATAGTAGCACTTATATCAACTGTTGTAGTGGTTGTTGTTAAGCTTCTTGCTAATAGACATGGCGAGGACTTTTTTGATGATTTTGATGATGATGACGATGATTTTTATTTAGACGATGAAGAGGATTTTGAAAATTAGAGTTATTTGGTGCAAACTTAAACTATATCTTAGCGCGAAAACCCCATTAAATCATTGTGGCTTTTCGCGCTTTACTGAAGTTTAAGTTTGAACTCGGAAAGACCATAGAGCTACCGCCCTCAAAACTCAATTCATTTTAACAAACCGGAAGGATTCATTGTAGAAATCAATGATTCCTTCCTTTTTCATTTTGGATAGCTCTCTTGAAAGGGCACTTCTGTCTGCGTTTAGGTAATCAGCTAATGCTTTGCGGTTAAAGGGTATTGTAAATATATCGCTTTTTGCTTCTTTTGCACAATTATCCAAATAAAATAATATTTTTTCCCGTAAAGTAGGGCGGATAATGCAATTAATACGGTCGTGAAGTTCAAAATACTTTTTGGATATTATATTTAAAAGATTACGAAGAAGAAGACCTTTTGGGTCACAATTAGCAGCGATACCATCTATTATTGCGTCTGTAGGGATTAAAAGGATAGTGAGGTTTTCTGCAGCTTCAACAGTTACAGGACTTTTTACTGAAGAGCTTACAGAAAGTATGCCGCCAAAAATATTGCCCCCTGACAAATTTGAGATGATTAAGTTTTTGCCGGAAGCATCAGTTTTATAGGCTGTGGCTTTGCCTTCCAGTATTATGCCTAAATTGTGGAGATCTGAGCCTTCGTGGATTATAATTGAGTTTTTAGTAAAAACAGATTTTTTGGAAAAAATACAGTTAAGAAGCTCATAACTTGGATATATTCCTTTAAACAGCGGGTTTTTGGAAAGTATTTGAAGATCGTTTTCGTTAATGTATTGTTGCATGGGCAACATACCTCCGGTAAGAGTTATGATAAAATAAAGATGTTATAGCAAAATGACTCCAAACCAGTAAGAAAAACTTGTTATTTTTTCACATGGCATCGTTGTCAGAACCACCGGAATACCTACGGGTATTCCGAGAACCTGCCTCCTTGCCCTGCAAAAAAATCACGGCGTTTTACGATACTGTTTCGAAGGCATTTTACTATAGTTATCAGTTATCATCTTTTTATGAAAGAAGGAAATAATTATGAATATTTCAAACAGAGTGCTATGGATTACAAGAACAGGTATTATGATAGCACTCCTCATAGTTTCCCAAGCTGTAACCGCGCCTATGGGCAATCAGTTTATAACAGGCTCTCTCGTTAATTTAATGCTCTTTGTATCAACTATGATGTTTGGTTTGCCCTCAGGCTTGGCTGTGGCAATTATATCACCTTTTTTTGCAAGCCTTTTCGGCATAGGTCCGGCGTTTCCTATTATAATCCCATTTATTGGGCTGGGCAATGCTGCGCTGGTAGTTGTCTGGCATTTTATCGCAAACAATCGTGACAATATAGTATATAGGGTAATAGGCGTAATCGCAGGAGCTGTTGCTAAATTTGCGGTTTTATATGTTGGTATTGTGATGGTGGTGGCTCCCTTAATTCTCGAATTGCCGCCGCAGGCACCAATATATGTAATGTTCTCATTCCCTCAGTTAATTACGGCTTTAATTGGCGGGGCAATAGCACTTGTTATTTATCCGATACTTAAAAAAGCTGTTGGTGAGAAGCGGGATTAGGAAATTTTATTGGGGCTGGGTTGTATCCAGCCCCATTTTTATTTTCGCGAAGGAGTGAGCGAAGCGAACGACCAAACTTGGCTTGCCACGGGTATTAAACCGATACACTGCTGCTTGTGGCAGGATAGTTCACTATTTCGAAGCTTTCAAAGCGTTTTCCAAATCATTAATAATATCTGTTACATCTTCAACCCCTATGGACAACCTTACAAGATCGTCGGTTGTCCCTGTGGATTTACGCTGCTCAGAGGTAAGTTGTGAATGAGTGGTACTTGCAGGGTGAATAACCAAGGACTTTGTATCACCCAAATTTGCCGCGTGGGAGAATAATTCAAGTGCGTCAATAAATTTACGCCCTGCTTCCAAGCCGCCTTTTATACCAAATGTTACCATTGCACCAAAACCTTTAGACAAGTACTTCTTTGCTAAATTATGGTCCGGGTGGCTTTCAAGCCCAGGATAGCTTACCCATGACACTTCATCATGAGCTTCTAAATATTTTGCAGCCGCCATTGCGTTTTGGCTATGCCGCTCCATACGTAAATGCAAAGTTTCAAGTCCTTGCAGGAAGAGGAAACTGTTAAATGGAGACAGGCAAGCCCCTAAATCACGCATAATCTGTGTTCTAAGGCGGGTTATAAACGCGGCTTCCCCAAGGTCGGTATATCGCAGTCCATGATAGCTTGGGTCTTTTTCAGATAGAAGTGGGAATTTGCCATTAGCATAGTCAAATTTGCCCGAATCCACAACAATGCCTCCCATACTTGTACCGTGACCGCATATAAATTTAGTAGCTGAATGAATAATCACATCAGCACCAAAATCAATAGAGCGGTTAATATATGGGGTAAAAGTAGCGTCGATTATAAGGGGAATGCCATTTTCATGAGCCAGGTGGGCAATTTTTTCAATATCAGCAACATCGATTTTAGGATTGCCTATGGTTTCAACATAAATAGCTTTTGTTTTTGGTGTGATGGCTTTAGCGAGTGCTTCAGGGGTTGAGTCCGCGGCGAAATTAACCTTAACACCCAAACGAGGCAGAGAATATGCAAACATATTATATGTACCGCCGTATAGGCAAGATGAGCTTACGATTTCATCCCCGTTTCCGGCTATATTTAAAATAGCACCGGATATAGCCCCATGACCTGAAGCGAAAGCAAGGGCTCCAACACCTCCCTCCATTGCGGCAACACGTTTTTCGAATGCATCATTAGTGGGGTTCATAAGGCGGGTGTAAATATTACCGCTTTCTTTCAGGTTGAACAAATTTGCTGCATACTCAGTGTCTTTAAAACGATAGGCACTGGTTTGATAAATTGGGATAGATAAAGAGCCCGTGGTGGGGTCAGCCTCATATCCGGCGTGGAGTAAAATCGTGTCAAGTTTCGCATTTTTAGGTAATGACATAGGTAAAGCCTCCTTGTAGGTTTTATTATACAAAAAACTCTCCTCATATAGATGAAGAGAGTTGAAAAAGACTTAAGCTTATCTCGCTCATCTATCGGGTATAACCCCGTTGGAAGTGGCACCGTTTCGCAAAGCGATGGTTGCCGTGGCGTCATAGGACCAAATCCCTCAGCCAACTCTTGATGAAGATATATATTAAATTATTTTAATAATACTACCACAGTATATGTCTAAATGTCAATCATTTACTTTTCATACTTTCCTAAACTCAATCATATCGCACATTTGCTCTAACTTGGCAAATAATTTACAAATTTTCCCTTCACCATCATAATCGAACTTTAGAGGAATGCAAATTTTATGCCTTGGAAAGTCAAGATAAAAATTATTATATCCCATTGGAGTAATCGCAAGACGCTCCCCAAGGATTTTAACATGCAGCCCATTGTCTTCTAAGGTAATACTAAGCTCACCATAACCATTATGTTCATAGGTGCCCGCATATTCTTTCAATGGATGAGTTGGAAGCGGGGCATTTGCGGCTTTATTTTTAAACTCCTGTGCCGCTTTTTCCGCTTCCTCCGTACCTTTGTTCGCAAAATCAAGGAAACGAGTCCCCCAATCAATTTCAGAAAGCCCAAGAGCCAAATCACAAATAGTATAGCCGATAGCCATAGGTGTTTGGTTTTGGTTGAGATTTGTCAGTATTGAAAAGGCGACATCCTCCTTAGGTAAAAAACCAACAAGGCTCTTATAGCCGTCTATTGTCCCGCCGTGGTGGACGAGCTTATGCCCTCGATAGTTCTCGATAAACCAGCCCTGCCCATAGCTTGTAAAGTTAATTTCATCAAATTCATAAGGGAACATTTCCTTCGATTTTATAATCATTTGAGGGTTATGTAAATTTTTAGCCATTTCCTCGGAGTAGATTCTTTTTCCTTCCAATTCACCTTTTCCAAGCTGGAGGCGTGCCCATTTATCAAGATCTCTTACAGTGGAACTCATACAGCCGGCACAGCCCATATTGTCAAGGTTGTTAAATGGCAATTTTTTAAGTTTGCCATCCTCGAAACTATAAGGTTCGGAAGCGGTTTTAAGGTTTTTATCACGGTATTGGGAAGCACCAGTATAAGTTGAAGTCATCCCCAGCGGGTCAAGTATCCGTTCTTTTACAAAATCATACCATTTTTTGCCGGAAACCTTCTCAACAAGTACAGAGGCAAGGGCAAACATATGATTTTGGTAATGCATCCTGCTTCTCGGCGGGAAAGCTACAGGGAGGTATTTAAGCCGTCTTATTACTTCGTAAATAGTGATATGGGGATTGTTAAGCCATGTAAGGTCATGGCGTACAAGACCGGATCTATGACCTAAGGCATCTCTGATTGTCAAATGACTTGTCATATAATCATCATGCATTTCAAAGTCAGGTAAATGAGTTTTTACGGTATCATCAAGGTTTAGTTTATTTTCATCAGCAAGTATACAAAGAGCTGTTGCAATAAAAGCCTTTGAAGATGAGGCGATAGCGTAAATTGTGTCAGGAGCGGCTTCATAATTATTATCCACATCAGCTAAGCCCCCACCGCAGAAAAAGGTTTTGCCATCCTTATAAACACTTACCATGATAGAAGGTACGTTGAAATCCTTGCGAAGCTTTTCAATAATTTTTTCCAGTTTTTGCTCCAAGATAATCACTCCCCTGTTTAATATTCCTTTCGTTCAAATAAAAGACTTCCCGCTATAAAAAACACCGTGCCGTACCCTATTACTATAATTAGCATATGAATAAGACGAGGCGCAGCCGGGCGGGCTCCAATCCAAAGCCTGTACCAGCCGATGTATGAGGTAAATAAAAGCTCCCCAAATATTGGAAATATTATAGGCAGTATACTCATCATCAAATACAAAGCAACAAGGGACAGCATGGTTAAAGTTGCGCTGCGCCCCACCAATGCCACCAAAGCCGCAAAGGTTGCTAAAACAGCCAAAGTTGGCAAAGTTAGCATATAGGATATAAATGCTGTAAAAATTTCCGAAAGATTTAAAGGACGGCCTAATAATTGGTTTAAGACAGTGCTAATGATAAATACACATGCCAAATATATTGAAACATATGTCATTACGGCAAGCAGTTTGCCGCTGTAAAGCTTCCATCGCTCCACAGGACGGCAAAGTATAGCTTTCATAGTATGCTCCGCCCCTTCTGTTGTAATAAGGTCAGTTATACTCATAAAAATGAGAAGGGGAATTAATACTTGCAAAAAGAAAGGCAAGGCACCCATTGGGGTAGGTGCAAGGCTTATAAAAAATCCACCATGCCGACCTATAAGACCGGATAAAGCAGAGCCGATTAAAGCCCAAAGCAAGCATATAACAAGCCCTATTATGATAAATACTATATATTTTTTGCGCTTAATGAGCTTGGATAGCTCACCTGTATACGCGGCAGAAAACGCGCTCATGAAACCTCGCCTCCTCTACGGGATTTTTCAACTTCGCTTAAAAAGAATTCCTCCAAGCTTTCAAAAGAGGCAAGTATTTCGTCCATACTTTTAAGAGCCAAGAGATTGCCGCCATGGATGACGGCAGCCTTATTGGCACATTGCTGTATTTCACCTGCCAAATGAGAGGATATTAAAACAGCCGCGCCTTTATCTGACGCGGCTTTAATAACATCGCGTACATAAAGCATACCTTCAATATCAAGACCGTTTGCCGGCTCGTCCAATATAAGAAGCTTAGGTTCACTTATAAGAGCCAAAGCAAGCCCTACCCGCTGGCGCATACCAAGGCTGAATGTATGTACTTTGTCATTTTTATATAAATCCATGTCAACCATTTTTAATACTTCGCTAATACGCTCAGAACCTATGTTTTTATAAAAGCGTGCAGCTAAGCGCAGATTTTCATAAGCTGTTAAATGCTCGTACAAAGCAGGGGCTTCGATAAGTGCGCCAATATGGCTCATAGCCTCTTCATGGCGTGTTAAGGCGTCCGCTCCGCATACTTGTATAGAGCCGGCACCCGGATAGACAAGCCCTGCTATAGCCTTCATAGTTGTAGTTTTGCCTGAGCCGTTAGGTCCAAGAAGTCCAAGTACTTCACCGGGGGCTAGGGAGAAGGAAATATCCCTAACTCCCCGACCGTTTTTGTATAGCTTAGTTACGCCCTCAAGCTTAAGTATTTCCTCTGTTTTTAACTCCATGTGCCAACCCAAATTTCAAGGAGATCTTCCAGATTTATTGTATCAGGATCCAGCATTTCATACAGCTCAAGGATTTCATATAAAGTTATACCCACTTCGTCCAGTTGAATACGAAGAAGGTCTAAATCTATCCCTAATGCTTCAAGCTCCTCTATAAGAGCTTCAAAATCAGCCGAAAATGTATCAAGTTCCGGCGGCTCGCTGCCTATATTACTGCTGCTGTTGTTATTATTAAGTGAGCCGGGCCAAGTGCTGGTTATACTATCAGCATTGATGCTGCCGTCATCATTACGGATAAAATAGATTGTAAGTCCGTACCTTCTGCTAAACTCTCTTTCAAAAAAGTCACGAGTTAAAAGCTCTAACGCGCCAGGCACAGGGTTTTCGGGCACAGATGTGCCTATATCTGTATAGCGAAATACAATTGACATTTCAATCATACCAATATCACCGAATATATCCACAGTGGTAATATTAGCACCGGCATTAAGATATAAGAGGTTACCCGCAGTATCAATATCCGCTTCGCCTCTTATACTATTAAAGGTTAAGCTTTGGATAGGGATATCCATTGGATGACGATTGGCAAAATCCTCCCTTGAAGGCTCTCTGCCGTCTCTTCTTGCCCATCTTAACTCTTCTTCAATTACCATTTCAATGCCGAGCCTTACAATTTCAGGTAATTGACTGTGAGTTATTGTACCGCTTACACGGCGGACATCACCGCTTTGGCTCATATGCATATTATTTCTTAAATCCCCTACGATAAGGTCGATAAACAGCTCAATAAAGCGAACTTGAGCAGAATTACGCTCTTGACTTGTTAATCCTGTATTGCCCCAAAAATTTCTCGCCCTTGGGTTTTCATGTTGGTGTAAGCTCCTTGCGGCGTACCAGCGGGTGCCGTCATTTGCTGTAAATGTAGGGCTAATCTCCACACTGCCGGAATTAAAACGGAAGCGGTTACTCATACTTCCCGCAGAAAAACGGTTGCTATTATCATATTCCATAAAGCTGTTAGTGCCTTGTACAAATCGCATTATTTCATGCTCACGCACTTCACCGTTAAAAAGTACTGTCATTTCGCTCTCAAATGTAAAGTTTTCATAAGCAAGAGCGTTAAAGAATGCGTTTTTAAGAGTTTCATAAGGTGAGCCGTTTATTGCCGCCACAGTTAAGGCACCTGTAAGCATAACACCTGCAACAATAAGGCAAATTATGCGGGTTTTTATGTTTCGTTTCATACTTGTATCCATCCTTTCCGTATAGTTGGAAGTTTCTTGTAGTGAAATTACTTCAAAATAGTAACAGAAAAACGCAGGTGTTTTTTTGTAGATTGAGGAAACGGGTTCCTGGCATACCCGGGACGCTTGGGCGAGCAGGTTCCGGAGGAACCGACCAGCCCGAAGGTATGGCAGGGTTCTTGAGCCGCCATAGCGGGCGGTGCAACGCGCCGATGACCGCGTAAGCGGTCACTCTCCCTTTGATGATAAGATACGAAAAAATAACAAGTTTTTGTTACTGTTTTGAGGTTATTTTACTATATATAATAATATACAATAAAATAGGGCGGATAGCAATGTTCATTGGCTACTCTTCATAGTTTATTAACATTAAAAATGGAGGGTTGTATGTATGATGTCATTAAAGTTGCAGTGAAATTGAATTTTGGTCGTCGTTAGAGTTGTAATGAAATTAACTTATCTGCTCGTCATTAAGGCTGTAGCAAAATTATCATTCGCGCCGTCATTGCGAGCCAAAGGCGAAGCAATCTCATCACGCAGTACGTCTTAGATTGCGACCTCGAGCTAAAGCTCTCCTCGCAATGACGAGCAAAAATCTAATTTCGCTACAAGTCTAATGACGAAGTATAAAATAAAAAACAAAGGGTAAACAGCATCAATTCACCCTTTGTCTATACTATTGTGTTATGATAAGTATATTTTGAAATCCTTCAGCCCATAATCTCAGACGTATATCTTAGCTCCGTCTTTCAAAGTAATAGAGGCTCTAAGCTTATCTATCGGCTTTTAAAATCGATGGTATTCCTCTTTACCCCATTATCTTCTTTGCACTATCCAGCACATAACCAATATTCTCTCCACTAATCTGACGGTGAGTAACCATACGGATAAGCCCCGGATTTCTTACGCCGCAAAGTACGCCGTATTTTTCTTTCAACTCATTGCCTAAATAAACGGCGTTTTTATCGCTTTTTTCATCAAATCTTAAAAATACTATATTAGTTTGAACAGCTGAAAGGTCAATAGTTATACCTTTGATTTCGCTTAAGCCTTCAGCCAGTTTATATGCGGATTTGTGGTCTTCATCCAGCCGCTCGGTCATTTGATTTAGTGAAATTATACCGGCTGCGGCCAAAACTCCTGCTTGACGTAAGCCGCCCCCAAGCATCTTACGGACTTTTAAGGCATCTTTTATAAATTCTTTTGTGCCGCAAAGCATAGAGCCTACAGGGGAGCTTAGCCCTTTCGACAGACAGAACATTACGCTGTCAGTATATTTAACTATTTCCTTAACATCAACTCCAAGCTTTACGGCTGCGTTAAATACCCTTGCGCCGTCCATATGGAATTTAAGGTTGTAATTATCTGCAATTTTTCTGTATTCTTTTAAATAATCGATGGGATGTACTGTGCCGCCGCCAACATTATGTGTGTTTTCGATTGAAAGAATACCCGGAGTTGGGTGATGTACATCTTCTTTACGAATAGCGGCGCGTATGTCATCAGGTTCTAAAATGCAGTGATTGCGGCCTTTTATCTGGTACGGCATAAGACCTGCAACACGAGCAACACCGCCTCCTTCTAAAAGGTTAATATGACTTGCGGATTCAAGAAAAATTTCTTTGCCGGCAGGGCAGTGACACATTAAAGCAATTAAATTACCCATAGTGCCTGAAGGAACAAAAAGAGAATCCTCCATGCCAACTAACTCGGCAGCAAGCTCCTGCAATTTGTTAATAGTAGGATCCATTTTTTGTACATCATCACCGACCTCGGCTTCGTACATGGCTTTTCGCATTTCTTCCGTTGGATGGGTTACCGTGTCACTCATTAAATTAATAATTTCCGGCATAATAGACCTCCTTAGATTTCTTTTTATACAACTAGTATACCACCTAAAAACAGCATATTCAATAGGTGTTTCGTGAGGAATTTGCTAAGATTGGTCTAACTAGCTTGTTTTATAGGTATCTTAAGTGGTATACTCTAGTTATAAACATATTTTATATTGAATATATGAACACTGCTGATTTTTTAATAGACGCTGTTTTGTTCGAGGAGAAGGGTGAATCGTTAATTGTGCAATTGAAAGGATATATTATATGAATATAAAAGTTTACGGTTGTCGCGGCTCTATTGCGGCTTCTCATACTCAAGGCTCTCGTTATGGGGGCAATACATCTTGTATGCTTTTGGAATCGGGGGGACACTCTCTTATTGTGGACGCGGGGAGTGGGCTTGTTATGCTCGAAAAGGAGCTTAGAGAGGCGAATCCAGACTATCCTGGAAATTTGCCTATGCCTCCTAATATTTTAATCAGTCATCTCCACCTAGATCATATTATTGGGCTTTCTACTTTTGAACCCGCTTGGAATAAAGAGCCGGGGATGCGTGTTTTTACTTGCTCCAGGGATGATAGACCTTTGCACGAGCAAGTGTTTGGAGTGTTTAAGCCTCCCTATTGGCCCGTGACTATGCCGGAGGTTACTGCTTGTGAATGTATTCCCATAGAAGCAAATAAAGCTTTTACAATAGGTCCTTTTACTGTTACACCTTTTAATGCAAAGCATCCTGATGAGACTCTTTCTTTTCATATAACCGATGGGCATAGCAGCCTTGTGCATCTTTTAGATAGTGAGGCTGACCATTCCGATCCGGCATCATATAAGGAGCTTAGGCATTATTGTAATGGTGCCGATTTAGTTGTTTTCGATGCAGCATATTCTCCTGAAGATTACCCTAAGTACAAAGGCTGGGGGCATTCAACTGTAAAAGACGGGGTTTATCTTGCTAAAGAATGGAAGTGCAAACGTATGTTGTTTGCTCATTTTAGCCAGCGTTACTCTGATAAGGAACTGGATAGATGGAAACAATATTTTAGCGGAGACCAGTTTATACTTGCCTATGATGGAATAGAGCTGGTTATTTAGGAAAAGACTGTGCCTTTTTAGATATTTTCTTTAGGCAAATAAACTTAAAGATTGACATAGGGGCAAAAATTTGATATACTTCCTTTGGTTTGTAGCATTACGGATGTTCCGCTGTTGCCCTATTAATAATATGAACATCTATGACATAGGAGGATAAAATGAATCAAAGTATTATTAGAGAAATTGAAAAGGAACAATTAAAAAGTGAAGTGCCAAAGTTTAACATTGGTGACACAGTAAGGGTATATGCCAAAATAGTTGAAGGTGCTAAAGAAAGAGTGCAGATGTTTGAAGGCGTAGCTATTAAACGTCAAAACGGAGGTATAAATGAGACCTTTACAGTTAGAAGGCTTTCTTCCGGCATAGGTGTTGAGAAAACTTGGCTTTTACACTCTCCACGTGTAGAGAGGATTGAAGTAGTTCGCCGCGGTATCGTAAGAAGGGCTAAACTTTTCTACTTAAGAGAGCGAGTGGGCAAAGCTGCTAAGGTTAAAGAAGTTATTATGAATAAAAATAAGTAGTAAATATTAATATTAAAATTATTAACTTAAGGCGCGGCCTCGGGCAGCGCCTTTGTTGTTGTATTATAGTCAAATGCTTCTAAAACTACAACAAAAGATTATTCTTTTCTATTGTGGTTTTAGAAGGGTTTAACTAGAGGCAATGGTTTGGCTGGAGGCTTTTATGCTTAGAAAATATATAAAAAACGATAAGACCCTAAATCTTGCGGAATGGGCTTTAGCTATTATATCTGCAGTGATTATATCCTTATTTGTGCGGCAGTTTATATTCACTACAGCAGTTGTTTCAGGTCCCTCAATGGCACCTACCCTTAATAATGGGGATAGAGTAATAATTAACAGGATTGCTATGAGGCTGGAAAGCCCTGTATATGGTGACATTGTAGCATTTCCCTATCCGGCAAACCCTGATGATAAGCATATAAAGCGGGTGATAGGACTTCCTGGCGATTATATAGATGTATATGATAATCGTATTTTTATAAATGGAGAGCTTTTTCTGGATGGCTTCTCTTTAGATGGTGTGTTTTTATCAGGTGATATGACTTTCCCTCTTATAGTAGGGGAAGATGAATATTTTATGCTTGGGGATAATCGCTCAAACAGCAAGGATAGCCGTTTTGCGTCAGTTGGACTTATAAAAAGAGAAAATATGATAGGCAGGGCGTGGCTTCGGTTTATTCCGCTAAATTCGATAGGTATTGTAAGGTAGAATTGAGGTATTAGATGAATATTCAATGGTATCCTGGGCATATGGCTAAGGCCAAGCGCAAAATTTTAGAAACTATTAAGCTTGTTGATGTTGTTATAGAAATTTTAGACGCAAGAATACCATATTCCAGCCGAAATCCTGATATGGATGAGTTGGCACGGGGAAAATTCAGGATAGTTGTGTTAAATAAAGCTGATTTGGCGGATTCTGATATAAATTTGGCTTGGAAGAGCTATTTTGAAGAAAAAGGGATAAAGCCAGTCATGGCTAACTCTATTAAAGGCAGCGGGCTTGAGCGTATTTATCCGGCAGCGACTGAACTTATGGAGGAAAAAATCCAGAGGCAGAAGGCGCGTGGGCGCATATCTGTGCCTATAAGGGCGATGGTTGCAGGGATACCAAATTCAGGGAAGTCGACTTTTATAAACAAACTTCATGGCAAGAGTATAGCCAAAACAGGGGATCGTCCGGGAGTAACTAAAGCTAATCAATGGATAAAAATAAAGAAAGATTTTGAACTTTTAGATACGCCAGGTATCCTTTGGCCTAAATTTGAGGATGAAGAAGTTGGTAAAAAGCTTGCTTTTACAGGTGCTATAAGCGATGTGATTATGGATTTAGAGGGGCTTTCTATAGAGCTTATTAAGGAGCTTAGAGAAAGCTATCCTGATGTGTTAGGATTAAGGTATGGGATTGAATTTTCGGATACGGATGAAAATTATGCTATACTGGAAATGATAGGAAAATCAAGGGGTTTTCTTATGAAAGGGCAAAAAATAGACCTTAAGCGCACATCAATAATACTGCTGGATGAGTTTAGAGGCGGAACTTTAGGCAAAATATCTTTGGAGAAGCCAGACAATTAGTCAGATTGAGAAATCTGACTTTTTTTGTGGGATGGAAATTATTGACATTTTTTTTGGACTCATTGATACTATTATTATACTTAAATTTATCTAAAACAGTAAGTCTTTTGTTACTGTTTTGTTCGGATTTCAGTATAATAAAGCTTTTTAAATGGGGCGTACAAAATGGAGAATATATTGCGGGAACTTATAATAATTGATAAAAAAGCAAAGCGGATAGTAGAAGGGGCTGAAAATAACTTAGCTAATTTAGACAGTATTATACAAAGCAAGTCGGAAGAAATTTTGAATGAAGTTGATATCAATATTAGAGCTAAAATATCTCAGATGCGGACTGACAGCGAAGAATATATTAATCTTAAGAAGGCTGAAATAGATAGAATCGCAAGCACACAGCTTGCTAAAATGGAAGCTGTCCGTACCGATAATTTAGATAAGTGGCGAAGTGACATATTTAAAGTATGTACTTTTAGGGAGCTTAAGCCATGAAATGCTCTGCGCTAAAAGCAAAAATAAAAGGCATGAGTGGGAAGCTTCTATCATATGAGGATTATTTAGGTTTATGCGAATGTGGAGATATTAATGCTGTGAAGTTGAAGCTTAATTTAGATGATAGGACAAGCTTAGATAATGACTACGCTAAAATCCGGGGGTTTATAAATAATAGTAGTATCAGGATGTATTTTGAAGCCCTATTTTTGAAAAAGGAAACCTTTGATTTGCACTATTATACAAATTTATGGAAAGCTAAAAACAAGTTTTTAAAAGGTGCTAATAAAGATTTAGTTACAGCAGTAAGCGGCACAGAGATTGATATGCAAAATATCATACGTATATATAGGCTAAAAACATATTACAAGACGGCAAAAGAGGATATATATAGATATATACTCCCTATAAACTATAAAATATCTCCTGAAATGATAATGCAAATGCTAGAGGCGGGTGATGCGGCAAGTCTATTAGCCCTCATTAAAAGTACTTGTTATGGCGAATACTTTGCAGAAAAACGAGAAATTGAAGAGTCTTTTTATAAAGCCCTAAGCCTAGCATATAAGCGAGAGTGTAAAAAGCATCGAAATTCTATAATTCCTGTTATGTATTACCTTTTTAGAAAAGAGTTAGAGATAAAAAATATCATTTCAATATTTGAAGGGGTAAATTATTCTCTTATGCCACATGAGATTATGAATAAAATGCGGATAGTGTAAGAAGGTGAGTAATATATGCTTGAGAAAATGCAGTTAATATACATAATGGGTGATATAGCAGATATCGACAGGGCTATTAGGAAATATATTTCCAAATATGAGATGCAGCTTGAGTATGCCATTAAAGAAATAGGGTCTATAGATGATATGGAAAGCTGCTTAGATGAAAACCCATATACGGCACATGTTTTAAAAGCTGAAAAATTTATAAAGGATTTTGTACATAACAAAGAATCTTGGACAGAGCTTTTAGAAGAGACCGCTATAGAAATAATTGAGGATGCTTATGAATTTTTTGAGCGGCGCGGGCTGTATTTTAAAGAGCTTGAGTTTAAGAAAGCTGCCATTGAGAAATGTATAAATGATTTGGAAGCTTTTAAAAGCTTGGATGCGGATATGCCTTCCCTAAGAGATTTAAAATTCATTTTATTTAATTTTGGCAGAATGCCTGTTGTAAATTTTAAACAGTTTGAAATTTATATAAATGATCAAGAGGACATTATTTTTCAGGAAAGCAAAAGGGATAAAAACTATGTTTATGGCGTGTACTTTGTGCTGTCACATCGCAAAGATAAAATTGATGCGGCTATGAGTTCATTGAATTTTGAGAAAATTACTATACCCTTTGAATATGAAGGTCAAATCTTTCCGGACACTCCCTTAAAGGCTTATAATATGCTGCTTAAAGAGCTTGAAGAAATTGAAAAGGAGATAAGTTTCAGGCACAATGAAACTATGTATACCTTCGGGATAAACGCCAATGATGTTACAAATGCATATAAAACTTTGAAAAAAAATCAAATCTATTACGATTTGCGAAAATATGCGGCTAAAACCCCTAATGGATACTATATTTTTGCAGGTTGGGCTGCAAAACCTGAAGCATTGCGCCTGGAGTATGATATGGAGCATGATGATAAAGTGATATTTTTGAAGGAGCCTCCTGAGAACGCTAAAAGCTCAACTCCGCCAACAAGCCTTAAAAATAACGCCCTTATAAGACCTTTTGAATTTTTTGTAAAGACATATGGACTGCCTAAATATGATGAAATTGATCCAACGCCTTTTGTAGCCGTAACATACTTCCTTCTTTTTGGTATGATGTTTGGGGACTTAGGACAGGGGGCGCTTCTTTGTCTGGGCGGGTATTTCCTTTATAAGTACAAAGGGCTGGGGCTAGGCAAAATTCTTAGTTTAGTAGGGATAAGTTCTATGTTTTTTGGGTTGATGTATGGCTCTGTTTTTGGGATTGAGCATATTTTGCCTACTATTTGGCTAAAACCAGCCGAAAGCGTAAACAGTATTTTGTTTATAACTTTAGTTTGCGGTATGGTACTTATATTTATTTCCATGATTTTAAATATGGCAAATGCTATTAAACAAAATGATAAAATGAGGCTTTTCTTTGGACCTAATGGGATTGCGGGGATTGTTTTCTATGCAGGGATTATAATGGCTTTATACGATTTTATTTATGGGAGCGGTAGATTTGGCAGTTTTCTTATTGTACCATTTGTAATAATGCCTTTCGTACTTATTGCTTTGCGCCATCCTATTGAAGGGTATTTAAAAGATAGAAAATTACACATTAGCAGTGGTATGCCCCTGTTTATATTAGAAACTGTGATAGAAGCTTTTGAGATTTTGCTTACGTATTTTACAAACACAGTATCTTTTGTTAGGATAGGTGCCTTTGCCTTAAGCCATGCCGGTATGATGGGTGTAGTACTGCTTTTAGCGGAGCGGGGAAGCGGCTATAGTATCCCCATAATGGTTATCGGCAATCTTTTAGTCATATTTATGGAAGGGCTTGTAGTGGGTATACAAGCTTTGCGTATAGAGTTTTATGAGCTGTTTAGCAGATATTATGAAGGCGGCGGCAGGGAGTTTATAAGTGTCAAAGCCAAACTTGACGAAGGGAGTGCTTGAAATGATTGTGCAAATTTTAGCCATACTTTTAGTCCTTAGTATTATACTGCCTTTTGGTTTATATTTTTTAGGTGAGAAAAGTTCAGGGCGGTTTAAAAATGCCCTTATATTAAATATAGCTGCCTTTTTCGGCATAATGATTTTTGCAACGGTATTTATATTTTCTCAGCCTGTGAGAGCTAATCCGGCGGCGGTATCAAGTGATGCGGGCATGGCTTTTTTAGCGGCGGCATTGGTTACGGGGCTTTGTACTATAGGCACAGGCATAGCTACAGGTCAAGCGGCATCAGCGGCACTGGGTGCTATAAGTGAAAATGAGAAACTTATGGGTAAAGCACTTATATTTGTGGCACTTGCCGAGGGTATAGCTATATATGGATTGTTAATATCCTTTACTATATTGGGGCGGGTATAGTATGAAAATGTTTTTAATAAGCGACAATAGGGATACTTTAATAGGCATGAGACTTGCAGGAGTAGAAGGCATACAGGCAGAGGGTATTTCCGGTTTTTTGGAGGCTTGGAAAGAAGTTTTAGAAAATAAGGAAATTGGAATATTAATAATAACAGAGAAGTTATCAAATGAGCATAAAGAGTTAATAAAAGCAGTTAAAATAAGGGAAGGTTTGCCTCTTATTATCTCAATACCGGGATGCCATGGCACTAAAAAGGACAAAGATTTTATTTCCAAATATATTAAAGAAGCTATAGGAGTAAAGATTTGAACATAGAGAGAAAATTGAAAAATTTTGCCAAAATGGCAGAGGATGAGGCTTTAAAAACCCGCCAAGTACTGATTGGCGAAACTGAGCGGCATGTAAAAGACTCATTGGAAAAAACAAAAAAAGAAGCTGTGGAAGTGGCAGAAAAAGCTCTGGAGGCGGAGCTTTCCAAGCTAAAACAAATACAAAAGAGAGAAATTGTCCGCTATGAAAGTGAGGCTAGAAAAAAGCTTATAATGAGACGGGAAGAAATTTTAGAGGAGCTTAAGTATATTGTGGAAAAAGATTTACTGGAGTATGTAGAGTCCCCTGAGTATCGCGAGTGGTTATCTAAAGCTATACAAGATGAAATGAGCAAAAACCCAGCCGCAATAATATCGGAAGAAAATTGCTCCGACCTTGGGGGGTATAAGCTTATTTCAGCAAATGGCAAAAAGGTAGTTGATAATACTTTCGCTGCAAGGTTATTAGAGGCACTTGAGAATTTTCAGGGATTTACTGCCCTTGATTTTAGGTAGTGTGGACATGAGTTTGGTGTGCGCCTTTTCGAGCTTGATTTTTTCGTCAATCGAGGAATCGGCGACGACGCATACTGGAAGGAGTAAGCTAGGAGTTGATGACGAAGAGTGACGGAAAATCAGCCGAAAAGACGTGCGCCGTAACTCATGTCAACACTACCTAGATAAGGGGGCACTTTTATGAGTGGAACTATATCTGGTGTAAACGGCTCCGTTATTACGGTTAAAGATTATCGGAGCTTTGTAATGGGCGAAATGGTTAATGTAGGGACGGAAAATTTAATTGGTGAAGTAATCCGCATAGATATAGATAAAACTCTAATCCAAGTTTTTGAAAATACAGCCGGTTTAAAATGCGGCGAGACCATAAAGCCCACAGGTAAGCCCCTTGCGATAACTTTAGGACCAGGCATAATAGGAAATATTTTTGATGGAATATTAAGACCCCTTAAAGCTATTGAGGATCAGTCAGGTATATTTATTTCCCGGGGCATTAATACATCAAGTATAGATATGGATAAAAAATGGTTTGTTAAAATAATGGCTGTAAAGGGCTTTTATATTACAGAAGGTGCTGTTATAGGTGAGGTTTCTGAGAACGAGACGATAATACATAAAATAATGCTTCCGGTTGGTATTAGCGGCAAGATTATATCAGTTAAAGACAGCGGAGAGTATTCGGCAAAAGATATATTGGCAGTTATAGAAGACTCGAGTGGGACAAGGCATGAGATCACCTTAGCCCAAAGATGGTCTATTAGAGTGCCCAGACCGATTCTAGCAAGAAAGTCAATCCATAAGCCTCTCATAACCGGGCAAAGAGTGCTTGATACTATGTTTCCCATAGCTAAAGGGGGTGCCGCGGCAGTACCCGGAGGGTTTGGAACAGGGAAGACTATGACCCAGCACCAGCTTGCAAAATGGTCTGACGCTGACATAATAGTCTATATTGGCTGCGGGGAGCGGGGCAATGAGATGACAGGGGCACTAGAGGAGTTTTCCGCACTTATTGACCCGAGAAGCGGCAGACCCTTAATGGAGCGGACGGTGCTTATAGCAAACACTTCTAATATGCCTGTTGCAGCAAGGGAGGCGAGTATTTACACAGGGATTACCATTGCCGAATATTATCGTGATATGGGTTATGATGTGGCGCTTATGGCCGACTCCACCTCAAGATGGGCAGAGGCACTTAGGGAATTGTCCGGAAGACTTGAGGAACTGCCTGCGGAAGAGGGTTTTCCGGCTTACCTTACATCCCGCTTAGCAAGCTTTTATGAACGTGCCGGATGTGTCAGGAATTTAAACGAGACAGAAGGCTCGGTGACTATAATAGGGGCAGTTTCCCCTCAAGGAGGGGATTTTTCCGAGCCTGTAACGGGAAATACCAAGCGTTTTGTAAAAGCTTTCTGGGCACTTGATAAAAATTTGGCTTACGGGCGGCATTTTCCCGCTATAAACTGGCTTACAAGTTACAGTGAATATTTGGATGATTTGGCATTGTGGTATGCTGAATATGTATCCAAGGACTTTTTAGAGAATAGAGAACAGCTTATGAAAATCCTTAATCAGGAAGCGGAGCTTATGGAAATTGTAAAGCTTATAGGGGCTGATGTTTTGCCGGATAATCAAAAGCTTATACTTGAAATAGGCAAGCTTATAAGGATTGGCTTTGCCCAGCAAAATGCCTATCATCTACTTGACACTTATACAAATTTTGAAAAACAGTTTAAAATGGTGGAAACTATACTCTATCTTTATAAAAAAAGCAAAAGCCTTGTGGATAAAAATATTCCAATAAGCATAATACTGCAGGAACATATTTTCGTCGAAATTTTGTCCGTAAAATACAATATAAGCAACGAGGAAGCTTATAAGATTGATGAGTTTAAAGTGCAAATAGATGAGTTTTACATAAAAATCCTTAAGGAGGCGGCTTAATGGCTGTAGAATACTTAGGTCTTGCGGAAATTAATGGCTCCTTTGTTATTCTTGAAGGGGTGGAGGGAGTCGCTTTTGAGGAAGCAGTAACTTTTAAAGTGGGGGATAAAATAAAACAAGGGCAAGTAGTTATGATATACGCTGATCGTGCCGTTATTCAGGTATTTGAAGGGACAGAAGAGTTTTCTTTGGATAATACAAACACCAAATTTTTAGGCAAGCCTATGGAAATACGGCTATCAAGCGAGCTTTTAGGGAGAGTATTTGACGGCATAGGGCGGCCGATTGACGGACTGCCCCCTGTGTTTGCGGAGCGTGTGGCAGATATTAACGGCAAGCCTATAAACCCTGTATCAAGGGTATATCCAAGGGACTTTATACAAACAGGCATTTCAGCTATAGATGGGCTTACTACACTTATAAGAGGGCAAAAACTGCCAATCTTCACCGGAAATGGCTTGCCAAACGATAAACTTGCGGCACAGATAGTAAATCAAGCAAGCTTAGGGGAAGGTCGCAGTGAAAAATTTGTAATAGTTTTTGCCGCAATGGGGATAAAGCATGATGCAGCGGAATTTTTTAAGGGAACCTTTGAAGAAAATGGCGTTATGGACAAAGTCGTAATATTTTTAAACCTTGCAGGGGATCCGGTTATGGAGCGGATTATAACTCCTAAAGCGGCACTTACTGTATCTGAATATCTGGCTTATGAGAAAAATATGCATGTACTGACAATACTAACGGATATGACCGCTTATGCGGAGGCCCTTAGAGAAATATCTTCCGCCAAAGGCGAGATCCCCGGGAGAAAAGGCTATCCGGGATATTTATATTCAGAACTTGCAAGTATTTATGAGCGTGCCGGCATAGTGAAGGAGGGCGGGGGTTCTCATACTCTCCTTCCTATACTTACAATGCCAAATGATGATATTACTCACCCTATACCTGATTTAACAGGATATATAACAGAGGGGCAGATTGTACTTGATAGGAGCCTGCACCTTAAGGGCATTTATCCTCCTATAAGTATATTGCCATCTCTTTCAAGGCTTATGAAGGATGGTGTAGGGGAAGGGTATACGAGGGGAGACCATCCTGATCTTGCTTATCAGCTATTTTCGTCCTATGCAAGAGTTAATGATATCCGCGCTCTTGCCACTGTTATAGGAGAGGAAGAGCTTTCAGAAATTGATAAAAAATATATGAAATTTGGGCGAGCTTTTGAGGAGAGGTTTTTGAATCAAGGAGTTTTTGAAAACAGACAGATTACGGAAACTTTAAAGCTGGGCTGGGAAATACTTAGGGAACTTCCCGAGTCGGAGCTTGACAGAGTAAGTGATGAGCATCTTAGAAAGTACTATAGTTAGGTCAAGGTTGGACTCTCCTTGACCTAAGCCCCTTTAAAAATGACCAAGTAAAAGGCAAGTTTTAGTGGACGATTTTAGAGTGGCTGACTAATTATGAAGAAAAGGAGATATAGATGGACATTAAAGGGACACCTACAAAGGGAAATCTTATAGCTGCTAAAAATACATTGCGCCTCTCTGTCCAAGGATACGAGCTTATGGACAAAAAGCGTAATATTCTTATAAAAGAGATTATGAGCTTAACAGAGGAGGCTAATAAAGTTCAAGAAGAGATAGATGTGACATTTGGCGGAGCATATGAAGCACTTCAAAATGCAGTTACCCAGCTTGGTAGTGAGAGCGTGGGGCGTATAAGCTGCGAGATAGAGGTAGATGATGGGATTGCTGTTAAAATGAGAAGTGTTATGGGGACCTTGCTTCCGATGGTTATATGGGACTACAAAAGCCAAAGCACACCGCCTTTTAACCTTGGGGATACTACCTCGGCACTGGACGAGACTTATATGAAATTTAACAAAGTTAAAGAGCTTACTTTAAAACTGGCAATGATAGAAAATACAGCGTACAGGCTTGCTCTAAACATTAAAAAAACAAGTAAACGCGCCAACGCTTTAAAAAATATAACCATACCGAAATATGAAGAGATGATTAAATACATACAAAACACACTGGAAGAGCGAGAACGGGACGAATTTACGAGGCTTAAGATGGTAAAGGAGTTAAAGGTCAGGGCAAACCCACGAAAAAATAATTGCTAAGATTTGTAATCTTTGCAAACTTACCTTAAGTTCCTCGCTGAAATCCTGATTTCGGCGAAGGGCAAACCTTTCATAGGTTTGATGTAAGTTAAAGGCAAGCGGACATTGACACATTTGCAGGCTTGGGGTACAATTTCTTTAAAACCCTAGGGATGGTGGAATATGAATTTTAATATTGACAAGCTTAACAATTATATAACGGAGAAAATGGATGAATTTTGTGTGCCGAGTATATCTATAGCCGTGGTATACGGCGAGGAGGTAGTTTACAATAAGTGTTTCGGATATAAGGATTTAGAAAAACAACTGCCTCCTGATGAAAACACGGTTTATGCTATTGCGTCTTTATCAAAAGCTATGACAGCAGCTTGTGCAGGTATATTAGTGGATGAGGGCAAGTTGTCATGGGATGAGCCGGTGATTACATATTTGCCTGAATTTCGTATGTATGATGAATTTGCGACAAAGAGTGTAACCTTACGTGATATGCTTTCCCACAATACAGGTCTGCCTCGCCACGATATGTCATGGTATGGTGATGGGAGCTTAAGCACTAAGGATATTGTGGAGAGAATAGCTTATCTTAAGCCTAATAAATCCCCTAGAAGTCTATATGAATATAACAATTTTATGTTTGCTGCGGCAGGATATGTTATAGAGCGTGTTAGCGGACAATCCTGGGGGGATTTTATTAAAGAGCGGATTTTTATGCCCCTTGGAATGGACCAAAGCACCACAGTTATTGAAGGGCTTTCAGGTGCTTCAAATAAAGCATTGCCTTATAAAGGCGGCACAGTTTTTACAGAGGGCAAATCCGTACCTGAGGCAGTACTCAAAGATTATCTAAATTTTGACGGCATGGCTGCTTGCGGCACGGTAAACTCTACCATAAAAGATATGGCTAAATGGGCTTCCATGAATTTGATGAAGGGTGAATACAAAGGCAAGCGCGTGATTTCTGAGAAAAATTTGAATGAAATACATACCCCCCATACAGTTAAGCGGGGAGATGAGCTTATTCCGGAAATACCGGTACTGTGCTACGGTCTTGGGTGGAACACAAGGGTTTACCGTGGGCGTTTTAATTTAGCTCACGCAGGGGGCATTGATGGTTTTTCTACTCACTTATCTTTGCTGCCTAATGAAAATATAGGCATTGTTATTTTAACCAACCGAAGTGGTACGGCGGCACATTTTGCCGTTGCAAATACTATTAAAGACCATATACTTGGCTTGCCGGAAAAAGATTGGATGGGTTATTTAAAGGGTACTGAAGATAAAGGGATAGCAGAGATTATGAAAGATAATGAGGCAATAATCGCTGCCAGGGGCAACAATAAAAATGCCCCTCATTCTAAAAAGCTTGAAGAATATGTGGGAGTGTATGAAAATAAAGGGTATGGCAAAGCAGGCATTTCCCTTGTAAATGATAAATTATTGTTGTCCTATAATGGATTTGACAAGGAGCTTACTCATAATAATTATGATACATTTGATTTTGACCTGTCAGATGATTATATTGAAAATCGTGTAATAGCACGATTTGTCCTTGATAAAAAAGGTAATGTATCAGAGTTTCATGTGGACTTTGAAAAGGCAATGAAAGGCGAGTTGATTCAGTTTAATAAGCTGTAGGAGGAAAAAACTGTGAAAAGGACTATACCAATACTATTGATTATGGTGATGATTTTTGCGCCAATTACGATAAATGCAGCAGTATATTTTAATGACGTACCGCCTAACCATTGGGCAGCGGCTTATATAGAAGACCTTAGGGAACTTGGCATTACCAGCGGCATGGGTGATGGCAGCTTTGGTATGGGCAGGCAGATTACAAGGGCTGAATTTATTACAATGCTTGTTAATCTTATGGAGGTACCCAGGGACGCGGTGCCATCCGGCTCATTTTTAGATGTTGGCGAAGGTGCTTGGTATAGTAATCCCATAGGGGCAGCTCATAACCTTGGTTTTACGGATACTACAGGGGAGCATTTCAGACCTCACGACCCTGTAACAAGGGAAGAAATGGCTGTAATGATAATTAACTCCTTGGGCTATGCAGGGCTTGCGGGGAGGCTTACTGTTTTAGGTATGCCTTTTTCTGATGTTAGTAGAAATATGGGACATATAACCATTGCCAGGGATTTAGGAATAATCGCAGGTATCACTTCTACGGAATTTGGACCATTACAGACAGCCACAAGAGAGCAAGCAGCAGCTATGATGATGCGGATGTATAATATTTTAGGCAGGAGTGTAGCGGAAATCCATGCGTATTATGCTATTGCCGCATACAATCAAGTCCATATGGCTGCAGATATGAACTCTGTAAGCTTTGGCTGGACTTTGCTTGAAACAGATGGAGACAGGGTGTGGCTTAATACCGGTTTTGAAGGTAATAATGAGTTCAGGATACCCCAAGGCTACGAAAGCCCTTGGAATCAAGCGGCTCATGCCCGTCGGCTTCTTATGATAGCAGTACGAGAGTCCGATTCTCCTGTGATAATAAATGACGAAATACTTAGAAATGGGGCATTGGAGGCAATAGCAAATGCCATGCATTACGGACTTGAAACTCCCACAGGAGGGAGGCTTAACTTTTGCGGCATATCTCTTAACTTTGAAGCCCTAAGAGGAGAAGAGACGCGAAATAATTATACTACCTTTGTAAGGCGATTACGTGAAATGATAGGGAATAATTTGCTATATGTAACTGTACAGCCGCCTCGCCGTCCAGGGCATGTGTATTTTGATGGTTATGATTTTCGCGCAATTGGGGAAGTAGCTGATAGGGTAATACTAATGGCACATGACTACAACGCAAGATTTCTCACAGAGGCAGAAATGGCGGCAGGTATTGTAATGACGGCACTGGCACCCCTTGATGAGGTTTATTTTGCCCTTCGTGCCTTAACTGACCGAGAAACAGGTGTTGCTGATGTGTCAAGACTTATGCTGCAAATAAATTTTGCCTCTGCTCAATGGAAAATGGTAGATGGCACTGTAATAAACCCACGACCATTTACCCCAAGTTATGAGGCAATTGCAGCAAGGATAAGGGAAGGGGCTGAAATTAGATTTGACGAGAATTTATACAGCCCATTTATCACTTTTTATGACGTAAGTGATAATACAAACAATATAGTTTGGTTTGAAAATAAAAGAAGTGTGGAAGAAAAAATCAGGCTTGCAGGACTATTTAATGTGCAAAATATATCTTTGTGGAGATTGGGTATTGTACCGGATTTTGCCGATATAGATGGACTTAGGGTCTTTGATATGATAAGGGGCAGCAGATAATAACAAAATAAATATAGTGGCTTCTATACAAAATTGATACATTCAGAGTTTGCAGAGATAGTCTCGCCAAAAGATTATTTGCGCTGCATGATAAAAAAGCTAAAGTTTTAGCCCATAGTATAAATGGGAAAAATGCTCACCATCTATATCAGCGATATCAGGCATTACGCCCCAGCAGGCAAAGCCATATTTTTCAAGCAATGCAACGCTTTTAACATTACAGGCAAGTAAAATTGCGACTAAATGAGCATAGTCTATTTTCCGTGCTTCGCTTATAAGATATTCCATCATCATATTGCCAATCCCTTGTTTGTGATGGACGAAATCAATGTAATAACTTATCTCGCCTACTTTTTCAAAAGCGGCTCGACCAAAGCGGTAGAGTGAAATATAGCCATACGCAACAACTTCTCCCCTTATTTCATATACGAAAATAGGGGTTTTTATATTGTTATGCTGGTTAAACCAATTAAGTCTATTGTCAAAATCAACTAATACAGTATCTGCTGTGCAATGGCGTGCAATTATTGCTTGGTTGTAGATGTCAACTATTTTTGGTAAATCTGATTCCAATGCTTTTCTAAACATATGTTTAACACCTTTATATTTTTGAATATAAGTATAGCATACATCAGAGTATATGTATAGATTGCGTGTCGACGCTAAGGGAGAGTTCCAGCTAACATGCTAAAGGGTATTAGGCTGGAATCGGCACTAAAGTGCCGCCCGCCTAATGGCGGCTCATGCCTCCTCATTACGAGGCACAGAGAGGCATACAATAAAAATACCCCAAGGTGACCCTCAGGGTATTTATAAATACTATTACGAAATTTCAGCCTTAAGTATATCCATCATATCCAATTTCTCCCAAGGCAGGTCTAAATCATTGCGGCCAAAATGCCCGTAGGCGGCAGTTTGTTTATAAATTGGTTTTCTAAGCCCTAATTTTCTTATAATCGCCGAAGGACGCAAGTCAAAATGCTTTAATATAAGCTTCTCTATTTCCGAATCGGATATTTTGCCGCTGCCTCTTGTAGTGACATAAACGGAAACAGGTTTTGCAACGCCTATAGCATAGGCTATTTCAATCTCACACTCATGTGCAAGTCCTGCGGCAACTATATTTTTAGCTACATAGCGCGCCATATAAGCACCAGAGCGGTCAACTTTAGTTGGATCTTTGCCGGAGAAAGCACCGCCGCCATGGCGCCCAAAGCCACCATAGGAATCTACGATAATTTTACGCCCCGTAAGCCCGCAATCCCCTTTCGGACCACCTATAACAAAGCGACCGGTTGGGTTTATGAGAAACTTTGTTTCGTTATCCAAAAGATTTGCGGGTATTGCTGTTTTAATTACTTTCTCGATTATATCTTTTTCAATTTGTTCGTGAGAAATTTCCTCACAATGCTGGCTGCTTACTACAACCGCAGTCACTCTATGCGGAACATCATCAATATACTCAACACTAACCTGAGATTTACCGTCAGGGCGCAGGTAGGGGAGGGTGCCGTTTTTTCTCACTTCTGACAATTTTTTAGTAATCTGGTGACTTAAAACTATAGGCATAGGCATATATTCAGGGGTTTCGTTTATAGCATAGCCAAAAATTATCCCTTGATCCCCTGCGCCTTTATCATCAACATCAACTTGCCCTCTGGATTCAAGAGCCTGATTTACACCCATTGCAATATCAGGGCTTTGGGAATCCAGTGTAACAATAACACCACAGGAATTGCCGTCAAAGCCATATTCTGCCTTGTTATAACCAATTTCCTTAATAGTATTACGTGCAATGGATTCGATATCGGCATAACAGTCGGTAGTTATTTCACCGGCAACGATTACAAGACCCGTAGTAGCTAAAACTTCACAGGCTACACGCCCTTCAGAGTCATTTGCAAGTATAGTGTCGAGTACCGCGTCGGATATTTGGTCACATATCTTATCGGGATGCCCCTCTGTTACTGACTCAGATGTAAATATTTTTCTATTCAATTTATAGCCCTCCTTTTTCTTGTTATCTTCAATGTATACTGCTTTAACTTGTAGTACTTTACAAGTTAAAGCAGGGGGATTGCTCTGCAATCCCTTCCCAGCTCAACGAGCCGTTCGCTTAACTTCAAAATGCTTCACGCTTCGTGTGAGCATTTTGAAGTTAACTCACTATAAACACAAAAAAATCTCTTCGCACAGACGAAGAGATTTTTGAAAACTTTATCTCATTCATCTATCAGGTATATACCTGTTGGAAGTGGCACCGTTTCACATTAAATAAAGGCGATGGTTGCCGTGGCGTCATAGGACCAAATCCCTCAGCCAACTCTTGATGAAGATTTATATTGTTTTAGTAACACTATCACAGCAGATACATAAATGTCAACCACTAATACTAATTAAAGTGGGGCGAAAAGAAAATATAGCGAACTATCTCAAGTTTATGCCTTAAAAGCATTGAATCAGTAGATAAAACTCTTCTTATCAGAGATATATGTAATTTTATTTTGTATAAAGCTTTATCATTCAACATTAAACATTCCGTCTCAATTGCTCATAAATTTCTCTTGCAAGACCAAAGCCGTCGTTCTTAGCTGCTATTTCGGCAAATTGTTCGTCTAACATTTCCTGGAACAGTTTTTCCGTTTGGCTTCTTTCAAATATACCACCTGAATGATGGATGGTTGCGCGCATTTGTTTAAACATCATATTTATAAAATGGGCTTCGAATGCTCTTGCGGCTTCTTTCATCTTTGCGCTTTCGCCGGAAGCTAAAGCATTTTCAAGTTCATCTTGGAAAGAGCTGGCACGGGCATCTTCTCTGCCTATTTCAGCAGCCTGCCTGGAAAGTGATGCATTACCTAAACCTGCTATAGAGCCTAAATTAATATCCATAATAGTTTCCCCCTAATTATAATTAAGTGAAAAAACTCTATCTCCTAAGATTAGCAGCACCTTGAAGCATTTCATCAGAGGCATGAATAACTCTCGAATTTAAGTCAAAAGCCCTTTGGGTTGTTATCATATTAATCATTTCCTCGGCTACTGAAACATTAGAGCCTTCAAGATAACCTTGAACCAAATTACTTCTTTGGGCTGTATCGCCGTCGGCTTCCATAATAGCTTCACCAGAGGCAGGGGTTGCGGCAAAGAAATTGCCGCCTACAGCTTCCAAACCTTGCACATTAGAAAATTGTACAATAGCAATCTGAAAATCCAGCTCTTGAAGTTCCCCTTCAGAGTCTATATATGTAAAATTACCGTCTCTGTCAACAGATAAAGTGTTTAACCTAAAATCATCAGCCTCAGGGAAAATAATAGGTTCTTCCTCTGTACTTAAAACAGGGAAACCTTGGCTTGTAACAAGCATAAGCTCACCATCTTCGGCGACACTTATTTTGAAAGACCCGTCACGGGTGTAGCGTATTTCATCCTCAGAAATCCTAACAGCAAATAAGCCGGGTCCCTCAATAGCGAAATCCAAATTATTTTGAGTTTGAAGCAAATTACCTTGAGTGAAAAGTCTGGAAGTAGCAGCCGGACGAACACCCAAGCCAACCTGTAAATTAACAGGGCGACCACCTAAGTTAGCCGGGTCTAAATCAGCCCTTTGTAATGTTTGGTAGAGAAGACTTTTAAACTCCAATCTTTCTCTTTTAAAGGCGGTAGTATTTACATTGGAAATATTATTAGCAATAGTGTCTATATTCATTTGCATACTATTCATGCCTGAAGCAGCTGTCCATAAAGAACGCATCATAATGGTTTTCCCCCTAGTTTATCTATTTTCTACCTATATCGTTAGCCGCAAGCTGCATTGTAGTATCAATAACGGTAATCATGCGCTGGTTGGCCTCATAAGCTCTGGATATTTCAATCATTTCAACCATTTCTCTTACTATATTTACATTGGATAACTCAAGTACACCCTGCTCAACACTGCCGGTAAAAGGTACAGGGTTTGCACCGGGCAGAGCATTCCAAAGATTTGCGCCTTGATTCCTAAGCATCGCTGGATTTTCAAAATCCATTAATCTTATTGTATTTATAAGTTCACCATCTACAAAAATTTCGCCGGCTGGGGTAATACTTACCATACCGTCAGGTATAATTATAGGATTTCCATCAGCTCCGGTTACAGAAAAACCGTCCTTAGTAACCAGCATACGGTCTTGATTTAAGGTAAAAGCACCGTCTCTTGTATAGCGTTCCTGCCCGCCGGAATTTACGGCAAAAAATCCGGAACCGTTTATAGCAAGGTCAAATGTACCTCCGGTAGTGTTAAAAGAGCCTGTAGTAAAATCAGTAGACAAATCATCTACAAAAGTACCAAGGGAATATCTGCCTACAGGTACAGAGTTTCTAAAAGGAAGCCTTACAGGATCGTTTATTGATGGGTCGTTTACACGCCTTATAAATTCATCGGTAAAAGACTGGGTTATAACACGATCCCTTTTAAAGCCAGTGGTGTTTACATTAGCTATATTATTGGATATTACGTCCATGCGGTTCATTTGAGTGGTCATTCCCGTAGCGGAAGTGTAGAGACCTCGTAACATAGACTACCTCCTTATGATTTGCCTTCGCATTTTTTTACTTTCCATAGCTTTGTCACTTGTTATGTAATCAACATATTTACCTGTTCCTATTGCCACACAAGATATAGCATTATCAGCTACAATTGCGTTTATGCCTGTACGAGATTTTAAAAGTTTATCAAGACCATATATTAAACTGCCGCCGCCTGTTAGCACAATACCTCTATCAGATATATCAGCAGCAAGTTCCGGTGGTGTTTTTTCAAGAACGTTATGGATAACATTTATAATAGTTTCAACAGGTTCGTGAAGTGCCTCCTGCATTTCGTCACTTGTTACCGTAATATTTTTAGGGAGACCTGTAATTAAATTCCTGCCTCTTATTTCCATGGCTACCTTGATAGTACGATCATAAACTGTGCCTATGTTAATCTTCAAATCTTCAGCGGATCTCTCGCCTATGAGGGTATTATGCTTTCGCCTCATATAGCGTATTATAGCTTCGTCAAAATTATCGCCGGCAACTTTTATGGAAGAGCTTATAACAGCACCCCCTAATGAGATAACCGCAACATCAGTAGTACCGCCGCCGATATCCACTAACATAGAGCCTTTTGCACGAGATATGTCTATACCGGCACCAATTGCCGCTGATATAGGTTCCTCAATAATAAATACTTGCCTTGCCCCCGCCTGCATGGTTGCATCTTCAACTGCCCTGCGTTCAACCTCTGTAACGGCAGAAGGTACACAAACTGCAATACGTGGCTTTATGAAAAGAGGTTTACCGATAGATTTTTCTATAAAAGCTCTAAGCATTTTCTCGGTAATATCATAATCGGATATTACACCTTCCCTCAAAGGGCGCACAGCAACAATATTTCCAGGGGTACGCCCGAGCATACGGCGTGCGTCCTCTCCGACGGCTACTATAGTATGAGAGCTTTTTTCAATAGCCACTACAGAAGGCTCCTGGAGTACAATTCCCTGACCTTTTATGTAAACGAGTATAGAAGCGGTGCCAAGGTCAATACCCATATCGGAACCCATCATTTTAAACTTGCCAAGACCAAATATATCCCGCATCTTGTCTCCTTTATATATCGTCAAATATATCAAGAATATTGAGAAAATTTTATTAATGAATAAAAGCTGTAATTGTCGAGAAAATTAGTTCTATTCATAGGGGACTAGGCTACTAATTTGCAGTCATATTCACAGTCCTAATATATATTATACATAAAAAAAACTATTTGTAAAAGGATATTGTTGGATTTTATCGAATTTTTTCGAAAGTTTCAAGTGAATAATATAAAAAAATCCCTTGATAGCTAGAAAGCTACCAAGGGATTTGTAAAAACTTACAAAACTATACAGGCATAACCTCATCACTTGCCAAGAAGCAAGAAACAAAATGACCGGGAGATACTTCAACCAATGCTGGCTCAGAAGTTCTGCATTTTTCCATACAATCGTTGCAACGAGGCGCAAAACGGCACATATTAGGCGGCTCGATTGGAGAAGAAACCTCACCCCTAAGAAGTATACGTTCCATTTTATAATGAATATCAGGAATCGGAATAGCTGACAGAAGAGCTTTAGTATATGGATGAATTGGATTTGCAAACAACTCTTCCGCAGGTGCTTTTTCTATCATTCTACCAAGGTACATAACGCCGATATCGTCCGAAAAGTGATTAACAACAGACAAGTCGTGAGTTATGAACATATAAGTAAGACCTAAAGATGACTGAAGCTCTTTCATAAGGTTAAGCACCTGTGCCTGAATAGAAACGTCAAGTGCTGAAACAGGCTCATCGCAAACGATAAACTTTGGATTAAGGGCAAGAGCGCGTGCAACACCTATACGCTGACGCCTTCCACCATCAAGTTCATGAGGATAAGTGTTAACAAGACGCTCAGCAAGACCAACGATGCTCATAAGCTCAAGCACTCTCTCCATACGCTTGTTTTTATCTGTGATGATTTTGTTAAGTTTTAAAGGCTCGCCAATAGTTTGGGCAATGGTTTTACGAGGGTTAAGGGACGAAAATGGATCTTGGAAGATTATTTGCATATCTCTGCGTTTAAGGCGCATTTGCTCGGCATTGAGATTAGCAACATCTTGCCCCTCGAAAAGTACTTGACCGCCATTTGGCTCTAAAAGCCTAAGTATAGCACGACCTAAGGTTGATTTGCCACAACCGGATTCACCAACTATACCCAATGTTTTACCACGTTCAATTTTGAAGGAAACATCATCAACAGCATGAAGCATACCACGCCTTGTTTTGAAATATTTCTTTAAACCTTTTACCTCTAATAACGGGGCATTAGTATTAGTTTCGCTCATCGGTTGATCACCTTCCCTTCGACTATGTTTTCACTGTTATAAAGATGACATTCAACATAATGTCTTTCGTTTCTATATGTTTTTGGAGGTCTTTCTTTCGAACAGATATCTTTCGCATAATCACATCGTGGATGGAATGGACATCCTGTAGGAAGATCTCTTGGGTCAGGCATAAGCCCTTGAATAGGCTTAAGTCTGGATTGCCTGTCTTGAAGGTTAGGAAGCGAATTGAACAAACCCTCAGTATAAGGATGTCTTGTATTGTCGAAAACATCTTCCAAATCTCCGTGCTCAATAACTCTGCCGGCATATATAACTGAAACAGAATCACAAATTTCAGCCACAATACCAAGGTCGTGAGTAATCATAAGCATGGAAGTATCATATTTTTCGCGAAGTCCTTTCATCATCTCAAGAACCTGCGCTTGGATTGTAACATCAAGAGCGGTAGTTGGCTCATCAGCTATAAGAACGCTTGGACTACAGGCAAGAGCTATAGCGATAACAACACGCTGTTTCATACCGCCAGAGAATTGGTGAGGATATTCACCGCCGCGAGTACCGGGGATACCAACAAGTTCAAGCATTTCACGAGCTTTTACATAAGATTCTTCCTTAGTGAGCTGCTCGTGGCGCTCAATAACTTCCGCTATCTGGTCTTCCACTGTAAAAACAGGGTTTAAGCTTGTCATAGGATCTTGGAAAATCATGGAAACAGCTTTACCGCGAATACTTTCCATTTCTTTATCGGTTTTATCGAAGATAGTTTCGCCGTTAAGCTTAATTGCACCATCTACAATAACTCCGGGAGGGTCAGGCACAAGTCTGAGTACGGATAAGCCGGCGGTGGTTTTACCGGCCCCAGTTTCTCCAACTAAGCCAAGGGTTTTACCCTTTTCTATATATAAATCTAAGCCATTAAGTGCATGAACAGTACCTTCATGGGTACGATATTCAACAACGAGGTTCTCTATTTCTAAAGCCATCCTCCTATTATCAGAAACATTGCTCATTAACAACATACTCCTTGTCTTACCCGACATAAAATAGTCGGTTTATAGTTCGATACATATTTGCAAATAAAGCATCAAGTCTTAAGTCTTGGATCCAATGCATCTCTAAGCCCGTCCCCAAGAAGGTTTAGAGACAGTATTGTTATCATTATAGCAAGCCCCGGGAAGAAGGCAAGATAACTGTGGTCACGAATAAAGGTTCTAGCTCCTGAGAGCATAGCACCCCACTCAGGTGCCGGCGGCTGAATACCAAGACCAAGGAAACTCAACGCCGCAACAGAAAGTATCATACCTGCTACAGAGAGAGTAGCTTGAACTATAATAGGTGCTAAACAGTTAGGAAGTACGTGGCTGGTTATAATTGTGCCTGATTTTGCGCCGATAGCTTTTGCAGCCTCAACATACTCAACTTCTCTTATAGTGAGTACAGGACCGCGAACAACCCTTGCAAAAACAGGACAGCTGGATACAACCAGCGCGATAACCAGATTGACCGTATTAGGTCCTAATGCAGCAACTATAGTAATAGCAAGAAGTATACCGGGTATGGCTTGGAAAATGTCCATTATACGCATTACTACATTATCGTAGACACCTCCGAAATATCCAGCCGTTGATCCAATAGTACCGCCAACGAAAAGGGAGAATGCCACAATTGAGAAAGCAATAGAGAGAGAGGCACGAGAGCCCCAAACTACTCTTGCAAGCACATCACGACCAACATCATCAGTACCCATCCAATGCTCAGCCGAAGGCGGCTGAAGTCTGTTTTGAACATTAATTCTGATAACATCTTGTTCATAGTTAAAAAATATAGGTGCGGTTAAGGCCATTAAACAAAGCAGTACAAATATTACAAGACCTATAACAGCAGTTTTACTTTGCTTAAGTCTGCGCCAAACATCAAACCATTGATTGGTTTTTTTGAATTGACTTGGTGCAGCCGGTGCTGCAGCAGTTTTTTCACTCATAAAAGTTCCTCCTATCTGTATTGCGCCCTGATACGCGGATCAACAAAAGCGTATGCAAGGTCTACAAGAAGATTAATAACAGCAAAACACAGAACAAACATAACCATGCAACCTAAAACCATCGGATAGTCGCGGGCGGCTATACCCTGAATCATAAGGCGACCAATACCCGGCCAGGCAAAAACAGTTTCAGTTATAACGGAACCTGTAAGAAGATTACCAAGCTGAATACCGAATATTGTCAAAACAGGGATAAGAGCATTACGTATGGCATGCTTGCGGATAACTTTGCCGTTGGAGAGCCCTTTTGAGCGTGCTGTTCTAATATAATCCTGCCTGATAACCTCAAGCATAGAAGAACGGGTAGTACGAGCCATTGCTGCCATCATACCGGTACCAAGAGTTATACCGGGCAGTACAACGGAATTCCATTGATTTGCCCCAGAGGATGGGAACCATCCTAATTGTAACGAAAAGAAAAGAACCAAAAGTAAACCCAGCCAGAATACAGGCATAGAAATACCAATAAGTGCAATAAACATAGATAATCCGTCAATCCAAGTATTTTGCTTAACTGCTGATATAATACCTATAGGGAAGGCTAAAAGCAAAGAAACCGACAGAGCAGCCATACTTAGCTGTAACGTGTGTGGGAAACGCTGCATAACCTCCTGAGTAATGGATACATTATTTCTGAAAGAAGTACCAAAATCACCCATAAAAACGCCTACAATATAATTAGCATACTGAATGAGTATAGGGTCATTAAGACCGTGCATCTCACGCCATTCGTAAATAGCCTCAGGTGTTGCATCCTGACCCAAAGCAAAGGTAGCTGGGTCACCCGGTGACAAGTGCATAATCATAAAAACTATGAATGTACAGCCGGCAACAACGGGAATTAGGGCGATTAGCCTTTTAATAACATATTTCCACATATTTCCTCCTCCTTTTCTAACAGCCCATTTAAAGGGCAATTATGTAATGCCAATTTGCTGCACTTTATTAACTTACGCACGGCGTATTATTAATCCGAGCTTTTCGAAAAAGATACCACCAATTTCAATGTCAAAATTAAGAATCAAACATATAAATCCTTTTCGAAAAGCTCTCGGAACGCTTGTACAGCCGTTAATAAAGAAATAAAGATGTTTTAATCTCCTAAATCTTCTTAAATTGCCCGACCTCCCATACCTGAGAAGCCGGGCATAAGCTTAAAAACCAATAATTATAACTTTAAATTAGTCATTCCAGAACATCATGTTAAGACCAAGAGCACCGGTTGCAGGAGTTTCAGGAACTATAAGGTTCGCATTGAAAGCTTTTACAACCATAGCTTGATGAGTAGGAATAGAGAGAGTAAACTCATTGGCCATTCTGTTAATCTCAGTGTACATAGGAATCCTGAGAGCTTGATCAGGTGTAGCGAGTGCAAGGTCAATAAGGTCAGACATTTCTTGGTGAACACCACGGCTTCTGTTAGAAGCATCGATACCGTTAATATGGAATGTACCCCTTACGTAGCCTAAGAAAGTAGCAGAGTTAAAGCCACCCATACCGGCTTCGTAATCGCCGCCGATTGTTCTATCCAAAGTAGTTGCAAGGTCGTTCATTTCGATGTGCATAGTTATTCCGATATCTGCAAGGTTTGCTTGCATAACTTCACTCATACGTCTTCTCTCTTCGTTGCTGGCTATGTTGGTAAACTCAAGAGTAGCAGGGTCGATACCGTGCTCAGCAAGGAGTGCTCTAGCACCTTCAGGATCAAATCTGTTAGCACCTTCATCTGTGGAACCTTCGAAGATTACCGGAGCTTGAGACCAAACAGGTATAGAGAAGCCGTTAAAGCCTGCAAGTGACAATGCCTCTTTGTCTATAGCCATGTCAATGGCACGTCTTGCATAGATATTAGAAAATTGCGGAAGCTCATGGTTAATATACATAACATTATGAGATGTACCTGTAACCATAGATACCTCTATGCCGTCAGTACCTTGAAGTCTTGCAATGTCTTCAAAACCAACATATTGATTGTAGTCAACTTCGCCGGTTTCAAGAGCAATTGTTCTTGAAGCTGCTTCAGGAATCGTTCTCCAAATAACGCCTTCAACTCTTGCCGCTCTGTCGCGGTCGAAATATTCTAAGTGGGCGGAGCTTGTGATAGAATCACCCATTCTCCACTCTTCGAACACGAAAGGACCGGAGCCTATTGGCTGTACATTGAAATCATGACCTTGTGCTATCAAAGAAGCAGGCATAATCATATTTCCTTGATGTGTAAGGTCTGCAAAAAGCATTGCGTTAGGAGTTTCAGTATTAATTCTTACAGTAAGAGGACCGACTGCTTCATACTCTACGATACTCTCACGTGATACCCTTGCATCAGGATAGTTACGAACATAGTCAAAAGATGCAACAATATCTTCGGCAGTCATTATTTCACCATTGTGGAATAAGATACCTTCGTGAATAGTAAATTCAAACACGGTGTCACTGATAGCTTCCCAGCTTGCTACCAAATCAGGCACCGGAAGGAGCGTGAAAGAATCAGTTCTGAAAAGACCGTTAAAATGCATTACATTCATGTACGTTCCTGCCACTGCATTATGTCTTGCTGGTGCGATTGAAGGAGGTTCGTTTTGAGTAGCAACCGTGATAACTCTGCCAAGCTCAATTTCGTCCACCGGGGGAGGTGGAGGAGTTGTTGGTTCAGTTGGAGCTGTTGGTGGTGCAGTTTGCGCAGGCTGTGCTGGTTGTGTTGGCTGCGCTGGAGTACAGGCAGCAAGAACGCCAAATAGCATAACGCTTGCTAAAACCATTCCTAAAATCCTATTCCTCTTCATAATTCACCTCTTATTTTTTTAAGGAAACCCTTTAGGGAAATCCTTTTCTTAATCTATATGATCTACTTTACATTAAGTAGACAATATATTTTACAACGAGTTAACCTCCAAATGTGCCGATACGCAGTGTGCAGACATTTAGAAGTTAAATAAACGCCCCTACAGCTTATTTAGCTTACGTGGTTTTCATAAGTTAAAGCAGTCTAGTTTAGCCTCCACAATATGTACAAAAAATATTCACAATTTATTCATTATAAGTAAAGTGGAACACTATAGCTTTAAATGACTATTATTATAATGGATAATTATTACAAAATCATTACAAAATAATTAAATAAATTATTATCCGTATGAATCAACTAAAATGTGGGAAGTAAACTAAAAAAACTATACAAATAGCACAAAACCAAGCCTTCTAATCCTAAGTATCAAGGTAAATATTAATAGATTGTCTTTTGTATACATATCACCTCCAAGGTTACAATTTGTTCATAATCGATAAAGTGGGAAACTACAAAAAACAGTCCCCCATTTGAAAACAGGAGACTGTTTGTTAAAGTTAAATACTACTCAACCCAGTAAACCATATTCAAATTAAGAGCACCAGTTGCATGAGTCTCAGGAACATGAAGACCGGAATTGAAGGCTCTTATAACCATGCTCAAATGGTTAGGAATAAAACCAACATGTTCATTAGCCATTCTGGAGGCTTCTTCAAGGATGGCAATTCTTTCATTTGCATCAATTGTAGCGATAGCTTGGTCGATTAAAGCGGTAAGCTCTTCGTTTCGCATACGACTTCTATTAGGACCATCAATAGAAGCTATATGAGATGTGCTTCTAAAGAAAGTTAGTATATTACTTGCTGTAAAGCTGCCAAAAGCTGCCTCATAATTCTCAGAAGCTGTTACTGTAAGCCACCCGGCTAAGTCTATCATAGCGATAGTAACTTCGATGCCGATATCAGCAAGGTTAGACTGAACAACTTCGCCTCTGCGTCTTCCTTCTTCGTTGCTGGCTAAGATTTCAAATCTAATTGTCGATGGATCGATATTATGCTCGGCAAGGAGTGCTCTTGCGCCGTCAGGATCAAAGTCCCTTGTACCTTCAAGGGTCGATCCGGCAAATACAGTCGGCATATTAGCCCAGGTAGGGATAGCGAACCCGTCAGAGCCGGCAAGTGCCATGGCCTCTTTATCAAGTGCCATATGGATAGCACGTCTTACATACACATTGCTAAACATTTCCAAGTCATTATTCAAAAGCAAGAAATTATGAGCTGTACCTGGAATCATAACAACACTAATATCGGGATTGGCTTCCATCCTGGGAATATCAGGGAAAGGAACCTCTACAATAAAGTCAACTTCCCCGGCTTCAAGAGCAATTGTTCTTGAAGAGCCTTCAGGTATAATTCTCCAATGTATACTTTCAACTCTTGCAGCTCTCTCAGTATCAAAATAATTGTCAAAAGCTACGAAGTTCAAAAAGTCACCGTGTCTCCATTCATCAAATACAAAGGGACCGGATCCAACTGGCTCAACTGTAAAGTCATGACCTGAATTTATTAAAGCTGCAGGCATTATAAAGTTGCCTTGAAGAGTAAGGTCAAAAAAGAGCATTGCGTTAGGCGAACCTGTATCTAAGGTAAAAGTATACCTATCAACTACATCAGCACCTACAACAGAGCCGTGTGACGCAGCTGCGTAAGGGAAAGTCCTAACATAATAAATGGAAGCAACAACATCTTCAGCCGTCATTTCTTCGCCGTTGTGGAACATTATGCCTTCACGAAGAGTGAATTCAAACACAGTATCACTAAGGGGTCTCCAGCTTTCCACCAAATCGGGAACAGGTTCCAAAGTTGCGTGGTCAACTCTAAAAAGACCATTGTGGGTTAACATGTTTTTAAAGCTGCCGGCTACAGCAGTATGCCTTGCAGGGGCAACTGCAGGGGTTTCATTTTGAGTAGCTACAATTACACCTCTGCCTAACCCTTGTACGGGGGGCTGTTCCGGTTCGGCAGTACCGGGAGTGGCTACAGGCTCTTGCTGTGCGGGCTGAGCCGGTACGGCAGGATCAGGAGCAGTCGGCTGAGCCTGGGGTGTACAAGCGGCGAGAACGCCGAATAAAAAAGTGCCTGCTATTACCATACCTACAATTCTTTTCATTTTCACTATAATCACCTCTTGAATAAACTATCCCTGATGGAGTACTAATAGGATTAGTACCAAGGAAGTGCGATGCTAGAAACACATCATTTTTATTATAATGGATATTTGTTACAAAATTATTACACCAATAATCATTTGTATGAATCAACTAAAAAAATCATATTTTACAATTAAAAACATACATAACGCACAATGGAGTACTTGTAATTAAGAAAGCCTCGTTATATAATAGATCTGTTCACCAACCTTATTACGCTATCTTTTCGGCATATTTTCTATTCTGCTGTGCTAAGGCTTCCCGGCAGATATTCTGTGTAAGGTGTATGGGTCTAATGGAAATATTAAGGGGTGATGTTCATGGCTATTTACAAAAAAATCACTATTTTGATTTTTGCTGCTTTAATATCTGCAGTTTTGCTCATATCATGTACGGCAGAGACAGAGAATTATGCAGCTGATTATGCTTATATATATGAAGAAGATGAAGTGAAAGAAGAGCAGTATTATGCCACGATTCCCCAAAGAGTATTTACAGGGGAACCAATACACAGAGATAATCTGCATTTTCCGCAAGGGCGTGACAGGGAATGGGAAGAAGATATTAGACATTTTGCCACAATGGCGTTTAGGCACCATCCATTGTTAGTCGGCTACGATAATATTTCTCATATTGAAGGTATTGCAAGCAGGGATTATTCACATTTTGCTTACTCTGTGCTTTTAAAAAGAGCTGCCGCAAAAAATGGGATTTTATCAGATAATGAACTGGAAATAAACGAAGCCTTACGTAAAATTTTTCTTGATAGAGTAAATGCGCTGATTTTAAACATCCCACACCTTAATGACTTTGAAATTAAATACAGTTTATCTGAAATTGCGGCAGTTTTGGATGATTTACATACTAATATTTCGCCGGGTCTGGCAATGGCAGGAGATTTTTTCCCTGTTGAACTGCTCTTCCTTTATGACGGTATCTATTTCATTGGTGTACCGAGTGCGAGTTTAAACTTCAATATTAATGCTAAAATAGAGTTTAAAGTCGCACCTAATGAAATAAAGTACATTTTGTATGGTGAGCTTTTAGCTATAGATGGTATGCCCACCGATGAGGTTATAAGAAGGCTTGCAAGAGTATTGCCTCATGAGAACGAGTATAAATTAAGGCAATCAGGTCTGGGATTGCAGTCGTTTTTGATAATACGGCAATTGCTTAGCTATATAAATGCAGTAGATGATTCCGGTGCAGCAATATTTACAATTAGGAATAAAAACGGTGAGATAGTTGATGTGCAAATTGAGGCTATACCTATAGATGCTGCTATTAACATGCGCGACACTCAATTTATACGCCATGAATTTAGCACATTAAGGCATGGGGGAGAAATTTTTTCATATGAGTATTTTCCGGAAGATAGTATTATGTATGTTCGTATCCACAGGTTTGTCAGAAGCGAAGAGGTAATTACCGTAATGAATAAATTAAGGGAAGAACTACGGAATAGACCGCCTGATGAAAAAATAGATAAACTTATCATTGATTTAAGAGGAAATCCGGGAGGGCATACTACTTGGCCTTCTGATGCTGATTTTCCTGTTTTGGCAGAAGCAGCAGAATCTTTATATGTGATAATTGACGGGGGCTCCCTTTCCCAAAGTGTTATTGTTACCTCACATCTAATGAATCGTATGGAAAATTTGACCATAGCAGGTGAGCCTTCAGGACAAGCTGAAAACTTTTTTTTCGGCGGTAATCCCGGTCACCTGCCTAACAGTGGGCTGACATTTATGGTTTCAAGGGGGATGAATGTGCACTCAAACAGCACTGATGCTGCAATAAGACCGGATGTGTTTATTCCACTCACTATTGATGATGTTATTAACAACCGCGACCCGGTGCTGGATTTTATATGGGGGAGATAGAGGTTTTTTAAACATCGTGTCAATTCTTTTAGAGTTGAAATCATATGAAAATCAAAGCATAATAAGACCAGATAGATTTACGGCATTATTTTTTGGAGGAGACTTGTCATGGACGCAACTCTGCGAAGAGGCACAATACTTGAAGTAATTACACAAAGCAATGTACCCATAAGTGCTTCCACATTGGCTAAAAAATTGAATGTAAGCCGTCAAGTTATAGTTGGGGACATTGCGCTTTTACGCGCACAAGGGCATGAAATCGTTGCAACGGCAAGAGGTTATATGATGCCGGAATTTAGGGAGCCAAATCAGTATATTGGTAAAATTGCTTGCTGCCATAGTGCCGAAAATACCAAAGAAGAGCTGTATACAATGGTTGATTTAGGGGCAATCGTTATGGATGTAATTATTGAGCATGATTTATACGGAGAAATTACAGGTCAGCTTAACATTAAAACCTATGATGATGTAGATATTTTTATTGACAGGATAAAATCATCAGAAATTAAGTTGTTATCAGAACTGAAATCGGGAGTGCATTTACACACAATTGCTTGCCGGGATAAAGGGCATTTTGAGCAAATCAGCCATGCCTTGAGTGCAGCTGGATTTTTGATTCAAAATTAGGTATTGACATAAATAGGACTTTTTCCATATAATTTACATATGTCAAGACATATGTAAATTATATGGGAGGGATTTTTTTGCTTGGTATCAATTTATTATTCGCCGGCTTTGCTTTAACCTTAAACGGTGTCAGCTATTTAACGAAAGTAGATGACAAAGCTAAGGCTGCGGCAAACATTTTGGTTGGGGTGATTATAGCCGTCAATGCTGTTTTTCAAACGGCAATGGCTACTGACCATGTAACTTTTGGTTTTTCAGCGGCTATGTGGCTTTTTGCGCTAAATTATTTTATTATTGCAACGCATATTATAATTAAAGCTGATAGCTGGAAAGTTTTTGGTTTGTATGGTTTTTTTGCTTCGGTAGTATCATTGGTTTTTGCAGGGGATACTTTTATCAACAATGGTCCATGGGAAATGGTTTATATGTGGCTTATGTGGGCAGTATTGTGGGCACAAAGCTTTTTTGCCATAATGCCGGACATAAAAGCGGTAGATAAGTTTACCCCGCATATCTTAATAATTAACGGCATTGCAAGCACGTTTATACCCGGTTTACTTATTCTTCTCGGTATTATTCTTTAAGCAACAGTGCATAAGCATGTGTTGAAGTAATTTTTCAGAGTGGTACGAGCCTATAGTCAACACAGATGAAAATAATCAAATAAAGTTTGTCTTTTACCCACAATGCATCGTCAGCGGCTCCTAGCAGATAAGCTTTGCATATGCGTCGTCGCCGCTTCCTTGCCTTGAGGGAAAAATACGGCACTTTATTTTGATGATTTTCATCTGCGTTGACTACAAGCGAGTGTTTTGCGGTAATGATTTTTGTGTGGGTTTCGCAAAAGGAAGACTTCCGGCTAAAGCCGGAACCGAGCCTTGCGGCTCGTCCGCTATTGCGGGTCATAGTTGAAGCAAAAAGCGATAGAAAAATTAACTGAAACAGGTTATGCACCATTGACTTTAGATTTGGAGGTGTAGTATGAAAGTACTTATTGTTGTAGATATGCAAAATGATTTTATTGACGGCTCCTTGGGTACAGCGGAAGCACTCAGCATTGTTGATACAGTGGTTAGGCGTATTGAAAGCTCCCGGGGGGAGCTAATACTCTTTACAAAAGATACTCATCAAACCGATTATCTCGACACTCTTGAGGGTAAAAAACTGCCGGTTGTTCATTGTATTGAAAACACAGAAGGTTGGCAAATTAATGCAAGTATAGAAAATGCTTGGCAAAAGAACAATGACACAATCAGAATGTCCGAACTGCCTCAAAACACTTTTATAAAACCGATCTTTGGCAGTGTAGATTTGGTGGACTTTCTAAAGTCTCGTGTTTGTAAAATATCAGAAATTGAGATTTTGGGACTTTGCACTGATATATGTGTAATTTCCAATGCCATTATGATAAAAAATACAATACCTGATATTAAAATCAGCGTAAATGCTGAATGCTGTGCAGGTGTTACTCCACAAAGCCATAAAGAGGCTCTTAACATAATGAAAATGTGCCATATTGATGAAATCTAGCAAAGTTTCTCCTCATCTGTCGAAAAACTGCCTGGGTTTTCTTATGTACATTGATTATACTATAAAAATACTCCTCTCGCTGTTTTGCGAGAGGAGTATTTTTACGAAAATATTATTCAGCCCAATAAATCATATTCTTATACATAAAGCCATTTGCAGCAAGTTCAGGAACTCTAAGGTCTGCGTTGAAAGCTCTCATAGCTATATTCATATTAGTACCTAATTGGGTTGCGTGTTCATTAGCAATTCTTGAAATTTCATTGAGTATAGCCATTCTCGCCGCTTCATCAAATGTTACGAAAGCTTGGTCGATTAAATCATCAAGCTCTTGCATATTATGACGACCGCGGTTTCCTGTTTCAAGGCTTGCAGAGTGGAACATAGAGCGTGTAAAAATTGGTAAGTTAGTTGCAGTTTGACCTCTAAATGCAGACTGCCAAGCCGACTCATCCAATGTTTGACTGCCCATAGCGGCAGCATCCATCATTGTGATAGTAGCAGGAATACCGATTTCAGCAACATTAGCTTGCACAACTTCAGCCCTGCGTCTTGTTACTTCATCAGTGGCTATCATTTCAAAGCCAAGTGTTGCAGGGTCAAGACCATGCTCGGCAAGTAATGCTATCGCGCCTTCAGGATCGTGAGCTCTTGTGCCTTCAGTTGACGCGCCTGGGAAAAATGTAGGCACAGCGGCGGAAAGAGGAACACCAAATCCGTCTAAACTTACGATTAACATTGCATCTCTGTCCATAGCCATATCAACTGCATGCCTCACATGAATATTATCAAATGGGGCGCGGGTTGGGTTAAGTACAAGGTAGGAATAGGTAGCACCGGGACGTTCCATAACGGTTATTCCAGGATTACTCCTAAGCCTTTCAACATCAGGAAGAGCTACGTCTATTACATAGTCAGCTTCGCCGGCTTCTAATGCGATTGTTCTTGAAGAGCCTTCAGGGACAAATCTCCAAGTTACATATCCAACTCTTGGGAAACGGTCTTGGTCAAAATAATTTTCAAAAGCCTCAAAATGTACAAAATCACCGGCTCTCCACTCGCTGAACATAAAAGGACCTGTACCTACAGGGTCAATAGAGAAATCGTGCCCGGATTCAATCAAAGCACCTGGGAATATAAAGTTGCCTTGGTGTGCCAGTTGGTTAAAGAATGTAACATTGGCAACGCCCGTGTCAATCAAAATAGTAAGATCGTCAACAACTTCCCAACTTTCAACAGCTGATTGATTACCTCTTTGATAAGGGTATCTTCTTACATACTCTAAAGAAAGTGCAACGTCATGAGCGGTTAATATATCCCCGTTGTGGAACATAACCCCTTCATGAAGTCTCATTTCAAACAATGAGTCTGTAATAGCCGTCCAGCTTTCAACTAAATCAGGAACAGGCTCAAGAGCATATTCAGCTACCCTAAAGAGACCGTTATGAGTCATAACATTCACCCAGTGACCGACTAATTGACCGTGGTGTGCAGGGGTTACAGAATGGGTCTCTGTTGCACCGAGAACTACGATACCTCTTTGGAAACCTGCTTCTAAAGATGGTTGTGAGGTAGTATCCGTACCAGGGGGAGGTACTGTTTGCTGACCTGCAGGTGGTGTTTCAGGCTGTTGTTGCCCTGTAGGGGCAGCAGGTGTACAAGCGGCAAGAACGCCAAATAAGAAAGTGCTTGCCAATACCAAACCTAAAATTCTTTTCTTTCTCATTTAATAATCACTCCTTAATAGTGGATCACTTCTTGAAATTAATGTGTTTACTCAATTGTAATTATAATGAATACTTGTTACAAAATCTTTACATAAAACATTGTTTGTAAAAATCGACTAAAAACTCACCGCTTCATTAATGAAAATATACAAAACGCATAAATCTAATCAAGCCAATAGAACATATTTATGTTGTTGTAAGCATTTAGCCCGATTTCAGGAACTACAAGGTTTGAATTGAAAGCTCTAACTATTATATTAGTATTGGTACCAATATACCCGGCATGCTCATTAGAAAGTTTTGCGGCTTCTTCTAAAATTGCAACTCTTGCGTCCTCATCAATAGTGGCAAAAGCTTCGGTAATTAAATCGGAGAGCTCTTGATGGCGCATACGGCTTCTGTTTTGTGAATCGATAAAATCTATATGCATCATATCCCTCATAAATGAAAGCATACTGCTTGGAGTTAAGTTAGCAAAAGAAGCTTCAAAGTTGTCACCCATTGTTAAAGGCAGCCAAGCCGCAAAATCTATCATGGATATAGTGGTTGCAATCCCAATATCGGCAAGGTTAGATTGAACAACTTCACCTCTGCGCCGCTGCTCTTCATTAAAAGTAAGTATTTCAAAGCCAAGAGTGGCAGGGTCTATATTATGTTCAGCAAGTAACGCTCTTGCACCTTCCGGGTCAAACTCTCTTGTGTTTTCCATTGTTGCGCCGGGAAGCATCATAGGCATAGTCGCCCTTGTAGGAACGCCAAACCCATCTAAGCTGGCCATAAGCATTGCATCTCTATCGAGAGCCATATCAATAGCGTGCCTCACATGAATATTTTCAAATTGAGGTCGGTCATTATTAAGTATAAGATAGCTATACATTAAACCGGGACGCTGAACAACAGTAATTTCAGGGTTTGCCTCCATACGCGGGATGTCAGGGAAAGCAACATCTACAACAAAATCAACCTCTCCGGTTTCAAGGGCTATCGTTCTTGAAGCACCTTCCGGTATGATTCTCCAAGTTACATATTCGATTCTTGGAAATCTTTCAGTATCAAAATAATCCTCAAAAATTTTGAAAGTTAAAGAGTCCCCAAGCCTCCACTCATCAAAGACAAATGGGCCTGAACCGATTGGATCCACCGTAAAATCATGACCTGCATCTATCAAAGATTTTGGCATTATAAAATTTGAATGATGAGTTAAATCAAAAAGGACTTGAGCATTAGGCTCACCTGTGTCCAATATAAAAGTATACCTGTCAACAGCGCGAGCTCCTACAACACTTCTATGTATCGCTCTGTTTTCAGGATGAGTTCTAACATAGTGTATGGAAGCAACAATATCGTCAGCGGTCATTTCCTCGCCATTATGGAATAAAATCCCCTCATGTAGAGTAAATTCCCATTCCGTATCAGTAATAGCTCTCCATCCGGTAACTAAATCAGGCAAAGGTACATGAGTGTCATAGCAAAGCCTGATAATGCCGTTATGTGTAAGCATATTCTTAAACTGACCGATAAGAGTGGTATGCCTTGTAGGTGCAACTGAAGGTGTTTCAGATGCAAGTGCCATTGTAACCCCTCTGCCTATAGCTTGCCCCGGTGGAGGTATAGGAGTAGACTCAGTAGTACCGTGAGTTGGTGTTGGCGCAGCAGGAGTAGTTGCGGCACTGCCATCAGTAGCCGCAGCAGGCGGCTGGGCAGTGGTACAAGCACCAAGAATACCAATTAGCAATGTCCCTGTTAAAATTAAGCCTAAAATTCTTTTCTTTTTCATTCTTGAAGTCACCTCTCAAATGAACATATATAGTGAATTGAATTCAAAATGGACTGAAACGACTAAAGTAAGTTAATCAACCCAATAAACCAAATTCAAGAACATAGCACCGCTTGGGGCTATTTCAGGAGAAATAAGGTTTGCGTTAAAGGCACGTACTACAACATTTGTATTGGTGCCTATGAAGCCAACATCTTCATTTGCTACTCTTGAAGCTTCTTGGAGTATGGCATTTCTTGCGCTTTCATCAATTGTAGCAAGTGCTTGGTCGATTAAATCTGAAAGCTCATCGTTATTCCAGCGAGCCCTATTTGGACCGTTGATACTATCCCTGTGCATAATCGCTCTCATAAGTGCAAGCAAATTAGGCTGAGTTTGGTTAGCGAAAGTGGTTTCAAAATTATCGCCGGTTGTAAGGGTAAGCCAAGTTGCTTGATCCATCATGGTAATTGTTGCTTCAATTCCAATATCGGCAAGATTAGCCTGAGCAACTTCAGCTCTGCGTCTTTGGTCTTCGGCAAAGACAAGCATATCAAAGGAAAGATCCCCCGGGGCTATGCCCTGTTCCGCAAGCAATGCTCTTGCGCCTTCAGGATCAAAACTTCTTGTTCCTTCTTGAGAAGAGCCTGCAAACATTGGCGGCATAGTTGAGTAAACCGGCTCACCAAACCCATCTAAGCTGGCTATTACCATTGCTTCTCGATCGAATGCCATATCAATAGCACGTCTCACATAAACATTCTGGAACTGAGGGCGGTCGTTATTAAATGAGAAAAATTGCATCATATTGCCGGGACGCTGAAAAACAGTGATGTTTGGATCGGCTTCTAAGCGAGGCACATCCGGCAAGGCAACATCAACTATATAGTCAACTTCACCGGTTTCAAGTGATATGGTTCTCGAAGAGCCTTCAGGAATTATACGCCATTCCACATACTCGACTCTTGCGGCACGGTTCTCATCAAAATAGTCTTCAAATGCAGTAAATCTAAGTGAATCGCCGGAACGCCACTCTTCAAAAACAAAGGGGCCTGTGCCAACAGGGTCAACTGTAAAATCATGACCTGATGCTATTAAGGATGCAGGCAATATGTTGTTTGCGTGGCTTGTCAGGTCGAAAAACATCATGGCATTTGGCTCACCTGTGTCAAGTCTAAAAGTGTGGCGGTCAACTACTTCCCAGCCTACAATACTTAAATGATTTGCCCTTGCATAAGGGTAATTGCGTACATATTCCATTGATGCAACCACATCATAAGCTGTCAATTCTTCTCCATTGTGAAAAAGGACACCTTGAATAAGATCAAACTCAAACACTGAGTCGCTGATAGCCCTCCAGCCGGATATGAGTTCAGGCACAGGTGAAAGATCCGTATAATGCGCCCTAAAAAGTCCGTTATGGGTCAGGGCATTTTTAAATCCGGCTACCAAAGACGTATGCCTTGCCGGTACAACGGAAGGTGTTTCAATAGCTATTGCTACTGTTATGCCTCTTCCAAGTGGCGCATCTTGCGGCGGCGGTTCAGGGGGCATCTCTGCCGGCTGTGCAGGTGCTGCAGGTGCCGCTGTTCCAGTGTCAGGCGCAGGAGTTGCCGGTGGCGCAGCGGTAGGTGTACAAGCACCGATTATAAAAGCACTTGCCAGGATTAAAGCTAAAGTTTTTTTCTTCATAAAGAAATCACCTCTCTAAAATTGTTTTTATTCAACCCAATAAGCCATATTTAAGTTCATAGCACCGCTTGCGGCAATTTCAGGAACAACAAGGTTTGAATTAAACGCCCTTACAAGGACATTCATATGTAGCGGTATAAAACCTGAATGTTCGTTGGCAACTCTTGTAGCTTCCTGAGTAACGGCAAGCCTTGCAGCCGGGTCAACTGTCTGTATTGCTTCGGTTATTAAATCGGAAAGCACCTGATTGGTTATACGGCTTCTGTTTGGAGCCGGAATAGACTCTACATGCATTGTACTTCTCATAAACGAAAGCAGGTTGGCAGAAGTAAAAGCACCGAAAGCCGCGTCAGTAGTACCTGCCGCAGTCAGCCAAGTAGCGAAGTCTATCATAGTGATGGTGGTGTTTATACCAAGATCCGCAAGGTTAGCCTGAACGACCTCAGCCCTGCGCCTATGTTCCTCAGAATATACCAGCATATCAAAATCAAGAGTCGAAGGGTCTATATTATGTTCCGCAAGTAAAGCTCTTGCAGCGTCAGGGTCGAAGCTCCTTGTACCATCATGAGAGACGCCGGGAAACACAGGCGGCACACTTACAGAAACTGGAACGCCAAAACCATCAACAGCAGCCAGTACAATAGCTTCCTTGTCGATAGCCATATCAATTGCATGCCTTACATGGATATTTTCAAACATAGGAGTGGAATTATTAAGAAGTAAATAGATAAAAGTCAGCCCCGGACGCTCAAAAACAGTGATTTCAGGGTTTTCGCGCATTCTTGGAATATCAGGGAATGCAACTTCCACTATAAAATCAACTTCCCCTGTTTCCAAAGCTATAGTCCTTGAAGCACCTTCGGGTATAATCCTCCAATGAATATAGTCAACTTGAGGGAATCTATCAGCGTCAAAATAATCATCAAATCGGGTAAAAGTCAGAGAATCGCCTAAACTCCAGTCATAAAACTCAAAAGAACCGGATCCTACAGGGTTTACATTAAAATCGTTGCCCCCATCTATTAAGGATTTTGGCATGATAAGGTTAGCCTGATGAGAAAGCTCAAAAAACAGCAGGGCATTAGGCTCTCCTGTGTCTAATATAAAGGTGTAGCGGTCAACTACCTCAGCGTCAACAACAGAGCCATGGAATACCCTGGCCTCAGGATAAGTCCTTACATAGTGCATGGATGCAACAACATCCTCCGCCGTCAACTCTTCACCGTTATGGAACATAACGCCTTCATGGAGAGTAAACTCAAACAATGTGTCACTTAAAGACCGCCAGCTTGCCACAAGATCAGGAACCGGTTCAAGGTCTTCATAATTAACCCTAAAAAGACCGTTGTGGGTCAGATTGTTTTTAAAGCCGCCAATAAGAGCCGTATGCCTTGCAGGGGCAAGGGTAGGGGTTTCCGCCTGAATAGCTATGTTGAGCCCGCGCTCTATAGCTTGTTCAGGAGGCGGTAGGGGCGGCGGCACAGTACCGCCTGTTGGCGGAGGGGTAACGGCAATGCCACCGGTATCCGGTGCAGCAGCAGGTTGCTGTGTGGGGGTACAAGCGGCAAAAGTGCCGATAAGCAAAGCACTTGCAAGCACTACACCTAAAATCCTCTTCTTTTTCATGACCATAAATGAATCAACCTCCCTTTTTATTTATAAGTTTGTTGATTTGTCAGGTTTTTCAAGCAATACGGCATGAATGCAGCGTTTCTCCAACCAGTTTTGATACAGCCTTGAAGTAAATCCACTATATATAAAACACTCCCCTCTATTCAAAAGAGAATAGGAGGAGTGTGAAAATTAATTAGCCCAATAAACCATATTTAAAAACATAGAGCCGTTTGCAGCTATTTCAGGCGCAACAAGATTCGCATTAAATGCCCTGACCATCATAGTCATATTAGTGCCTAAAAATCCGGCGTATTCATTAGCTATTTTGGAAGCTTCTTCTAAAATAGCAATACGCTCCCCTGTATCAATTGTAGCAAGGGCACGGTCAATTAAATCAGACAGTTCTTGGTGGTCTTTACGCGCTCGGTTTTGAGCGTTAATATTATCCCTATGCATTATAGTTCTCATAAGAGTTTGCAAATTGCTTACCGTAAAATTAGCGAAAGATGTATCAAAAGTATCGCCTAAAGTAAAAGTTAGCCAAGCAGCAAAATCTATCATAGTAATAGTAGTAGGAATCCCAATATCCAAAAGGTTAGACTGTACAACCTCAGCGCGGCGGCGCTGTTCCTCGTTAAAAGCAAGCATATCAAAAGCAAGGCTCTCAGGGTCAATCCCTTCGCTTGCAAGCAAAGCCCTTGCCCCTTCCGGGTCAAAACTTCTTATACCCTCGTCTGACGCGCCTGCAAACATCGGCGGCATAGCATGCCAAATAGGTATCCCATACCCGTCTAAACTGGCTGTAAGCATAGCCTCCCGATCAAGTGCCATATCAATGGCGTGCCTTACATGGATATTTTGGAATATAGGACGATCGTTATTAAATATAAAGTACTGAAATGTGTTGCCGGGGCGCATAAAAACAGTAATATCCGGATTTGCCTCCAGCCTTGGTATGTCAGGGAAGGATACATCCATTATATAATCAACTTCTCCCGCTTCTAAAGCTATAGTTCTGGAAGCCCCTTCAGGGATGACCCTCCAGGTTACATATTCAATCTTAGCCCTTCGTTCAGTATCAAAATAATTATCAAAAGCCCTGAAAGTCAAGGAATCCCCATGTATCCATTCATCAAATACAAATGAACCTGAGCCTATGGGTTCCACTGTAAAGTCATGTCCCGCTTCGATCAAGCTTATAGGCATTATAAAATTCGCATGAGAACATAAGTCGAAAAACAGCCGTGCATCAGGTACTCCCGTGTCAATCCTGACAGTATATTCATCAATTACTTCCCAGTCTGCAATACTGACGTGAAAAGTGCGGGCTTCAGGGTGGGTCCTAACGTATGCAAGAGATGCCGCAACATCATGGGCGGTCAATTTATCACCGTTGTGAAAAAACACATCTTCACGCAGGGTAAATTCAAACAAAGTATCGCTTAAAGCAGTCCAGCCTGTAACAAGGTCGGGAACCGGCTCCATAGTATTATAATGGAAGCGGAAAAGCCCGTTATGGGTCATATCATTTTTATAAGAACCGATAAGTGCCGTATGGCGAGCAGGCGCAACCGAAGGGGTCTCGGCGTTAAGGGCAAGTATAATACCTCTGCCAAGTCCGGTTTCTTGCTGAGTTGCTTCAGAAGTGTCTGCAGCAGGCGCAGGCTGTGTATCTTGTGAAGTAGTTGTTTGTGTGACGTTTGGATTGTTAGGGGCAGCCCCGCAAGCTCCCAAAGCGGCTATTAATAAAATACCTGCTAATACTAAACTTAAAGCCTTTTTCTTTTTCATATAAAGTATCTCACTTTCTTAAGCTAAGGCAAGATTAAAATCTACTCTGCCCAATGCATCATATTCATAAACATAAAACCATTTGCTGCAAGCTCAGGAACTGTGAGGGTTGAGTTAAAAGCCCTGATAACCGTATTCATATTAGTGCCTATAAACCCTATATGCTCATTAGCCATTCTTGAGGCTTCGTGAAGTATTGCATTTCTTGCCCCTTCATCAACAGTGGAGAAAGCTTCCTCAATTAAGCCGGAAAGTTCTTCATTACGCATACGGCTCCTGTTTTGTGTATCAATAAAATCTATAGTCATTAAATTTCTCATAAAACCGACTAAATTATTTGCTGTAAAATTAGCGAAAGATGCTTCGAAGTTATCGCCTAAAGTTAATGTTAGCCAAGCAGAAAAATCAATCATAGTAATTGTGGTAGGAATGCCAATATCTGCAAGGTTTGCTTGGGCAACTTCAGCCCTGCGTCTTTGTGCTTCATCAAAGGCGAGCATATCAAAGGCAAGGGTCCTTGGGTCTATATTATTCTCGGCTAATAAAGCACGAGCTCCGGCAGGGTCAAACTGCCTTGTGCCTTCTTGTGACGAACCCTCAAACATAGGCGGCATAGTTGACCAGACAGAAACACCAAAGTCATTTAAACTGGCACTAAGCATTGCATCTCTATTAAGAGCCATATCAATGGCGCGCCTTACATAAATATTTTCAAACTGCGGGCGGTCATTGTTCATTATAAAATAACTAAAGGTTGCCCCGGGGCGTTCCATAACGGTAATATTAGGATTTGATTGAAGCCGTGGAATATCAGGAAAAGCAACATCAACTATATAATCAACTTCGCCGGTTTCTAAAGCTATAGTTCTCGAAGCCCCTTCAGGCATAATTCTCCAATGGACATATTCAATCATGGGTGCGCGGCTTCTGTCAAAATAATGAGCAAAAGCTGAAAAATCCAATGAATCGCCTCTCGTCCAGTTTTCAAAAACAAACGGACCTGAGCCGATTGGTGCAAGTGCAAAATTATGCCCTGACTCTATCAAAGATCTGGGCATTATAAAATTACCATGATGAGCTAAATCATTAAAGAGCATTGCGGTAGGCGTCCCGGTATCAATTAAAATAGTATGCCTGTCGATTACTTCCCAGCTGTCAATACTTAAATGTACCGCTGTTTGATAAGGGAAAGTCCTTACATACTCAAGAGACGCGGCTACGTCATATGCGGTCAACTCTTGCCCATTGTGGAAACGTATGCCTTCGTGGAGTACAAACTCAAATTCAGTGTCACTTAAAGCAGCCCAGTCTCTTACCAAATCAGGAACAGGGGTAAGATCATTATCATGCACTCTAAAAAGACCGTTATGGGTCATAATATTTTTAAAATGCCCAACCAATGCCGTATGCCTTGCCGGTGCAACAGAAGGCGTTTCGGTCATACTTGCAATTATAACGCCGGTTCTGGGTTCTTGTACTGCTTCCTCCTCAGGTTCATCTTCCGGCTCGGGAGCTTGTGGCATAGGCGGAGGAGGCGGGGCAGCAATATCTGCCTGAGTTTGCGGAGGCGGTTGATAAACAAGAGCAGCAACTACAAGACTACATGCCAATAAAGTGCATACCAGAATAATAGCTATAATTTTATTTGTTTTCATAGTTAAATCCCCCCTTTTGTTTACAAGGAAGTATTTTTCATATCCGTACTTAACAACAATTAATATTATAACGAATACTTATTACAAAACTATTACACCAACTATCATTTGTATGAATTGACTAAAAAAGATAAATATTAATAAACATCTCAAGCGAATTGCATAAAAAAAGCCCTGTCCAAGCAACGGGCAGGGCTTTTTTACGTCATTTACTGTTTTAGAAGAATTTAAGTATAATTAATTAGTCCAGTAAACTCTGTTTAAGAACATAAATCCATTAGGACCTATTTCAGGAGCAACAAGGTCTGAGTTAAAAGCTCTTATGAGGACATTCATATTTAGAGGAATATTCCCTAAATGAGCGTTGGCTAAAGATGATGCTTCATAGATTATGGCAATTCTTTCCGCTTCGTCGATTGTAGCGATAGCTCTGTCAATCAATGCATCAAGCTCAGGGTTGCTTATACGGCTGCCGTTTTGCGCGCCTATCGAAGATGTGTGCATTGTGCCTCTCATATGCGCCATAATGTTCCCTGGAGTAAACGAGCCAAAAGATGCTTCAAGAAGACCTTGCTGAGATAAGCTCAAAGATGTTGCTGTGTCAACTTGAGTAATTGTGGTTGGGATACCGATATCGGCAAAATTAGCTTGGGCAACCTCAGCTCTGCGCCTTGCTTCTTCTGAAGTAACAGTCATTTCAAAGCCGATAGTTGCAGGGTCAATACCATGCTCTGCTAAGAGTGCACTTGCGCCCTCAGGGTCGAAGCTAACTTCATTCGCCCCAGACGAGCCGGGGAACAGAGGAGGAGTAGTTCTCCAAATAGCTTCTCCAAATCCATCGAAACCGGCAATTACAAGAGCTTCTTTATCAATAGCCATATTAAGAGCATGTCTTACATGGATATTGTTAAAAGGTTCTATTTCGTTATTAAGACCTATGGAATGGAGGGTGAGTCCCGGGCGTTGGAAGACAGTAACGTTAGGATCTGCCATAAGCCTTGGGATATCAGGACCTGGAACATCAACTATATAGTCAATTTCGCCTGTTTCCAAAGCGATTGTTCTCGAAGCACCTTCAGGTATAATTCTCCAAGTTATATAAGGAATATGGGCACTGCGCTCAGTGTCAAAGTAATTATCATTACGCACAAAGTGAAGTTGATTACCATGCTCCCAATGATCAAAAACAAAGGGACCTGTTCCTACAGGGTTGGCTGTAAAGTCATGACCTGATTCAATCAACGACCTTGGCTGAGCCCAATTTCCATGGTGGGCTAAGTCGAAGATTAACAAAGCGTTAGGTTCACCTGTGTCGATTAAAAGGGTGTGATCATCGATAGCTTCGGCGTGATAAATACTGCCGTGTACTGTAATTGCATATGGGAAGCTTCTTGCAAAGGCAAAAGACTCAACAAAGTCATGAGCAGTAAGCTCATCGCCGTTATGGAACATGATGCCCGGAATAATATCAAACTCAAATTGCGTGTCACTAATGGCTCTCCAATCTGAAATTACATCAGGAGTTGGATTAACATTGTAATCAAGTCTGAACAGACCATTGTGGGTTAAAGTGTGCTTAAAATGCCCGACTAACGAGGTATGTCTCGCAGGCGCAATTGAAGGTGTCTCCTGTTGACCTGCCATGATTAGACCACGCTGCTCTACATCAGGCGTTGCTTGAGCAGCAGGTGCATCAGGAGTTGCGGGTGTATCAGGAGTTGCAGGTGTAGCGGTTTCACCGGTACCTGCGGTTGGCGGTCCTTGTTGTGCGGGAGTACAAGCCGCAAGAACGCCCATTAACATAACGCCAGCAAGTATAAGACCTAAAATCCTATTCTTTTTCATTAAAATCACCTCTAATTTAAAGTAAGTATTGTTTTGTAAAAAGATAAAGCTTATAGCAATATCTCTTAGTTATTATAATGGATATTTATTACAAAACTATTACGCGATATATTATTTGTGCGAATTGCCTAAAAATTCAAGTGGATTAATTGTAAATCCATACAAAATTCCCCGACTTTACTCACTATAAAACTCATAAATTACTCAGCCCAATAAGCCATGTTTATATGAAGCATAAACGCAACTGCGGAAACCTCAGGAACGACAAGATTAGAATTGAAAGCCCTTACAAGGACATTTGTGTTAGTAGGGATAAATCCCACATGCTGATTTGCCACTCTTGAAACATCCTCAATAATAGCTACTCTCTCGGCGGCATTAATAGTAGCGACAGCTTGGAAAATCAAATCAGAAAGCTCATCATTTCTAATACGGCTTCTGTTTGGAGCCGGGATGGAATCTATATGCATAGTGCTTCGTATAAACATCAGCACATTACTTGCGGTGAAAGTACCGTATGCGGCTTCAAAGTTTCCATCACGGGTGATATCAAGCCAAGTAGCGGAATCCGTCATAGAAATAGTGGTAGGAATACCAATATCAGCAAGGTTAGCCTGGGCAACCTCGGCTCTGCGGCGCTGCTCTTCTGTAGTGGTAGTCATTTCAAAAGCTAAAGATGCAGGGTCGATGCCGTGTTCGGCAAGTAAAGCTCTTGCGCCTTCGGGGTCAAAATGACCGGCACCATCGTCAATAGCCCCTGCAAATACAGGAGGAATTGCTTGCCAAGTAGCAGTTCCCATGCCTTCTAAGCTGGCAATAAGCATCGCTTCCTTGTCTAATGCCATATCAATCGCCCTTCTTGCGTGTATATTGTTAAATTGCGGCAAGTCGTTTTGAAGAAGCAGGTAGCTAAACATTGTACTTGGATGTTCAACAACGGTGATTGCAGGGTTTGCCTGCATACGCCCAAGGTCAGGGAGTGCCACATCAACTAAAAAATCAACTTCCTGATTTTCAAGAGCTAAAGTCCTTGAAGTGCCTTCAGGTATAAAACGCCAATGGATATATTCAAAATTGCCTGACCTTTCAGGGTCGAAATAGTTATCAAAGAGGGTAAATGTCATGGAATCGCCGAATCTCCACTCTTCAAACACAAAAGGACCGGATCCTACAGGGTCTTCTTGGAAATCATGACCTGCATCTATCAAAGACCGTGGCATTATAAAATTAGTTTGATGAGCAAGCTCATAAAAAAGCATTGCGTTAGGCTCCCCTGTGTCAATTAAAACAGTGTATCTGTCAATAACTTCCGCACTTACAACAGAGCCATGGAAGGGCGCAGCTATAGGGTATGTACGCACATAGTAAACAGAAGCAACTACATCATAAGCGGTAATTTCATCTCCGTTATGGAAAAACATACCTTCTCTAAGCCTAAACTCAAACAAAGTGTCAGAAAGTGCCGTCCAACTTTCCACCAAATCAGGAATAGGCTCAAGTGTATCATGAGTCAGTCTGAAAAGCCCATTGTGGGTTAAGCAATTTTTAAAATGACCTGTTGTTGCAGTATGCCTTGCAGGTGCAACCGAAGGCGTTTCAGACTGGATAGCAATTGTGAGACCGCGACCTACTTCCCCTGTAGGCGGTGGTGCAGGCGCGTCACCGGGCTGTGGTGGAGGTGTGGTAGCGGTGGTACCTGTTGCGGTAGTGTCACTTGCCCCTTGAGGCGGCGGCGCCGGAGTACAAGCAGCAAGGACGCCAATTAACAGAGCTCCTGCTAAAATCAAACTTAAAAAATTATTTTTTTTCATAAATAGATCACCTCTTATATTAGAGCCTGTATTCAATAGCTCTCACAAGTCTTTCCGGCTGATTTTAAGCCACTTTACATCAGTGCTTTAACCGGTATAAAGTCAGGCTCGGAAACTCATGCAACCCGTTATTGAATACAGGTTCTTAATTAAAGCATTACTCAGCCCAATAAGCTACGTTTAAACTCATAAAGCCGGCGGCAGAGAGCTCAGGAAGTACAAAATCTGAATTGAAAGCTCTGGCAAGTATCGCCTGGTGCATAGGAATTTTGCCTACATGCTCATTAGCGACTCTTGAGGCTTCTTCAAGTACGGCAGTCCTTGCGTCCGTATCAATTGTAGCGATAGCCAAGTCTATTAAATCACTAAGCTCCTGATTATATATACGACCTCTATTTTGTGCATCTATAAAGTCTATATGGCTTGTGGCTCTTAAAAATTGAATTAGGTTGAATGCTATAAAATTGCCCAAACCTGCTTCATAATTGCCAAACTGTGTTAAATTCAAATAAGTTGCATGATCTACCATAGCGATAGTAACGGTAATGCCAATGTCTGCAAGGTTAGCTTGAATAACTTCGCCCCTGCGCCTTGCTTCTTCACTTGAGGCAAGTATTTCCATGTTTATGTTTGCAGGGTCAACACCTTCCCGTGCCAACAGCTCCCGTGCGTAGTCCGGGTCAAAATGCCTTGCGCCTACAGCTGATGAACCTAAAAATACCGGCGGGGTATTTTGCCAAAGAGGAATGCCAAATCCGTCCACACTTGCAAGTACTGCCGCTTCTTTATCGATAGCCATGTCAATAGCCATTCTTACATAGCGGTTGTCAAAGTAAGGAAGATCGTTATTAACTATCAAGAAGTTAAACGCGGTGCCGGTAATCATGTGAACCTCAATATCAGGATTTGCTTCCAGCCTTGCAATATCAGGGAAAGGAACATCAATTATGAAGTCAATCTCGCCTGCTTCAAGGGCTATTGTTCTCGAAGCACCTTCCGGTATAATTCTCCAATGAGTGTATGCCAGCTGGGGCATACGTTCCTGATTAAAGTAATTATCAAAGCGTACAAAATTCAGGAAATCGCCGGAGCTCCATTCATCAAAAATGAAGGGACCATTGCCTACAGGGTCGGCAGTAAAATCATGACCTGCATCTATTAATGACCTGGGCATTGTGGCGTTTGCTTGATGAGCTAAATCGTTAAGGAGCATAGCGTTTGGAGTGCCCGTATCTATCCTTAAGGTGTACCTGTCAACTACTTCAGCGTTGTAAATACTGGCATGCTGAGCCCTGGAGTAAGGGTAATTCTGGACATAAAACAGGGAAGCCACAACATCATAAGCAGTCACTTCTTCACCATTATGGAACATAATGCCCGGGAGAATCGTAAATTCAAACAATGTGTCGCTTATTGCCGTCCAACTCTCCACCATATCGGGAACAGGCTCTAAAGTCTCAGTATCGACTCTGAAGAGGTAGCTGTGGGTCAACTCATTCATAAAAGCTGGGATTAAGGCACCGTGTCTCGCTGGGGCGATAGCACCCGGCTCGGTTCCCGTGGCTAAACGGAGACCTCTAAGGGGAGCCTCTGATGTCGCTTGAGCTGCTGGCACCTGCTCCGTGGGAGCGGCTTGTCCCGTTGCAGCTGGTGCAGGCTGTGCTGGCTGTGCAGGCGGCGGCGTAGGAGTACAAGCAGCTAAAACCCCTGCCAATAAAGCACTTGCTAATACTAAACTGATAATTCTACTTTTTTTCATAACAGTTACCTCTCATATATAAAATATTTTAATTACCTAGTTTATAATACGTCCTGACCTGGGGGTCAAGATAAGTCCGGGCAATGTCTACAACTATATTTATTATAGCATAGAAAAAGATAAACATAAACAAGCAGCCTAAAACCATAGGGTAATCGCGGGCGGCGATGCCTTGAGTCATAAGACGGCCAATGCCAGGCCATGCGAATATATTTTCGGCTAAAATAATGCTTGTAATAAAGGCACCCAGATGTGTACTAAACCCTGTCAAAATAGGGAGAAAAGCGTTGTGGATAGCATATTTACGCATAACATTACTCTTAGTCAAACCTTTGGCTTGTGCCATTTTAATATAGTCTTGCTTCATAACCTCAAGTATGGAGGAGCGGGTAGTGCGTATCATTGCTCCGAGCATACCTGCACCTAGTGTGATACCGGGTAGTATGAATGAGGGCCAGTCTCTTCCCGGCGACCAAGGGTGCCATCTACCAAGCCAAAATAAATAAAGCACCAAAATCAAACCCAACCAAAACACAGGTATAGAAATCCCAATCAAAGCAACAAACATACTTGCATTGTCAATCCAAGTGTTTTTCTTAACAGCAGCTAAAATGCCTATAGGTAAAGCCAAAATCAAAGCAGCCGATAACGCCACCAAGCCTAACCGTATAGTATGTGGAAAACGCGCCATAATCTCCCCCGAAACATCCACATTATTTCTAAATGAAGTACCAAAATCTCCCCACCAAAAAACCATTGCAACATATCTTGCATACTGGATTAGCACAGGGTCATTAAGTCCGCGGCTTTCGTTCCATTCCCAAATAGCCTCAGGGCTTGCATCTTCCCCTAAGGCAAAAGCTGCAGGGTCACTTGGAGATAAATGCAAAACCATAAAAACTATAAACATAGTTCCAAGCAAAATAGGAATCAGACCGATAAACCTTCTGACAACATATTTCCACATAGGGTTTCATCCCTTTTCTAATATTCAAAAACTAAATATTGCCCGATCCTCAAATAAGAAGACCGGGCAGATATTATAAAATTGCACTTAAATTAATTATTCCAGCTCATCATGTTGATATTGAGACCACCGGCAGAAGAGAGCTCAGGAACATTAAGGTTCGCGTTAAAAGCTCTAACATTCATAGTCATATGAGTAGGAATGTGTCCGGTATGCTCATTAGCAACTCTTGAGATTTGCTCGTAAATCGGAAGCCTTGCTTGTGAGTCAATTGTAGCAAGAGCTTGATCAATCAAATCAGAAAGTTCTTGGTTACGGATACGGCTTCTGTTAGATCCGTCAATATTGTTGATATGAAGAACACCTCTTGCATATCCAAGGAAAGAAGCAGAGTTGAAACCACCGAAGCCGGTTTCATAGTCGCCGTCAGTTGTCCTTGATAAAGTAGTAGCAAGGTCGTTCATTTCGATTGTTACAGGGATGCCGATTTCAGCAAGGTTAGCTTGGAATACTTCACCTGCACGTCTTCTCTCTTCGTTAGAAGCAATGATGCTAAAGCCTAAAGTTCCAGGGTCTACGCCTAATTCCGCAAGTAAAGCGGCTGCGCCTTCTGGATCAAAGCTGTAAGTGCCTTCATCAGTCGCACCTGGGAATACCATAGGTACTTGTGCCCAAACCGGGAATGCAAAACCTTCAAAACCAACGATAGCCACTGCTTCTTTATCAATAGCCATACCCATAGCTCTCCTTACTTGCGGGTCAGAGAATTGAGGAAGGTCGTTGTTCATCAAAAGCTTGTTGTGACCTACTCCTGGGAAAGTTGCAACTGTAATATCAGGATGCGCCTCAAGCCTTGCAACGTCAGGAAGAGCAACATAGATACTAAAGTGACCTTCACCTGTTTCAAGAGCTATAGTTCTTGAAGAACCTTCAGGTATAATTCTCCAAGTTGCATACTCAACTCTTGCAGCTCTGTCACGGTTAAAATGGTTTTCAAAATTTGTAAAGTGAAGCGAGTCGCCGGTTCTCCACTCTTCAAACACGAATGGACCGGTACCAACTGGAAGATCATTGAAATCATGTCCTTGAGCTATCAAAGAAGCAGGCATAATATGATTGCTTGAGTGAGTTAAGTCAAGGAAGAATAATGCATTTGGTTCAACTGTGTCAATTCTTACAGTAAGATCATCAATGGCTTCAAAGTATACGATAGATTCACGAGAAGCTCTCGCATCAGGATAATTTCTAACATATTCAAAAGAAGCTATTACATCATGTGCTGTAAGTATTTCGCCGTTGTGGAATTCTACACCTTCATGAAGGGTAAATTCAAATACAGTGTCAGAAATAGCTACCCAGCTTGCTACCAAGTCTTCAACAGGTTGAAGAGTTTCAGAATGGATTCTGAAAAGGGCGTTATGAGTCATTGAATTCATATAGCCGCCGGCAACAGCATTATGTCTGCCTGGTGCAACTACGGGAGGCTCGTCACGAGTGACAACTATAATACCTGGTTGAAGACCTGTTTCTTCAACGGTAGGCGGTGTAGCATCTGCTGGTGGTTGAACGATTTGCTGTTGTGGCTGCTCTGGTGGTTGAGCCGGTGGTTGCGTTGGTGGTTGTGTACAAGCCGCAAGAATCATAATACTTGCTAACGCTAAAGCTAATAATCCTTTTCTTTTCATTTAAAATCACCTCTTAAGATGTTATTTTTATTTATATTAGCCGCTGCAGTAAATTAAGCGGGCAATATACTTCCAAAAACTTGCTTTGCAAGAAGATGAAGATTAACATTAATTAACATTCACGTTTCTATCATATGTAAAGGGGAGTAAAAAAGATTACAGCAACAGTATAACTGACATTTATTACAAAACAATTACAAAACAATAAAGCGGTCACTTTTTGTGCAAATCGCCTTAAAAAACTTAAATTGGAGCGATTATTAATCGCAAAACGCACAAAATCAATAAAACACTTGAAGCTTTTTGAAAGCCCCAAGTGTTTTAATAATACTAATCACGCCAATACATCATATTTACATGAAGTTCACCGGCACCACCGGTTTCAGGAACTCCAAGGTTTGCGCTAAATGCCCTTGCAATCAAAGCCTGGAAAAGCGGAACCATACCGGTATATGAATTAGCGAGGCTGGTAGCTTCCCCAATAACAGCAAGTCTTGCGGATTCATCAACTGTAGTGATGGCACGGTCTACTAAATCACTAAGTTCTTGATTGTCTATACGGTTTCTATTAAGTCCGCCGATATTATCTCTATGCAGCATCGCAAACATATAAGTTAATAGACTTGCAGAGGTAAAGTTTGCGATAGACGTTTCATAATCACCCTCAGTAGTCAATTGGAAGAAAGTTGCAAAGTCAGTTTGAGTTATAGTAACCTCAATGCCTACATCAGCAAGATTTGCTTGTATAACCTCAGCCATACGCCTTCTTGCATCATTAGAAACTATAATATCAAAAGCCATAGTACCCGGTTCTACCCCGGCTTCGGCCAGTAAAGCTCTTGCACCATCAGGGTCAAATGTATTTTCGTTTGCGAAGGATACACCTGCAAAGTTTATAGGCACCTGATTCCAAATAGGAGTGGCAAGCCCGTCCATACCTACTATAACAACCGATTCTTTATCGATAGCCATATCAAGGGCTCTTCTTATGTTAATGTCAGCAAACATTGGAAGCTCGTTATTAAGAAGCAGATGGTTGTGCTGGGTACTCATTCCCAAATGAACGTGAATATCAGGATGCTCCTGCATTCTTGGCACATCTGGCGCGGCAACTTCAACAATATAGTGAATTTCGCCCATTTCCAGCGCGATAGTTCTGGAAGTGCCTTCAGGAATAATTCTCCAAGTTACATCTCTGATTAGTGGTGCACGTTCGGTATCGAAATATCCGTCAAAAGCTGTGAATTGTAAGAAATCACCTGTTCTCCACTCTTCAAAAACATAAGGACCGGTGCCGATTGGAAGTGCTGTAAAATCATGACCTGCCTCTATCAAAGACCTAGGAAGAACAAAATTGCCGTGATTAGTTAAATCCACAAAAAGCAGGGCGTTTGGCTCTCCTGTATCCAATCTGATCGTGTGAGTATCAACTACTTCCCAGCCAGCAACACTACCTTGAAAAGCCATTGCATAAGGGTAAGTCCTAAGATACTCGAAAGAAGCGGCAACGTCATAAGCAGTCATTTCATCGCCGTTGTGAAAAAGTACGCCTTGGTGCAAAGTAAACTCCCACACGGAGTCGGTGATAGACCTGTAGCTTTCTACCAAATCGGGGATAATGTCCAAGCTCTCATAATGCTGTCTGAAAAGACCATTATGGGTCATAGCATTCATAAAACTTCCTGCAAGGGTGCCATGCCTTCCGGGGGAGATTGTGCCGGCTTCATTTTCAGTTGCGATAATGATGTAATCTCTTGCGCCGCCCTCTGTGGCCGGAGGTGCGGCAGGGGTTGTATCGCCCGGTGTCGGCACTGCTGGAGTAGCTGCCTGTGTACCTTCAGCTGGAGCCGTTGCTTGTTGCTGAGCTGGGGTGCAAGCCCCGAGAGTGCCTATTACAAAAGCACTTGCCAATATCAAGCTTAAAATCCTATTCTTTTTCATAAATCACCTCTTAGAAAATTTTTATATAATCTATCTTAGGTATTGCTTATACAAGTATAACGGATACTTATTACAAAACCGTTAAATTAGGTGTTTTACTGAAATGTTACAAAACAATTACGATGAGGGTTTTTGGAGTATATTGGTAAAAATAATTAATAAAAAGCAACTTGTCACAACAAAACAGTACATATTGCACAATGGTGAAAGCTGACGGCAAGATAATCTCTAAAAATCATACAATCATCGCAAATATTTTTGTGTAAAAATATATTTCAAATCAAGTAATATATTTAATCAGGTCAAATTCAAAACAATTAAGATTTCTTAATATTTTTCTTTGCGACTTCAATATTAATTTTTGTGCCTTTGATTTTACTGTTTTTCATTTTTTTGATGATGCTTTTTGCGTAAGCTTCCGGAACATCTACAAATGTAAAATCATCATATATATCAATATTACCTATATCTCTGCCCGGAGTACCTGATTCATTTGCGATAGCTCCTAAAATATCCTTAGAGCGAACCTTGTGCTTTTTCCCTACATTTATGAACAAGCGGACTATTTTAGAACCCTTGGTTTTATTGCCTTTGCCATGAGACTTGGTTTCTTTTTCAAAGGAGTAGCTTTCGTCAAAATCTCCGGCAGTCTCTTTCATACTATCTGCGAGGTTGATTTTTATCAAAGCTGCCGCTACATCCATAGAAGTTAAATCATGCTCTGCTACAATACCTTCTACAAGGTCTATATATTTATCAAGTCCCGCATCCCTTACGGTTTTTATGATTTCAACCGTAAACTGCTTGCGCTTAATTTCTCTAATATCATCCAGCGTCGGCAAAGACTTGCGTATTATTTTTGCCCCTGTATGGCGCATTATATCCCTAAGTTTGTAAATTTCTCTCCCTGCTATAAAGGTAAAAGCCCTTCCGGTTTTACCGGCGCGTCCGGTTCTCCCTATTCTATGAACATAGTACTCCTCGTCAAGAGGTAAATCGAAGTTAAAAACTATGCCGATATCATTAACATCAATCCCCCTTGCCGCAACATCAGTTGCAACAAGTATTTCCAAGGTGCGGTTGCGGAATTTTTTCATAACCATATCACGCTGTGCCTGTTTAAGGTCCCCATGGAGGCTTTCGGCGAAATAACCCCGTTCCTGCAAGGCTTCAACAACTTGATCCACTCTTCTTTTAGTATTGCAAAACACCAACGAAAGCTCAGAACCGGATATATCTATTATACGGCAAAGGGCTTCAAGCTTATCCTTTTCACGCACCTCATAATACGCCTGATAAATACTTGGAACCGTAACCAATTCCTTCGGTGTAACCCTTATATGTGCCGCGTTTTTTTGATATGTTTTAGTAAGCTCCAATATAGCCTTTGGCATTGTGGCGGAAAACATAACGGTTTGACGATTGTCAGGAGTTTTTTTAAGTATGGTTTCAATATCCTCACGAAAGCCCATATCAAGCATTTCGTCCGCCTCATCAAGTATAACCATTTTCATGGCATCCAACTTCAAAGTGTTTCTGCGCATATGATCCATAACTCTGCCTGGAGTGCCTACAACAATTTGCACACCTTTTTTTAGAGCCAATATTTGCCTCTCAATTGACTGCCCGCCGTATATGGGCAGCACTTTCAAGTCATCACGGTATTTAAGTAGTTTTCTAAGCTCCTCACTTACTTGCATTGCAAGTTCTCTCGTAGGGCAGAGTATGATACTTTGCAGCCGCCTGTCAGACGGGTCAAGGAGTTCTATACAAGGGATGCCGAAAGCGGCAGTTTTTCCCGTACCCGTTTGGGACTGGCCTAAAAGGTCTCTTCCGCTTAAAATCAGTTCTATAGAGCGGGACTGTATAGGGGTTGCCTCTTTGTAACCAAGGTCTTTTATGGCTTTAAGAGTAGGAGCGGTTAGATTCATTTCTTCAAATTTCAAATTAATCATTAATAATTCCTTTCGTAATGCAAATAAGCATTGCATAAATCTAATGTTTTCTGTAATATACTTTACATGATAAAAACACAGGCATAATTTTTATGTTAAAGCACTCAACTTTATATTATATCAAATTTTAATGCCATAGGCAAGGAGAATTATTTTATGACAGTTTTTCAAGCAATTATATTAGGCATAATTCAAGGGATGACGGAGTTTTTACCCGTTTCAAGCTCAGGTCATTTAGCTATTGTACAAGGGTTGTTCGGGCTTGATAAATACAGCCTTATATCCTTTGATGTACTTGTACATTTGGGCACTTTAATCCCTGTTGTAATAGTATTTTGGGAGGAGATATTTAAGCTCGTCAAAAATCCTTTTCAGAAAATGACTGTGCTTTTGATTATCGGAACTCTTCCTGCAGTTGTGTGGGTACTTATTTTAGGTGATTCCATAGATATGCTGTTTAGCGGCGGGCTGATTTTAGCAGGGGCTTATGTGGTGACAGGAATATTGCTGTGGGCTTCCGATAAATTCCCGGAAGGACGCAAAACCGAAAAGAAAATAACTCCTTTCGACGCATTGTTCGTTGGTATTGTACAAATGGTTGCAATAATTCCGGGAATATCCCGCTCAGGAAGTACAATAACAGCCTCCCTTTTCCGAGGGCTTGACAAAAAGACAGCGGCATCCTTCTCGTTTTTGCTGTCAATACCTGCAATATTAGGTGCTTTTGTACTCCATTATAACGATATTGTATATATTTTAAGCGGTACGGAATCGGCACACTCAATAGGGCTTGCCGCAGGTTTTGCAGGGTTTTTAGCCGCGATGATAAGCGGCTATATAGCAATAAGGTTCATGCTTAAGCTTATTAGGCAGCGAAATCTTAAAGTGTTTTCTTATTATGTATTTGCACTGGCTATTTTCCTTGTGATTGACCATTTTGTGCTTGGGGTAGTGTTTTAGTAAACATAGGAGGAATTGTTAATGGTTGCAAACTACAAAGAAATTCTTTATGATAACGAATGGCTGGAAACGGAGAGGCTTATTTTAAGAAAATCTAAAAAAAGTGACGCATCGGACATATTTGAATATGCCAGCGATGAGGAAACAGTTAAATATCTGGCTTGGGAAGGTGCTAAAACAGAAGACGAGGCTTTGAACGGAATAATAAACTATCATTGGGCAAATCCGGGTAATTGGGCGATAGAGCTAAAAGAGAATCAAAAATGTATCGGCAGCATTGGTATTACTGTGGTAGATTCCGAAAATGAAAAAACTGAATTTGGATATGTCTTGAATCGTAGTTATTGGAACAAAGGTTATGCAAGTGAAGCATTAAGTGCTGTATTGAAACTATGCTTTGAAAAGCTTGAGCTAAACCGGGTCGAAGCAATTCATTACGTTGGAAACGAAGGTTCAGGAAAAGTTATGGAAAAATGCGGGATGAAATTTGAGGGGATTAGCAAACAAGGAAAAAAAGTTAAAGGTATTTTCCGCGATATTGTTCATTACGGCATAATTAAAGAACATTGGCACTCTAAAAGGAGCTTGTATGAGCAAAATAACAGATAGAATTTTAACTGAATTAGGCGATAAAGAGCTGATAGAGAAACTATTAGCCTTGCCGAAATCTGACCTAAATTCTTTGATGTTAGAAGTTTTTAAGGAACAAGCAAAGGATATTAACCCTGCTGATGTTTTGAAGGCATTTCAAACAAATAGATTTTCGCTTCCCAGTGAAATAGACCCCATAGACTATCATATCTGTGAGGCGGAATTATTGTCCTTAGCACGAAAATTAGAAATCGAAGCAGTTTTATTGTCACCATCAGCACCTTTGGGAAGCTGTTCAGCCTTTGGATGTGTTAATCAAAACAATATTATATCTGCATCAAGAGGAGTTGAAATCCTTCCGGATCCTACAAATATGTTAGCTATCATAATTGCACAAAAGCTAAAAAATGAAGAAGCCGATAATCATAATCAACTGCATTTTTGTACAACTGCAAGAGTGCAAAGGGCTAATCCGATTCCAAAGGCGAAAGGGTTTTATTCTCACTTTGGTATATTTTGTATTGTTTCAACAGGCAAAGACAGAGGCTCATACATATGTGAAAATGCTTTGTTTGTAAAGCAATTACATTACTATAGAAAACTCCTTATAGAAAGATATAACGCAAGGCTTTCGGTTGTTTTAAGAAAAAGAAGTGGTTATATTGACAGTGACGGCTTTTTTAATAAAATGACGGAGTTAGTAAAGATTGAACTTCCTGATGTTCCAATTTCATTTGACTTGGAGCATGAGGATAATAATTATTATAAGGGCATCAATTTCAAGCTTTATATGGAGAAAGAAAATGAAAAAATCGAAATAGGTGACGGCGGGTTTGTTGATTGGATCAGCAAAATGACTAATAGGAAAAAGGAGCGTTGCCTGATTAGTGGAATTGGCTTGGACAGATTGCTGTTATTATAGTAAAAAAACGAGCCGGATACCATTTAACTGGTATCCGGTTCTCTTTTTATGTATTTTTTGAGATGTGGACCGCCTCATACCCTGCAATCCTGCCGCTATTTATGGCAAAGCCCATAGTATTTCCGGGCAGATGGAAGCAATAACTGTCACCAAATATATTGCAAGCATCCGTCCCGCAGGAGTATAGACCGGGGATTTTACTGCCGCAGTCTCTCAGTACTTCCATTTTATCGTTAACTTGTACACCGCCCAAAGTCCCAAGTGCTGACGGATAATGCTTTGATGCATATAGCTTGCCGCCTTTAAATGGCTTGATATATTTATGCTTTTTGAAAAACTGTAAGTCTCCAATGGTAGAAAACTTGTTATACTCATCAATGGTCTTTTTCATATTGCAAAGGTTTATTCCTGTCATTTCGCACAGTTCCTCTAAGGTATCTGCTGCAAAAAGATTATCACCAAGGTCAAGGTAACTTTCAAACTCACTTTTCCATTTTTCATAAAGATTATCATCGTCATATTTTCCGGCATAATCAAGCCCATGGGCGAAATATAACTCAAGTATACTATCATCTGCAATAGTAAAGGCAACACGTTCTTTTTGCCGTGAAATGGCGTTCCCTGTAAAAACAGGGTTAATCATTACTTCCTCATTAATAAACCTCTGTCCGTCAATATTAACCATAAGCCCTGGCTGGCGCATGATTTCGCTTAATGTCTTATGGTTAGCTCCAAATCCGGGAGCGGAATAAATAAGCTCAAGTACAGTGCCGGTCTTAACAGCTCCAATACCCCACATCATAGAAAGCCCATCTCCACTGGTGCCGGGCACTCTTATTGAATGCAAATCCTTGCCCCATTCGTAGCCTGTGCGTTCTTTTATCATTTGCGGGTTATCTCCAAAACCGCCGGTTGCGACTATTACAGAGCGGCATTTCAACTGTTCATTTTTGCCGGTTTCATTGGTTATTTCAACCCCTGTTACATGGTCGTTTTCTATGAGTATTTGACTTCCAACAGTATTGTAGCGGATTTGCACTCCCAGTTCCTCTGCGCGCTTAGTCATTGCCGTAAATATATGTTTCCCAGCCCCGCCCACAGGCGAATCGCTGCCTTCGACCTTCGGAATATGCCAAGTTTGTTTGGAACTTGGGAAGATTTTGAACGCGCCTAAAAAGCTCACACCCATGCTCTCCACCCAATCCACCGTATTAGCAGACATATTAATATAGCGGCTGACAAGCCTTGCGTCAACTTGCCAATGAGTGTATTCCATAAGAAAATTAAAGGCATCCTCAGCACTAAGATCTACCAATTGTTTTTTTTGGTACTTAGACTCCACGGCGAAAAAGCCCATGCCCATTTTTGCTGCCCCTCCGGCTGCCGCGCTTTTTTCAATGAGTATAACTTTACCGCCTCTTTCCGCCGCTGCGACTGCCGCTGACAAGCCTGAAGCACCGCCTCCTAAAATAACTATATCTGCATCCATTTTACACCTCCTTAGGTATAATTCGCCCGCCGGCTCGTATGCCCCAAACCTTTCCGTCTTTATCTTTTAATAAAATCAAATCCATAGTGGCATAAGGTTTCTGTACAATAAATATATCTTTTCTTACAGGGCGCAAATTAAGTTCCGCGCCGCTGAATTTAAGGGTTAGCTTATCATTTTCATATAAAATTTCATAAGTTTGCCCTTCGCCGGAAATATATTTACCTGTTGCGGATTTTATTGCCGTATCATCCAAAGTCATATCCACAAACGGGCTTTCATACACTCCAGGGTCTTTACCCATTGCAAGCTTCATAGCCGCATCAGCCATAGAAGCAGCAGGAAACTCGGAAGTATTGCAAAATACAATCACGCCGCATTCAAGCTCCGGCGACCACTGGAACATATTAGCAACTCCGGTAAGGCTGCCACCATGACCTATAACTGTAATATCATCCATAAATTTTGTGGATAAGCCATAGCCGTAGTATTGCTGAAATCTATAAAGCTGCCGTGGTTTTTGCATCTCTTTGATATAGTAGCTTCCCAATATCTCTTTGCCATTTTTCTCTCTTCCTTCATTAAAATATATACGAGTGTATTTTTTTAAATCATTTATGGTTGATTTTATGGCACCGCCTCCCATAAGGACAAAAGCATTATCATAGAAATCTTTGCTCCATTCAAGCTTTCCATCACGATTAATATATAGCTGTGTGGAGTTTTCATCTTTTGCAGGATTTTCAAATTCAAGACTTGAACGGGTCATGTCAAGAGGTTTTAAAATATTTTCGTTTATATACTCAGAGAAAGTTTTGCATCCTCCAAACCTGCGGACTATATCAGAAATAAGCCCGTAACTGTCGTTAGAGTAGCTCATAAGCTCTCCCGGGCGGCCGATAAGTTTCGCTCTATTATCAAGGCGGCTTGCGATTATTTTAATACCTTCCTCTGCAAGGGCTTCGTTATAGGCAATATCATTGTCAAATTTATCCCAAATACCAATCTCCTTTGCCACATCCCTTGCCAGTACCCTTTTCTCCGGAAAAAATCCTCCGGAATGGCTCATTAAATGTTTAAGCTTAAGCCCTTTTTGGTTTTTGCCTCTAAACTCAGGTATGTAGTCGGAAACGAGTCCATCTAAATTCACAACACCCTTTTCGACAAGCTGCAATAAAGCAAGGCAGGTAAAGGATTTGGATATAGACGCCATACCGAATATAGTATCCTCGTTAATTTCTAATTTGTTATCAGTATCTCTGTAACCAAAAAAATTTTCATAATATGTATCGTCTTTACCGAATATTGATACGGCGATGCCTTGGGCACCGTAAGCGTTCATTGCGCTTTCTATAAGCTTTTCAAACTCTTTAACGTAGCTTTTATCTAAATTTATCATAACAGACCCCCTTTTTACACCAATACTACCATATAAAAGCCGCCCTGTACAGGCGGCTAATGCGTTTCCCACATTTAATTAAAAGGCTGGTTATAAAAGCATTTCAAGAGCTTTTTCGACGAGAGGGGTCAAGAAAGCTATGCTTTTATGTATATCGGCTTTGCTTACTCGCCAAGGGTCGGTCAAAACGTGGTATACGCACTATATTATATGTGCAAATAACCGGAACTATGCTATAGACATTCTACATGAAAACACTAAAGCTAAAGCTTGCCTTATTCCGCAACTTGGGCGTCGCTAAAAAGTCTTGCGTACCTTTGGGTACGCGCGATTTCTAGCTCCTTGATTTGCGAAAAAATTCTTCGCTTTATCTGTTAGTCTTTTCATGTAGCATGTCTATAATTGCCAACCTGTAACAGAATAATCAAGACATTCATACAATGAATATATGTAAATAAGGCTTTTAGTCAGCGAGAGGGGTTGGCTAAAGGCTTGTATGGCTTGCTTACTCGGAGGTGGATTAATTGGGCGAATATCATATTAAAGGCGGACAACGCCTAAGTGGACAGCTTAGTATATATGGAGCTAAAAATGCTGTCTTGCCTATGCTTGCAGCGGTTGTACTTAACAAAGGAATAAGTGTAATTCATAATTGCCCCAGGATTTCAGATACATTTATGGTTATCAAAATACTAAAGGCTATCGGTGCAGATGTTAAAATGGAAGGTACGACAATAACAATCGACTCAACAGGGGCGGATAATTACGAGGTTCCGGAAAAATATGTGAGAGAAATGCGCTCATCTATAATATTTTTAGGCAGTGTCCTTGGAAGGTTTGGGCAGGTAAAGATTTCTTATCCCGGAGGCTGCGAGTTAGGGGCTAGACCAATTGATTTGCACCTTAAAGGCATACGGCAGCTTGGTGCTAATATAGTGGAGGAGGGGGGCTTTATAGTCGCCGAAGCCGCAAAACTTAAAGGGGCGCGGATTGACTTAGATTTCCCAAGTGTAGGCGCCACCGAAAATATTATGCTTGCAGCCGTTTTAGCCGAAGGGCGGACAATAATTTCAAATGCCGCAAAAGAGCCTGAAATAGTTGATATGCAAAACTTTTTATGTGCAATGGGGGCAAAAGTTTCAGGTGCCGGGAAGGATACTATAGTAATTGATGGTGTTAAAAACCTTCACGACGTGGAATATACAGTTATGCCGGATCGTATAGTAGCAGGGACTTACCTTACTGCCGCGGCAATAACTGGAGGAGAATTACTTCTTACAAATGTTAGTCCGAGTCATCTCCATCCTATAACTTCAAAGCTCGCAGAAACAGGCTGTGAGATAAAAACAGAAAAGACAAGGGTATATCTAAAGGCACCGAAAGAGCTTAAGCCAATTGAGCGGCTTCGTACACACCCTCATCCGGGTTTTCCCACAGATATGCAGCCCCAGCTCATGGCTCTTTTATCTACCGCAAAGGGCATGAGTATAGTGGAGGAGACAGTATTCGAGTCACGCAACAAACATATATCGGAGCTTATACGTATGGGGGCAAATATAGTACTCCTACAGGACGGTATGACATCGGTGGTAACAGGTGTAAAAAAACTCCAAGGGGCAAATGTTATATGCAGGGATTTAAGAGGAGGGGCAGCCCTTATACTTGCAGGGCTTGCGGCAGAAGGAAAGACGGTGGTTACCAATTCGGTGTTTGTTGAACGAGGTTATGTGGATATAGAGGAAGATTTAAGGATAATCGGGGCGGATATTTGCTATGTAAAGTGATAATTGATTTTGTAGGGACGCCATATATGGCGTCCACTTTTCCAATCAAATAAAACGCTTTTTGTTGCTCCTAAGTACTCTGCTAATTCTTTTTGCTGCACTCCATTTTCTTTTGCGATTTTAAAAACTCTCTCATACAAAATTAATTTGCCTCCCTTGCAATTCGCAACTTGTGAACTACAATGACCCTGTAGTCTAATGCAATTAATGGATTATACATCTATGATACCTAGCTTTTCGATTGTTTTAGGAATTGCGTCCAGTTTTATTGTCGGTCATTTTATCATATACACTGTCAAGCTCATCGGAAATCATATTGCCAATGTTAGAGAAAACAGAATCAATAGCCTTGATAAATGAGATGAGGCAATATGTAGCAAGGATAAAATTTATCGAACTGAAAATTAGCCTAAGATTGACATTATTTTGCGCTTCCTCAAAAACAACAAGAGCGTAAGAATACCATCCAACGTTAAAAGCCGAAATAGAGGCTGCAATAAAGAGGAAGTACATCCAGCGTTTTAAAATGCTCAACCTTTTCATTGTGCTAAGACCTGTTCTGGCAGCTTTAGCAAGAATCCTAAAGCCGTTAGCAACTATGAAAACGGCTAATCCGCCAAAGAATGTTTGAATAAATCCATCTGATGTTATCAGTTCTACCAACAACGCAACCCCCTATACACCTTGCACAAATGCAAGGTGTGTTTTTGTGGAAATCTTTTCATTATTTAATCACAGCGGCTTTAGTGATTTTTTGAAGCCCTAACATACATAAATGCTCCTGATAAAGTTTTACGCTGGCAATTCGCTTTTTGCTTCAAATCTTATCTGTGGGTCTATAAAGGCGTTTGTAACGTCAATGATAAAGTTAAATACGGCGGAGAGCAGGATTAAAATAATTATACTGCCAAATATCATAGATATTGTATGTGAGAGATGACCGCCAAGTATAGACTGAAGCAGAAGCAGTCCCAAACCATTCCATCTAAAAATGACTTCAACTAAAATAATACCTGTAATAAAATTGCCAAGCTGTGCTTTAAATGCAGGGATTATTAGTATAAATATATTATGAATAATATGGCGGCATATAACTTTGCCGTAAGTAATACCCCTAGCACGAGCCCCTTGCATATAACCTTGCTTAATGATTTCAAGCATTAAATGGCGGACTTCCTGAGCTATTGCTGTACCGATACCGAAGCTTAAAACCATGGCAGGCAGCCAAACAGAAGGATTTACGAAATAAATATTAAAACCCGGAATAAGATTTGAGGAAAAAAGCATAATCACAAGCAAAGCCAGTAAGAAAACAGGTGTAGATTTGCCTATGTAGATAATAAATTTGATAAATTGGTCAATCCAAGTATTTTTCTTAATTGCGGCTAAAATGCCTAAAGGAAATGCTGCTGTTAGTGAAATAAGTACGGTTATAGTAAAAAGCAGGAGAGTGTTGAGTATTTGCGGTGTAAAAGTTTCAAATTCAAGAGCCCCCCATTGAAATGGAAAGTAAATAGCTCCTTCAATGAAAAAATGCCTAAGAAATCTACCATACTGAATAAGAAAGGAGTCAAAATAACCGAGTTCATCAAAACGAAAACAAGTATAGCAGCTATTGCCGTGTATCGAGAAATCTTGCCATACTACAGTTTGTCCTAGTGTTAGGTGATGCGGTTTAGAGTCGCCCACTAAATAGAAATACACCGCAAAAACTATAAAAATTGTACCAAAAACAAAAAAAATCAATGTCAAAAGCTTTACAAAAATGTACTTTATCAAATTAAGATGTTTTGACATATCCTTACCTCCTTTTTAAGGGCACAACCATATAACCGAAATATCATTCATATATTACAAATATTTCAATTACAACTCCTCTATCTCTATTCCTAAATACTCACCTATCAAACGTCTGTGGCAGTTCTCCTCGGCAGTCTCATAGCACAGCAAAAGTAAAGGCTTGCTGCCGTTATCCACATAAACTTTTTCCAACTCAGCAAGGGCTTTCCCTTTATCCAATACCTCCAATATCTCACTCTTATACCGCGGCTCAAAGGCAGCCCAATCCTCTAAAGGATGACATTCCTTAAGCATTGCAGCGGTGGGTCCGTAAGTGTCAGACATATCCACAGGGCTATAATCACTCACAAACCATTCCGGCGGCTCTTTGCGGGAAACCCGCACAAAGGTATACCCATTCTTGTCCAGTTTAGGCACATTATCATAATAACTTGAAAAAACTTTCATTTAAAATACCTCCTTAAATAATTTTTATGAAAAATGATTATATATCTGCGAAGAACATAAACATGGCAATAATAATTAGGACTACAGCGAAAAGTCCTCGGCTAAACAGTGCAAGTTCGGTTGGCTCAACATTATTTTTAAATGACCATTTATATTTTAATTGCATGAGTTGGCGATTAAAGATGAGCATCAAAACACCCATGATAGCAAGTATTAAGGCAAAAAGTCGCATGTACAACCTCCTTTAGACATTGGTGCTTTAAAAATCCAGCCCATAAATACGCCTTGCGTTATCCGCAAAAACCTTTTCATGATGCTCTTTTGGTATAACTTTTGATACAAACTCAATATAATCCTCTAAATTAGCAAGAGGCCAGTCCGTACCAAACATTAACCGCTCATAATCTCTCAAATAATCAAGCCATGTGCGAAGCTGCTCAACATAGCCTTCTTTTTCCTTGAAAAAAGCGTCCATATCTAATTTCCCCACAAGAAAACCGGATAAATCCGCTGAAATATTAGGGTTTTTATCCATAACCGCTGCCGCATCCGCAAACCAAGGGTTTCCAAAATGGCACATAACAAAATGAATCCTGGGAAAAGACGATGCAACATCGTCTAGAGTTAAAGGATGGGCATATTTAAGCTTTCCCATATTTGAGGCAGTTTCCCCTGTGTGGATCGCCACCGGCTTATTATAATGTTCGCAAAGTTCATAAACAGGATGATATATTTCATCGGAAACATAGCGGTGGACATAGCCTGCGTAAAGCTTAACGCCTACACAGGTTTTGCATTTTAAATTTTGTTCAACTAAATCATAAGTTGCCTTAATATCTTTCTCCCACTCGGTGGAGGTATCAAGCCCAACACAGTATCGCATAAATTCAGGGTAAACGCCATGGGCGGCAACCTCAAGTGAGCGGTTGCCCATTACAACGGCACCTTTAAGCCCTAAACGCTCGTATTCCTTACGCAAATGGGGAACAGAGTTCTCATGACCGGCTCTATTTGCCATGATTTCCGCGCGTTCTCCGGTAAAGTAATGAATGTGGGCATCAATAATTTGCATAGCATCCTCCATTTTCTCATACAATTATGCCAAAAAAACTTAAATATTTAAGACATATTAACATAAATATCCAAACTTGACAAGATAGCATACTGGCAAATTGACCTAAATTTTGAAAAAAATTAAAAATTATTTGAAATGTATCCAAAAAACAGGTATACTTTTCTGAAAGTGAAGATAAAAACTAAACTATAAGGGAGGTCTAGCCATGAAGCCTGAATATTTTGTGGAAATTGCCAGGACTTTGGCGGACAAACCCGGAGTGAAAAAAAATGACTTAATAGAGGAGATGAAAGACCAAAAAACTCCGGCATTGGACGCATTAAATGAATGTTTAGCTACAGGTTTGTTGGAAGAGGAAATTTCGGGGGAGCTTGTGCTAAGTGAGAAAGGGCAAGCTTATCTCGATAAATTTAAGGTTAAAAATGCTGTGATTTTAGCCGCTGAGGTTGGTTCACGCTACATCCAAATGGCAGTTGAAACCCCTAAGGGTTTATTGGAAATGTACGGCAAGCCTATAATTGAGCGGCATATTGAGCAGCTTATTGAGAAAGGTATTACGGATATTGTAATCGTAACAGGCTATAAAAAGGAAAAGTTTGAATATTTAAAAGCAAGATATGGAGTGCGGCTTGTATATAACCCTGCTTATGCCGTTAAAAACAGCCTTGCAAGCCTGTACCGTGTTATGCCGTATTTAAACAGTACATATGTTCTGTTGCCGGATACATGGATTGAGGAAAATATTTTTAATACTCATGAAGCCCGCAGTTGGCACTCCTGCTTGTATTTTGACGGATCTACCGATGATTGGTGTGTTAGTGCTTCGAAAGATGATAGGATTAAGTCTATTGAAACCGGTGGGCGTGACACAAGGGTAATGATGGGACCAGCGTATTTTTCGCCGGCGTTTTCAGCTAAGTTTAAAAGGCTTGTGGTGGATTACTATTACCGGTCCGGGACGGAAACTTATTATTGGGAGCATGTGTTAAAGGAGAATTTGGACACGCTGCCTATATATATGAATAAGCAATCAGGTAATGTTTATGGTTTTGAAAGTTTGAAGGAACTTAGCCTGTTTGAGCTTAGCGGCAAATTAGATGATAAAATTAAAGATATTGTATCTGTGGCTTGCAATGTGCCAAGGGATAAAGTTGAGGATATTACCCCAATAAAAGAGGGTATGACTAATAACTCCTTTATATTCTCCTATGAAGGCAGAAAGTATATTGTTCGCACTCCGGGTGAGGGCACGGATATGCTTATTGACAGGAAAAAAGAATATGATGTCTATCAAGCCATAAACCCGCTTATAATAAGCGATGATATAGTATATATTGATCCTGAAACAGGGATAAAAATTACTAAATATTTTGATAACGCTAGAAACTGTAATCCTTCAAATTTTTCCGGTGTGGCTTTGTGTATGAAAAAGCTTAGGGAATTTCATGAGGCGAATGTAGAAGCTGCACATACCTTTGATATATTTGAGCGGCTTGAGTTTTATGAGAGCTTGTGGGGCGGAGCAGATTCTTATTACTATAATTATAAAGAAACAAAAGCCAATATTATGGGGATGAAAGGGTATATCGACTCTGTACCCAAGGTTTGGACTTTGTGTCATATTGACTCTGTTCCTGATAACTTTTTGTTTATAAGAAATGAAGGTAAAAGAGAAATCCGCTTAATCGACTGGGAATATGCAGGTATGCAGGATGGGCATATTGATATAGCTATGTTTGCCATATATTCAGGGTATAACAGAAAGCAAATTGATAAGCTCATTGACTCCTATTTTGTGGAGGGGTGCCCGGCTGCAATAAGAGTTAAAATGTATGCCTATGTTGCCGTATGCGGGCTTTTATGGAGTAATTGGTGTGAATATAAGCGCCGGATGGGTGTGGAATTTGGTGAATATACATTGCGTCAATACCGCTACGCCCGTGATTTTTATAAAATTTTCAATGCTGAATACGAAAAGATAAAGGGTGATGTGAAATGAATACAAAATTTCAGCTAGACTGGCTTGCAATGATTGTACCTCTTTTAGGGGTAATATGCTTAGGTGCTTTATTTCTTATAATGCCGGAGCAATCTCTTTATGTACTTAGTTCTATCAGAGGATTTTTAGGAGACGATTTTGGTATATATTATATTTTAATGGGTTTGTTTGCCTTTGGTGCTACTATGTATATAGCCTTTTCAAGATTTGGGCAAATTAAGCTTGGGGGGAAAGACGAAAAGCCGGAGTATGGTCCTTTTACATGGGGCTCTATGGTTTTTACGGCAACAATGGCAGCGGATATTCTTTTTTTCTCCCTTCATGAATGGGCATTATATGCGGCTGAACCACGTATAGCAGCCCTTGGGGATGTACAGGTTTGGGCATCTACATTTCCGCTGTTCCACTGGGGTCCTATTGCTTGGAGCTTTTATATCGTTCTTGCGGCATCCTTTGCTTTTATGCTCCATGTAAGGCATCGTAAAAAACAAAAATTTTCGGAAGCTTGCCGCCCTTTACTTGGTAAAAAAGTTGACGGACCACTTGGTAAAATTATTGACATAGTTGCAATTTTTGCACTTATTGCAGGTACTGCAACTACTTTTTCCTTGGCAACGCCTCTCCTAAGTGCAGCCCTTGCCCATGTTACAGGGATAAATGTTACAAATGTTCTCACCATAGGCATACTAATAGTAATAGCTATAGTATATACAATTGCTGTTTTAGGTGGTATGGTAGGTATTTCCAAACTTGCTAAAATTTCTGTTTATATATTCTTCGCCATGCTGTTTTACTTCCTGTTTTTAGGGGGCGAAACTATGTATATCCTTGAAACAGGCGTATCGGCAATAGGTAATTTAGCTCAAAACTTCATCGGGCTTACTACTTGGACTGACCCGCTGCGCGTAGACTCTTTTCCACAGCATTGGACGATTTTCTACTGGGCATACTGGATGGCTTGGTGTGTTGCAACGCCATTTTTTATAGGTATGATAAGTAAAGGGAGAACCCTTAAAAATACCATCTTAGGCGCATACTTCTGGGGGCTTGCAGGTACATTTACTTCCTTTATAATCCTCGGCAACTACGGTCTTGCTCAGCAAATGATACATGGAGTTGACTCTATTGGCGCAATTTACGCAGGGGTTGACAGTGCTGTTGTAATAATTGGGATATTTGAGACCTTGCCGCTTCCGGCACTGGCTCTTATACTCCTGGTTATAAATATGATTATATTTTACTCTTCAACCTTTGACGCTCTTACCATGGTTGTTTCCCGCTATTCTTACAAAGAGCTTACTACGGATGATATGCCAAGTAAAAAAGTACGCACTTATTGGGCGTTGTTGTTTATACTGTTTCCAATTGCCCTTATTTTCTCTGAAGGGACTTTGTATAATCTTCAATCTGTTGCTATCATTGCGGCTTTCCCGATAGGGATTATTATCCTAATGATTGTATTTAGCTTCTTTAAAGATGCCAGTTTGTATCTTAAGGAGAAGCAGGGAAGTGGCAAAGGAGAGTAGGCAGGGTAGAGATACTATTATACTGCAATCAAAAACAGCAGATAAGCTTATGTCTTTATGCTTATCTGCTGTTTTGATTAAAATTAAAGTTTGTAATTAATACCGGCATCTTTCAAAATCGAATTTGCCATGTGGCGCGATTTAATTTTACCATCTACCGTAACTTTTGTTTTTGAGTCAGGGTTATACCATATATCGTGGTCACCTTTGCCGTGCCTATGAAAATGAAATCCATTTTATTTTAGAGCTTTACGAACTTTCTTTTCATACTCAGCCATTTGCGACCAGCCTATCAACTCTGGTAACACTATACTCTAAAGAAATATCATTGTCTTTTTCATCTAAAAAATCAGGCAATGCAATACGAACCTTTTCACATAAAGCGTCAAATGACCCATGCTCTAAATAAAATCCCGGAACATCTTTACTGGATGCAACCCAAACATAAGCTTCACTGTCCCACATGAAGTTTACTTTATATGTTTTAGACATTAAAACCCCTCCACATACTCCTAATATTATAGTAAGTATACTACATCAAAACCCTTTTATCAAAGCCTTTTGCCATTGTATCAATCCGCAATAGTCTCAACACAATAACCGGCATGACCGCAGCTGGTACAAGTCAGCCATCTTGCTTTAGGGGTGCCGCTGGTAAATAAAATCTTTATAAAAGCTGGCTTAAACACCGAATTGCACTCGGCGCAAATAAATGCCGCATCTTTGAAATGATTTTTTGCCAATAACACCCAAAATGGGATTGCAATAATAAAACACAGTACAAAAGGAAGCCAAGGACCTCCAAATATCCACCAAGCCAACAAGGAATATTGAGGTATAGAGAATATACATGCCTGAATTACCAACTTCCTGAACTTTTTACGCACTTTCTTGTTTTTTTCCATCATATGCTCTATGTCAATGATTGAATTTACCGGAATAGCGGTTTTATCGCGGATACTTTCCTTAATAGCCTCAATGGCTTCAAGCTGTTTTTGCCGCTCAATTATTTCATCACCTATCTGCTTTACCTGCTCCTCAAGGAGTATTGATAAAACTTTGCCTGGGGATTCGCTTTCTAAAATACCCTTAATTAAGTCAAGAGAAAGCCCAATAACTTTTAGCGTGCAGATAAGCCGGAGCTTACTTAAATCATCATCAGTGTATAATCGTCTGCCTCCCTCCGTCAAATCGCTTGGATGCAGCAGCCCCTTAGTATCGTAAAACTGAATGGTCCTAACCGAAACATTACATAGTTTTGCCATTTCTCCGGTTGTGTATTTTGACATAGATATCACCTCCTGTACGCTACACTACATCATTACGCAGCGTAATGAGCAATAGGTTACGTAAGGGGATTTTTTATATTTATATAACTCCTGATTCCAACAGCCTAAAAGTCTTTAAATCGCAATCAATTTCAGCCATAATACCATAAGGAAAAATACACATAGGTGCCGTATGCCCAAAGTTTAAATTATAAAATATAGGCAAATCAGGGCGGTTGCATTCTTTTCCGACTACCTGTAAAAGCACTTGTTTATATTCCTTGTAATATTTTTCATTATAGGGCTTTCCAAATATAATGCCGCTGATACGTTTAATTATACCCTGTGCGGCCATGCCCCTTAAAATATATTTTATATAATTAGGCTGCGGCTCTTCTTCCGAAGTTTCAAGAAAAAGTATAATATCATCCCACTCTTCCATAACAGGCCATATTTTTGTGCCTATTATCATAGGAAATACATCAATGCAGCCACCTAAAAGCCTTCCTTTCGCAATCCCTGACCCTTGCAAAAGCTCATAACCTCTGTCATCTTTTATCACTTTTCTCTCTATTTTGATGTTTTCTGGATTTGTCCATTCCAAATACTCACAAGTCCATACAGGGCTTGGTTTTATATCAAGCTCAGCTGTTGGCTCAAAAAGCACCTTTTGCACATAATTTTTTGTATACTCATGCATTTTAACATTTTCCGCAAACTCCCCAAGAATAGAAGGACCATGAAATGAGGTAAGCCCCGCCTTATACATCATAAAGTGGTTAAGCGTAGTGTCCGAGTAGCCCATAAATATCTTAGGGTTATTTTTAATCACATCAAAATCAATATAGTCCAAAAGCCGTATTGTATCATCACCGCCAATCATACAAAAAATCCCTTTTATACTTTTATCCTTAAACGCGTCCATTAAATCATCAGCACGGGCTTTTGGGTTGTTGTCTAAATATTCAATTCCCTTAAGGGCGTTTGGCATTGTAATCACATTTAAGCTAAATTCCTCTTCCAACCGCTTTTTGCCTATTTTGTAGCGGTATAAAAACGCCGCTTCTCCTCCAAGCCCTGAGGAAAGAGAAACAATTGCAACCGTATCATTTTTCATTAATTTTGCCGGTTTTAACATAATAAATCTTCCTCCTTACTAGGGCTTGGGGCACTCAAGGTTCGACTCTCCTGACCTAACCATTTGCCGTAAAAGCAAAACAGCCGCTTCTCTATCAACCTTGGATAAAACCCCTAACGCTGCCATAATATAGTTTTTATCAATATGATAACTTAAATCTGTGGCTTTAGGAAGCAAAAACTCTCCTGTAATATTATTTATCCCCATAGATTTTTCCAATATTTTCCAGCCATGCTTAAGGCGGGTTAAAACACCGCCGGTGCCGATAATATGACGCACACAGGACAAATCCTTGCCTTCTGCAATACTTATACGCCCGGCAGGACCATAGAGGTGCTTGGTTTTGCCTGCATGACGTTTTATTGAAGTTATTCCCGCAATTTCAGCGAGGCGGGTTATAAGTGCGATTTCATTATCATTGCTGGGAACGCCGCTGTATTTTTTTAAAATCAAGCGGCTGTCAAAGCCAAGTTCCTTATTAAGTACATCCCAAACCGCTATTTCAGCCAAGTTTTCCGCATTAAGAAAAACCCCTAAATCTCCCTCTACGGTGCGTTTTGCAAAAGGTTCCGGTGTTATGCTTATTCGAGCGATTTCCGGCGAACCGGCGGTCACAGCGTGAACATCCGTAGTTGCCCCGCCAATATCCAGCACTAAAAGATCACCGATTTCCTCATGTAAAAGCAAAGCTGCTTCCATAACAGCCCCGGGAGTAGGCATAACAGAGCCTTTAACCATCTCACGCACTTTACTCATACCTGGCGCGGATACAATATGCTCCTCAAACACATCTTGAATAACCTGTCGTGCCGATTCGATGCAAAGCTCGTCGATACGGGGATATACATTGTCTACAATATATAATTTGTTAGGGCTGCCTTCGAATATATCTCTTATTTCATCCCTACAAGTAATATTACCTGCGTAAATTACAGGCGCAATAAGCCCAAGCTCTCTAATAAGCAGGGCATTTTTAACTGCTGTGGTGCGCTCGCCATAATCCACTCCTCCGGCGATTAAAATGATGTTAGGGTTTATCCCCTTAAGCTCCGCAAGGTCTGATTGGTTCATCGCGCCACAGGTAATTTGTCGTATAACCGCACCTGCACCCAAAGCTGCTTCTTTTGCAGCTTTTGCTGTCATATCAGGCACAAGCCCATGTACCGTCATCCGAAGCCCGCCGGCCGCGCTGGATGCAGCCAGTATTTGCCCGTATGTAAGCTTGGCGTCTAAGCTCTCCTCTAAATCCTTTATAGCATCTTTTAGACCAGGCAAAACATCACCTTTAAAAGCTGTGGTAAGGGCATATCCTTGCCCAACAAGCCTTGGCTTATCACTGTTAAGCCCGCTAAAAGCGTTTACTGTGGTTGTAGTGCTTCCTATTTCGGCTATTAATACATCAACTGTAATACTACTTGGCATATAATCTCCTATACCTATATTTTTCCATCACTTAAAAGAGGTTCGTACATCATAATTGCATGATTTTCGACGACAAACTCATCGTCAAGCAAAATATTATCCAAATCAAAAACTTTCCTGAAAATAGTATTATGCCTTGTATAACCACCCCAAAATTCAGGCTTAATAATATGCTCTTTTTCATATACATCATAGATACGTGAGGGAGGTACATCCGACATCCATGCTCCCTTTAAATGAGTATCCGTAATTTCCAAAACAAGCTGAAACCCTTGGTTTGTATTATTTCTTATCATTAGATCCCCATAATTATAAAAACAAGTAGCACCGCTGCCGAAAGGCTGAGTCCTATCAGAGTCAGGGAAAACATCATAGCCGTGGCGGTGCCGCTCTATCACAGTCAAGGGCGTGTGCAAGCTCAACCAATATATTAAATTGGACAGCTGACACAGCCCACCCCCTACACCTGGGCTAAATGTGCCGTTTTTAAGAACCATCCCTTTAAGATAGCCCTTTCTTATTGTTGGCACTCCGATAAGACGCCAATAAGAAAATACCTCTCCGGGGTATATAGTTACCATATGAACTTTTGGCACAGCAATTTTTAAATTCGTTATTTTATTATACTGAAGCTCCATATCAACATCTTTTAAATTCCTAAGCAGAGGGGTAGCGTGGGTGAAATGCTCGTAAAGCAAATCTTCCGCTCTCCTGTGAGCAAATTTTATGTCGCCAAATACCCAATAAAGCCACCTTTTGGAGGAAAAATATATCTGCCCCAATTTCAATCTAAGTAAACCTCGCTTTATTGGTTTTGGAGTCATTTTATGCATCAATCACAGCACCCTTTCAGTCGTTTAATTACAAAGTCAGCCACATGAACACCTTTTGTACCCCGCCCGAAGCCTGCGTCAACTCCTGCGGCAACAGCCAGTTCATGAACAACTTGAGTACCGCCGCAAATAATTAAAATTTTATCCCGCACTCCTTTTTCAATAGCGGTTTCATGGATTTTTTTCATGTTTTTATAATGGATGTCATCGTGGCTTATGATGGTGGAGGCAAGGATTACATCCGCGTCAATCTCTATAGCCGCATCAACAAGCTTTTCCACAGAAACACTTGTGCCAAGGACGGTAGCTTGTATGCCGTACTTTTCGATACCGCCGTGTTTTATATCGATAATCTCCCTAAGCCCTACGGAATGTTCATCATTGCCAACGGTGGCTGCTACGACTTTAATAGGTCTATTTTTTACAAATGCAGTGATTTCCTCTTCGGCTAAGGGTTCCTCCACTTGGGGTATGACTAAATTGTCCAAATTTATATCAAAAGCCACTTTACCCTTTAGCTCAATCCGCATGCCTTCGGAGGGGTGCATAATCTCACGGCTGATAACTTCCACATCTGCCAAGTTCATACCCTTGCCAATTTCAATTGCCGCATATTCAGCGGTACGCTTGTCTGTGGGTAAAAACAATGTAACCATTACGGTGCCGTCTGCAAGCCATTCCATTTCCGGTTTTATGAGGTTATTATTTCTATAGTTGGAATTGCTGCTCATACGCATATTAACATTATCTGTATCATCCAGCTCGTCAATATATATAATTTTATCCGGCTGCTCAAAAGTACAGCCCCCAATAAGGCTTGCAGGGTCATTTGCGGCATTTGGGTCATACTGTGCCACATTATTATAGCCGTAATGAGCACTAACAGGGGCAAAATAGCTCTCATGACGAGGCACAACGGAGCCTGCGCCTACACCCCCCTCTATCTCACGGCGGATACCATCTCCATTTCGCTCAGGATACATACCGGAATCCACGAAAAAGCCATTTTGTACGGCATTAAAATACCCAACTTCCGCAATTTCTTCTAAAAAGAGGACAGCACGCTCTTTAAGCTCTCTTGCTTTATCCCTCAAAAATCCTGTATCTTTAAGCCCGACAAGCTCCATAAACCCGTCAAGCCCTGCATATACTTGCTTTGCCGTGTCCACCGCTTCGATATTATATATATGCCAAGGGACATTGCGCCCTTCATCCGGTGTAATGGTTGACTGAATATCCGCACCTGTAAGCTTGGATATAAGCAAGTTAAGCACGTGGGTTACTGTGGCTTCCCTTGCGGAGCTTTCGATGTACTTAGTATTCATCTGTGCCCGCATACGATAATCGCAGAACAACTCTCTAAGTGCCACGGCATAAGGCAAATCAAGTGTCAGTGCCGGCGCAGGAGGGCTTGTAGTAGGTACGGTTGAGAGACATATATTTTCCGGATTAATCCCTATTCCCCGGGAAAACATGCAGTTTATAGCATGCTGTGCCATAAGCTCCGGCATAACTTTCCAGGCCTTTGAGGCAGTTGCATTGGCGTTATGAGCCCCGTCAATTTGTGCCATATTGCTGTATGCAATGATTTTCTTGGACTCGCAAGCATCCACAAAAGAGCGGGTCATATTAATCCCGCGGTAAAGTATATTGTACTGCGGGTCTTGGTGGGCACCGTTTACCCCCTCCTCTGCAAACATAACTGCAATCTCAGGTCCCGCAACGCCGGAAATATAGGAATGATAATTAATAGCTCGCCCAACCTCATCTTCAATCATATCAAGAGCTTTACGCTGTGCCCTGACTTGCTTTCTTGTAATAGGTACACCACCTACCCCTTGTGGGGTACCTTCTATAAGCCCGTCAAAATGAGACTGTCCGGCAGTTCTTATAACCATCATATGATCTGCGCCGTGGAGTGCAGCCATACGCATACGGCGTATATCGTCTTCAAAACGCCCGGAGGCAATCTCCGTGGTTATAACAGGCATAGGCTGAGGGTCAATATCACCAAAATATTTTGCGGCAGGCAGGGGGGCGGAGTTATTAAGATTTATAGAGGCATCTTTATACCGGAAATCGCCGATTTTCCCGCCGTCAAAAGGCTTGCGCCAAACCCATCCTTTGCGCCTTGGTCTGTATTTGTCTAAATCCTGCAAAATTCCCTCTATGTCGATTTTTTGGTCGATAGATAAGGCTTTTTCAGGCTTTGGAGAGTATTCTTCTCCGGACATCCTTTCTTTTTCCGGCTTTAAAGTCAAAGCCTTAGGCATTTCGTCCAAATCCTCCCAGCCGCACCCTTCCATAAGCATTAATCCGGCTTCACGGATACTTAAGCCTTTAATAAGGGCAAGGCGATAAACCATATGCCCGGCACCTTTTGGAAGAAGACCTTTGTCCATACATTTATCTGCAATATTTTTGGCTTCCAAGGAGGAAAAACCCATACGCAAAAGGACAGACCGCTCCACAGACGGTGTTGTATTATTATACCCAATCTCCAAAAGAGGGGCGGTTATGTCTTTTGAGAGCTGCCAAAAAAGACTTTTAAGTTCTTCATCAGTTAAATTTTCCAAATGTTTTCTGCGATTTGTAAAATCGTCTATACGTTCCATAGTTAATACACTTCTTTCTTAATAATATAATTATATTATAGCCTAAGCTGACTCGACTTTTCATTTTGAAAAGTCTCGTTGCACCTGTATGTTGAAACTTGCTTTGACTCGATTTTGCAAGCAAAGTCTCGTTGAACCTGTATGTAGAAACGTTGCGCCAAGGCTCAACGTTTCTTTTTATGTTCATATTATATCATGTCAGGCTGGAGCATTAAAGCCTCATTTACAATTTTGACAAAGTGGGGCTATACGAAATTCGGATATTGCTAAATTTGGACAGCTATGTTACAATCACCTAGTTCGAGAAATATAGTCGTTCAACTTAATAAAAGCTCTTAAGTTGAACCAAGCCACATCGTTTCACTCTATCTCAAATGAATTTATTTATTTGAGATATTTAGAAGTTGATTCACTATATTATTAATTATAAGGCAGGTACAGCTGTGTTTGGAATTGTTTTTGGTTTATTAGGCGGGCTTGCAGTATTTGTTTTTGGATTAAAAGCCATGAGTGAAGGTTTGCAAAATATGGCAGGCAAAAAAACTCATGCAGTTATGAGTGCGCTAACCTCCGTACCTGTTATTGGGGTTTTGGTTGGCGCGCTTATTACAATTGTTACCCAAAGCTCAACATTGGTTACGGTTATGGTAGTAAGCTTTGTGAATACCTCTTTACTAAATTTAAAACAGGCGATATCTGTTATTATGGGCGCGAATATAGGTACAACTCTTACCGCCCAGCTTGTTGCATTTAGAATTACTGACGCATGGCCCTTCCTTGCGGCAGTTGGTTTTAGTGCTTATTTTTTCGCAAAAGGCAAAATGATAAAAAACTCAGGTTATGTCACCTTTGCTTTAGGTATGCTTCTTTTAGGGATGATGCTTATGAGTAATGCCATGGTGCCTCTTCGACATGACCCTGTATTTGCGCGATTAATGCTTACTTTAAGTGATAACCGGGTTTTAGCAGTCCTTGCAGGGGCTGTGTTTACAGCCTTAATTCAAAGCTCTACAGCGGCAACAGGGGTTATAGTAGCTATGACTATGCAGGATTTGATACCTTTCCAAGCGGCATTACCGTTGGTTTTGGGTACTAATATCGGCACTACGGTTACGGCTGTTTTTGCCTCAATCGGCGGCACTTTATCTTCGAAACGGGCTGCAATGGCTCATGTGCTTTTTAACGCCTTTGGGGTCGTGCTGTTTTTAATATTTTTAACTCAATATAAAAGCCTTATATTGGCAATTTCCCCTTATAACGATGTTCCGCGCCAGGTGGCAAACGCCCATACATTGTTTAGTATAATCAATGCAATAATTTTCCTGCCATTTGTCAATCAGTTTGCAAAACTATTGATGCGTATAATTCCGGGGGAGGATGCGCCGGCATTACAAGGTGCTGTTTATTTAGAGGCGCGTATGATTAGCACACCTAATGTAGCTATAAATCTGGCACAAAAAGAACTGCTTCGCATGGCAGACCTAGCAGGGCAAAACGCAAGGCTCGCAGTGGAAGGCTTTTTAGAGCGTGATGAGAAAAAGCTTGCACAAGTAAAAACGCAGGAAGATATAGTGGACGGCTTGGAGAAAGAGCTTATGCACTATCTTGCCTTAGTTGCTCAATATCCTATGAGTGATGAGCTGTCTGTGCGCCACAGCGGACTTTTACACGCAGCTAATGATATTGAGAGGGTAAGCGATCATGCCGATAATATTGTGGATTTAGTCCAAATAGCTATTGAGGATGATGTAAGCTTTTCTGAGGAAGCCATTGAAGAAATAAAAGATATGTATAAGCTGGTTGTAGAAGTTTATGACACAGCAATACAATCAGTTAAGAATAATGATGCTGTATTAGCGGCTAAAGTTGCGGAAATTGAGGCGCAAATCGATGCCAAAGAAGAAGAACTTCGAGCTTCTCATATCAGGCGCCTTAGAGAAGGGCGATGTTCAGCGTCAGCAGGCGTGATTTTCTTGGATATTATTATTAATTTCGAACGTATTGGGGATCATTCCAATAATATTTCCCACGTGCCTTTGGGTAAGTTATAAATTACAAAGTGCGGTATAAAAAGCCGCACTCAGGCTGAAGACAAAGTCTTTAGCCTGTCGTTAAAATGGCAAAGCCATTTTAACGAGGTACTTAAGGTATGAATCCGCCTGCAAGGTTTTGCTTCGCAACCCCCTGCGGCTGGTCGTCCGCTACGCGGACTGCTCGCCCAAGCG
>WRBA01000003.1 GCA_009779915.1 Defluviitaleaceae bacterium | reverse complement strand
TGTAAGTGCGGTAACGTATTCAGCTGAGCAGTACTAATTGACCGAGGGCTTGTCCTTACTATTTCTATCTTTTCTTCTATATCTTTCTTCTTCCTTATTTTGTTTTCGTGACTTCCGTTTGTCTTTCTCAACTTATTATCGCGGGGTGGAGCAGTTCGGTAGCTCGTTGGGCTCATAACCCAAAGGTCGTAGGTTCAAATCCTGCCCCCGCAAGTAGAACAAACCCGCTTAGAATGTAATTTCTAGGCGGGTTTGTTTTTTTAATAATAATTATATCGTACTTTTATTGCCTCCTTTTACCAAAAGTTTAGAGCTACTAAGATTTGCCAAGATTTCTGCCGATATATTTATCAATAGAAATAAATCACACGGATACATCAATAAACTATTCTATCATAGGTATAGTTTACAAGTCGCTTTTATTTTTAGTATAAGATGAAGGGCAGTGAATTTATGAACATAAACAACACCTCAACCACCCCATATACGACACAAGCACATTTCAGTGCCTTACCAGCCCAAGCAAAAGCAGCAAAATTTAAAGAATTAACAGGATGGGAAATTGATAAAAACGGAAATGGGGATTTTACCTGTACAACTCATCCCGAATCCACCCAAAGGCTTAGTTTTATGGGCGAATTTTTCCATGTAGGATTTAACTCCCCTGATGGTTTTGAAGCAGCCATAAAAAATCTTGCGAGAAAATATTCTAAGTTGCGGGAAGGGCTACTTGAGCGTTATAGCGATAACCAATACGAGTTATACAGACAGTTGGGTGAACTAAACCAAGCCTTTGAAAATGCACTAAGAAGCACAACATTATTACCACAACCGTCAATGCCGTCAAGTGGTATTGGCAGCAGCAATATGCCGCAAAACATACAAGATGCCATAAAAAGTGAATTGCAAAAGTATGAGAGTATAAAAAACTTTATGCAAACCCTGCAACAAAACATGATGCGTCATTTAGACATATTTTTTGAAATCTTTATTCACAATATACAAAGCTCAGATTTTGACACGGCTTTTACTCACACCATGGAAACACTTGCAGCTTCCGAATCAACATCTTTGTCGGATATGTCATTTAGAGATATGGTTTTAATTCGTGATACTCTATTTGAAGGTCGCTATGAACTTGATGAGGACGGCAACGAAGTTTTTATCTTAAATAACCCTGCTGATTCAATTTTTAATGTTATAAGAAACACGGATATATCCCACGCCATAAGGCGAGAACTAGCGGATTCGCTTGGATTTAATCACTTGCACGTACCTACAAAGGAACAAGTTGCCGAGCGAGCTAGACTGATTGCAGAGCACGAAACGGCTATGGCTAATAGAGAGCCTGTAATGCCTCAGTTCTCCCACACAATAAACTTGGGAACTGCTGAAAATCCTAAGTGGGCAACTATTAGACCTAACCAAATAATCATAACAACAGAAAACGGACACCATTTTGACCGAAATCATACTATCTTAGATTTAGACGAAGGCATGGAGGGAATTAGTGCCAGCACCTTGCAGAAGTTGCGATATATGCAAATGCTCGTACAAGGCAAAAATAACGGAACAGGCAACGGCAATCCCAATATCAACGGCAGACCATTACAAAACCTTAATGCCTTAGTGTTTAATATTTCAATTGCTTTTGGTGAAATAGCTTCTCAAAGCGGAACAAACAATGCTGCTTTGCAAAATGCGTTTAGGGACATGGTGCTATCGTTATTTGATGATGCCGTGATGACAATACATGGACAAACAGAAGATGCTGAAGAATTAGAGCAACTTCGGCAAGAATCAAGAGACTTAGGGCAAGCATTTTTGAATAGATTTTTCACTAAAATGAGAACACTTACACCACAAAACTTAAGCGATACAGGCATGACCCGTTCAGAGCTTGCATTTCATGAAGCCATAAACTTTATATATTTTGAAGTTGGTATGTCTGTTTTGGGCGGAAGTGTTACCTCGGGGAGTAATAACAATAGTCCACAACATTTCGGTCTTGATGGCAAGCCAATCATATTTCAAAGCGAAGAAGAGTTCCGTAGGCTAACAATTGAGATGTTAATGCAAGTTGCCCGTGACAATGCAGAAATTTATAGACAATGGGCAGAAATGCGAGCCGAAGAAGCGAAAAGACTACGCAAGATAATGCTAATTGCTGCTCGTATTGCTTCCGGTGATAATGTCCCGCCGCAAGACAAAAAGTTTTTAATGGCAAATTCGCCAGGCATGTACATGATTGCAAAGGCTGCACGTGCACGTGTAGAAAGTGAAAACCCGCAAAACCATAAAAGTTTGATTTCTGATGAAGAGCAGGATGCTGTGTCAGCAGAAGTCTTATTTAACTTGTAAAAAGCACACAAATTAATGAACGACCCTGCACATTCTGATAAACCCTTAATAAAACACTATTGGCTTGTTTAAGCTAATAGTGTTTTCCATGTAGCACATTTTACTGCCAGCCCTTTTATTTTTATTGACTTCCTTGAGGCTATTAATGGCTGACCGGCGGTGGGGTAACCTCACCTGCCATTGATGATTTTTTCTTATCGTGACAACTTCATGACAAGTGAGGTTTATAATAGCAAATAATAGTCGTTTCAGCCCAAAATGGACTGAAACGACGTCCCTGCATTCGCACTTTTGCTAAGCAAAAATGCTCATGCAGGAGGCGTTCATTGAATTTAAAACAGCAAAATGAGCAAGCTCATCCAGACTGTTTTGAATTCAATTCACTAAAGCAGATTCGATGGGAGGTTTTCTAAGTGGCACACATCCTTATAGTGGAAGATGACCAAGACATAAACAACCTGATAGCTAAAAATCTGAAACTGGTCGGACATACATATAGGCAAACCTTTGATGGCATGGAAGCAGTCAAAATGATTACGGAAAATATCTTCGATTTAGTCCTGCTAGACATCATGCTGCCTGGTATTGACGGCTTTGAAGTGTTGAAAAAAACATCCGCTGAGCCCATTATATTCATTACAGCAAAAGATGGGCTGGAGCATAAGCTAAACGGTCTGTCTTTGGGCGCGGACGATTATATTGTTAAGCCTTTTGAAATGTTGGAATTACTTGCCCGTATAGATGTTGTATTGCGCCGCGCACAGAAAAACACAACAATATTCAGCTTGGATAATGCAGTTGTAAACTTATCAGATAGGACAGTAACGGTGGGTGGTGAGCTTGTTGATTTATCACCCCGTGAGTACGAGTTATTGGAAGTGTTGATAAAAAACCAAAATATAGCCTTATCACGTGATAAACTGCTTGAACTGGCTTGGGGCTATGACTATATGGGTGAAACCCGCACAGTAGACAACCATATCCAAAAATTACGAAGCAAGCTGGGCTGGGAGGAGCGAATAAAGACAGTTTACAAATTAGGCTATCGGCTGGAGGTAAAAAGATGAGGTTGAAAACATTTATTGCCACTTATTTGCTTTTTCTTGCTGTTCTGTTTTCAAGTATAGGTATCGCATCTTTTTATCTTAATAACAGCCAGATAGATATGTTGAAAGATAAAAGTACAGGGCAGTTTCAAACTATTGTAAGCTCTCTTGACCGTGATGTTGCCGTCTTATGGGGAAGACAAGGAGGTCGCGAACTTGTTGAAGGAGGTTTTTATGATGCTGTTGATACACTTGTCAGAGGTTATGCGAGATATTATGCTAGACACAATATAGACATTTCTGTCAGTAACATTAGGCTATCGGGAAGTGAACCGCCTCAATCAGAAATAAAGTTTATCGGCAATGATGAGGGGTATTTCATTTTCATTACAGATTTTTTAGCCGAACCCTTTGGATATTTTCTGTTGGACTACCATCTGGATATAACCGAAAGTATTGTGGAAATGAGGAGTATACAAAACACGCTTTTGTTTTCGGTCATCGCCTTTTCCATCATAGCCGCCATTGGTCTGTACTTGGTTTTGTCGTCAATATTTCGACCGCTTACGATTGTAGCAAAAACCTCAAGGAAAATTGCAAGTGGAGAATTTGGAGAAAGAATTCCGATAAAATCAAATAGTGAACTTGCCCAAGTGGCAATTGATTTTAATAAAATGGCGGAACACATAGAACGTCAAATAATTTTACTGGAGGAAGAAGCGGAGAACAAGCAGCAGTTTGTAGACAACTTCGCCCATGAAATGCGAACACCTTTAACTTCCATATATGGCTATGCTGAATATATGCAAAAGGCTATTTTAGAGGATGGCGAAGTTGTAGAGCTGTCGGAACGTATAATGAACCGTGCCGGGTACTTACAAAACATCGCAAATTCACTTCTTCAACTTGCTATGCTGCGCGATTATACGCCGGATAAAAAAGCAATACAAGTACAGCATTTATTTGATGATATAACCCAAACGGTCAAAGGACAAATAGACGATGCGGGAATTAAGTTAATATGCAAACCGGATACGGATATTCTGGAGGGTCAAGAGGATTTGCTCAAGAGTCTTATGCTAAACCTGTGCCTTAACGCAATAAAAGCCTGTACTCCAAACAAGGGTGTTATAAATATAGAGGCGGAAGATGAAGATGGCGTCGTAACCCTATCCGTGACAGACAATGGATACGGCATTCCAGCCGAATCGCTTACAAAAGTAATCGAGCCTTTTTATCGTGTGGACAAAGCCCGAAATTCTAAAGATGGCGGTGCAGGTCTTGGTTTGACACTTTGCCATAAAATTGCCGAAGCACATGGGGCTGAAATGATAATCGAGCCTGCCATTGGAGTGGGAACGTCCGTCAAAATAATTTTTGGCAATGGTGCATAACCGTTTCAGTCAGCACCGTTGCTTTTTACAACTTCGTGACAACTCGGAGATAACTCTATGACAAGTGTGCTTTATTATGGTTCTTGTAAAGCTCACACAAAATAAAATCTGAAAGGAAAGATGAATTATGAAAACAAGAACCAAAAGTAAGGAACTCGTGAAGGTGGCAATAATATGCTCTCTGTCCATCGGGCTGTTCAGCTCGGCATTTGTTGGTTTTAACCAACTGATTTTTGCGGCAGCAACCAATGAACCTGCACCTTTGCCCCTAACCCCAGCTTATATGACTGCTGCTCAAAGTCTTGAGCAATTAACCCTAGAGGTGGAGGTAGAAGTGGAAACATTCATAGTACCTGCCCTTACGCTTATCAAAAGTTCCTATCAGCATTTTCACCCAATACCCTCATCTGCTATGTCAATGGAAGAAGCCGCTCAAATAGGCGCACATTATATTTGGGATGTTTTTGGTACAAATATTAATGGTATGTATATGCAGATGATGTTCGCCGCACACGCAAGCCAAACAAATACTTGGTGGACAGGTACGGTTTATGTAGAAGACCCTGACAATCCTACACAATATTATATCGTTGACAGTTATGGAGATGAGAAATTTGCTCTTCCCATATATATGTTTGTAATAAATGCTATTACAGGCGGGAGAATTGACATCTCCTTCATGTGTCCGCGGGTAATGCCAAATTCAGAAGGCAGCAATAATCATTATGATACCGGCACATCAACACTGCTTCCTATAGATGTAAACAATAGGCTTAGCGCAAGAATGGCATTGTTAGAGACCGGCTGGTTTGATATGGATATTAACGAGCAGCTTGCATTTGCCGGACTTTCCGAGGAGGCTGTTAAAATCTATACGCAAACCGCAGCAAGACTTGCTAAGGCACAGTTTAATATCTCCGGCGTGTCAGATGTGCAGTTGGCCGGTCTTTCCGCAAATGGCATGACGGGCAATATTGTAGAGTTAGCCGCGCTTAATTTTACAGCCATAGACAATACCGGCAGGGAAGCGTTTATCTCCATACCCCCAACAGATGTACGGGGTATGATTGATATTTCAACCCAGCACAATGATTTCATTCCCGGTTTCTTTTATGATGGTCCCGGCGGACGTGGGTAGGATTTCCTCTAAAGCCCCATTTCACATGGTTTGTACCGTATAGAATGGGGGCTTTTTTAAGACCATTTTGGTCTTAAACGACTATAGTTCCATTCCTCGTCCATTTTCACAAAAATTATTAAGCCCTTACAAATTCACATTTATAAGGGCTTAACCATTAATTTCCCTACAACTCCCCACTGTCATCTGACATAGGAGACTCTTCAGGAGCAACTATATTCCCACTCTCGGCAAACATAGTTTTATTATCTTTTTCCTTATGGGTAAGCTTCCCTTCCGGGAAGAGTGCCCTAAATTCAGCACCTGTTATTTTTTCCTTCTCCATAAGGACATCTGTTATTTTGTTAAGGACATCCATATTTTCACTTAGAATTGCCATAGCTTTTTTATAAGCCGTATCCACCATATTCTTTATTTCCGCGTCAATTTCAGAAGCGATATTTTCACCATAATTTCTTGTATGTCCCCAATCGCGACCTATGAAAACCTCATTATTATCGTCCCCAAGGTTAATTGGTCCTAACTTGTCAGACATACCGTATTTTGTAACCATAGCCCTTGCGATATTGGTGGCACGCTCTATATCATTTGAGGCTCCCGTGGTAATATCCTTTAAAACCAGCTCCTCGGCGGCGCGCCCCCCTAAAAGAGCTACAATCTGCTGTTCCATAAGGGTTTTGGACATATAAGATTTATCCTCACCGGGCAGATGCATGGTATAGCCCCCAGCCATGCCTGTAGGTATAATAGAAATCATATGAACAGGGTCAAGCTCCGGCAGCATTTCAAATAAAATAGCGTGCCCGCCTTCGTGGTATGCAGTAATGCGCTTTTCTTTTTCGCTAATGACTTTGGACTTCTTCTCCGCACCTATGCCCACTTTAACAAAGGCTTTCCTAAGCTCTTCCATATCAATTTCTGTTTTATTTACCCTTGCAGCCAAAAGTGCAGCCTCATTTAATAAATTTTCCAAATCAGCCGGCGTAAACCCTGCTGTTGTATGAGCAATTACCCCAAAATCCACATCAGCAGCTATTTTTTTGCCTTTTGCGTGGATTTTAAGTACTTCTTCCCTGCCTTTAACATCAGGTCTGCCTACAACTACGCGCCTGTCAAAGCGTCCCGGTCTAAGGAGTGCCGGGTCAAGTATATCCGGGCGGTTGGTTGCCGCAACAATTATAACCCCTTCATTTACGCCAAAGCCGTCCATTTCAACAAGCAGCTGGTTTAGGGTTTGCTCTCTTTCATCGTGACCGCCGCCTAGTCCTGCACCTCTGCGCCTTCCTACGGCATCAATTTCATCTATAAAAACTATACATGGGGAATTTTTCTTAGCCTGCTCAAATAAATCCCTTACCCTAGAGGCTCCAACCCCTACAAACATTTCAACAAAATCAGAACCGGAGATGCTGAAAAACGGCACCCCTGCCTCACCGGATACAGCTTTAGCAAGGTAGGTTTTACCCGTTCCCGGAGGACCTACCAAAAGTACCCCTTTAGGAATCCTTGCGCCAATATCCACAAATTTTTTCGGATTTTTAAGAAAATCCACAAGTTCGGAAAGCTCATGCTTCTCCTCTTCAAGACCTGCAACCATTTCAAATGTAATTTTCTTTTTATCGTCAGGGGCAGAAAGTTTGGCACGGCTTTTGCCAAAATTCATAACTTTGTTGCCGCCGCCTCCACCGCCGCCGCCTTGCATTTGCTGCATAACAATAAATATTAAAAAAATCATAACCCCTATTATAATCGCAGGGAAAAGAAATTGCATTACAACATTAGTCCTTGGAGGAGGCATAGTTACCACAGTCAGCCCATGCTCTGCCTGTGCCGCCTCTATATCCCCCGCAAAACGGGAAAGCCAAGGCACATACACAGATTCAGTACGGGCAACTACCCCTGCCGAATCATAGAAAAAAGCCCGCACATTCCCCGTATCAGCTACATCCGGATTAATAGAAATCTCAACCCTCGCCACATTGCCGGCATGAATGTCACTCATAAGATTATCAAGGGTATAAGCCTCTCTAGTCCCTGCCGGATCAGTTAGGCGAAAAGCCATAAACATAAGTAGTATAAATATTACGATGAGGGTATATATGCTCATAGTTCTTGCGTATCTTTTCAATTTGTACCTCCTCTTATCGCAAGTGCTAAAGCACTTGCTTTTCGTTTGAAACTTCGTTTCAAACGAGCTTTATTTTAGGTATGAATTAAAAGCTCCGGCACTATGTTTGAAACTTTTAATTCTCCTCAGGTGGGCAAAGCCCACCTTGCGGATTAAAATCTGCGATGCTTAAAACCTATGCGATTTATTTATATTAACTCCTCAGGCAATATACCTACATAAGGCAAATTCCTGTAATACTGGTTATAATCAAGACCGTAGCCTATTACAAACTCATTTGGTATTGTAAAGCCTATGTAATCGGGCGCAACATCATTTTCCCGCCGCTGTGGCTTATCTAAAAGAGTACACACTTTAAAGCTTTCAGGGTTTTGGCTGAGCAGGTAATTTTTAAGATAATAAAGACTAAGCCCGCTGTCTACAATATCTTCAACTAAAAGTACGTGCTCCCCCTCAATAGGGTCTCTTATATCACGGGTTATTTTCACATTGCCACTGGACTTAGTATCACTGCCATAACTTGAAACACTTATAAAATCTATCTTAATATCCAAATCAAGACACTTAATCAAATCCGACATAAATATAACTCCGCCGCTAAGTACACATATTACCTTAACAGACTTGCCTAAATAATCGCTGTTTATAATCCCGGCAAGTTCCTCGACCCTCTTTGCAATCTCATCTTCACTTATCAGTATTTTTATTGGTCTATCCACCGCTGTCAAACTTCCTCCATATGTCTATATATATCTTTAAAACCTCATTTTCAACTTCATCCGAAGCAGCATAAGGGTTTGCGGAAAGCATCATAAGCACTTTATTATCAGATGCCACAATATAAATATTATCCCGCATAAATTCAGGGACTTTTCTCTCAATAAGAAAATCCTTATATTTAACAATTTTACCCTTAGGAGTACTAATCATATCTCCAGCTTTACGAGTCCGTAGCACAAGACTACCCATTATTTTATCACATTTAAAAACCCCTGCACAAGTCTTAACGAAATTTTCTCTAAAATTAATTTCTTTCGAAGATACGCTTATAAAAGTGCCGGTATTTTCTATTTGAATAAAATCTCCAATTTTTAAAGTTATTTCTTTGATTTGAACCGCCGCTTCCTTGTATATAATTACATTACCAAAGGCATTTGCTGCAAACAGCCCTTTTGACAGACTGATTTTTTTGCCGGATCTCATATTAAACAGCCTTAAAACCATTTTAGTATGAATATTATCAAAATCCTTGTCATCTCCGATTACGGACTTTACACCTAGGCGAATCAATCTCTCTAAAATAGCAAGATGGAGGTTTTTATAGGCTTCCATGGGGATAGTAACGCTTGCCATCGCTTTATAGGGAGCAATATACTCTTTATAAGCACAATCCGTTTCTTTAGCAAAGTAATCCGCATCAGTTTTTAAGTTTTCCGATAACCTTGAAAGAGCTGAGGCTATATTGGGATTGTAGGATGATTTAAGCTCAGGCAAAAGCATATGGCGAATGCGGTTACGTAAATAGTCCATGTTTTTATTGGTACTGTCCGTCATGTAGGAGAGGTTATGTTTTTCGGCATATTCAATAATTTCCTCACGGCTGCAATATAGAAGCGGGCGGACTATATGCTCTCTTTTTGCGTCTATACCCCTAAGACCGTAAGGAGATGTGCCCCTTAACAGCCTAATAAGCATAGTTTCTTGGTTATCACTTTCTGTATGTGCCGTGGCTATTTTTTGGCAGCCAAATAACTCCCTCGCCGCTTCCAACGCTTCATAGCGAAGCGTCCTTGCCGCTTCCTCCAAACTAAGCCCTTTTGATTTGGCGTACTCCGGGCAGTTTTTTTGATAAACTTTTATAGGCACTTCAAGTTCTCTACATAAATTAATAGCAAACTGTTCATCTCTCAAAGCTTCTTCCCCACGTATCATATGGTTTATATGAGAGGCGTACAGCTTATAGCCAAGCTTCCTAAGGACATGGAGAAGAACCACAGAATCAGCACCGCCTGAAAGGGCAATAAGAACGCGGTCATCCTGTAATATAAGATTATATTTTTCTATTGTTTTTAGAGTTTTTTCTTCCATATTTTGATTATAACGCAAAATCTTTAAAAAAACACCCGGTTTTCGGGTGTTTTTTGGATTTTTCGTTTTAAAGTAATCTTAGAGCCTATCCCTTAATAAGCAGCTTCGTACTTTTTTGTCTTTTTTCTGTTTAACTACGTCGGTGTTCGCTTGCAGGTCAGCTTTGCACATGCGGCACTCACACCTTCTTGTTAAACAGAAAAAATCCTGCAAAATCCCTTTGCTGTTATTAAGGGACATGGGCTCTTAGAGTAAAAAAAGAAGGGCACCAATAAGAAATATACATCCAGCCATCATTGCTACATTCAGCACTATATCAAAGGGTGAGCTTTGTTTTATTATCAACCGATTTACACTATCCCCTTTTTCAAGAACAGCATTTTTCTGACCTCTGTAAATATTGCCATCATCATATTTAGTATTTATTATTTTCTCCGCTTCCATAACGAAGTTAAGCCGCCCTTTTTCTTTCATGGCATTGGCTTTAGTTTCATTTTTCATAATAAATATGATTTGTTCATAGTCTTTGTTTTCATCTGCTTTTATGCATATAACCTTTTTTTGTTCTTTTTTCATATGGGACCTCCTTGTGGATAAGTAATAAGTAATATTGTTTCTTTAGCAATATAAACTAATTATTTCCATATATGGTTTTTATATACTATGAGCATAAATAAGAAAGGCTGAATATAATAAAGACTTATTCAATAAATTCTAATGAGAACAAAAAAAGACATATAAGCTTGTGCAAAATCCACAAACCATATGTCTTTAGCTTTATAGCCAATCAACTAATCTTCTCCCAAATCCTCGCGCACAATACAGTCATATCGTCCTTAACTTGGTTGTCTGAACGCTTTTTAGCTAAGCTTATCAAATAATCCGCAATATCATCAGGGTCTTTAGAGTCAAATTCTTCAAGAGCAAGGCTTACCCAATTTCTCTCTAAATCATTATTTTGTCTAACCTCACCGCTATCGCACACACCATCTGTAACCATGACTATAATATCGCCATTTTTTATGTTTTTTTTGCAAATCTCCGCATCAATTTCTTTTAAAATACCCATTGGCAAACTTTCTGATACAATTTGAGCAACTGATTGCCCTCTTTTTATAAAAGTAGATGCCGCACCGATTTTTACAAACTCCGCAATGCCTGAATGCAAGTCAATAGCACATATATCCATTGTAGAAAAATGTTCAGCACCGTCTTTTAAAACCAGAGCCGAGTTTATAAGCCTAAGGGACAACTCTCTTGAAAAACCCGCTTCAAGAAAGTCCTCTAAAAGCCCCATTGCAGCCTCGCTTTCTGTTCGTGCTTTTATTCCGGAACCCATACCGTCAGATAAAGCAAGTATAATTTGGCTGCCCCGTATTTCCATTACAGAGTGGCAATCTCCTGAGTGAATGGAGCCATCCTTTTTGGCGTAAGCTGCACCTGATACAATATTAAATCTAGGCTCTTCCATAAAGTTTAAGCGGCACTTTGAACGATACTTGGAATTTTTTTGGCATGCTTTATCACTGACTATCATTTTACGACCGATAGCTTTTGATACTATTTTTGCCGCCTCCCTAAAACAGTTAAGCATAGAAGAACAAGCCTTTCTTTCAAGACTTACACTAAATTTGCCGTAAGCATTTTCAAGCACAATCACATCTCTCACCTCAATATTTTTTTTAGCAAATTGATTTGCAATTTTTTCCGAAAGCTCATTTTTAATAATTTCTTTTTGTTTTATTTCCAAAGATAAATCACCGAGCACTTCAGAAACCCCTAAAAGCTGCTGGCTAATAAGGTGCTTACTTTCAGCGATTTTATTCTGCCAGCTTAAATTTAGCTTGTAAATATCATATTGGCGGGAAAGCCATCCGCTAAAATGCCCTATATATTTACAAAGTTCCGAATATTCCGAATTTTCTACATTAGGTTCATGCCCTTTTTCAAAATCTTCTAAAATTTTAAAGCTCATCTGATAGGTTTTATAGAAATTTTTGCCCCAGCAATCATTTTTATAAGGGCATTTAGGGCATGCTCTTGCAACAGCGTCATCAATTAGTCTGGATAACTCTTTAGAACCAAGAGTTTGCTGTTTTTCGGCTCCTATTTCAAGGGTTTTCCCCATATTTTTAAAAGATGCCGATATCCCAAAAAGCCGCTGGCTTACAAGGGTTTTAGCTTGTTTGGCTTCATCTATGGTGCGGTTTATAGTAATACGGCTAATATTCATCGAAAAATTGTCAGGGATTACCAAAAACAAGGCAACTGCCGCACCTAAAGAGAATATGAAATAATTATATATAAGCCCTGTATCAATATATATTGCGCTTAATACAGCCCCAACTACAAATCCGGCTGCGGAAGCAATTTTGCCGCGGCCTTTCAAAAATCCGGATACTATGCCCCCTACACTTAAAACCCCTATAAGGGAATAATTTAGATGCCCTGCTAAAGTTAGTATAAAGCCCAGTGCCACCCCGCATGTGGCTCCCATAGGCGCACCGCCGCGCCTTGCAACCATTAAAACAATAAGCGCGCATAATATATATTTTAATGAAAAATTACCTATGTATATATCCGCGGCTCCGGCAACCATTGCTCCAAGGACTATTATTAGACTTAAGGCACCTTCATTGTCTAATGCGTCTTTGTGCTTGCCGGACAGTAATAAGGCACTGTCTTTCATTAACACAGTTAAGCTTATTGCAAATATACACCCGCCTGCAATCATAAGTATAAAATAAGGGCTTGAATCAAATAAAAAGATAAACAAAAGCCCTGAAAACATAGACGCGAATCCTGATACCAAAATTTTCAGCATAGTTTTTGGGCGGACTCCCGCAATATTTAAAAACATATGCCCAAGAAGAATAAGAGATAATGCCGATAAGTTTTTAAGCATCAAAAGCCCTTCAAATCTTGTTACTATGCCTAGTGCCATAGGAATTGCCAATATGTAAATCTTCTGGCGCACCCCTATAAAATTCGCTAAAAAAGCAATAAAAAAAGGGTTTATAAATCCAAACAATGTTACCCTGCCTATAAAGAAACCGATAAGGACAAGTAAGCATGTTGATTTTAAGGTTTCTAATTTAGTACCTATGCTTTCTATTGTTTTTGACTTGTAGATATCCCACACTTTTTCCATATATTGCTCCACCAACTAAATTTTGGACAAGCTTTCGTGGAGATAGTATACCAAGCAAAACTGGAAAAAAATGTCAAAACCTGAAAAAGTCAAAAAAATAACCCCTCAAGGTGAGGGGTTAGCAGAGTATAGACAAACCCCTCTTTGACTGGGGTACTGTCTCTCAAGAGCCATATTTATTTAACAAGTGCATCCTTCATCCTATTTAAACACTCTACAAGCAACGGTCTCGGACATGCCAAATTTATACGCTGGAAACCGTTGCCTTCCTGCCCAAAAATATGCCCGTCATTTAGCGCAACCTTCGCCTCCTGTTTCATTATACGCTCAAGCTCTTTAGGGTCAGACTCGTAATTATTCAAATCAACCCAAAACAGATATGTGCCTTCAATATATACCGGCGTAGATTTAGGCAGCTCTTTTTTAAAAAACTCCATACAATAATCCACATTGCCGTCTATATATGCATTAGCTTCTTCCAGCCATTCTTCCCCTTCAGTATACGCAGCTATATTTGCAGCCATGGCAAGAGGGTTTACCCCGCCTATATGAAGCTTGTCATTAACCCAATAATTATATATATCCTGATACTCTTTTTTAGTAATTACAAGGTTGCTTATTTTAAGACCGGCTATATTAAAAGCTTTACTTGGGGCAGTTAGGGTTATTATTTCATCAACATAATCTCCCGCTAATTTGGCAGCAGGGGTAAATGCTATGCCTTTACGTACCGTATCCGCATGGATTTCATCAGAGATTATCCATTTTTTATGCTTTTTAGCTATTTCCACAACTTTTTTAAGCTCCTCCTCACTCCAAACCCTGCCGGAAGGGTTGTGGGGCGTACAAAACAGAAGCCCTTTATTATTTGGATCAGTCAGCTTCTTATCTAAATCATCATAATCCATTTCATAGCGGCCGTTTTTATAAATGAGGGGGTTGTTTACAACTTTACGGTTGTTATTTTTAACCTTTAATGCAAAAAGGTGATAAACCGGAGGCTGTATAACTATCCCATCCCCCTCATTGCTTAAAATATTAAGGAGTAATGCTATACCCGGCAGTATACCCGGACAGAAAAAAACATCCTTATTTTCAACTTGCCAGCCGTATCTTTTTAAATACCAGCCTGTTACAGCATTTTTCGCTTCATCGCCGTAATATGTATAGCCAAATGCCCCTTTATCTACCCTATCATGAATTGCCTTTAAAATAGGCTCCGCCGTGGGAAAATCCATATCCGCAACCCATAGAGGCAGCGCGTCCTTATCATTGCCCTCCGGCATACGATCCCATTTTGTGGCATAAGTGCCTTTTCTGTTAATTAGAGTGTCAAAATCATATTTGCCCATGATATCTGTCCTTTCACGCTATATTTTTACACAGTATATCACAGGGTAAATAATTGCGCTAGGGTATTCTTTATGTTATACTTGTCAAAACTTATTATATGGATAATTTTTACAGGAGGTCTATTTTGGAAGAGATGAATATCAAAAAGAGTAATATACTAAAAACCCTTGCAGTACCCCTTATGTTATTAGCTGTTGTACTGGTGGCGGCTTTTAGCCATATGGGTTCAAACAGTCAGGACTTGCCTCCGGCAGACGGCAGTATTTTTGACCTTATAGCCACTGACGACTTTGATTTTGACGAGCTTTTTCTATATAATTTGCCTGTTATGCTTCATTTTAGTGCCTCAGATTGGTGTTCATCCTGTAGGGTAATGAAGGCAACACTTATAGACTTACATGATGAGCTTCGAGGCAATGCTATTGTTAAATACATCGATATTGATGAATTTATGGATTTCGCTATGGACTTCCCCATTACTGTAGTCCCCACACAGTTTTTATGGAACTCTGACGGCACACCTTTTTATGCCGATGATGGCTTTCCTATCCATCTCCTAAATTACAGCTTAAGAGCTACCGGCGAGCATGTCCTTACTGCTCATGAAGGGGTTTTAAACGCCCAGCAAATAATATTTATACTTGAAAGTATGGGTATGGGCTTGTGATTGACAGTATTTTATCACAACTTGCCCATATAATTAGAAATTATGTGTATTTCGCCCCTTTACTTGCCTTTTTGGCAGGGATTTTAACATCATTTATGCCCTGTACACTGGCTGCAATCCCTCTTGTAATTGGTTATGTAAAAGGTGCCGGCGGAGAAGATGATCCAAGGAAAGCTTTTAAACTGTCTTTTATATTTGCTTTTGGGATGGCTGTAAGCTTTACCGCAATGGGTGCCGCCGCGGCAACTTTAGGTATGTTTTTAGGTGGTGCCAACAGGTATTTGCATATTATAGGCGGTGTGCTGATGCTTTTAATGGCTCTCCAAATTTGGGAGGTATATACATTTATACCTGCCTCAAACTTGGTTTCTAAAAGCAGTCGAAAAGGTTATTTAGGTGCCCTTATTGCAGGCATGCTTATTGGGCTTTTAGGCAGTGCCTGTGCAACGCCTGTTCTTGTTGTGCTTCTTGCAATGGTTGCAAGGGGGGCAAATCCTTTGTTTGGTATTTTATGCCTTTTCCTGTTCGCGCTAGGTCATGGGATTTTAGTGGTTGTAGCCGGCTCCGGCACAGGGATTGCAGGGAAAATTACCAAAAATCCGGCTTACGGTAAGATAAGTAATGTAATTAGGGTGACAATGGGCTTTGTAATGACTACTTTTGGGCTGTATCTGATACATTTGTTTTTTTAGATATTAAAGGGGTTAATATTTTATGATTCATTTTAGACAGTATAAATATACAGACAACTTGTTTAATACGGACTTTTTATTAGTACGCGACTTCTTACTTAAGCTAAACAATCCCACCTACTCCTTCGGTTGGTGGGATCAGCAAATTACACGTCCCTCATTTAAGCCGGAATATTTGAATAAATTTGGGCTGTGGTCTAAAAATGACAGGCTTGCAGCCGTTGCTTGTGTTGATATAAATTTGGGCAGCGGGATTTTATGTGTTGATAAAAGCAATCGTACTCTAATTCCTGATATGATAAATTACGCAAAGGAAAATTTACATAATAATGGCAAACTTTCGCTTCTAATACCCGATTTGGATAAAGAGTATCAGAATGCCGCCGCAAATGCCGGCTTTATCCCTACACAGGATAGGGACAGCGAATCTATTATGATACTAAGCGAAAGAAATCTGCATTACACACTGCCTGATGGCTTCCAAATAACCAGCATGGCTGAGGGTTATGACCCGCTAAAGTTTGGACAGATAATGTATAGAGGCTTTGGCAGTGCGGCATACGAAAGTATGCTTACATCTTCCGATACCACCCCTATCGACTGCCAATTTAAACGCCCTTTCATAAACCTTGACTTGCAAATTGCTATTTTAGCACCGGATGAATCTTTTGCCGCTTTCTGCGGCGTATGGTATACGAAGGAGTCCGATTCGGTATTTATCGAGCCTGTTGTAACCGACCCCTCTTATCAAAAAATGGGACTTGGAAAAGCCGCTGTTTATGAGGCACTTAAAAGATGTGTCAATTTAGGTGCGCTTTCCGCTACTGTGTTTTCATCCATCCAGTTTTATTTTAATATTGGTTTTTGCCCTAATTCCACTTCTACATGGTGGGCTATAAATGAGGTGCCTTTTGACTAAATCGGAATATATAGTGATAGAAAGTTATATGCTAAAGCAAATGGAAAACGCTGACATGGCTCATGACAGGCATCATATACACCGGGTGTTAAATGCCGCACTGGATATTTATAAACATGAGGATCCCGTCGATTTTGATGTGCTGGTTGCCGCCTGCCTACTTCATGATATCGGGCGTGAAAAACAATTTGATGATTTGGAAAAACATTGCCACGCCAAAATAGGCAGTGAGATGGCATACGGCTTTTTACTGTCTATCGGCTGGTCAAAAGAAAAAGCAGCCCATGTAAAGGACTGTATAGCCTCCCACAGGTATAGGGTTAATATCCAGCCACAAACCATAGAAGCTAAAATTTTATTTGACGCAGATAAATTGGATGTGACAGGCGCAATAGGCATAGCACGGACTCTCGTTTACAGTATGCGGATTGCGGAGCCTCTGTACATAATAGATGACGATGGAAATATTGTTACCGGCGGCGGCAGTGGTGAGGTTTCCTCCTTCTTTCAGGAGTATAATTATAAACTTAGCAAAGTATATACCACCCTTTTTACAAACCGGGCAAAAGAAATTGCCCAAAAAAGGCAAAAAACAGCCGCTGATTTTTACAGCGGCTTGTTAGATGAGATTAGGGAGAATTATGAGAGCGGGGTTAGGTCAAGGAGAGTCGAGCAATGAGCGGTTTTGCGGTGGAATTTTAGCCCCGCCTTTGTCATTGTCCTTGCCTTACTGTGGGTAAGGCTGCGTCCTCTTTCACGGCGGCTTCAAAAATTCCATCCGCAAAACTCGAAGACCCATAGCCGCAAAAAAATTGCATTTAGCAAAATTTGAGGACGACGGTGGGCACTCAGCCCACCTAGGACGAAAATGAAGATTAATCAAATTTTTTGAGCTATGGGCGCCCAAGGTTCGACTCTCCTTGACCTAAGGTGCATAAAGCATTGCTGGATGAGTAGCTTGAGTATTTATTTGGTAGATTTACGTGAATAGGGAGTGGGGTTATCAGTCAATCCCAATATATAATCAGTACTTACTCCATAATATTTCGCTAAGGCTAAAAGCATTGATACCGGGATTTCCCTAATTCCTCTTTCGTATCGTGCATATACCTGCCTGTTGCACATTAGTATATTTGCAATTTCTTGCTGTGTTTTATCCTTGTCTATTCTTAAATCTGCAATCCTTTTAAACATATCAAACACCTCAAGCTGCATTAGTGGGCGGCGCGCACGCGCCGATTCCGTCCAAAGGACTGAACTTTCCCTCTTGACAATGGTATCAAATGGTATTATGATATTTTCAAAATGGTATCATACGGCACCACCAAGAAGAGAGCGAACTATGGCTGAATTTTGTTTGATATGTTGGAATAAAATAAACAACACCCATCTATACAGAGAGGGTGTTGTTATTTCAAAAGATTTTGATTTGTGCGAAGGTTGTGGGAAAATTACAACAGTTGTCATCGGTTACAGTAGTTGCAGACCGCTAATGTGGCGTATACTTAATACAATTTCTCGCAGATAATATAAATTTGCTTTGACAATAAGGTTGTAGTGAATTAACTAATCTCACTCCACCGGCTTCATAGTCGGAAACAACAGCACATCCCTTATAGACTGTGCATTGGTCAAAAGCATTACAAACCTGTCAACCCCAAGCCCTAAGCCGCCTGTAGGTGCCATGCCGTACTCCATTGCCGCCATAAAGTCCTCGTCTATATCGCTGGCTTCCACATCGCCCATGCTTTTCATCCTTGCTTGATGCTCAAATCTTTCACGCTGGTCAATTGGGTCATTTAACTCCGAATAAGCGTTGGCAAACTCCCTGGCGGTTATAAACAGCTCAAAACGCTCGGTATATTCAGGCTTGTCAGGCTTTCTTTTAGTCAAAAACGATATCTCAACCGGATAATCAATAATAAACGTAGGCTGAATCAAATTTTCCTCCGCATATCTGTCAAAGAAAAGATTTAAAATATCCCCTTTGGCATGACGCTCAGCGTATTCGATATGGTGTTTTTTTGCTACAGCCCTTGCCTCTTCCAAAGTTTTTATTTCATCAAAGTCCACATTAGCATATTTCTTAACAGCATCCACCATAGTAAGTTTCTCAAAAGGCTTTTCCAAATCAATTGTATATTCGCCATACTCTAGTTTTAGAGTGCCATTTACATCCATTGCCACTTTTCGCATCATAGATTCAATTAGCTCCATCATGCCGTTATAGTCCGTATATGCCTCATAAAGCTCAAGCATAGTAAATTCAGGATTATGGCGTGTACTCATACCTTCGTTTCTAAAATTGCGTCCTATTTCGTAAACACGCTCAAAGCCGCCTACAATAAGCTTTTTAAGAGGCAGTTCCAAAGCTATACGCAAATACATATCCAAATCCAAGGTGTTATGATGGGTTTTAAAAGGTCTAGCCAAAGTGCCCCCCGGTATAACTTGAAGGGTAGGGGTTTCAACCTCTATATAATCTCTATCATCCAAAAACCGGCGTATACTTTTAATTATAGCTGTGCGCTTTAAAAAAACGTCCTTAACCTCAGGGTTTACAATCAAATCCACATACCGTTGGCGGTAGCGAAGCTCCTGATCTCTAAGCCCATGAAACTTTTCAGGCAGTACCCTAAGGCTTTTGGTAAGCAGTATAACTTCTTTCGCTTTAACAGATACTTCGCCTTTTTGGGTTTTAAAAACCTCGCCTTTTATGCCAATTATATCTCCAATATCCATTTTCTTAAAGTCAGCGTAACTTTCTTCCCCAACATCTTCGCCTTTTATATAAACCTGAATTTGTCCATGTCTATCCGCAACATGAGCAAAAGATGCCTTGCCCATAATCCTTTTAGTCATTATGCGCCCAGCAACAGCAACAGGCTTACCTTCAAGACTGTCAAAATTATCCTGTATCTTTACAGAATGGGTATCCTGAGGAAATGTCGTTATTACAAAAGGATCTTTCCCCGCATCTTGTAATTCTTTTAATTTCTCACGCCTAATAGCCTCCTGTTCGCTTAACTCCGCCGCGGTAAGAGGCATTTGCTCTTGTCTATCGTTATTTTCGCTGCTCATCTTATCGTCCTTTCAAATAATCATCGGTTTATTTCAAGGATTTTATAGTAAGTAAGCCCGTCCGGTGCCGATACTTCAATCCGCTCTCCCGTTGCTTTGCCTATAAGGGCTTCACCTAAAGGAGATTCATTGGATATACGGCCTGTAAGAGGGTCAGCCTCAGTACTGCCTACTATAGTGTATACTACTTCCTCGTCAAATTCCTCGTCAAAAAGCTTTACTTTACAGCCTAAATTTATGGTGTTTGTATCAATATCTTCCTCATCAATAACCTCAGCATTTCTAAGCATCTTCTCTAAAGTTGCAATACGCGCCTCAACCTCGGCCTGCTCTTCCTTTGCTGAGTCATATTCAGCATTTTCAGACAAGTCCCCTTGCCCTCTTGCTTCCTTTATCTTTTGGGCTATCTGTTTTCGCTTAACAACCTTAAGTTCTTGAAGTTCTTCCTCAAGTTTTTTAAGCCCATCATAAGTTAACATTGTTTTCTTCTCTGTCATAACTTGCCTCCGACTATCTAAAAAAAATTTGCCCATGTTGTTTGGGCAATAGTAATTCTCTCGTGTGGATACCTTACCACAAGCCTAACCTAATGTCAATCCTCGTTGGCTAAAAATTCATGTTTCTAAGTTTTATATTGCTTGCTTCTATCCAATTTTTAATTTGCCAAATGTTATTTCTTACATTTCTTCCGCTTACAAAATTGTAAAAAGCCGCAAGTTCAAGATACATAAACAGCTCAAACTGTTCAATAGGCAATATTTCCCCTTCATATTCCACATTAAACTTATTAATGGTTAATATATCACTTCTTTTTAGCTTAATATCGTTAATCTTGCTGCTTGCGGAGCTAAGTTCAATATAACACGCGTTTTTCTTATAAAAACTTTCGTAACCTTTCTCATTTTCCGAAAGATTTATTATTATATCAGCTTCCTTAAGCAAGTAAGAGCCTCGCTCACCAAAGCTAATATTAAGCCCGCAGTCGTTAAATATTTCATACGCAAGCCCGCTGTAGCTTTGCTCGCCGCCACTTTCCAAGATAATACCAAGATGGTTAAGCCGCGGATATAATAATTCAACTACCGCTTTTGTAAATGGCTCCTCCCCTTCTATTATAATTAAAGAGAGCTTTGAAGGTTCTATTTTTACAGCTCGCAATATTTTATCTATTATACAATCTAGAAGAAATACTTTTACAACAACCCCATCAGGCACAAAAAAACCTCGCGGCAATGGTATCTCTTCCTCGCTAAACATAGCGCGGACGCCTAAATACTTAGCCTCCTCGGCAAAATTTAAAATAAACTCCTCGTCAATGCGGCTTAATATTATTTCATAGCCCAAAGCACCGTAAATTGACACTTCCTCTATAACCATAGGCATATATTTATCAATATACCAATTTTGGATAAAACGAGGAGCGCGCTTTAGAAAATTATTGTTCCAATCTATCTCATCCATAGTTTTTGCAAGACGTACTTTCGCAAATTTGCCCCTCATAAAATCACCTCAGGCAATTTTATGATAATATGAGACTGCTTATTACTGCTTGGCTAAAAAATTGCGGTATATATCAAACATTTTTTCCACTTCATCATAAGTTTTAAGCTTAATTATTTCCCTGCGAAGCTCCGTTGCCCCCGGCAGCCCTTTTACATACCAGCCTAGATGTTTTCGCATTTCTCTGATGCCAATATATTCTCCCTTGACTTTTGTAATCTCCAACGCGTGGAAAAGTGCCGTTTCAAGCCGCTCCTCCAAAGTAGGAGGGGGGGGAGCGGTACCTTTTTCTATAAAGCCCGCTATCTCTCCAAAAACCCAAGGATTACCCTGTGCCCCACGGCCTATCATAACCCCGTCACAGCCTGTATATGCTTGAATTTCCTGATAAGCCGCCAAATCTACAACATCTCCATTGCCAATAACAGGGATTTTTACAGCTTCTTTCACAGCTTTTATTATATCCCAATCCGCTTTACCGCTGTAAAACTGGCTCCTAAACCTGCCGTGTACACAAATAGCAGCCGCCCCGGCATTTTCTGCTATTTTAGCCACCTCTACCGCATTCGGCTCAGGTCCCTCGAAGCCTTTTCGTATCTTTACAGTCACCGGCATTTTAGATACTTTAACAATAGCTTCAACAATTTGCCCTGCCTTTGCAGGTTCTTTCATAAGAGCGGACCCGTCGCCGTTTCTCACAATTTTATTAGCGGGGCAGCCCATATTTATATCGATTATATTAAAGAGGTGCAGCTCGTTAAGCTCCTTAGCCATTGCAGCCATAATATCTTTGTCATTACCGAAAATCTGTACTGTTTTAATTCTCTCATTGGGGTGGATTTCAAGTAAGGGTGCCGTATTTTTGCTGTTATAGCTCATCCCTTTGGCACTAACCATCTCCGTATAAGTCAGCCCGCAGCCAAAACCAGCGCAAATCCCTCTAAATGTGGCGTCCGTAATCCCTGCCATAGGTGCTAGGATTACATTGTTTTTAAGCTCAACACCGCCGATTTTAAGCATTGTTTTAAGCCTCCTTAAGCACCGTCATTACATACCACGCCTTAAGGGATACAAAAAACTCATGCCGCTCCCTGGCAAGCTTATCTAAATCAAGTTTCGCACCGATTTCATCAAAACTTTCGTCCCATTCCTCTGGAAGGCACTCAAAGTATACATCACCGTTTTCCTTGAACTTCAGGGCGAATATACAATGGAGCTTAGCGGCATAGTATTTGCAAATTTCCTGTACTTCATCCAAAATAGGCTTTGGAAGCTTTGAAAATAATGGGTTGTAATAATAAGTTTTATTATAAATTGAGGCACGGCCTATGAGAGATTTATTTTCATCCATACATAAAAACTCCTATACATTTTATACATATCCATATATTCCACGGACTGATACTTCCCCTGAATCCAGTACGCGCTTTGTACCATTTTCAAGGGTTATTTCAAGCTTACCGTCGGGGCTTATCCCTGTGGCTGCAGCAGTATAGACGACGTTATTTTCATGTATAGCCACTGTTTTGCCAATGTTTACACAAAGGCTTCCATACTCTTCGATAAACGAGCTTACACCGCTGTTTTCAAAACTTTCATAATAGAGGCTTAGATTGGTTAGTAAAAACTTAATTATCTCCGCTCTATCGTGCTTTTGCCCTGTGGCTATGTTGAGGGAGGTTGCCTTATCTAAAAGTTCCTCCGGAAAACTTTCCCGGCCAATATTTATCCCAATGCCCACAACTACACCATACTCACCCCTTTCTGTGAGTATACCGCAAATTTTCCTGCCGCCTACTACCACATCATTAGGCCATTTTATCATAGCTTTTTCGTCCAAGTCAGTTAAAAACCGGTTTAGAGTGTTAGCCACACAAACCCCAGCCATAAGGGTCAGGCGGGAAGAGTCGCCTTTAGGTCTTAGCAATAGGCTAAGGTAAATATCCTTCGCCTCTCCCCCGTCCCAAATACGCCCAAGGCGGCCTTTGCCTGCGCTTTGTTTTGCTGTTATTACAGCAGTGCCTGAGGAGGTGCCGTTTTTGCCTAAATCCTTGGCATAGTCGTTAGTTGAGCCTATTTCGTCAAGGAATATTATATTTTCGGCTACAAAAGGGGCGTTAAACCCCTTAAAACTAGATTCGTTCATTATTACTCCTTTTTCTTATGCTTACGATAGATTACAACAATACATATAAAAGCCAAACCGCCCTTTAATCAATTGCCTATTTTAAGAGCTTGCCTAACATCGGCTCTACCGAAAACTCCCTGCAAAGCATTAAAGCTGCCTCAAGTTTCTCATCATCCACCCTATCTGAGATTTTAACCGCTCTTATCATAATATTTTTTGCCGTATGCTCCATATCAATAAATTCCATTATGCCTACACGGTAGCCCATAGCCTCCAGCAGCTGACCGCGGACAGCGTCCGTTAAAAGTGCGCTAAACCGCTCCTTTAATATACCGTGCTTTAACATTGGCGCAAAGACTTCACTCTTTATCTGCCCAAAAAGCTCATGCTGACAGCAGGGTGCCGATAAAATCACCTTCACACCATTTTGGAGGGCATAATTTAGCGCAAAATCCGTTGCCGTATCGCAGGCATGCAAAGTCACCATCATATTACAGTCTTTAATCCACTCAAATTTAGATACATCACCATAATGAAAGCTCAAATTTTCATAACCGCACTTTATCGCAAGCTCGTTACAGTGAGCAACCACATCTTCTTTCAAATCAACTCCTGTGATTTTTACATTTTTCCCTAAAATAAAGTTAAAATAATGATATATGACAAAGGTTAAGTAGCTTTTCCCACAGCCAAAATCAAGTATATGCGCCTCATCATCCACATACGCCTCAACCGTATCTACTATCTCCAAAAATTTATTTATCTGGCGAAATTTTTTCTGCTTGTCTTTATAAACCGTACCCTCTTTATTCATAAGCCCAAGGTTTATAAGTATATCAAGGGGCTCACCCTCTTTAAGAATATGATTTTTAACTTTATTATGAGCCAAATCCGCCACAAAGTTAGGAGGATTTTTGATATTTATCCGCTTAAAATTACCTTTTTTGCCTACTAACAGCTTAAAAGAACCCTCTCCACAGTCTATTTCCCATTGTTTATAGCCTAAGCCCTCAATTTCTCTAAGCTTACCCTCTATCTCATCCTCTAACAAATTATAATGAAAAACTTTATCAGCAGTATAAAAAGAAAACTGCAAAACCTCCCTATCTTTAAGCTTTATGGGAAGTGCCACAATTTTCTTACACTCATTTGCCGCTTTGTGTGGGTTTGAGATAATCAGCCTGTTCACACCTGCATTTACTGCCGCCATAACCTCATCTGCCGCTTTATACGAGTCCGAAATAGTCCCTCACTCCCCCTATAAAATAGAGCGACCCAAAAGCACAAATTACATCCTCCGGCTCTAAAGTGGACAGCGCATAATCCAAGGCTTCATCAACATTGTTTTTATGCACAACATCTTTATGGAATCGTCTAATTTCCGACTCAAGCTCCTCACCAGCCTTTGCCCTTGGAGAATCCGGCGTTATGGTTATAAACCTCTTAGCAATAGCACCAAAAGGCTTAAATATAGCCCCTACATCCTTATCAGCCAAGCACCCGCAAATGAATATAAGCTTCCTGCCGGGAAAGTAGCATTCAAGCCCCTCTAAAAGAGCCCGGGCTCCTTCAGGGTTATGAGCCCCGTCTATGATAGTTAAAGGCTCCCTGTTCACTATTTCAAAACGCCCTGCCCATTTGGCGTTTTGAAGCCCTTCTCTGATATTTTCTTCACTTATTTTAAAGCCCTTGGCTCTAAGCTCCTCACAGGCAAGCATACTTAGTGCAGCATTATACACCTGATACTTGCCTAAAAGGGTAATATTAAGCCCTTTGTATATACCAAAATCAAAGCTTGTCCCATTAATATCCTGGGTTAATATTTCAACTTCCTTGTCATCTAATTTCCGAAGACCTGAATTTTTTTGGCGGCAAACTTCTTCAAAAACCGCCATAACCTCAGGTTTTGCAGGATATACAACACTCATGCCGCCTTTTTTAATAATCCCTGCCTTTTTTGCGGCAATTTCAGACAAAGTGGTACCCAGATACTCCATATGATCAAAGCCTATGCTGGTTATTACCGCAACAAGGCTTGTATTATCGTCAATAATATTGGTGGAGTCAATAATACCACCCATACCAACTTCCAACACAACTATATCACAATTATGCTTTTTATAATGAAGCATAGCCATTGCGGTAAGTATCTCAAACTCAGTGGGGTGGTCGTCGCTTTCAGCCTTCATTATGTCAATTTTGGATTTTATAAGGCTGGTGTAGCGTGCAACTTCCTCCTCTGATATTTCAACACTGTCTATCCGTATCCGCTCAGAAAAACGTTGTATTGCCGGGGATGTAAACAGCCCTGTTTTGTAGCCTGCCCTCATTAACACCGATGAAAGACAGGCGCATACAGAGCCCTTGCCGTTAGTCCCTGCTACATGAGCGAATTTAAGAGCCTTCTGAGGGTCACCTAAAAGTTCACAAAGCCGCCTAATACGCTCAAGCCCCGGTTTGGAGCCAAATTTTTTAGTAGTTGAAATATAATCAATCGCTTCTTTATAGTTCATAAAGTTACTCCTTATGCATCTCTCGTCCTACACTTATATGCACACATTTTTCATTTGCAAATTTGACACTGTACTCTTTTGCATCTTTAATTTCATCATGTTTAAATATAAGAAAATCACTTTTTTGCAAGATTTTTTTAACAGGCTCTTTGCCGCCTATTAAAATTTCCACTTCTGTGCTGCCTTCCAAGGCATAAAAACCATTAAAGCACTCTGTACTCAAATTAAGCTCCGTGCCGGGCAAGATAATTTCAAGCCCGCCATTATAGCCTTTTCTCGCAATCAAATTAAAATCCTTGCATTTGCCTTCACTTTTTGTACTCCAATCACCTAAGAAAAAGTCTTTCTCACAAGGTCCTAATTTTACTTTGTGCTGACCTTCGTGGGACAGTGTCAAATCACCTTCCAAGGTCATAATATACCGTTTAAAGCCAGGGAGGCTTGTAAAAGTTGACTCCTCCACCTCTACAGTTGCCGTTGAAATTCTAAAGCCAAAATTACGCTCCCCATAAAAGCTGTCCTCCGGATAAATATAAAGCTCCGAAGTAGCTCCTCCAGCCCATGAGGTAGTCCTTGCGCCGGATATAGGGCGTATGATATATATAACTTCCGCCAAAAGCCCTTTCTGGGCAGGTGGCTTAAATATTGAGGCATTTACGAAAACCGTCACCATAATACCAATGAGAGAGTCCACTATACGGTTAAGAGAAAAGGCAACCGGGTCAAGCCCTTCCGGCGCCATAAATCCCGTAATAATCGTCATATAAACAAGACAGCTAAGGACAATGCTTTCACTTAAACGAGTTATATGGCAAAAATGAATCAAAAATACAACCCCAACAAGGGCACAAATAATAAATGCCATTGCACTATGTCCGGGTATGCCGAAAAAAACCGCAGCCGTACCGAGCGCGCCGCCCATTAATGAAGCTATTATATTGCCTTTGCCGGCATCTAAGGATTTTTCCACACTAGCCTGCATACAAAGGATAGACGCGGTAACTGCCATCATAATACCGTCTCTGCCCATAATACCGTAGAATATAAGACATACGGCAACAGCTATGCCGGTTTTTATGGTTCTCGGTCCCGGCCAATGCCAATCAATATTGATTTTATTAAACATGTGATTACAACTCCGTCTTTGTCTACCTGCTTAGGTCAAGGAGAGTCGAACCTTGGGCACCCATAGCCGCAAAACCGCTCATTGTTCGACTTTCCTTGACCTAAGCTGCGTTTCAGAGGGTTCCCGCTACTTCCTCATATATCTTATCCGCAAGCTTCATGGATTTTTCCAAAAGCTCCGATCCTTTTTCCCTGTATTCATTAACAAAGGCTCCATCCTTTATGCCGCCGATGTTAATAAGCACATTAAGCCACGCGCCGCGAACACCTGCGCCCAGCATAAGAGCCGCAACACCTAAATCACTTGATGCATTTGCGTTTGACTTGCCTACATAATCATTTGTCATTACAAGTGCCTCGTATGAGTAGCCCATAATTTCAAGGGGTACAACCGAGCAGGCTTTAAGAGCCGCCTGCATAGCTTCCCTGCGGGCACTCTTTTCCTCGTCAGTAGCTTTAGGCATTTTAAAAACCGCTTCCATCTGAGCGAATATTTCCGTGTCCCTATCCATACAGTCAAGGAGTTTTACCCTTAAGTCCTCGGCTTGTTTTAAGGTATTCAAGGTAAGTTCTTCATATTCCGCGTATTTTGATTTGCCTGTAGTAAGTGCAGCTACCATATGAGTAAGTGCCGCTCCTAAAGACGCCGATAAAGCAGCAACAGACCCGCCGCCGGGTGCTGGGGCATCTGATGCAAGTTTTTTTGAAAACTCTATATTTGTGATTTGTGATAATTTCATTTGTATCCTCCTGTTTGTGTATATTGTGAAAAATGTGGTAATCCAGGCTCGGTATAATGCAAAGCTCCATCTTCATCAAGATGGTAGTACTCCCCTTGAGCGCAGCAGTCTGCACGAATCCCAAACGCATAGATATTTCCAGCCTCGGAAGTAAATATATTTCCGTAAGGCGTAAGTAAAGGCTCCGTCCGGGGTACATATGCCGCTGCCGATGAACCGCCAAAGAAAGCAAATGTAAAAGCCGCAAATAAATATGCCGCCGCACAGGCTAAAATGCCTTTAAATAAGCACTTTATCTTTGGCGGCATATTTTCATGACCCTTCAAATAACTAGTCATTGCACTTTTACTTGCGCGGTAAAAACCTGAGCGATATCCACAAGAATGTTTATTACAGCGTAGAAAAGGATAAACATTACTAAGCATCCCAAAATCATTGGATAATCTCGGGCGGCTATACCTTGTATAAAAAGCCGTCCAATGCCAGGCCATGAGAAAAGAACTTCCACTAAAACAATGCCTGTAAAAAAATCGCTAAAGTGAAGTTTAAAAGCTTTCAAAATAGGTGCAAGAGCGTTTCGCAGCATATGTTTACGGATAACTTTGCTGTTAGAGAGTCCTTTTGCCTGTGCTGTTTTAATATAATCTTGCCGCATAATATCTAAGATAGATGAGCGGATACTACGTACCATCGCAAATAATATGCCGCTGCCCAAAGCGATCCCCGGCAGTACAATTGAGTTCCATCTTGCTGCCCCAGAGGTCGGGAACCACTCAAGGTTAAACGAGAATAAACCTAGCAAAAGCAAACCAAGCCAGAATACAGGCATGGAAATGCCAATTATCGCTATAAAAATACTTGCCCTGTCAATCCAAGTGCTTTTCTTAACTGCGGCGGCAATACCTATAGGAAAGGCTAAAATCAAAGCAGCCGACAGCGCAGCCAGACTTAGCCGCAAGGTAAGCATAAACCTCGGCATAATCTCATTGGTAATGGATAGGCGATGATCCCTGAATGAAGTACCAAAATCCCCTGTGAAAACGCCTGAGATGTATCTAACAAAATGAATGAGGATAGGGTCGTTCATTCCATGTATTTCGCGCATTTCGTGAACCCATTCCGGGTTATAAGGACCTAGGGCAAATGTAAATGGATCCCCCGGTGCAAAGTGGTACAGCACCATAAAAGCTATAAATGTAGTACCAATCAAAACAGGTATCAAAGCTATAACTCTTTTTGCCGCATATAGCCACATACACTCTCTTCCTTCCTTACCAAACATCTGCACGCGTCATTAAATCTGTTGCGAAATTAGCATTCGTATCGTCATTACGGGCTTGACCCGCAATCTAAAAATCTTTTTGTGATACGAGATTGCGGCTTCCTGAATCAAGTTTAGGACAGGCTTAGGATACACTGACAGGGCTGAGTGCTGTTTCGCTACAAATCTAGTGACAACAACCGAAATTTAAAACAAGCCGCTTATCCTGCCTTCATCATCAATATCAATCTTCTCGGCACTTGGCACCTTAGGCAGTCCCGGCATAGTCATAATATCCCCTGAAATTGCCACAACAAAACCCGCACCTGCTGATAATCTTATCTGCCTTACAGTCATCTCAAAGCCTTCCGGTGCTTTTAAAAGCTTAGGATTGTCAGAGAATGAGTACTGTGTCTTAGCCATACAAACAGGAAGATTGCCATATCCCATAGCTTCAATCTCTTTTATCGTAGTCAATGTGCCTGAGCCAAAGCTGACGCTTGCGGCACCGTAAACCTTTTTAGCGATTGCTTCAATTTTCTTTCTAAGTGGGGTTTCATCATCATATACAAATTCAAAATTATTAGGCTTCTCCATACAGGCAAGAACTTTGTTGGCAAGTTCCACACCGCCCTCGCCGCCTTTACCAAACACCTCGGAAAGAGCAGCTTCCGCCCCAAGCTCACGGCATTTGTCAAGTACAAATTTAATCTCAGCCTCAGTATCAGCCGGGAAACGGTTGAGTGCCACAACAGCAGGCAAGCCGTACACTTTTGTCACATTTTTAATATGCTTTTCAAGGTTTGCAAAGCCCGCTTCCAGTTTTTCAAGGCTTTCTACGCCCCATTCTTCCTTGGTTGCGCCGCCGTGATGTTTAAGGGCTTTAATAGTTGCTACGATAACAACCGCATCCGGTCTTATGCCTGTTTTACGGCATTTAATATCTATAAATTTCTCAGCGCCTAAATCCGCGCCGAAGCCCGCTTCCGTAACAACATAATCCCCAAGCTTCATGCCCATTTTTGTAGCCACAACAGAATTACAGCCGTGAGCGATATTGGCAAAAGGCCCGCCGTGGATAAAAGCCGGAGTTTCCTCAAGGGTTTGGACAAGGTTAGGGTCAAACGCTTCTTTCAAAAGTGCGGTTAAAGCCCCTTGGGCGTTTAAATCTTTACAGGTAACCGGCTTATTGTCAAATGTATAAGCTACAACCATTTTAGAAAGTTTCTCTTTAAGATCAACTAAGTCATTTGCTAAGCAGAAAACAGCCATAATCTCGGACGCCACAACTATATCAAAGCCATCCTCGCGAGGCATACCGTTGGCTTTGCCATTTATGCCGTTTACCATAAAGCGAAGCTGGCGGTCATTCATATCAATTGCCCGCTTCCAAGTTATGCGCCTTGGGTCAATGCCAAGTTCATTGCCGTGGAAAATATGGTTATCCAACATTGCCGCAAGCAAGTTGTTTGCAGCACCTATAGCATTAAAATCTCCCGTAAAGTGAAGGTTAATATCTTCCATTGGTACAACTTGGGCGTACCCGCCGCCTGCCGCACCCCCCTTAACTCCAAATACAGGTCCTAAAGACGGTTCTCTAAGGCAAATAACAGCCTTTTTGCCGATTTTAGTAAGAGCGTCACCAAGTCCTACGGTTGTAGTAGTTTTCCCTTCCCCTGCGGGAGTCGGGCTTATGGCTGTTACTAAGATAACCTTAGCATCTTTTTTATCCTGCATTCCTTTTAACAGCCTATGATCGACTTTGGCTTTATATTTGCCGTAAGCGGAATAATTGTCCTCGGTCAAACCTAATTTAGCAGCGATTTTGTTGATTTTTTCCATTTTGCATTCTTGAGCGATTTGAATATCAGATTTCATTACAATATACCTCCGTTTTTGATTGTATATAAAGCTTGATTATTACCATATCTATAGAACAAATAATCTAAATCAGGGGCGTCCCATATTACTATATCCGCTTTTTTCCTGATTTCTATACTTCCTATTTTATCCGCCATACCGATAGCAGCGGCAGCATTTAAAGTTACTGCACTTAATGCCTCTTTAGGTGTCATTTTATATTTAAGGCACGCCAGATTCATAGGAAATTGCATATTAAAATTAGGGCTTGAACCTGGGTTAAAATCTGAGGCAACAGCCACAGCAATACCTTTATCCATCATATATCTGGCCCTTGCGTAAGGCTTGTCCAAATAAAAGCTTGTAGCGGGAAGCAGCACAGCTATAACACCCCCCTTGGCACACAAATCAATCCCCTCATCAGTTGCGGCTATTAAATGCTCAGCCGAATGGCACTTCATGCGCCCTGCAAGCTCCGAACCGCCTACAGGATTAATTTCATCCGCATGGATTTTAAGCTTTAATCCCAGCTCTCGTGCCTTTAACAGAAGCTTTTCAGACAAAATTGCATCAAAAACTCCTGTTTCACAAAATATATCACAAAAATCCGCAAGTTTTTCTGCGGCGGCTATAGGCATAACTTCATTGCAAATAAAATCAATATAATCCTCTGACCTGCCCTTATATTCAGGAGGAACCGCATGAGCTCCCATAAAAGTCGATACAAAGTCCAGGTCTGTCTCATTATTCAGCCTTTTTACAACCTTAAGCTGTTTAAGCTCGTCTTCTAAATTAAGACCATAGCCGCTTTTGGCTTCGATTGTAGTTGTGCCGTGCTTAGCCATTTTAAGGCTTATATCCTTGGCTTTATTAAAAAGCTCATCCTCGGTGGCAGCGCGGGTTTTCTCCACAGTAGATAAAATACCGCCGCCGGCTTTTAATATATCCAAATAAGCGGCACCTTTAAGCTTAAGCTCAAACTCATGCTGGCGCCAGCCGCCAAAAACAAGATGAGTATGAGCATCCACAAGACCGGGGGTTATAAGCCTGCCGCCTGCATCCAAAACTTCCTTTGATTTTGGGGCGTCTTTTTCCGTGCCTATATATGTTATTATACCCTTCTCTGCAGCTATAACACAGTTTTCGGCAATCGTTATATTGCTCATATCTGCGCCTTTTAAAGGAGCTTGACCTTTAGGGCTTGCCAAAACTCCAATATTTTTAATAAGTAAATCTGCCATATATATCCCCTTTTGGATTTTCTTAAATACACAATAAAAAACCTTGATACTTCATTATACCTTAGGTATTAACAGAGCGCAAGGCTAAAGCTTTACTATAAGAGCCTATCCCTTAATAACAGCAAAGGGATAGGCTCTAAATTCCTCGTCGAAATCAGGATTTCGGTTAAGGGCAAACCCTTCATTGGCTTGCCCTCAGAGTATAGACAAACCCATTTCCAAGTAGCGGAAGGGGTTGGGAAACAAAGAGTTTCCCAATTTTAATCTGCAAGTCGGGCTTCGCCCGACTGAGGGAAATCCGCTGATCGCAAGGGGTTGCAGAGCAAAACCTTGCAAGCGGATTCATACCTTAAGTATCTCGAAAAAATGGCTTTGCCATTTTTTCGAACAGACTGAAGACTTTGTCTTCAGTCTGAGGGCAAACCATTTATGGACTTACCCTGTTTAGTTTACTATCAATGGTCTTTTACAAGCCTGTGATGGTGTCTTCTCACAGTAAATATCTCCTTAAGAACAATTTCTTCAAAAATACAGTATAAAAGATCGCGCCTATCCCATGCGCCTCCCTTTGTCTCAAGCATAATCTCTCTAACATTATTTATTAAAAATGCCGCCTGTTGCATAGTTTTTTCCACAATCTCACAAAAAAGCTTATCACTTATAGGCTCTTCAAATAAGGGGCTTCCTTCGTAATCATAATCATTAAGCACCTCATCTATAGCCGGTATTATTTTTTTAGTAAGCTCCCCCATCAGATTCCTCATGTGACCCATCTCTTCTTCAAAAAAAGATGTGCTTATTTGTGGTATATCATCGATTATATTCGCAGCTTCCATTTCTGCTAAGGCAGGGTTAAAGCCATATTCCTGACCGTCAACACCTTTCGTCTCTTCTTCCAAATCAGAAAGGCTAAAATGAGGCCAGCCTTTGCCTATTTCATACCCAATTTTACCGGAAGATGAAATATAGTCCTGTATCAGCTTTTCAAAGCTCCCGTCACTGTTTTCATAGTAAAACATATAATCCCTCCATGCTGGTTTTGTGTTATACATGGTAATAATATATGCAAAGAGAGAAGGAATGGGTTCTGATAGCGTATAGGTTACTATATGAACGCGGCAAATAAAAAAAGACTTAACGAAGGTTCCCCTTAGGTCAAGGAGAGTCGAACCTTGAACGCCTCTAGGTCTCATTAAAAGCACACTCTTACTCAAACATCAATAATATTTAGCGTAAGCCCTTGCCGCTCAGCCATTCCTACAGTCTGACCGGTACCTGAGGGCTTCCCGTTCCACACTGCTATAAGCCTTGATGAACGCCTTACCAAAAGGTCATTTCGCAGCTTCATACATCCGTCAAAATAAGGTTTGCGTGCTGTTCTTGTTACCAAATCCGCATTATCCAGTAAATGAGCATAAGTTTCTTTAGCTTTTTTGCTCCATCTGCTTTCTTGACCAAGACAGGGAAGCACCAGTTCAAGGCGTATAAAAGGATAATGCTTCTCTCTAAACTCAAGAACAGAAAGAGCTGCCCAAGTATCAACACCTAAAGCTCCTCCTGATAGAAAAATAGAGTAGTCATCCTGTATTGCTTTTTCTATTTCTTCATCAATCTTTTTTCTGATTTTTAAAAGCCCTTCCGCATTTTCGCTGAATTTGAAAGAGAAATATTTAGGTCTATGCCCTGTAAAAGCGCAAGTTATCGGCTTTAGAGCTTCCCAATCGTCAACCCCTGTAGTATATCCAAAGTCACCGTATTCACGAAAAAATAAAATTTCACTCATGGTATTTCTCCTACAATAAACTTTTAGTCCATGGTCTGATTATACCTCATCATATCCCTGTATGCAAGTACAGATTTCTAAAAAGAAAAAGCCCGCTTAAGCAGGCTTTTATGATTTTTGCCAAATAATTAATTTCTCCACCCAAGCCCTCTAAAAAACTCTGAAACATTATTTCTTCTCGAACTTTCCGGCGGCTCATCCGCCCTTGCAAGGTTAAAGGCATCTAAGGCTCTGATTGCCGGATTATCATCGCGAGTTATATTTCTTATATACAGCCCTCTAAAATCCTCATGATTTATATGATTTCCAAGTTCTCTTATAATTTCTGTTTTTATATAGTCCATGCCGCCTACGGCATTTATCCTATCGTAGTCCAGGCTGCCCATTGTTTGCGTTATTCCGGTATGGATAGAGTCTATATCTAAATCCCTGCGTATACTTTCATCTACCGCTATAGTAAAATCCACTTCAACTGTATGCTCAAACCCATAATAATCACGAACTATATTAGACACCCTTGGCACATGGACAAGCTCGTTATTAACCCCTGAGATAACTATGTTCATACTGGAGCCTAACTGAGGCAGAAGAAAAAAAGCCACAAACACAAGCGCACCTGTAAGTACAAGCATTAGCGCAAAAACTATCAAAGCATATTTATTTTCGCCCCTAATATTCATAAAAACACCCCCCATTTTACACTTGCTTAATTATATTTTATATTATAAACTATGAAATGTCAAAGTGCAATTTTACCATTTTGTTTTGATAAAAGATATTTATGCCGATAATAAATTATAACTCTTGATGGAGGCGCGCATATGCTTGGCATTAAGCTCACTTTAACCGATGATTCAATAAGGGATATAGTTGGTATGGCAAATATGCCCTTGCTGATATTTGACGAATATTGGCTGGCTCTTTTTCCTCGGGAATATAAAAATGCAAAGATTAAAGATTGTGAAATGCGAATTGTTGATTTTATGAAAGAAGAGGCGCGTATAAGAGAAAAAATCAAGCTTTTATCTGATAAAAAGCAGCAAGCAATACGTATAATAAACAGCTTGACTACAGAAGCCTTTAAAGAAGGTAAAAAGTCCGCTAAACTTAAAATACGCAAGTCAAAAACTGTAATACTTAAAATCAACGCCTACCTTCTGCTGTCCGAGCGGCGTTTGAAAAATATCGAAAAAGAGTTAGAGAATACTAATCGCAATCTTTTAGAAGAAACCATAAAAATATGCCACGGTCTTATGAGTGAGAGCAAAAAGCGCATTGATTTTCTTGAGCCTAAAATAACGCAATTACGTGAAGAAACTAGAATAATGACAGAAGAACTCGCAAAAAACGAAACCTGCCATCAAATGACTTATAACCTCTTACATAAGCTAATAGGCGCTGATGTAATAGATCAGCTTGACAAAGCGGAAAATATGGGGAAGAAAAAATGGTTTTGGGTATAGGATGCGATATAATCGAAATAGCCAGGATTAAAAAATCTTTGGAGAAAGAGAATTTTTTGCATAGATATTTTACCAACAAAGAGATTAAACTTATAAATGAAAGAGGCTTTTGTGCGTCTGCCACTGCCGCCGGTAATTTTTGTGCTAAAGAAGCGGTTGCTAAAGCCTTTGGCATAGGGTTTGGTGACATTATGCCTATAGATATTGAAATCCTTAGGAGTGATAAAAACGCTCCCTATGTTATCCTGCATGGAAAAGCCCTTTTAGAGTTTGAAAGACTTGAGGCATTAAATATTTTTCTAAGCATTTCACATTCAAAAGAAATGGCAATTGCTTATGTGGTAATTGAGAATTGAGAAATGTATCCGGAGGATAAATATGTATTACAAAACAGCGCAAGCTCTAAGCATGGGTTTGGGGTTACTATCCCTTGTCGGGGTTTTAATTTTATCTTATTTTCTTGAAAACGGCACCTTAGACGGATCCGATACTTTCGTAATGGTTTTACTGGTTATTGCGCTTTCTCTGCTTATTTGCGCCGCTGTAATAGCTTTTATGTACTATAGATGCCCATTTTGCCGCGAACTGCTTCTTTCCAAAGGGTCTTTAGGGCAGTTTTGCAAACATTGCGGGAAGAGACTGTATTAAACATCATAGCCGATTCATACCAACCACAGCAGCTTTTATTAAAAAATATCATTCATGAAACTTAAGCCTATATAAAGCATGTTCAACATCCTCGTCTTTAGGATTTAATCTATAAGCCCTTCTTAAATGATTCTTTGCCTTCTCATATCTGCCTTTATTAAAGTGTACAGCCCCTATATTGTAGCGTACACGCGCTCTAAAAGCCGGTTTTATCGTTTGTTTAACTATATGGGCAACCCCTAAAAGAGATATTGCTATAGCAACAGGTATAACAAATCCAATATTAAAATAAAGACTTGCAATAAGCCCGGCAAGCCCTGTCAAACTTATCAAAATATTAATATTAATCTCTTTGTAAGGGATTGTACTTTTATCTTCGTATTTAGCCTTTTCCTTCTCCTTATTAGCATGCTGTGCCGGCGATATATGTCTTTTAACCATCATATTATCGTAATTTTTAGGTCTTGGAACCGGCTTTGGGGGCTTAACCGTTGACTTTAAAAGTTCATACTCGGAAATTTTTCCATCTAAAAGCTTAAAAAGCACATAAACCTCTTTCCCTAATGGCTTGCCTCTGTCGCTTTTAACTTTTTTGGAAATATGCAGAATATAATATAGCCCCTCCATATAGGAGTCCAAAGGCGAAAGCGCAATCATATTCCTATCCGCGTCATATCGTATAACTGTACGCATGATATAGCCTTCCGTATCCGTAACATCCATATTTTTTGCGGTTACAGTGGCAGGGTCTAGGGGCGCACTAAATCTGATATACCAATGAATCTGCTCTAAATTATCGCCTATAAGCCTTACGGATATTTTATCCTTAAGGCTCGGGTCTGTTGTGGCGATTCTAATTTTGGGGTCGGAATAATCGGGCATAATGCCTCCATTCGTTTAAAGCCGCCATCCCCTTCGTGGCTAACGGCTTTAAACGATTTTTACCAGGTACCCAAGTATAACATATTTCTACACAGAACTCTGCAATTCAAAAGCTATGCGGTTTCCGTCAATTCTTATTCTTAATATCCTAAATTCATTATTAATTTCGCCGTTTAAGTTAAACAAAGCACCCAGGTTTATGTAATTTATACCATCAATTACCGTAGAGCTTGATGAAAGACCTGAGGCAGTTACTACAAACACCGTTTTTCCATGGTCTTCTCTAAGCTCTCTTAAAGCTTGATGGAAAAGTTCGTACTCCGCCGTCATATTAAAAGTATCCGGTCTTCTGTCAAGCAGGATAATTATATGTCTTGCATCGGAGTTTGCCGCTTCGTTGAAGAATGCCCAGTTACCTGGAGATGTTCCTGCTAAGGAGCCGGTTCTCGCACTCATTTCAATTATAGCATAATTACCGTGGCTGCGGAAGTGATAATTTCCGCTAAATCTTATACCTTCCACAACTTCCGTATCCGCAGGTCCTACGAAAAACGCCTGATCTGCCGTTTGAGTAAATCTTAACAAGGCATTTCTTTGTAAATTGCCGTAATTGTCAGGTCTTAAGTCCTCATCGCTTATAATAGTGTTTCCAACGAAAGTTAAGTCAATATGCCCAACTTGTTTATCCGCACTTAATACAGCTTCAAAAGGATTTCTAAAACGGTCTCCGGCAGGGACGGCTACATCCCCAATAGGCACCGCATATTGGGCTCTTAAATCATCAAAGAATAAAGACAGCTCGCTGGTATTATCATTTCTAAGCGCAACCACATAAAACTGCTCAAGGCTAACAGGCTGCATTGCCCCTTCAGGTATTCTTACTATATGGTTTCTCCATCCGCTAAAATCAACATTCGGAGCTATATCAATCAAATGAACTTCCCCTGCGGCATCTCTTACAGAAGCTCTAACCCAGCCGCCTCCTCCGTGACCGAATACAGCTATTTCAAACGCATATAAATTATTGTCAAATGTTATAGGTTCCATAAGGTTTAAATAAGCCGCCTGAGTAAGCTCACTCACACCAAATTGATAGTTCAGCCTAAGGGCAAAATTTCCAGGGTTGTTTAGCGAGTCATCATAAGCCACAGAGCCGGTTACCCCATTGCCAACACCGCTAAATTCAATCGGAATATCTCTCTGATCAAAGCCTGTCACCCACTCGGTTACAGTGCCTACGGATACAGGTATAAAAGCGTTAACCCCACTGGATGTAACCCTGATAAACCCTTGAGTTACGCCGCCGGAGTTTGCAGTAAACACTCCGTCGTCAGTTACAGTACCAAGCTCAGCGGGAACTACCTCAAAAGCCGCGTTTCTAAGAGGGGCTGTTGTCCCATCCATTCCTATACCGCGCATTGTTATCCTTTGGGACGCTCCTGAGTTTACACGTATTTGACTGGGCTGAGGGATTATTTGAGCCAAATCCAAAGTGTTTAAATAAACATACCCTACAGCCACATCATTATATATTGCATATAGCATATTAAGCCCAAATTCCGACGTATAGAAGGTATTGCCTTCCCATCTGCCGGCTTCCGTGGCGGAAAAGCTAAGTCTTTCAGGGTTTAGAGGAGCTATTCTTTCGTTTGCGTCAAGCCCTCTCACATCAAGAGTAACAGAATCGCCCATAAACACCCGCTCAGAACTTGGATTAATAAGTAGGCTTGTAACCTCTCCAATCTCCGCCGTGTGGAATACTCCAAGAGCATTTACAACAGCCCTTTGTGCACCGTCTGATGGTCTGTTTCTTACAGCGGCACCATTCATAAAATGGGTATCTGCCACTAAAGTCGAGGAGCCGCCTCCGTCAAAATGTGCCGCGTGATACGCTCCAAGTCCTAACATTATTTCAGCCATTTCAGCATGGGTGGCACCTATACTTATGCCTCTGCCATCAACTACCGCTAGAATAACCCTTGTGCCATCTCTGCTTATACCGATTGCCGAACGTGGATGACGGGCATTTGGCGCCACTACAAACCCGCAGTCAGCAGGTTCGCCGTTTAAGAGAATTTTTCCGGCACCCCCAATTGCAGCTTGCATTTGGTTGTAATCAAATCTGGCTTCCACTCTAAATTCAGCGGTGTCACCAACTCTTACAGATTCAGTAAAATATCCGGCATACCTTGCTGCCGCTACGATTATAAAACCATTTTCAGGCACAGTTACTGTACTTGTGCCTATGTATGTAATCCTGCCGTCTTCCACTACATATTTCCATAAATCAGAAAATCGTGCGTCCAGCCCAGCTGTGTCCGTAATAGCGTTTCTGTCAAAATATACAGCGGAGAAATCTCTCAAAAACTTATTCATAGCATGGATTCTTAAATTACGCTGACCGTTGTTTAGAAAAATAAACTCAGGCTCTATGTATTCAATAAAGGGGTTGCCTTCACCGTCAATAAAGAAGGTGGAGTATCCCGGTCTATTTACGTCCATAGATATTACTTGCCCGTCTGCAACCACATCGCCAAAAGGAGTCGATGGGTTTATACCCATATCAAAAAAGTCCGCGTTTATCCCTGCCATTGCTCCGCTTTCAAGTACCATAGAAGAAACTGAGGCACGAGAACCATATGCAGCCGGCGCAATCGGTCTAAGTTCCACATAAGGTGTATGTATATCAACATATACAACAGATACATTTATAAGCCCTGCACGTGTAGCCATGAGGCGGTCTTCATATGTAATGCCTGCTGCCATATTTTCCGTTCTCCCCATTTGGAAGAAAAACGCGGCTTCCATCGTAACCGGTTGTAACAAAATTAAAGCCGAAAGCCCTAAAACCAATATATTTTTACTTAGTTTAGCTATGTATTTTCTCATATGTTCCTCCTTAAAAGTCGACATTGCTTCACCTAGTGTACCACAAACCCCTGAGCTTTTCAACGAGGGGTAAATATTGGCGTAATATACGAAAAGCCGCATTTTTCGCCATTTTTCGCCTACTTCATTCAAATTTAGAAACATTTTCTTAAATTTCCTGTAAGCAAAGTTTAAGAATATGGGATAAGCTTGTACTATTTACTTATGTTTGCTATAATTCACATCATGAACCCTTCAGAAAATAGAAGCGCGGCAGACGTGGCTGTAATATCCCTTGCTGGGCGCGCCTTAACCCTTTTAGGGCGCACTATGTATTTAGCAATGTTTGGTATGGCTAACCCCTTGCTAAATGCCTTTAACTACGCTCTTAATGTGCCTAATGTTTTATTTAATGTAGTTGGTACGGCTATTAACACCGTAATGATACCTGTGTATACCTCACTTTTAGCGGAAGAGCGTAGGGATGAAGCCAAAAAATTCATAGACAATATTATCAGCATTTCAATGGTAATTATCGGAATGCTTGTTTTTGCGGGGATTTTAGCCGCCCCTATGATTTCAGACTTTGTAGCGGGTCCGGGCTATGAGCATGCGGCTTATTTAACCTTTACTCTCCGTTTTCTAATGCCTGTTATGATTTTTTTCGGCTTTAGTTCAATATTCCAAGGGCTTTTGCAGTCAAATGGAATATTTAGGCTCCCTGCTTTTGTATCGGCTCCCGGCGGGATAGTTATGATACTTTATTTGGTTTTTTTAGGCGATCGGTTTGGGGTAACAGGTCTTATATTCGCAACAGCTTTGGGTCTTTTTTTACAGCCTTTAATTATGGTGCCTGCTATGTATAAACTTGGGTACCGCTATAAATTTTCATTTGATTTAAAAAACCCTCATATAAAAATGGCCGGGAAATTAAGCGTTCCTGTCCTTATCTCTGTTTCGTCCTATCAGATTAATTTTATATTTAACCACACTGTTGCTTTTGGTTTTGGAACAGTTGCTATTATGGATTACTCTCAACTGCTCGTACAAGTTTTCATGCTTACTATAGTTTATGCTATAGCAAGTGTTTACTTCCCTAAAATGTCCGCTCTTTGGGCAAAAGCTGATTCTGATGGGTATATGGACAGCTTGAGAAACTCCCTTTTATTCACTGTTTTCATTGTACTGCCTGCCGCCCTTGGTTTTTTACTTTTGCGCTATGAGATTATGGATTTTCTCCTTGGCTGGCGCGAACACGGCTATGGCAGTGCTGATATAGTTATGGCGGGAAATCTCCTTGGGCTTTTCTCCATCGGCATTATTGCCATAAGTATGAAAGAGGCATTAGATAGGGCTTTTTACTCAACTAAAGACTCCAAAACTCCTGCCTTTTTCGGTGTTTTGATTATGGGCATTAGTATTACCTCAACTTTGATACTTTTACCTCGCCTCGGTCCTTACTCTATGCCTGTAGCCTATTGTATATCAGCATTTTTAGGGGTTTTAGGGTTGATTTTCAGGCTAAATCATAAAGTTTCTTTTATCAACCGCTCTCTTGCCCTTAATTTTGCAAAAATCCTCCTGGCGGCCGTTGTTATGCTTTTAGCGGCTGGTTTTGGGAGGAGCTTGAGCTTTACCGGTATACGGCTTATAAATTTGCTAATCCCCGCGATATTTGGTGTAATTGCCTATTTCGCAGCAGCTTTTGCACTTAAAATCCCTACCCTATTGACTATTTTTAAAAGGGAGGCTTAGTTGTGAACATACTCTATTTAATAAATTACGCCGGAAAAGGCGGCAGTGAAAAATATGTAAAGCTCATGGCTGAATATGCCAAAGCTCAAGGGGGCAATATTTTCTTTGTATATAATGAGACCGGACTTCTTGTTAGCCAAATGGAGGGTATTACTAAAAATATACTATGCCTTAATATGAAAGCCCCTTTTGACTTAAAAGCCGCTAAATCTCTTGCCGGCTATTGTACAGCCAATAAAATAGACATTATCCACACCCAATTTGCAAGAGAAAATTATATTGCCATCCTTTCAAAAAAGCTTTACGCTAACAGGACAAATATAATTCACACCTGCCATATAAACACCCCTAACAACACCCTTTGGCGGTTTATGAATAAGTTTTTTATGAATGAAAATTTTAGGACTGTTGCCGTGTGCAATTCGGTTAGGGATTTGCTCATTAAAAACAACTATCCTGCGGACAAAGTACAGCTTGTGTACAATGGGGTTTATTACAGGGAAAACTTTGAGCGGCCGTTGAAAAACTCAAAGCCATTCGCCTTCGTAACTCTCACACGCTTTTCAGAGGAGAAAGGTATATTTTTCCTCCTTGAGTCGGCTAAAACACTTAAAGAGCGGGGTTTCGAATTTACCCTAACAATCGCGGGAGATGGCCCTCTCTATGAAGATGCTAAAAAGTTCGTAGAGCAGCACAATCTTTTGGAAAACATCTCACTGCCCGGATATTGTGATGATACACCCAGCCTCCTCCTAAATTCCGACTGTTTTATAAACTCTTCCTCCTCGGAAGCCTTAAGTTTTGCCATATTAGAAGCAATGGAGGGGGGGCTTCCCATTATTGCCACCAATGTGGGCGGTAATCCTGATATAATTAACGAAAAAACTGATTGTGGTATTCTTGTACCTTATGGAAACCGTGACAAACTTGCAAACGCAATGTCCCACATAATTGACAACCTTGAAAACACCTTAAAAATGTCCAAAAACGCAAGAAAAGCCGTAAAAGAAATATTTAATGTGGACAATTCAATAAAAACTGCCTACAATATTTATAATGAGGCAGTTGGGAGGTAGTATATTATGATAATAGACAAAAAAGGCAGGCTATTTGGTAAAATAAGCCTAATCGATATATTCGCGGTAGTTGTGCTTATTATGGTATTTATGGTTGTATATCTTAATATCGGCACAAACGCAAGGGCAGCCGCAGCCGGACGGGAGCAGCCTGTAGTCATCACTTTTTTCAAAGACTCTTTGGAGAATTTTACAGTTGAGGCTTTGGAGCGGGGCGCAAGAGTTGAAAACGACACCGACGGCACATTTATGGGCAATATAATAAATATTGAGGTAGGGGAGAGCATCAATTTCATGCCGGATATAGATGGCAATGAAGTAGCATCCCCTATGGAGGGGCACTCTTCCGTCACCATCCAAACTCAAGTTATGGGGCGGATGGTTGATGGCACTGTTCTTTTAAACGGCAATTTATACGGAAACGGCACACAAATTATAATATGGGCAGGGATAGCAAAAATTCAGCTGTTTATAACAGATGTAAGCCCTGTTGAGATGTAGGAGGAGATAGGTATGATAATAGATAAAGACGCAAAGGTATTTGGTAAAATAAATATTATAGATTTGTGTATTGTCTTTGCTGTAATAGGTATTGCGGCTTTTATATTTATGCAGTTTAGGGGCGGCACACCTGTTGTAATCGCCCAGCCTGAAACACGGGAGTTTACTTTAAGCTTTTTTGTGGAAGAAGTCGAAAATTTTCGTGTAGAGGGTATAAGTATTGGGGACGCTCTTTTTGACGACCCTCGCAATTTATTCCTTGGCAATGTAACTTACTTAGACGTCCAAGATGCTATTGTTTGGAATGCGGACAGATACGGAAATACTGTACGAAGTAATAAGGAAGGGCATTCCTCCTTGGAGATAACTACCCGGCTTAGTGCGACCCCTTTTGAGCACGGAATACAAATAGCAGGCAACCGCTACGGTATTGGTCACAGCCTTACAGTCCGGGTTGGGAGAAGTTTTATATTTATGAGAATTTCAGGACTTAGCGAGGTGAGTTCCTAGAATGAATATTGAACTTAGACTGGTTCCGTTAGACGAGCGTGAGATACTCTTAAATCTTTTGGAAAAGTATGAATACGAATTTTCACAGTACAACAATAGAGATGTTAACAAGCTGGGCTTATACGCTTATCCCTATCTTGACTACTATTGGATCGAAAAAAATAGATGGGCATATTTTATCGAAGTTGACGGAAAGCTTGCAGGCTTTGTAATGGTTCATACACACCCTTATAAGGACACTGAAACCGACTTCAACCTGGCTGAATTTTTTGTAATGTATGCCTACCGCCGCTCAGGCATAGGCAAGGAAGCTTTCTTTAAAACCCTTGACATCCACAAAGGGCAGTGGCAGCTTGCCTACATCCCCAAAAACGAGCCCTCGGCACATTTTTGGCATAAAGCCGTTGATGAATATACAAAAGGTGAATATGAGCTTGTAAAGTCCCACCCAAATGCAAAACATATAGACGGATCCTTATGTGATGTTTTTTTCTTTAAATCGTGAGATTGCTTCGAAAGGATGCAGGTGAACGAATGAATACAAACAGCCTGGTAATAAAAACAACAATTGCTGTATTGACAAAGCTTAACTACTATTTCGAATATAGTTTTGTTTATAAAGTCTTTGCAGCAATAGGCTCAGCAGCTAAAAACAGCTCTATCCTTAAAAGCTTTTTAAGTACGGATTATACGGATTATTGGCAGGGTTCTTTTATACTGCGTCCAATAGCTTTTGTGGTCAGCCTCATTGTCTTAGGGTTTGGGCGGCTGTTTAACAACATCGTTAAAGCAAACAAAAACAGCTTGAACCGAAAGCTTTTTCATATTGCCGTAACCCCTCTCAGTACCCTCGAAGGCTTTATCACCGCATCGGCACTCTGGCTTTGCGGTATATTCCTTACAATGGCTCCATTTAGGGCAGGGACACTACTTTTGCCTGCTTTTAGTGTGTTAGCGGTGCTGTTTGTATTGTGCGGGGTTTATTTACCTAAATTCTTAGCAATCGCTTTTAGAAATTGTGTGCCTGTAAGGCTTGTCAAGTGGTTTTTTGACGGCAGGGATGCCGCTTTATTTGACAAAGACTATGCAGCACCACGCATATTCCGCTTTATTCACTTGTTATTAGGTATTGCTTTTGGCTTGACCTTAGTGTTTTTACCTCTAAGGCTTGCTGTTATCCTGACTGTAGGCTTTGGTCTTGTTATATTCACATTCTTCAATCTTAAACTCTCCTACATGCTCTTTTTCCTTGGGATGTTAATCATCCCTGACCCTTTGTGGAATAATATGCTAATACTCCTCTCGGCAATATTTTACGCAGGCGTTTACACTATCAAATGGTTTATGACAAAGCCTATGAAAATCTCCTTTAAGCATATCTCACCGGCTCTTATAATGTTTATATTCTTCTGCTGCTTGAGTATTTTTACAGGTTTCGGCGGCATGGACAGCCTGCGGGTATTTATTATACTTCTTGCCTGCATTATCCATTCGATACTTATTATAAATATCGTTAAAAGTATTAAAGACCTGCGCCTGTTTTTTTTAATACTAGCCGTGGCTGTGCTGCTTACGTCTTTATTCGGTCTCTATCAGTTCACTATGGGTATTGAAATTAGGTCTGAATTTACCGACTTAACAAGGAGTCAAGGACTTGCCCGCCTTTATTCAACTCTGGGCAACCCTAATAACGATGCGGAAAGCTGGAGTATGCTTCTCCCTTTTGTCCTTGCTATGATTATAACTACCAAATCTGATATTAAGCGGGTTTTACTTACAGGGGCGTTTTTTATATGTGTTGCTGCTTTTGCCCTTACTTATTCAAGGATGGGTTATGTGGCCTTAATGGCAGGTATGGGTGTTTTCGTACTTGTATCTTCACCTAGGCTTGTACCTATTGCCCTTATTGTTTTATTATTATCTATACCGTTTTTGCCACAAAGTGTAATTGATAGGCTCCTTACAATCGGTCAGGATACCTCAAGCATATACCGCCTTCGTATTTGGGAAGGGACTTTCCGTATGCTTGAAAATTATTGGGTACAAGGCATAGGCATGGGTCCATCCGCTTTCATCTCCATATACAGAGGTTATGCCCATCCTTCTGCTTGGAATGCTATGCACGCCCACAATATGTTTTTAAACATCCTTGCACACAGCGGCATTGGGGCACTTTTAGCCTTCTTAGCCTATCTTTTGCGGCTTTTTAAATACAGTATTTCGTCATATATTGCAGTTTTTGATAGGGAGCTTAAAATATACTTAGCGGCAGGGCTTGCTTCCCTTACGGCATTTGTAGTTTTTGGCATGTCGGAGTATGTGTGGTTTTACCCTCGCGTAATGCTTGTGTTTTGGCTTATGAGCGGGCTTATACTTGCCATGGTTCATATAAATGATAGCGGAGAGGTAATTGTAAATGAAAGTACTGCATCTAATATCAGGCGGTGATAAAGGAGGAGCTAAAACCTCTGTTTTTGCTTTACTCCTGGCGCTTAATGAAGAAATTGATGTTACCATAGCTTGTTTTACGGAAGGCGTATTCTATCAAGAAATTCAGGATATGCCTATTCATTCTGTCCTGTTTAAGCAAAAGCACAGGAATGATTTAAGGATATTAAGACCTCTTGCTAAATATGTGCGGGAGAATGGTTATGATATTATCCACACTCACGGGGCACGTGCCAATTTTATCTCTATGCTTCTAAAGCTGCATGTTAAAGTGCCTATAATCACCACTGTCCACAGTGATTATAAGCTGGATTTTACCGGCAATTTGTATAAGAAAATATTTTATACATCATTAAATGCTATTGCCCTCCGTACTTTGGACTACTACATCGGCGTGTCCGAAAGCTTTCGCTCTATGCTTATAAACCGCGGTTTTGAAGGGGATCGGGTTTTTTCCGTATACAATACTATTGATTTTGACAAAGAGATTGCTTACTGCCAAAAAAATGAGTTTTTAAGCCGCTTTGGAGTTGATGGGGAAGGGAAAACTCTAATCGGCATAATAGGCCGCTTTGACTATGTTAAGGGGCATGACATCTTCCTCAAAGCCGCTGCCGAAATACTCAAATCCCATGATGACGTACTATTCCTCCTTGCAGGTGAAGGAGATTTAGGAGCAAGCCTTAAAAACATGACAAATGACCTTGGCATTTCCGATAAAGTAATATTCACAGGCTTTGTAAAGGATATTTTCAGTTTTATAAACGCAATTGATATAAATGTGTGTGCCTCCCGCTCCGAAAGTTTTCCCTATATGCTCCTTGAAGGGGCGCTTATGGAAAAAACCACCGTATCCACTGCTGTTGGAGGCATACCGGATTTGATTGCAGATGGTGATAATGGTATTTTAGTCCCTGAAAGCGATTATCACGCTTTGGCAAAAGGCATAATCAGCTATATAAACGACCCTGAAACGGCTGCTCTCCATGGCAAAAGACTTTACTGCCATGCCAAAGCCCATTTCTCCAGAGAAAGTATGAAGCGCAAATCAATTGAAATATATGAAACTGTACTAAATCGAGAAATCGCTCTACACCAACGCTTTGATATGATGTTTTGCGGTTATTACGGTTACGCAAACTCAGGGGACGACGCTATACTTGAGGCTATTATAACTGCCCTTCGTAAAGAAAAAGAAGACCTTGCAATGCTGGTGCTTAGCAAACGCCCACAAGAAGCGGCGAAGGAGCATAAGGTCTTTTCCATAAACCGTTTGAATTTTTTCAGCATATACAAATATATGAAAAAAACCCGCCTTTTTATATACGGCGGCGGCAGCCTTATACAGGATATAACCAGCACAAGGTCGCTTATTTACTATACTTTTTTAGTGCATATGGCTAAGTTTTTAAAAATGAGAGTTATGGTTTACGGCAACGGCATAGGTCCTATAACCAAGGAGCGCAACATCCCCATGGCACGGCGGGCTTTGGACAAATGCGACTATATCTCCCTCCGTGACCCTAAATCTATGGACGATATTAAGGAGCTTGGTGTTACCAACCCAAATATAGTAATCAGCGTAGACCCTGTGTTTTCTCTTGATATAGAAGAAGGAAGCAAAATGGACGAAATACTGGCTTTTGAAAAAATAGAGCATTCTAAGAAATATTTTGTAGTCAATTTAAGACCTTGGCAATATAACGAAACGGTCTTTGTGGATAAAATGGTAAATGCCATAGATTATGTTGCCGAAAAATATAATCTTACGCCTCTATTTGTGCCTATGCAAAAAATAGATATCTCAATAATCCAAGAGACGCTCAGAAAGCTAAGCTGCAAATCCCTTGTTTTATCCAAAGTTTACGAGGCAAGGCCTCTTATGTCCATCGTATCCAAAGCTGAATTTGCTATGTGTATGCGCCTTCATACCCTTATTTACGCTGCAAGTGTTGGACTTCCCGTAATTGGCTTAGTTTACGACCCTAAGGTAGCGAGTTTTATAGAATATATGAATGAAAAATCCCATGTGGATACTTCGGATTTGGATTTAAGGGCACTTAAAGAAATGGTAGATATTATTATGGAAAATCCGGATTTGGCTCGGGAGAAAATTGCAAGAGAATGTGAGAGACTGAAAGGGCTGTCAGGCAATGATGCCAAGGGGGCTATACGGTTGTTATCGTGAGGCGGTTATCTTTAATATGAGGCGTAAGGGAGTTTCCCTTTCGCCTCTTTCGTATTTGGAGTATCCAGACTTGTCATAATGCAAGTATTTAGCCATTGTATCCTGATTTATATCTCTGTCTTCACGCATATCTCTGATTCTTAAATTCATTATCCCACCCAGTATAGCAAACGACATTGAGAAACGTGATTGGGCAAGTGCGGTTCAAAAGTAGTTGGGGTAGGTGCTTTTGGGCAAAACCAAAGGTTTTAGCGCGCCGCCGAATCACGATTTCGAAAGCCGTTTGCTATAATATTTTATTTTAGGACAATACGGACTATTGACATTTAGGGCATGTGGTCTTAAAATGTATATTAAATTTAAAAATAATTAGGGGTTGAATATTATTATGCAATGGATACTATCTCTGATACTCGGTATGATTGCGATGTTTGGGCTTTTGGAGAAGGCAGGTATGTTTTATGGTTGGCAACAGCTAATATTGCCTTTTATTGGGGCTTGGGACTTACATACGGCAGTTTTTGGAGAAGGGAAAGGATGGTATTGTCTTTTACCGTTTCTAATAACTATATTATCAATTTTCTACCCACTTATTGCACTTTTACTTTTGCTATGGCATATTATATTTTCCTTTGCACTTGCCAAGGCATTTGGGGAAACAAAGGTTTTTGCCCTAATTTTGATTTTTTTACCATTAATAGGAATGATTATCCTTGGTTGGAATAAAAGCGAATACTATGGTCCTGTAGAGGGGTTATTTGAAATTTTTAGATGATTAGGTAAATATTTAGGAAGCATATTATTTTCTCCAAAATATAATTTAGGGTATGTATAAAAGACTCATATAAAGCCTCTATATCTATTCGCTCTCCTATCCTGTCACATAACGCTTGCCATATATCTTCATGTTTCAATTTCCCTGTTAAAAGCTCAGGGTTAAACTTTCTATGCTCCATCTTAAGCAGCTCTTTATTTACCTCTGTGACCTTGGCAATATAGCTGCATATAGACTCCGACCCGGTTTCGTCCAAAGTAAGCACTCCACCAAAATCAAACAGCACAGCCTTTTTCATAACCTCACCCTCATAAAAATATCGGGTAAGAGCCACACACTCTCACCCGACACCCTATTCCCTTCCATTAATATATTTACTCAAATCAATTTCCGGCATAAGCTCACTATTAATCACAGCCATCATTTCCTCAAACTCAGCCAGTTTTTCCTTTGGAAAACGCTTCCCAATCCTTCTTGACACCTCTAAGAGATACCTTTGGCTTATGAGATAATATCTGTCAAATTTCTCAGTTACCGCAAGCCTGTACTCCCGCTTATCTTCTTTTGACTGGATTTTTTTAACATAGCCTTTTTTAATAAGGCTTTGTATTTTATATGCGGCATTGGCCTGAGAGATCATCACAAATTCAGAAAATTGGCTTATAGTAGGCTTATTAAGTGCATGGATAACTTCAACACAAAAAGTTTCCACCGCTGTAAGGCTTGCTTCGCGCTCCTCAAACCGGGAGAAGATATTACGGTAAAAATTAAGTTTAACCTTAAGATATATGTCAGCTAAAGATTTTTCAAGCATTAGGTTATCCCTCTACTCTCCCAGCGCGAATGTAAACTCGGCACTTGCAGCAAGTTTGCCCTCTACCATTGCCTTGGCTTCGCCTATACCTACATTGCCCATCATTCTGGTCATTGTGCATTCCATTTCCAACACATCTCCGGGAACTACTTGGGCACGGAATTTAACATTTTTCATGCCCCCTAAGAAGGCAAGCTTACCTTTATTTTCAGCCAAAGTAAGTATTGCAATGCCCCCAACTTGTGCCATTGCCTCCAATATCAAAACTCCCGGAAACACACTCTTTTCAGGAAAATGCCCTAAAAACTGCATTTCATTAGCGGATACGCATTTTATGCCCTTAGCCATCTCGCCCGGTGCACATTCCGTTATTTTATCCACCAAAAGAAAAGGGTAACGATGGGGCAGTATTTGTTTTATTTGGTCGTTACTAAGCTCCATATAAAAGCCTCCTCTTGCAAGAGTATCAGTCTATCAAAAAATACGGTTTTCTAGCATCGCGGATTTCAATCCGCAAGGTGGGCTCTGCCCACCTGAGGAGAATTAAAAGTTTCGAGGCGAAGCCAATGGAACTTTTAATTCATACATACAGTAATCTCGTAAAAATGCCTAAGAGGCGAAGCCTCAAGGGCATTTTTGCGAAGTCGAAGGCTCCTAAATCTTCGCAAATACTAAAGTAGCGTTATGCCCGCCAAAGCCAAGTGAGTTGGATAAAGCGTATTTAATATCAGCTTCCCGCCCTGTGTTTGGGATATAATCCAAATCGCATTCAGGGTCAGCCACAGAGTGATTAATCGTAGGAGGCAAAAACCCTTCCCTAATGGCGTTAATACATACGATAGCTTCAACAGCCCCCGCTGCGCCTAAAGTATGACCTATCATGGATTTTGTGGAGCTTATTGGAGTTTTGTACGCCCCATCACCAAATACTGTCTTTATTGCCTTAGTTTCACCCTTATCGTTTAATGGGGTGGATGTACCGTGAGCGTTTATATAACCTATATCGGAAGGCTTGAGCCCCGCGTCTGTTATAGCCTCTTCCATTGCAAGCTCACCTCCCCGTGAGTCCGGGTCGGGGGCAGTTATATGGTAAGCATCGCTTGTTGCACCGTAGCCTAGTACCTCAGCATAAATCTTCGCGCCCCGTTTTTTGGCATGCTCATATTCTTCAAGCATTAGCATTGCAGCACCTTCACCGATTACGAAACCTGAACGCTCCGCATCAAATGGGATAGATGCCCGATTTGGGTTATTCCCTTGATGAAGCGCACCCATAACAGAAAATCCTCCAACAGCAAGAGGAGAAATACACCCTTCCGAACCTCCGGCCATAATAACATCAGCATATCCATGGCGGATTTGGCGCATTGCATCACCGATAGCGTTAGTACCGCCGGCGCAGGCGGTAACGGGAGCCATACAATAGCCTTTAAAGCCGCTCATAATCGAGATTTTACCTGCCGCCATATTAGCTATGGACATAGGTATAAACATTGCCGAAACTCTCTCAAAAGTGCGCTCAAGCCCTTTTGAGTGTTCCCGCTCTATAGTTGATAACCCGCCTATGCCTGATGATACAAAGCATCCAGCCCTGTGAAGGTCAGTATTTTCGGCAGTTATGCCGCTGTCTTTAAGTACTTCCATAGCGGCGACAACAGCCAAAGAAGTATATCTATCCATTTTCCGAAGCTCGGCGGCAGGTATGTAATTTTTAAGCTCTACCTTAACCTCCGCCGCCAGTTTGACAGTAAAATCCGTTGTGTCAAAAGCGGTTATTGGCGCAATACCATTTGTGCCTGCTTTTATTGCCTGCCATGTGCTTAACGCGTCATTTCCAAGGGGGGTTATAGCTCCTATACCTGTTATAACAACTCTTCTGTTCATACTCTAAATCACCTCAATAATTAATTGAAGAAACTTCAATGCTCTTTAAGCGCCGCAGGCGCGTAAATCCGCATAACAGGCTCTGCCTGTTCGAGGAGAATCGGCGACCATGAGCTGAAAGCGAACAGCCGATTCATTCATACAGTAACATCGTTAGGAGCAGGGCGAAGCACTGCTCCTAACGATTAATTACATATGCATACCACCATCTACACTAATAACCTGTCCTGTTATATAATCAGCAGCTTCACCGGCTAAGAAAACCGCTGCTTTGGCCACATCTTCTGCCTGCCCAAACCTATTAGCCGGAATGGAGCTAAGCATGGCCGATTTTACCTCATCAGGCAGATTAAGAGTCATATCTGTTTCAATAAATCCGGGAGCTATAGCGTTTACCGTAACATTTCTTCTGGCAAGCTCTTTAGCCACGGATTTGGTAAGCCCAATAAGCCCTGCTTTAGAAGCCGCGTAATTAGCCTGCCCAATATTGCCGGAAAGCCCAACAACACTTGCTATATTTATAATACGTCCATACCTTTTTTTAGACATGGAGGAAACAGCAAGCTTCGTACAGTTAAATGAGCCTTTAAGATTAACTTCAATAACCTTGTCAAAATCCTCCTCACTCATACGCATAAGGAGATTATCCTTTGTTATGCCTGCATTATTTACTAAAATATGCGGCATACCAAAAGCCTCTTCACAAGCTGCAAAGAGCTTTTCAGCCTCATTGTATTTAGCCACATCAGCGGCTACGGTAATGGCTTTTACTCCAAGCTCCTCACAGAGGTTTTTCGTAATTTCCGCGCCTTCTGCGTCCCTTGAGTAGTTTATAACAATATTTGCCCCTTCTTTGGCAAACTCTACACATATAGCACGGCCTATACCACGTCCTGCCCCGGTTACTATAACATTTCTCTTATCCATTTACTATGCCTCCAAAGCCTTTACGGCTCCCTCAAAACTTTCAATATCCTCTATCGAATACACTTTTATGCCTGGTGCCGTCTTTTTAATAAAGCCTGAAATAGCGTTGCCCGGACCTATTTCTACAACCGTGTCCACTCCAATTTCAGCAAGCTTTTCAATAGATTTTTGGAAAAGCACAGGCATTTTTATCTGAATTTCCAAAAGTTGTGCAACACTTTGCCCGCTTTGTAAGAAATCCGCTGTGGCATTGTGTATTACAGGTATTCCCATATCACCAAACTTTGCCCCTTTAAGTTTCTTACTCATTAATTTGGAAGCTTCTTCCATATAAGGGGTGTGAAACGGCGCACTAACATTAAGGGGCAAGCATCGCCTTGCACCCATTTCGGCGCAAATTTCCGACGCTTTTGCAACCGCTTCCTCCGCACCGCCTATAACAGTTTGCCCAACCGAATTAAAGTTAGCGGGAGCCACAGTGCCAAGCCCCGTATTTTGGGCTTTTTTGCAAGCTTCCCTAACTTCATCCTCCGAAAGACCGATAACAGCCACCATTTTAGTATTAAGCCCTGCGGTGGTTTCTTCCATTACTTTGCCTCTGTAAGCTAAAAGTTCAAGCATTGTATCCACATCAAAAACACCGGCTGCGTAAAGGGCACCGTATTCCCCTAAAGAAAGCCCTGCCGTATAATCAGGCTTTATGCCTTTTTCAAACAAAAGCTTCGTTACCGCCGCACCAAAAGCTGCCATACAAGGCTGGGTATATTTTGTTTTTGTAAGGGTTTCCAAACTTGCGTTGAAGCAAATGTCCGCTATATTAAATCCGGCACTTGGATTATCAAATATTTCCTGTACTTGAGGGTAAGTATTATAAAAATCCTCACCCATTTTCTCTTTCTGGCTGCCTTGACCGGCGTATAAAAATGCTAATGACATCTACACCAACCTCCCCTTCATATTATCCAGGGTCTTGATAGCACCGTTATATATATCATCTAAAATATCTTTAACCGGTCTTATTTCTTTAATCATACCTGCAATTTGCCCTGCCATAAGGGAGCCGTTTGTTACATCCCCTTCTATAACAGCTTTTTTAAGTGCGCCAAGGGTATATTCCTCAAGTTCTTCTTTTGTGGCACCTTCTTTTTCCGAGGCAATATAATTTCTGGACATTTGATTTCTAAGTACCCTGACAGGTATGCCCCCAATGCGACCTATCGCAACGGAATCTATATCTTTTGCTTTAAGAAGTGCCTGCTTATAGTTTTCATGTATAGGACATTCGGTTGCCGCAAGTAAAGCCGTGCCAATTTGCACGCCGCAAGCACCGAGACTAAGGGCGGCAAGCATTTGCTCACCTGAGGCTATCCCCCCCGCTGCTGCAACAGGAATTGAAACCGCCGCCTTAACTTGGGGTACTAAAGCCATAGTGGTAATTTCACCTATATGCCCGCCTGCTTCCGTGCCTTCAGCTATTACGCCGTCTGCACCGGAGCGTTCAGCCCGCTTAGCAGTGGCTACAGATGCAACGACAGGAAATACAATTATCCCTGCTTCCTTCCAAGCCGGCATATATGCATCAGGGGTTCCCGCACCTGTGGTTACGAATTTTACTCCCTCACTAACCACAACTTCCGCGCAGGCATCCGCTTCCTTGTCCATAAGCATTATATTAACTCCAAAAGGCTTATCTGTAAGCCCTTTGGCAATTTTAATCTGCTCCCTAAGCTCTTTAGCGGATATCCCGCCTGAGGCTATAAGCCCAATTCCACCGGCGTTAGAGACTGCCGCCGCGAAAGCCCCGGTTGCAATACGCGCCATACCACCTTGGATAATGGGGTATTTTATACCTAAAATATTTTTAAGCTCCATAAAATCTCATTCCTTAAGTTTTTAGGGTTTTTTGTTTGTTTTGCAGCATAATAAGTGCTTTGCCTGCACGGGTTTGTCTGGTGGATTCTTGTTTTGCGCTGCCTACCCAGTCACAGTAACCCCGCTTATAGCCATCAGATAGACTTGCGAAAAATTCTTTCGCCTCAAAATCTGTTTCCATAACAGCACTAAGTTCCCCAGGCACAATAACTGCCTTCTTGTCCTGCTCCATAACTCTCACCTACCAAGTCAAATACGCACTGCCATAAGTCAGCCCACCGCCAAATCCGGCAAGGATAAGTTTTTGCCCTCGTTTAAGTGTCCCTGTTTTATTAAGCTCATCAAGGGCAATTGCTACGCTTGCGGCGGAAGTATTGCCGTATTTATCAATATTTACAAAAAATTTCTCAAAAGGTACTTTTAGTTTTTTAGCAGACGCCATCAAAATACGTAAATTAGCCTGATGACATATGAAATAATCTATCTCATCCGGCGTTATACCGGCTTGCTCAAATACAATAGCCGCGCTTTTAGGGAAAGCGTCCTGTACAAAGCGGTAAACCTCGTTGCCGTTTATATTTACCACTTGTTTATGAGTATCAGGCTCTTTATTGGTAAACGGGTTTTTCTCCTGATACGTCATGGGGATATTCAAAGATTCGGCACCGCCTATGGAACCTGCTTCAAATACAAATGGCTTTTCGCCGCTCAACTCTATAACACAAGCACCGGCACCGTCACCAAATAATATTGAACTTCCCCTGTCCGTATAATCAAGCACCCTTGATAAAACCTCAACCCCAACTACAAGGGCATACTTTTTAAAGCTGCCGTGAAGAAGTAAATAAGCCGTATTAAGTGAATAAACAAACCCGCTGCATGCCGCGTTTAAATCAAAAGCCAAAGTCCTTTCATCAAGCCCTAAAGAACCTTGCAAAAGACAAGCCATTGACGGAGTTATATAATCGGCGGTACATGTGCCAACGATTACAATACCTATCTCCTCTTTATCTATCCCCGCTTCTGAAATGGCTTTTTTACAGGCATCCTCACAAAGGGTCAAAGAAGTTTCCCCTTCTTGTACGAAGCGTCTGGTTTTAATCCCTGTCCGCTCTGTTATCCACTCATCATTTGTATCAAGGATTTTTGCAAACTCATCATTGGGAACTTCAAAATCGGGCACGGAACTGCCCGTGCCCAGAATTTTAATCCCTTTTTTTACTGCCATGATTAACCTGCCAACTCGTCAATAACAGCAACAATATCCCCTACGGTTTTAATTGTTTTTGCTCTTGAGTCTTCAATTTTCACACCAAAGCTGTCTTCAAGCTCAATTATTAAATCCATAATATCAAGGCTGTCTGCTCCAAGATCCTCAGTAACAGAGGCCTCCATAGTCACTATATCTTCGTCGCATTGAAGTGAATTTACAATAGATTCCTTAACTTTTTCAAACGTTGACATTGTTTAAGTCCCCTTTTTTATAAATTAGGATATTGATAGTTAAAAATCCTTAAGTAATTTTACCAGATTGGTGGATATTGTCAAGGGGGTATTTTGTCGCATTTAAAAAAATACACTCTTAGAATCAGCGGTCAATAAGCTGTAAATCTGCTTTTCGGCTTATTAACTGCTGGTTCTTAACAAATTTTATGAAAATGTTTACAAACCATACATATTTTCTTAAAAATGAGGGTCTATACTTTGATTTAAGAAATAGGAACAGACAATGGTGCATAACTAGTTTCAGATAATTTTTTTGCCGCTTTTTGCTTCAACTTAGGTTATGCACTGTTGCCAACATAGATAGGAGGAATTTTCATGAACAACTATAACAATTACGAAGGGTATTATTACGAACCCCCTAAATCTAAAAAGAAGAAAAATAAATGGGGCAAATTTTTGGCACTGGGGCTTACAGCTGTTTTAGCATCGGGAAGTTTTGGCTTTGGACTTGGGCTTGGGGGTGCTTTTCACGCTGAAAACACCTCATATAACATATCAACGGAAGCAGCACAACCCTTATTAGGGCTTGCAGCTGACTTAATTCTTCCTACGATTAGTGAGACTCCCGGCTTCCTTGCCTCCCCCTTGGCTGCTGCACCTGAATCCACCGTTGTCTCTGTTATAAGGGAGGCATCCTACTCGGTGGTAAGTATAAACACTTCTATAATAAGCAGGGATTTCTTTAACCGCCCGATGGCAAGACCTGGGGCAGGCAGCGGCATAATAAGCTCCGCCGATGAGGATTATATTTATATAATTACCAATTACCATGTTATAGAAAACGCTCAAAGTGTTGAAATATCTCTTGATGACTATGTGTCTGTTGCCGCTTCTCTTGTAGGCTCGGACAGAGAATCGGATATAGCGGTAATCAAAGTTTCCCGTGGGGATATGGAGTACGCAGGGATAGATAATTACAAAATAGCTGTTTTTGGTGATGCGTCTCTTATAGAAGTCGGTCAAACCGTTATCGCTATAGGCAACGCAATGGGTCAAGGTCAATCGGCTACTTTAGGCATTGTATCCGCTAAAGGCCGCACAATCCCTACTGAATTTAATACTATCTTGGAAACAATTCAAACAGATGCGGCAATTAACGGCGGCAACTCCGGCGGCGCACTTGTTAATCTCCGTGGTGAGGTTATAGGTGTAAATACGGCTAAGCTCCAAGGCTTAGGAGTCGAGGGCATGGGTTTTGCCATTCCTTCAAACTCCGTTAAGGAAATTTTTAATGAGATAATGGAGCGGAGTAATGTTCAGCGACCATTTTTAGGTATTGCGAGAGGCGCAACTGTTGATGAAGAGCTTAAAGAGGGCAGCAATCTGCCTGCCTTAGGTGTTTTCGTTGCGGAAGTTTCCAGAAATTCAGGTGCCGCTGCTGCAGGTATGCAAGCCGGCGACATAATCACAAATATCGGCGGTGTAGAAATACTGACGATAGAGCAGCTTACGGAATTTATCCCGCAAATAGAAGTTGGCACTATAGTTGATATTATAGTTGTAAGAAGTGATAGAAACGGCACAAGGGAACTCATCTTAAGTGCGGAAATCCGTGACGCTAACGCCCCAAGGTCTTTCTAAGAACCTGTGTTCTTAGATGGATTACGTGAATTTTTGAGTGTTTTTTTATAAGGCAAGGAAGCGCGAACGCGGCATTCATGCAAATTCAAGCATTTGCACTCAAAGTATTCGAAGATAATCCTTCTGAGCATAATCACAAAGTGATTGTGCGAATGCAAGTGAGTGCTGACGTCGCATGATAAAAAACAAGCCAAAAAGATGCGTAATAGCTCTATGAATATAGGTTCTAAATGTTTACTAATGTTTACACTCTATTCACATTATCTTAAAAAATATTTATTAGAATTATATTGGATTAACTCAATGTATAATCCATATGAATTTTTTAGCTTTGGTACTTTGGAGGTAATATTATCATGAACGATGACTCTCTTGATAAGCAGTTTGACCCTTGGGAAATTGACAAAATTCAAGCTGAAATAGATAGGGATTTAAATCTTATACCTGAACCAGCTGAGCCCGAATTTGGTCAAAGAGAAATTTCCGAAGACAGTATTGTTACAGAAAATTTAGGCGATAATAGAGCTGCACTAGATAATTCCTGTGACTTTTTTAAAGAAACTGTCAAAAACCCATCAAAGATGACCTTTAAACGCACAGCACTTTTGGTATGTGTCGCAGCTGTACTATGCGGATTGTCAGCAGGGCTTGCTATATTTGCTGCCGGCACTTGGCATGATTCGCGGTTTGCACCTGCTACGGCACTTCGTTCCGATATGGTTTTTAACCCGCCTAATTTTTCTTTTGTAGGGGATATGGAAATAGGGGATACGCCTCTTGTGCAAGTTGATCCTCTTACAGGAGTTATGAGCTTTGCAGATCTTATTGAGTCCATAAAGCCTTCCGTGGTTAATCTTACATCTTATAAACCTGCTCCTGTGGCAAGTAATTTCTTCAACATTCCCGGTGCGCCCAGTTTTCCCGGCACTGATGGAAGCGGCTTAGTCCCACAAGGCGGAACCGGCATTATATTTGACAGAGATGATGAGAGACTTTTTATAGTAACAAGTAACCATGTTATTGATGGTGCCGAGCGTGTAGGCGTATCCATTCAAGGTGCCGGTGATGTTTCCGCTGCTTTTGTTGGAAGGGATTTCGATGCTGATTTGGCTGTACTCTCTGTCTTAGTACGTGATGTCCAGGCACTTGGCATAAATGATTTTACAATTGCCGCCTTCGCAGACTCCCAAAGTATGCGTGTAGGGGATTTTGTAATAGCTGTAGGCAATGCTTTAGGCCGCGGCACATCTGCTACATTCGGTTTTGTAAGCGTTGTGGACAAAGAGCTTGAATATGGCAACAGGACTTTTACGGTAATTCAGACTGACGCCGCAATAAACCCTGGCAACAGCGGCGGTCCTCTCCTTAATTTGAGAGGCGAGGTTATAGGCATTAATATGATGAAATTTGTTGAGGCCAGTGTTGAAGGAACAGGCTATGCCCTTACCTCCAATGTGGCAATGCCTATAATTGAGCAAATTAGAAACCAGCAGCCAAGACCGATTTTAGGCGTCCGGGGCGCAACCATAACTGAAAATGTGGCAAGGGCTTTCAGCCTGCCTGCTATGGGTGTGGTAGTTGATTCGGTAATCCCCGACACAGGGGCGTATAACGCAGGTATTATGCAGCACGATATTATAACCAGCTTTGACGGGCAGCCTGTTCTTAATTTTGATATACTTGCGGAGGAAGTGAGAAGCCGCAGTGTAGGTGATACGGTTGAGATTATACTCATCCGCCGTGTTAGAGATGAAATGACAACAATAACCTTGCAAGTAACTCTTTTAGAGTATAGCAGTGCTAATTTCTAAGGAGTTGTTTAAGTCAAACCCTAAACAGCCTCTTATATTTCGATAAACTCCTCTCCTTTTAGGTACGCCCGAAAGGGCGTCCCAACAACAATGCACTTTATAAGTGCTGAAAAAAGGCTGGCGCAATACGCCAGCCTTTTTAATGGAAAAATCTGCCGGCAATGGTACATAACTAGTTTCAGGCAATTTTTTTATCGCTTTTTGCTTCAACAATGACCCGCAATAGCGGACGAGCCGCAAGGCTCGGTTCCGGCTTTAGCCGGAAGTCTCCCTTGACCCGCAATAGCGGACGAGCTGCAAGGCTCGGTTCCGGCTTTAGCCGGAAGTCTCCTTTTCCAAAAACCGCGGAAAAATCGTAGTCGCAAAACACTCGCTTACACTCGTACCGCTCTAAAAAATTGCTTCAACTTAGGTTATGCACTGTTGCCTACTACTTAATAATAATCGCAAGCATCGAAGCTTCTTTACCTGACATATTTACCACACTATGGGCTGTTCCGCCCCCTGTAAATACAGCGTCTCCAGGCACTAAATCTTTAGTAATACCATTATCCGTTACTCTCAAAGTGCCGGAAAGTATGTAGTACATTTCAGCTTCCGGTCCATGAATATGTTCCCCTATGGAACTTCCGTCAGGTATGGTTAATACTGCTATCATATTGGTTTTTTCCAAAGCTTCTTCCGGTGTAAATATGTCCTCACGAGTAAGACTGCCTTCACCGCCACGCAAATTGTTTACAATTGTCCGTTGCATTTCGCTTTTAAGCTTAATCATAAATTCATCTCCATTCATAAATATTATTTATCCTAATTTTTTCTTCAAAATATCCAATTCCTCATATAATTCCTTGGGTATAGTACCTTCAAACATATCATAGAAAGCTTTAATGCCCTCAGTCTCTTCTCTCCATAAATCTTTATCTAAAGAAAGGAGGAAATCCAAATCATCTTTTGTCAAATCCATACCCTCAAGGTCAATATCATCACTGGTTGGCATAAAGCCTATACATTCATCAACTTTATGAGCGTCTCCTTCAACACAGTTTAATATATATTTTAGCACACGAGCGTTTTCACCGTATCCCGGCCATACAAAGTCGCCTTTTTCATCAGTCCTAAACCAGTTTACGTTAAACACAAGAGGTGCTTTATCCCCAAGCTTTTTACCTATTTCAAGCCAATGAGTGAAATAATCTCCCATATTATAACCGCAGAAAGGTAACATTGCCATAGGGTCCCGGCGGACTTTGCCTACTTCACCTGCCGCTGCTGCCGTAGTCTCTGACGCCATGATAGAACCTAAAAATACACCATGCTGCCAATCTCTGGCACCATATACCAAGGGCGCGGTTTTAGCCCTTCTGCCACCAAATACAATAGCTGAAATAGGCACACCGTTTGGATTATCAAACTCTTTACTTATACAAGGACAATTTCTTGCCGATGCTGTAAAGCGGCTGTTTGGATGAGCCCCAGAAGTACCTTCATCGCTGTTCCATTTCTCACCTTTCCAGTTAAGAGCATTTTTAGGCGGGTTATTATCAAGCCGCTCCCACCATATAGTATTGTCATCAAGGTTATGTACTACATTTGTAAATATTGTGCCTTTTTGAGTAGCAGCTAAGCCATTTGGATTTCTCTCTTCACTGGTGCCGGGTGCCACGCCAAAAAAGCCCGCTTCAGGGTTAATTGCCCATAACCTTCCGTCATCGCCTATTCTAAGCCACGCAATATCATCACCAACTGTCCAGAATTTATAGCCTTTGGAGGAGTAATATTCATTAGGTCTTAACATTGCAAGGTTAGTTTTACCGCAAGCGGACGGAAACGCCGCCGCTACATACTTAACTTCACCTTTAGGGTTTTCAATCCCTAATATAAGCATATGTTCCGCAAGCCAGCCCTCTCTTTGCCCCTGGGTTGATGCTATGCGAAGGGCAAAGCATTTTTTACCCAGCAGGGCATTGCCCCCATAGCCCGAATTAACAGACCAAATAGCGTTATCATCAGGAAAATGGCAAATATATCTATGCTCAGGGTCAAGTTTTGCAATCGAGTGCAAGCCCCTTACAAAATCATTGGAATCCCCTAAGGAGTCAAGGGCTTTTTGCCCAACTCTCGTCATTATCGCCATATTTAGTACAACATAAGCCGAATCCGTAAGCTCTATACCGACTTTAGCAAATTTAGAGCCTTCAGGTCCCATACTAAATGGGATTATATACATTGTCCTGCCTTTCATGGAACCCTTAAACAACTCTTTCATCATGGCATAGGCTGCGTCTTTTTCCATCCAATTATTGGTAGGTCCCGCGTGCTGTTTTTCTTTTGTGCAGATAAGAGTCCGCTCCTCAACCCGTGCAACATCGTTTATATGAGAACGATGTAAATAACAGCCCGGAAGCTTCTCTTGGTTAAGCTTAATAAGCTCCCCGCTTTCACATGCCATTTTTCTAAGCTCTTCAAGCTGGCTTTCTTCCCCTGTAATCCAAACGACCTTATCAGGTGATGTAAGCTTTGTCATTTCATCAATCCAGCTTAGAAGATTTTGGTTCTTAGTCATGAAAAAATCCCCCTGAAATCATTATGATTTTTCCTTACAGAATCTCATTGCAAGGTCAGTGTACTCCCTTTGTTATCAAATGTCAATATACTCATCTGACCTTAAGCCGCCATAGTCATTAATTGTATATTTCTTATAGATATTGCATTATCGTTTTGACATTTTAGGCTATTATGCTATACTGTAAAAAGGGGATTTTTGATTTTTTTATGAAGGAGTTTTTTTATGCTTGATATAATTCGTGATAAAAAGCTGTTTATATTTGATATTGACGGCACTATATCCTTGGATAACCGCCTTTTTGAAAAAACAAAAGATGTTTTTTTGAAACTAAATTCACAAAATAAGCATATTTATATGGTTACTAATAATTCCTCCAAACTGCCCTCCCATTATATTGGAAATCTTGAAAAAGCCGGGCTTGATACGGACAATATTAATTTAATAAGCTCAATTGACACTGCTTTGGATTATTTAAAATCCACCAAAATGAGCAAAATTTACTGGGCCGCTAATAAGGCAGTTTCCGCATATATTAAGGAAAATGGATTCATTTTTTGTGATAAAAACCCTGATTGCCTCCTTCTCACCTATGATACAGAGCTTAACTATACCAAACTCCTTAAAATAACCGAACTTTTACATAAAAACACCCCTTATTTTGTCACCCATACGGATTTTGTCTGCCCGACAGATTTAGGATATTATGTGCCTGATGTTGGGAGTTTTATGGCTCTTATTAAAGAAGCTACAGGCAAAAGCCCTGATAAAAGCTTTGGCAAGCCTGAAAGATATTGCATAGACAAAGCCCTGGAAGAAACAGGGCTTACGGAAAAAGACACTATCGTTATAGGCGACAGATTATATACTGATATTGAACTGGGCAATAGGGCAGGTATAACAAGCCTCCTTGTTTTAAGCGGTGAAACGACTATGGAGATGTATGAAAAATCACAAATTAAGGCAGATATTGTCTTGTCCGGCATAAATGAATTGTATGAATATTTATAATAAATATGGGCTTCTCCCATACATAGAGGAAGGAAAATGGATAATGAAAAATTTGCTGTGTAAAGCATATATCGTCTTAATCGCTGCTTTTTTAATGGCATGGCTTGCTGCCTGCAGCAGAGAATCAGGAATTACAGAAAATTACTTTGGCGAGGGCGCAGGGAATCATCAGACTATTTCCCCATCACCTGCACCGGAACAAGTGCCGCCGGCACAGCAAGCAGATGAACCCCCTGATTATATAACTATTCTTGGGGAACAATTTAGCACGAACCTAACACAACTGTTCCTTAGTAATAACCAAATAAGTGACATTACCCCTCTTTCAGGTCTTGTCCGCTTAGAACAGCTGTGGCTGGACGGCAATCCCATTACTGACTTTTCGGCTGCAGCCCATGTGGGTAATATCATCTTTGAAATGATGGAGCTATAAGTATAAGTACAGGTACATGACGTATCGGTCGGATTAAAAAAGCCTACATTAAGATGAGTCGTGTGATTTGCACCTGCCGGCGACCTAAGTTTTACACCCCATACAATTTAGTAAACTTCTCCGTCAAATACTCCACTAAATACTTCGCATTCACCTCTTCTCCCGTCAGTGCTGTCATGGTCTCTGACGGCGTTCTAAGACTTGCGTAACTGTAAAGGTTTTTTCTCATCCAGTCAAGGATTTTGTCATATTCACGGTTTTCCACCAGCTTATCAAAATCCAACTCCCTTTTCATAAACGCGCTGTATTGGGCGTTATAAAGGTTTCCTAAAGTATAGGATGGGAAATACCCAAACATCCCCGCCGGCCATTGGACATCTTGAAGTATACCAACCGTGTCGTTCTCCGGTCGTATACCCATATATTCAAAGATTTTCTCATTCCACATTTCAGATAAATCGGCAACTTTGGCACGACCTTCAAATAAATCTTTCTCAAGCTCAACCCTAAGCATTATATGGAGGTTGTAGGTAAGCTCATCAGCGGTCATCCTGATAAGTGATTGCTCCACTTTATTAACGGCACGGTACATATCCATAACATCTATGTCTTTAAGCTGCTGTGGAAAATACCCGCGTACAAATTCCAAATTGGCATTCCAAAAAGGCAAGCTCCTGCCTACCATATTCTCCCAAAATCTTGAAGAACTTTCATGCATCCCGCCGGTAAGCCCGCGTCCAAGCATTGTAAATTCGTACTCCTCAGGAATATTTTGCTCGTACATGCCATGTCCAGCTTCGTGCATGGAGGCAAAAAATGCTTGTAAAAACTTATCCTCATAATAGTGAGTGGTAAGGCGTACATCATTACAGCCAAATGATGTACAGAAAGGATGCTCACTTTCAGCCAAACGCCCCCTGTCTAAATCAAAGCCGATTATACCAATAAGCTCCTGATTCATTTTCTTTTGGATGTCAACCGGGAAGGAGGCTTTCGCAAAACTATCGTCAAAATTATCCTTCTCGGCTATTTTTTTAACCAGTGGCACAACCCCTTCTTTTATGCCGCCAAAAAGCTCCTCAAGTTTCTCTGAAGTCATGCCTTCTTCGCTAAAACTTACAAGGGCGTTATAGGGAGAACCTTCGTAACCCCAAATTTCCACTGTCTCTTTTGTAATATTTACCAATTCCTCAAGATATGGGCGGTAGCCTTCCCAGTCATTGGCATGCTTTGCGCGCTCCCAAGCAGTTTCTGATTGTATTCTAAGTGATGTGTGTTTTTGAAACATCTCCCCGGGGATTTTTACCATCCTGTCAGCGGTTCTTTTAAAAAGCCTAACACGAGCCGCTGCAGCTTTGTCAAGTTTATCCCCTGCCTCTGTTAGTTTATCGAGAATTTTCATAGTTTCGGGGCTTGTGAGTATGTAATGGGACTTACCGGAAAAATATCCTAATGTTTTTGACCTGCTTTTAACTGCCGCAGAGGGCATCATAGCACGCCTATCCCATCCTATTATGGTCTGGGCGCGGTTAAGCTGCTGATATTCATGCTCCAATTTGTCAAAATCTTCCACAAGCTTGTTAATATTCATATTCGACCGCCTTTCTTCTAGCCCTAAGATTTAGTATGAATTTATTTTAACATACAGTTGGTAAAATTAACAAGAAAAAAATCCCTACTAAAACGCTTGACATTCAATAACAAGAGTGGTATCATTTTTAAGCAAACCCTATTAAAATAGTAGTATATAAAATATAATTGGGAGTGGTAACTTTGAAACTCTCCACAAGAAGCCGCTACGGGCTTAAAGCCGTTGTGGATATTGCTGCTCAAGAGGGCAAGTCCGTCAGTATAAAAAGTATTGCCGCGCGCCTTGCAATTTCTGAAAATTATTTGGAGCAGCTTATTATTAAGCTAAAAAAGGCGGGTATATTAAACTCTGTAAGAGGTGCCGGCGGCGGGTATAGTTTGAAATTAAGCCCGGAGGATATTACAGTTGGCCGCATTCTAAATATTTTAGAAGGCTCCCTATATCCGGCTAAATGCCTTGACAGCACTGACGAAACTTGCGGCGACGGCGTGTGCAGTCCCTGTGTCACTAAAGGAGTGTGGGAAAAAATATACGAAAGTGTTACGAATGTGGTTGAATCAATAACCATCATGGATTTAGTTAATAATCATAGAAAACTTTATGGAGATGATTAATATGTCTGATTTTATATATTTTGATAATGCAGCTACAACAAAAGTAAGAGATGAGGTTTTTGAAGCAATGGCACCTTTTTTAAAAGATGCTTACGGCAACCCTTCATCTGTTTATAAACTTGGCAGAGAAGCCAAAAACGCCATAGAAAAAGCAAGGGAGCAGACAGCTGCCGCCATTGGCGCAAAACCTGCTGAAATATTTTTCACAGGCTCCGGTACAGAGTCTGATAACTGGGCAATAATCTCAGCCGCTTTTGCCAATAAGGACAAGGGCAATCATATTATCACAAGTAATATTGAGCATCACGCAGTGCTTCACTCTTGCGAATATTTAAGCAAAAATGGTTTTGATATTACCTATTTACCTGTTGACAGCTCAGGGATTATAAAAATAAGCGACCTTAAAGCTGCCATCCGCCCTGAAACTATCTTAATATCCATCATGTATGCCAATAACGAAATTGGAACTATACAACCCATTGCTGAAATAGGCGCAATTGCCGGTGCCAATAATATATTGTTCCACACGGACGCGGTTCAAGCGGTGGGACATGTACCTGTTAATGTAGTAAAAGATTGTGTGGATTTGCTTACACTATCCGCTCATAAATTTCACGGACCAAAAGGGGCAGGTGCCCTTTATGTGAGAAGCGGCGTTAAACTGCCTTCCTTTATTCATGGCGGCGGTCAGGAAAAAGGCAGGAGAGCCGGTACGGAAAATGTAGCAGGCATAGTCGGTCTTGGGTGTGCAATCGAACTTATTACCCGGGAAATGGCCGGCGAATCCGTAAGGGTTCGTAAACTCCGCGACAAAATTATAGACGGAATACTTGAAAGTGTACCAAATTCACAACTAAACGGTCATAGGGATAAACGTCTGCCGGGCAATGCGAATATTTCATTTGATTATGTTGAAGGGGAATCAATCCTTCTTATGCTTGATATGAAAGGTATTGCGGCGTCAAGCGGCTCAGCTTGTACATCAGGCTCCTTAAACCCTTCCCATGTCCTTATGGCTCTTGGGCTGCCTCATGAAAAGGCGCATGGCTCCTTACGGGTAAGTGCAGGCCGTTATAATACAGATGAAGATGCCGATAAACTTATTGCCGAAATCGGACCGATAGTTAATAAACTCCGCGCCATGTCGCCATTGGCGAAATAATGTATAACGGATACGAGCCTATCCCTTAATAACAGCGAAGGGATTTTGCAGGATTTTTTCTGTTTAACAAGAAGGTGTGAGTGCCGCATGTGCAAAGCTGACCTGCAAGCGGACACCGGCGTAGTTAAACAGGAAAAAGACAAAAAAACACGAAGCCGCTTATTAAGGGATAGGCTCTAAGCTAAAGGAGAGATACAAATGGAATACACAGAAAAAGTAATGGATCATTTTGCAAATCCGCGAAATGTTGGGGAAATCGAGAACGCAAGCGGCATTGGTGAAGTTGGCAATGCCCAATGCGGTGACATAATGAAGATTTTTTTGGACATTGACGGCGATGTAGTAAAAGATGTTAAATTTAAAACCTTTGGCTGCGGTGCTGCTGTGGCTTCGTCAAGTGCGGCTACTGAAATGATTAAGGGTAAAACTATTAAAGAAGCACTTAATGTTACCAATAAGGCTGTCGTTGAGGACCTTGGCGGCTTGCCTCCCGCAAAACTTCACTGCTCTGTACTTGCACAAGAGGCCATTATGGCTGCCCTTTGGGACTATTCCCAAAAAAATGGCATTACAATTGAAGGGGTTAGACCTCCCCGCGCTGAGGATCATCACCATGAGTAAAAAGAAGGTATTGGTTGCCATGTCCGGCGGGGTGGACAGTTCCGTTGCGGCATATATACTTAAAGAGCAAGGCTATGAGGTTATCGGTGCTACAATGCGTATTTGGCAGGACGAGGATTACTGCGATATCGAAAACCAAGGGGGCTGCTGCGGCATAGAAGCCGTAGAAGATGCCAGGAAAGTTGCCGCGGCACTTGACATACCCTTTTATGTACTTAATTTTGCCGATGAATTTAAAAAAAAAGTTATCGACTACTTTGTGGATGAATATTTAAGGGGCAGAACGCCAAATCCATGTATAGCCTGTAATAGATATATCAAATGGGAGAGCTTTCTTTCCAAAGCTCTTTCTTTTGATGCCGGCTACATTGCTACAGGTCATTATGCCAAGATTTCGCAGCTTGATAACGGACGTTTGGCTATCTGCGCTGATTTTAGCAACCCAAAAGACCAATCCTATGCCTTATATAATCTAACCCAGCATCAGCTTAAGCACACCCTTATGCCTATCAGTGATATGAATAAGGATGAAGTGCGTAAAATTGCGGCAAATCTTGGTCTCAGTACAGCTAACAAGCCTGACAGCCAGGAAATTTGCTTTATACCTGATGACGATTACGGTGCCTTCCTTGAAAAAAGCGGGCGTGGGCTTATAGAGCCTGGAAATTTTATTAACGAAGCGGGAGAAATTATAGGCAGGCACAAAGGCTTTATTTATTATACTATCGGTCAGCGAAAAGGGCTTGGTGCTTTTGGCAAGCCAATGTTTGTAAGGCATATAAATACAGCGGATAATACTGTAATGCTTTCAGATAACGAAGGGGTGTATTCCAATGGTCTTATAGCATCTGATGTAAATTTTATGGGAGAAGATGGGCTTTTTGCCCCAAGGGAAGCCCTCGGTAAAATACGCTATGCTCATAAGCCTGCTAAATGCCGCCTAAGGGTTGAGAATAACAAAATCATTTGCCGCTTTGATGAAAAGCAGCGTGCAATAACGCCGGGGCAATCGGCAGTTTTTTATGACCTAATGGGCAATATTATCTGCGGCGGGGTTGTTGACTCTGCTGTAGAGTAGACAGGTATAATAGACCTGTCCACTAACCTCATCCCACCATCTTTTCGGCATATATTCCATTCTGCTGTGTCAAGGTCTAATAAAAAGTGGAGGTGTAAATCGTGCCTTTAGTTAAAAAAAGATTTTTGCTGGCATTTGTCTCATTTTTATATTCCCTCCTATTTAGGTTTGCCATTGACCCTGATATTGCTTTCGATATTTTGGTTTTGTTTGCGGATGACGGCTTAGTTTCCGGTCGGGATATGGATAATTTATCAGGGCTTTTTTATATTATTTTAGCTTTGGGGATAATTGGTTTAATCATATTTTATTTTGAAAAAATACGAAAGTCTTTTATATTTATTTATCTGCCGTCACTGTTAGCGTTTTTTTTGGTGCCGTTTCGCTCAAGGGGGTTTATACGTTTTGGTTGGGGCTTTGACGCAATAATATCTGTCATCATAAACTTGATTGCCGGTCCTGCAATGATTATGCTTGTAACTTATTTTGCTATTAAGCTTTTTAAAGCCCGGGCACAAAAAAGGTAACACTTAGCTATTGTGAATTTGATATAAATGTAGTATTATATATAATACATTTAATAATATATACACCCTCAATTTCAATTTTAATTAGGAGGAACATACATATGGGGTTAATAAGAGCAGCCGGAAGTGCCATAGGCGGTACAATATCCGACCAATGGCTTGAGTTTTTTTACCAGGATTCCATACCTGATACAGTCCTTGTAACAAAAGGGCAAAAACGAGTATCCGGGCGGAGCGCAAACAGAGGCAATGATAATATTATCTCCAACGGAAGTGGTATTGCCGTTGCAGATGGGCAATGTATGATGATTGTTGAGCAAGGTCGTGTTGTTGAAATATGCGCCGAGCCGGGGCAGTTTACTTGGGATTCATCTTCAGAGCCGAGTGTTTTTTCAGGCTCTTTAGGCACAAGTATTGTGGATACTTTTAAAACCATTGGCAGGCGTTTTGCCCACGGCGGCGAAACAGCGAAGGATCAAAGAGTTTACTATTTTAATATTAAGGAACTGATAAATAATAAATTCGGTACGTCCACTCCCATTCCTTTCAGAGTGGTTGATACAAATATTGGATTAGATATTGATATATCATTGCGCTGTAATGGGGTTTTCTCTTTCAAAATGGCAAACCCATTGTTGTTTTACACCAATGTATCAGGCAATGTTGAGAGGGATTATACAAGGGACACCCTTGAAAACCAGCTTAGAAGTGAATTTATAAGTGCCTTAAAGCCTGCCTTTGCGAGAATGTCCGCTATGGGTATGCGCTACTCCGCAATCCCCGGGCATACGACGGAGCTGTCCGAGGCAATTAACGCTGCTTTATCGGAGCAATGGGGCAGCCTTCGTGGGCTTGAAGTTATTTCTGTTGCAATTAACTCCCTTTCGGCACCAAAAGAAGATGAGGATATGATTAAACAGCTGCAAAGAAAAGCTGTAATGCGTGACCCTGGCATGGCTGGGGCGGCACTTGTAAGTGCTCAGGCTGATGCTATGAGATCCGCCGGCGAAAATCCCGGAGGAGCTATGACAGGATTTTTAGGTATGGGTATGGCACAACAAGCCGGCGGCATGAACGCCCAAAACTTCTTTGCCATGAATCAGCAAAACCAAGCCGCACAGCAGCAAGCACCACCTCCCACAGGAGCGTCAGAAGGTAATAATTGGAGTTGTCCATGCGGCATTGCCAATACCGGGCGTTTCTGTTCAGAATGCGGCACACCAAAACCGGCTGAACAAAATTGGGCTTGTTCATGCGGCACGGCTAATACGGGGCGTTTTTGTTCAGAATGCGGTACTCCCAGACCAGCCAATGAGAATTGGACTTGTTCATGCGGCACGGCTAACACCGGTCGTTTTTGTGCCGAATGCGGAAAACCAAGACCATAGGGGGATATCATTATGGTATTAATGGACTATAAATGTCTAAATTGCGACGGGGCACTTAACTTTGACAGCGGCATCCAGCAGATGAAATGCCCTTTTTGCGACTCTACCTTTGAAGTTGAGGCTTTTAAGGATTATTGCGACTCCGTTAAGGATGAAACAGGTGAAGCAAGCGAAATCGAATGGTCCGGACACGATGATACACCTTGGGGCGAAGGTGAGCAGGAAAGTATGCGCCTGTATTCCTGTAATTCCTGCGCCGGCGAGATAATTGCAGAGGAAAACACGGCAGCTACAAGCTGCCCATACTGCGGCAACCCTGTTGTACTAAAAGGTCAGCTATCAGGCTGTGTTAAACCTGATACTATAATACCTTTTAAACTAAGTAAAGAAGCGGCAAAGGAAGCTCTTTTAAAGCATTTAAGCGACAAAGCTTTACTGCCAAGATGCTTTAAAACAACCAAAACCTTAGATGAGGTAAAAGGCTTATACGTCCCCTTCTGGCTTTTTGACGCGGATTTAAATGCCTCTATGCGTTTTGGCGCAACAAAAGTCCGCACTTGGAGCGATACAAGATATATTTACACTGAAACCAACCATTTTAACGTTGTCCGCCAAGGTGATATGGCTTATGATGCTGTCCCCGTTGATGCTTCCGCTAAAGTGCCAAATGATTTAATGGAATCTATTGAACCTTTTGATATAAGGGAAGCGACACCTTTCCGAACCGCTTTCTTAGCAGGGTATATGGCTGATAAATTTGATTTTTGCGCCGATCATTGTAAGAAGCGTGCCGACCAGCGCATTAGAAAAAGTACGGAAGTGGCTTTTACAAACACTGTAACCGGATACTCCACCGTTACGCCAAAATACCGTGGAGTATACTTAAATAAAAGCAATGTTACATACGCCCTTTTGCCTATTTGGCTTATGAATGTTACATGGCGAGATAAAAATTATATGTTTGCCATGAACGGGCAAAGCGGCAAATTTGTAGGAGACTTGCCTATGGATTGGGGCATTTTCTGGCGCAGGCTCATTGCCATTGCCGCTGTATCGGCTGTTGTGTTAATTATTATGGCTTGGCTTTTAACAGGATTAACCCAAACTACTGTACTAGGCTCTATAGGCATATCCGCCGTCCTTTCAACCTCTATTATGATGGTTAAAAGAGGTCAGCTAAAATCTGTACGTTTTAACGAGGTTGCCTGCGATTATATCCGTAAGGGCAGTTTTAATTTGACAAACAGAAAAGACGCATTTTTGTATAGAAATGTTGTCCGTGTACCTAAGCCGCGGTCAAATAACCGTTCAGGCAGGTAAAATGACAAACAGGCTGGAGCTTAATCTCCAGCCTGTTCTATTATAGTGCATTAACTTGTATAGTCACACAGATGAGTATATTACAATGATTTAGCAAGAAAAATATCCGGCTTGCCAATCCCGTTTGCATCAGGCAAAACGCCGACTATTTTAAACCCAAGCTTCATATAAAAGGCAGCTTGGTGGGTACCGTGGTCAAATTCTTTTATACGCCTTGGCAAATCATCATAGAGATCAGTATTGGCAAAAGATGTTTCCCCACCCTCTCTCTCGTCATCAGCACCAAGCCAAAGAGTTTTGCCCCCTTTATCCTTAGCAGCCTTTGAAATCGCCTCGACTAACAACCTGCCAATACCTTGTCCCCTTACATCTGCCCGCACAACTAAGGGATGCAGTTCAAATACATTGCCGCTATATTGAGGCAGTATACCACACCAACCGGCAACTTCCCCGTCAATAATCGCGGCAAGGAATAAGGTGTCTGGCTCACTCCACCGTCCATTTATTTCAAACAGCCCTTTATCAAGGGTTTCCCAAGAATGGGGAAACGCATCAACCAGCATTTGTGCCGCCTGATTAAGCTGTGATTCATTTAATGTGTTTATATTTACAATTTTCATGGTACCCTCTGAATCTAAATCTCCGGATAAAGAGCAAACTTATCAGTAATCGCCTTAACTTTCCGAATAGCCTCGTCCTTATCTCCGCCCTTAAGGACAGCCGCAATAATTTCAGCTATTTGGGCTGCGTCATTTTCTTTCATGCCGCGGGATGTCATAGCAGGTGTACCAAGCCTTATACCGCTTGTAACCATTGGCTTTTGCGGGTCAAAGGGGATAGTGTTTTTATTACAAGTAATATGAACCTCATCAAGAAGTTTCTCCGCTACCTTGCCTGTAATACCTATACTTCTAAGATCAACAAGTAAAAGATGGGTATCCGTGCCGCCGGAAACAATATCAATACCGTTTGCCATAAGAGTTTCAGCAAGGACTTTAGCGTTTTTAACAACTTGTTTCATATAATCTTTGTATGCAGGCTGAAGTGCCTCACCAAAACATACGGCTTTAGCAGCAATAATATGCTCTAACGGCCCGCCTTGAAGCCCGGGGAACACCGAGCGGTCAATAGCTTTGGCGTAATCTTGTTTGCAAAGGATAAGTCCGCCTCTTGGTCCTCTAAGGGTTTTATGGGTTGTGCTTGTTACGTACTGCGCGTGGGGTACAGGATTTTCATGTAAGCCTGCAGCTACAAGCCCTGCAATATGAGCCATGTCAACCATTAAAACCGCACCGATTTCTTTAGCGATATCCCCAAATGCTTTGAAATTAAGTGTCCTTGGATACGCACTGGCACCTGCGATTATCATTTTCGGCATTTCAGCCTTAGCAATAGCACGAACCTTATCGTAGTCAAGTACTTGTGAGCCTTCCTCAACACCATAAGCTACAACTTCAAAATATTTACCGGAAAAAGTTAAAGGATGACCATGGGTAAGATGCCCGCCGTGGTCTAAATTCATCCCCATGATTTTGTCACCTGGCTTTAATTCGGCAAAAAGTACTGCCATATTAGCTTGCGCCCCTGAGTGAGGCTGAACATTAGCATGATCCGCACCAAAAATCTTTTTAGCACGCTCAATAGCAAGTGTTTCAGAGTCATCAACATATTCACAGCCGCCATAATATCTTTTGCCGGGATAACCTTCGGCGTATTTATTAGTAAGGTGAGAACCTGCCGCCGCCAAAACAGCTTTTGATACGAAGTTCTCAGATGCAATAAGCTCTATATTCGTCCTTTGGCGTGAAAGCTCATTATCAAGTGCAGCAAACACTTCAGGGTCTGTGTCTTTTATTACATTGAAATTGTACATAAAATAACCTCCATTGTAGTTGTATATCTCTTATTAAAAAGCCTCCAAATAGGAGGCTTTCAAGTTGTTATCTTGTCAAAGTCTCTCTTTTGCAAAATTATTAAACTAGGTTTAGCTCGTTTATCATCTTTTCAGTATCTTCCGCCCCTGCGAGGATGTAAGTTTCACCGTCTACAGATAAAGTTGGTATGCCGACCCTGCCATTTTCTTTGGCTTCTTTGTGACTTTCATTATTGTCTCTAATTTTCAAAAACTGTTTAAGGGATAACATATTAGATGTAATATCCGCATAAGCAAAATTAACATTTTTCTGGGAAAGAACCTCTTTCGCCGGATCACAGGTCGGTCAATGAGGACTTCCATACAATACAACTTTTTTCATAATAAACCTCCTTATAAAATATAATGTGAGCATTTTTATAGTATATATACAGCATATATATACAGTATAACCCTATTTACCCAAAAGCTCAACACCTTTTTTCATACGCCTTACAGACTCGTCCTTGCCAAATAAAACCATAAGCTCAGAGGCACCGCATGGGGATGTTGGCTTCCCTGAAAGAGCTGTTCTTATAGGCCAAAGGATTTGCCCATTTTTTAGCCCCTCTTTTTCGGCAAGTTCCGTAAGCTCCGCAAAAATTGCATCATTTTCCCATGGCTCTTGGCGGTTTTCTGCGTAAATGATAACTGTCCTAAGAGACTCTAATGATATAGCCTCGTCGGTTTTCATCTTTTTATGGATGTAAAGGTCAGTTTCGTATTCAGGCAAACAATCAATAAAATCCAATAACTCGGGAATATCCTTAAGGAAGCTTATACGGGTTTTTACTATTTCAGCAAGGGCTTTAAAGTCTACCCCTTCTTTTTTAACAGCCTCTTTCAGCACAGGCAGTGCCATTTCATAAAATTTATCCCCTTCCATTTTTTTGAAATATTCCCCATTCATCCATGTTAGCTTGGTAATATCAAAAGCGGATGGAGACTTACTTAAGCCCTTAATATCAAAGGCTTCCGTAAGCTCTGAAAGAGTAAAAAACTCACGGGTATCACCGGGGCTCCAGCCAAGCAGGGCAATATAATTCATTATCGCTTCCGGCAAATAGCCAAGTGCAAGTAAATCCTCAAAAGAAGCATCCCCGCGGCGTTTAGAAAGCTTTGCACCATCCTGACCTACTATATGAGTCAGATGAACATAGGCAGGCACCTCCCAGCCAAAAGCCTCGTACAAAAGATTATACTTAGGGGCACTTGATAAATACTCAACCCCGCGTACAACATGGGTTATCTCCATTAAATGATCATCAACTACATTAGCGAAATTATAAGTTGGGAGACCATCCCCTTTAATCAAAATCTGGTCGTCAAGCTCTTCATTATCAACGGTTATATCTCCAAATACAAGATCGTTAAAGGTAGTTTGCCCCTCGGGTATCATTTGTCGGATAACATAGCCCAAACCCTTCCTCAAATTCTCCGAAGGGTCTAAACCACGGCAATGATTATCATAGCCGCCTATGTCCTCACTTTTTTTAGGCAAAGACTCAAGCCGCGCCTTTGAACAAAAACAGTAATAAGCCGCGCCTGTATCAATCAGCTTTTTGGCATACTCAACATATATATCTTTTCTTTCACTTTGAACATAAGGACCGTAAGGACCACCTATATCCGGACCTTCATCATGTTTAAGATTAACCATTTTAAGGGTGTTGTAAATTACATCAACTGCCCCTTCAACAAAACGCTCAGCATCCGTATCTTCTATACGCAGAAGGAATTTGCCTCCCTCCCGCTTAGCAATAAGATACTCATAAAGAGCCGTCCGTAAATTACCTATATGCATATATCCCGTAGGACTTGGAGCAAAACGTGTTCTAATCATAAATATTCTCCTTGTTAATCGTTGCAGTCATTAGGGTTGCGGCGAGGAAGCAGCGCGACGAAGTCAAGCTGCATTTTCACAAAAGGCTGCGCCTATATCATCCTAATAGCAAATTCAGGGCAAGCGCCAACACAATATCCGCAAGTTACACATTTATCTTTATCAATTGCCGCTTTTTCATCCATAACAATAGCATCGGAATGGCAAGCTTCTATACATTTACCGCAAGCAGAGCAAAGCCCTTTTACCACGATAAAATACTTCTCAGAGGCACTTTTTAAGGTCTCTATTTCCTTTTCTACATTTTTACCTGTGATATAGGAAATATTCATATCCACCTCAGCCTTTGCAACCATACCTAAAACCAATACAGCGCGCCCTTTTGAAAGATCCATGCAATATTTCATAGCTTCATCATATTTATTTAGCAAAAATCCTCCGGCAAAAGCTTTCATAAAATAAATGCCTTTGTTGTTTGCAAAGCACTCTTCTATGGCTTTCTCCATTTCCTCATGAGTACCATGAATTATGCCGCGGCCTATTTTATTAATAAGAGGGAATACCACATCAACCTCTTCTAATGAAGCCGCCTTTCTAACAGTACGGACAGAGTGGGTTGCAACGCCGATAGCTTTTATAAGCCCCTTTGCTTTATAATCTTTCATGCATTGCCATGCGCCTTCTCTGATTTCAAATAAATTATCATCTACCCTAGCGGCGTGAAGGAGCATAATATCAATTTTATCCAGGGTCATTTTCTCCAAAGCTTCATTGATAGCCTTTTCCATATCTTCATAAGTAGCCGCCGCGGATTTTGTGGAAATAACAGGTCTTTTGCCGGTTTTGTCCATAGCGTATTTTACCATTGCGTAAGTGTTATACATTTGAGCGGTATCAACCATAGTAACCCCAAGCTCAAGGGCATGGGCAATACATTCGCCCCCTTCTTCTACCGACAGGTTTTTTTGTAATGGACCGCAAGGCAGTGCGCCAAAGCACAATTCAGTAACTTCAATGCCTGTCCTGCCTAAAATTATATTTTTCATAGAAATTCCTCCGTTGTGATAGAATCTGTAATCCATCTATGAATACAGGTTCTTAAGTGATTATAACAATTTTAACCTCTTTCCCCATTTTTTTCAATATGCTATAGTGAGTAAATTTTAAAATTATACGAACGCCTCACACCTCGATTCCAAAGGAGTCGAGGTGTGGATAAATTTTGTTGCAAACAAAATTTAATAGCATTATACTTCATAATATAAGGAGGAGTGCAAAAATGAAAGAAAAAGCTCTAAAATACCTTGAAAAAAACAGCTTGTTTCACATGAGCATGATTTTTCCCATAAAAAGAGGCACCGCCGATATATTTTATGCTAAGGACGACGGTGTTTTCTTTAGAGAGACGGAAAGTAACGCTTATATGCTCTCAATCACTGATTTTAACAAGGGGCGAGAGCTATTTGATAAAGCAGGCAGGCAAAATCTTGTTTGCGTTTTTCAAAAAGACATAGCTGTTTATCTTCATAAAAAACACAATTATAGAAAATGCATGGAAAACTTTCAAGCGGTTTATACAAAAAAAGTGCCTATAAAAATAGAGCAGAGGCGTTTAGATATACAGCCTTTAAATCTCTCTCACCTGGATTTAGTTTACGAGCATTACCACGACGATGTGGATTACGATTATCTAAAAAGACGTCTTAGTACATCTGCGATTTACGGCAGCTTTATAAATGACGAACTTTGCGGCTTTGCAGGTACCCACGAGGAAGGGTCTATAGGCATATTAAAAGTCCTTGAAAAGTTTAGGAGACAAGGCTTTGCCCTAGAGCTTGAAAGCTATATGGTAAATATTTTTCTGGAACGTGGTGACATTCCTTTTGCCCAAGTCAACCCTCCTAATACAGCGTCAATTGCCCTTCATAAAAAGATTGGCTTTGAATTATCCGCCGACTGCCTTTATTGGTTGTTTGACTAGGTCAAGGATAGTCGAACCTTGCGCGCATTGTTCGACTATCCTTGACCTAGCATAAATTAATCGGTTATACTGTGAGCACATAGAAGGCAACAGTGCATAACCTAAGTTGAAGTAAAAAGCAACATAGTCGTTTAAGACCAAAATGGTCTGAAACTAGTTATGCATCATTGCCGGAACTTTACCCAAAGGAGTGCCCTTTTTTATGGATGAAACTGTAATCGTAATAATGTTAAAAAATAAAGGGACAGGCTTTTTGGAGCGGGAACTTGGCAGCTACTCTGTCGAGTTCCATGAAAATCTAATATACAATATATTCGCCCTTGAGGAAAATGCTAAAACCACTGTGTATATGCGTCTTACCACAGAGCGGGATTTAGAAGAATGGGAATTTCCTGCTGTGCTTGATTATTATGATACAGACAGTCTGTTGGAAGTGTGTAACCTTGCCGAAGAAGACGACTCCGGCTATAATCCTATATGGGAAGCAGCCTTTGATTTCAGCGAAAATCAGGAAATTATGGAAGAGCGGATTTCACGTATATTAGATATACACAAAGAGGAGTTATCCTCTGTTTATAATGCTATAAAAGATTTAAAAAACGATTATGAAGTGTAGGTAAAATATGGCTAAAGCTGCTAAACAAAAAAGCATATTCGAATGTGACTCATGTGGCTACGAGTCAGTAAAATGGCTTGGCCGCTGTGTTAAATGTGGTGCCTTCAACTCTTTTTTTGAGAGGGAGGATATGTCTGGCGTGCGCTATGGCAGCGGCACTAAAGACAATATAGCCCCCAGTTCCATACACACCCTTGAAAGTATAGATTCAATGAAAGAAGAGCGTATTTCCACCAAAATAGGGGAGCTTGACAGAGTCTTGTCAGGTGGTATTGTTGAAGGCTCTCTTATTTTAGTAGGAGGAGATCCTGGAGTTGGAAAATCTACTTTAATACTTCAAATTTGCCAAACTATAGGGGAACAAGGTAAAAGAATTCTATATGTATCCGGCGAAGAAAGCGTAAGCCAAATAAAACTCCGCGCAAACAGGCTTTCTATAACAACTCCCAATCTTATGATATTGGCTGAAACGAATATGGAAGCGATATTAGCTGCCGTAAGCAATGTATCACCTGATATGTTGATAATAGACTCTATACAAACAGTGTATTCCGGCACTTTATCTTCGTCTCCGGGCAGTGTAACCCAAGTTAGGGAAGCAACGGCTCACTTCATGCATCTAAGTAAACAAAAGGGTATTTCAACAATAATTGTTGGTCATGTCACTAAGGAAGGTTCTCTTGCGGGACCTAAAATACTTGAACATATGGTTGATACTGTTTTATACTTTGAAGGGGAAAAGCAGGCATCCTACAGACTTATACGTGCGGTTAAAAACCGTTTCGGTCAAACCAATGAAATAGGTGTTTTTGAAATGGCAGGGGAGGGGCTTAAGGAAATTTTAAACCCTTCCGAATATATGCTTTCAGGCAGACCGGCAAATGTTTCAGGCTCAGTTATAACTTGCGCTGTATCAGGCTCGAGACCTATACTTGCGGAGGTTCAGGCTCTCGTTACAAATACAAATTTTAATATGCCCCGCCAAAATGTAAGCGGTACAGACTATAATAGGGTCGCAATGCTTATGGCTGTACTTGAAAAGCGTGCCGGTATGAACCTAAGCCGCTGTGACAGCTATATAAATATTGCAGGGGGCATAAGGATTGCCGAACCCGCTTTAGATGCTGCTATTGCGGCGGCCATTGCCTCAAATTTTAGAAATGTACCTACGCCTTCCAATATGGCTATATTTGGCGAAATAGGTCTGGCGGGAGAGCTGCGTGCCGTCAATATGACTGAGGCACGTCTTGTTGAGAGCTTTAAACTTGGATTTGATGAATGTATATTGCCAAAATCTAATTGCAAAGGGCTTAAAAAACCTAAAGATATGAGGATTTATGGGGTTTCTAATTTATCAGAGCTTTTAGATATTGCTTGCGCCAGATAAAATCTTTGTCCACAGAGAAAATGGGGCAAAATAAGTTATACACAGAGTTTTCCACATTATCCACAGAAATTTATACGGCTTTTCTATAGCATTATTACAAATTTAGAACCATTTGTTAGAAGTATTTAACAAAATATTATGGCAATTTTTATTTGTTTGATTTATAATCTGTGTATATAGTGGATTCGACTATAGGCATAGTCGCTATAATTTTAGTATTATGTAAGGGAGGCGTTTATATGCGTTACTCATTCACAGGCAAGGGCATTACTGTTGGCGAAGCTCTTAAACAAAAAACCACGGATAAACTTGACAGGCTTTCCAAATTTATTCCCGAAAACAGCGAGGTTTTTGTGACCTTTACCTCAATCAAGTCCGAAAATAAGATTGAGATTACCATCCCTTTGAAGAAAAACACCTTAAGGGCTGAAGTTGCTGATACTGATATACAAACGGCTCTGGATCAAGTAGTTGATATTTTAGAAAAACAGATGCTTAAGTTTAAAAGCAGGTTAAGCAGAAAAGCTAAAATAGACCCTAATTTTAAAGAAGAACTTCTTGCGTATTTAGCACCTCAAAACGATGAGTATTATGACGATGAGGAGCAGGAAAACGAAAACAGCATAGTCATAAAGCGCTCTAAGAAATTCGCCTTAAAGCCAATGGATGCGGAAGAAGCAGTTATGAATATGGAGCTTTTAGGTCACAGCTTTTTTGTTTTCAGAAATACTGAAACAGACGAGGTTAATGTAGTATATAGAAGAAAAGATAATGCATATGGTCTTATCGAACCGGAGTATTAAGAAAGATTTGCAGCACTCTTCAATCACGGCAATTAATATTTAATATATAATTATATTAGGAGGTTAGAAATGTCTTACATTGACAATGTGCTTAAAAATGTAAAAGAGTTACACGCAGCTCAACCGGAATTTATTCAAGCGGCAACAGAAGTTTTAGACACAATTAGGGTTGCAGTTGAAGCTGACTCTAAGTATGAAAAATATGGTGTTTTAGAAAGACTTATTGAGCCGGACAGACAAATAATATTCCGCGTACCTTGGGTTGATGACAAAGGACAAGTCCATGTAAACAGAGGCTACAGGGTACAGTATAACAACGCCTTAGGTCCCTACAAAGGCGGCAATCGTTTCCATCCTTCTGTTAATTTGAGTGTTGTAAAATTCTTAGGCTTTGAGCAGATTTTTAAAAACTCTCTTACAGGTCTTCCAATCGGCGGTGCTAAAGGCGGTTCTGACTTTGACCCTAAAGGCAAATCTGAGCAAGAAGTTATGAGATTCTGCCACAACTTTATGAATGAGCTTTACAAGTACTTAGGGCAGGATATAGACGTTCCTGCAGGAGATATAGGCGTTACAGCCAGAGAAATTGGTTTTATGTACGGTCAATTTAAAAAGCTTACTGACTCTTATGAAGGCTTTATCACAGGTAAAGGGCTTACCTACGGCGGCTCTCTTGCGAGAAAAGAAGCTACAGGCTTTGGTCTTATTTATCTTGTAAATGAAATGCTAAAAGCAAACGGCACCAATATCGATGGTAAAGTTTGTACTGTTTCCGGTTCCGGTAATGTTGCCATCTACACGGCACAAAAAGCTCAGGAGCTTGGCGGCAAAGTTGTTACTATGAGCGATTCTAACGGCTGGATTTATGACGAAGCCGGCGTTGATGTTGACGCTGTTATTCAAATTAAAGAAATCGAGCGCGGCAGAATAAGTGAATACCTTAAATATCGTCCAAACGCGAAATATACCGAAGGTAAAGGTGTTTGGGGCGTTAAATGTGACATCGCTCTTCCTTGCGCTACTCAAAACGAGCTTCTTATTGATGATGCTAAGGCACTTGTTGCTAATGGCTGTACGGCTGTTGGCGAGGGTGCAAATATGCCTTCAAGTCTTGACGCTGTTGAATATTTCATGGCAAACAAAGTTTTATTTGCACCTGCAAAAGCAGCAAACGCAGGCGGCGTAGCTACATCAGCTATGGAAATGAGCCAAAATTCAATGAGACTTAGCTGGACTTTTGAAGAAGTTGATCAAAAACTTCAAGGTATTATGGTTAATATCTTCAAAAACCTTGATGAAGCAGCTAAAAAAGTTGGTGCGGAAGGTAATTATGTACTTGGTGCCAATGTAGCAGGGTTCTATAAAGTTGCTGAGGCTATGATAGCTCAGGGTGTAGTATAATAATATTTTCGTTAAAAGACCGTGTGCTGTGCACTCTCTTTTAACAAATTTACGATATGTAGAATCGGTTGCAAGCGGGCAAAGCCCAGCTTGCAACCGATTCATAATACAAATGGGATTTTTTATTCTTTACTATCTTCATTTTCCTCTACCGGATTTTCTAATACAGCTTTTTCTTGTAATATAAGGTCTTTAACATCTAATGCCCGCTCTTTAAGTCTACTGGCTATACCTCTTAAGACTATTACTTTACCTATATGTTTAGAGGCTTCCTCCAAGTTTCCGCAACGGCGGTACAGCTCACCAATTAAATAGTCCATTGTAGCATGATCCATTCCGGCTATGGGAAATCTCTCAGTTTCAAAAGCCTGGAGGAGTCCCTTAAGAGCCTCTTCTCTGTAAGTCTTTTCGCTCTCCTCATCATCTTTATCCCTGTAAAGCCAAGAAAGCCTAAGACATATCATAGCCTTCTCGCTTATTTTACCTTCTTTTGCATCTGTGCATTGCAAAGCCAGCTTATATCTTTCAATAGCTATATCTACATCATAAATTTGAGGATATGTGCTAGGTACAAAATTTGGCGTAATTTTTTCTCTTATAAGCTTTATTTGCTTAGGGAGAATTTGGCTAAAATCGCTGCGCTGTGCACTGTATCCGCACCAGTAGCAAATTACAACTGCATAATACATCGGGTCATAAGGTGCAAAATAATTACGCAAATCCGTATCACTTCTTACAATACGAACTTTATAGGATGCCACATCCCAATTTTCAAAATTGCCATTACAAACAGGACATGTAAATTTCCTTTGCATTATTATTTTATTAAGATCTGCCGGTGCAGTGTTAGCAGTTTTTTCATTGTCCATATTATCACTCATATCTCTTTGGATTTTTTCTTTACAGCATCTTTTGATAATATGATAACACATATTTGAGAAATTAACAGCCTAAAATTATTGTTTTTGTTTGTCGATTGATGTATACTGTGAACATGATGAAAAGGTAACGGTGCATAACCTGCTTTCGTCAGATTTATCTTAAATTTTTCGAAAGTCGAGAAGTGCGCGAAGTGCAGTACTGGAGCGAAGTACATGAACTTCGCTCGTGACGATGAATTTCGGAAAATTTAAGTTAAAGATGGCGGAATGAGGTTGTGTACCGTTGCCAAGAATTAATAAGGAGGAAATCAAATGCAATATCGTAAGTTTGGCAATTTGGGCTATGAAGTATCGCTTTTAGGCATGGGCTGTATGCGTTTGCCGCGAATGGTAGGACACGCACCTGACAGCGCGCCCGTTGATAGGGAAAAAGCCTATGAGCTTATCCGCTATGCTGCCCAAAACGGTGTAAATTATTTCGATACCGCTTTTGTATACCATAAACAAACCTCTGAAGAAATATTAGGGGAAGCACTTGAAGGGGAGCTTCGCAAAAAAGTTAAAATAGCCACAAAACTACCTCTGCGCCTTATGGAAACGGATGCGGATATCCGCAAAAATTTAGAACTTACCCTTAAAAAGCTTAGAACGGATTATATAGATATTTACATAGTCCATATGATTGCATCAAACAGTTGGGAAGAAATGAAAGCCAGAAAAATTTGCGAGCAATTTTTCAAATTTAAAGAAGAAGGGCTTGTAGGTGCTGTAGGCTTTTCTATCCATGGTCCTTATGATTTGTTTAAAGAAGCACTTCATCACGTGCCTTGGGATATGTGCCTTCTCCAGCAAAATATGCTTGATATTGACTATGAGGTTACTGAGCAGGCTGTATTTGACGCCGCTGAAAAAGGCTTAGCGGTTGCTATTATGGAGCCTCTTCGCGGAGGCGGTCTTGCCAATGCGCCTAAGAGTGTTAAAACAATTTATGATTCCTATGACAAGGATAGAAAGCCGGCTGAATGGGCTTTCCGCCACCTTGTAAATTTACCTCAAGTAAATACAATTTTAAGCGGTATGACAACCATGGAGCAGCTTAAAGAAAATATTGAGCTTTTTAGTAAGCCTGATATGATTCCAAATTGCTTAAACGATAAAGAAAAAAATATAATCGTACAAGCTAGGGCTGCATATAAATCTATAGTCACAGTGCCGTGCACTACCTGCGACTATTGTATGCCTTGCCCGTATAATGTTGATATTCCCGGCACTTTTTCAAAATATAACGAAGGTATGATGTTTGAAAGTTTTGACCAGCCAAGAAGGACATATATGTTCCAAACAAATGGCGGCAAATCAGCTGATAAATGTGTAGGCTGCGGCGAATGTGAACCAAAATGCCCGCAAAAAATAAATATTATCGAAGAGCTTAAAGTAGCACATGAGAAACTTAAAGGCTGGATGGAGTAAGGTTAGTATTGCTTTTTCACTCTACCTATGATACTATAATTCTAATTGTTTAGAAAGGAGTAAGCATTGTGAATAATTTTACGCAAGTTCGTAATTTTGATAAATGGACTATGTCTGGGAATAATCCGTTCACAGGCTTAGTCCTTTTGGCTTTTTATAAATGATACATAGTTATTGTACTCATATTATAAAACCATCAAGTGGCTAAGGCATTTAAACCTTAGTCGCTTTTTTATTTTTAGGAGGAAAACATGATGGATACAACAACAAAAACAGTACGGGATTTTTACAACAATGGTGTTGAAGTTGAATGGATGCGTATAGCCAACCGTCCGGAGTTTCTTTTAACCTGCCGTATGCTTGAGCGGTATATAAAACCAGAGGACAAAGTCCTTGACATTGGTGGCGGTCCCGGGCGGTATTCATTATACCTTGCGGAGAAAGGCTGTAATGTAACTTTGTTTGACTTATCAGAGGAGAATACTAAATTTGCAAAGGCGCAATCCGCACAGCAAGGGCTTTACATACAAACAATAACAGGTGATGCCCGTGAAGCTGATAAATTGGTTAATGAACAGTTTGACTATATACTCCTCATGGGTCCTTTGTACCATTTATTAGAAGAGGCTGACCGCATAAAAGCAGTCAACGCGGCACTAAACTTGCTTAAGCCGGGTGGGGTCATTTTTGTTTCATTCATCAGCATGATGGGCGGCATCATCTATTGCATGAAGTTTGCCCCTGAATATGTTGCATCTACCGACTCCTTTGAATCGGGATTTTTGGAAAGTTTCATTAATAAAAAAAGCAAAGGGGGAGCGGCTTTTACACAAGCTTTTTTCATTGAACAAAGTGAAGTACTGCCTTTTATGGCACAGTTCCCTCTTGAGCTGCTCCATCTTTTCGGGCAAGAAGGGCTTACATCCCCCTGTGAGAGCAACATTATGTCTCAGCCAAAAGAAATAATTGATTTATGGCTTTCATTATGCGAAAAAACTTGGGAGCGGGAGGAACTTTTAAGCTGGTCGGAACATTTAATGTATGTTGGGAGGAAAATCTAATGGAAAGCAATAAAAATAAAAATTTATGGCGTCAAACTGCGTGGATATACGATATAGAACACGAAAAGAACCAGCCCTTGCCGGATATCCCCTTTTATATTGAGTATGCGAAGCAGCAGTGTGGTGAAGGCGGCAAAATCCTCGAACTTGGCTGCGGCACAGGGAGGGTTGCACTGTCTTTGGCTAAAGAAGGCTTTAACATCATAGGACTGGATTTATCACAGGATATGTTGGGTATTTTTAGGGAAAAACTGGCAAAAGAAGTGGCAAAGCATCCGGAACTGACTAACCGTGTAAAAATCATCCACGACAATATGGCTGACTTTTCTTTGGGGCAGAAATTCGTGCTGATTACAGCTCCTTTCCGTGCTTTCCAAGCTGTAACGGCACAGGACGATATTGAAAATACCCTTAATTGCGCCCGAGAGCATTTAACGGACGACGGCATTTTCATCCTAAATGTTTTTAACCCCTACAAAAACCCTCTTGACGAAAGCTGGTGCGAATTTAAACTATATTCTAAACTTATGGAAGTTTAAATTCGCACTCGGTGCCGGGTGGAAAGTTTTATCGGCAAAATAACGGACGAAAAAAGCGGCATATGTATAAGGCGTTACGAAATTCGTGAGAAAATTGACACCCAAAACCAAATTCTCTACCCAAGCCTTGTATATGTTGTTAACTACCCTGATGGACGTACAGAAAGATTAGTCGAACCCCTGCAAATGAAATATTATTATAGCTCCCAGCTTCGCGCTTTAGTGGAAAAATGTGGATTTGTTGTAGCGGAAGAGTTTTCATGGTATGATAAAAGCCCATGCGTCCCGGAAGGTCGTGAGATTATTTTTGTATGCAGGAGGAAAAGGTGATTTATGATGGATAGTACCTTTACGGCAAAGGTTGAACTGTTTGAGCGGGAAAAAGGCTGGCATTATGTATCAGTACCAACGGATTTAAGTAAGCCTTTAGAGTTCCTTGCGGATCGTGGTCTAATTGCAGTTACGGCAAAAATAGGCAGCTCCGCTTGGGCAACATCTTTATTGCCTATGGGTGATGGGACTCATTTTATCGCCTTGCCTGCAAAAGTGCGTCAGAAAGAAAAACTGTTAATCGGTGCGGAAACCTCAGTTTCATTTGAAATGAGGTCGAGAAGAAAGGACTATAGAAGGGCTGACACAAATGTATCAGCCCCTGCAAACTTTAGTTTGTTGATAGTACTATCATAGGATTAACCGGCGTATCATCACGCATTACTCTAAATGAAAGATGGCTTCCCAGCAAAGTATAGAATATACTAGGTTCACCTACGCCGCCAATTACTTGTCCTTCTACCACTACATCTCCTTCTTCTACAAGAATATGATCTTGCAGCTGGCTGTATGTAGTGAACCAGCCATTTCCATGCTCTACTACTACTGTATTACCTAATCGCCTGTCTGTTGTTATACTTCTTACAATCCCATCAGCGGCAGCCCTAACCTGAGTGCCTATTGTGGCTGCTATACTTACTTTATCATTTGTCCTAAACTGGTTTAGGGTTACATCATGAATCAGCCTGTCCATACTAAAATCCATTACAATTTCGCCGTTTACAGGCCAGATCATGTCATCGCTGCCTGAGAAAATATTAAATACCGGATCCGCTAAAACCCCTTCATGGGCTAATGGATCATCATCCCACTCAGCAACGGCTTGTTCTGTCGCGGGAGGCTGCGCTTCAGTGGGAGCATCTTGATTCTCTTCGTTTCTTGCTCTCACATCATCCAAAGTTTGGGACATCGGCAATGATACAGGCAAGGCATCTGCGCCCGCTATATAGGCGGTACCGTTTCGGGGAACCTCGTTATCTGCCGGTGTTCCTGCCGGCGGTGCCCCAGGCTGTGGAGCTGCTGCCTGATCTGTCTGCCCCGGTGCTGCTGCCGGATTTTCTACAGGCTGTCCATTTTGATGGTTAGATTCCGGAAGGCTCCTATCCACATGATTGTGATTATGGGCGTGGTTATGCTCTGCCAAATTATACCCCACTATCCCTGGTGCCAAATTTGCTAAAGGTGGGCTTTCTTGTCTAATATGTCTGCTTACTGTATCTGCTCTACCCCTATTCATGGTAGTGTAAGTTATGCCGATAGCAAGCACAAGAACCGCCCCAATACATGAGTAAAGAGCCATATAAAAACCTCTTTTCTCGAATATGGAGCGGTTCCTTTTGTTTCTGTTGTCCATTTCTACACCTCCGACTTATACTTTACTGTTTCTAATACAAAAATGTTGAAAAAACAGCTTGCTGATTTTTTTCAAAAGTTTTGTATTATGGGCTTCGCCCTCCCAAGTAAAAATATGCGCTTTCCATATTTTTGCTCAGGAAACAGTATTATCGTACTCGAATAATCTCGAGTATGGTGACTATAGTATTGCCGGAGATTTTTTTATTATTCATATATTTTCCACAGTTGGAAAAAAACAGTTAAAAAATTAATTGGGGCAAAGCCCTGTCCGCAGTTTTAAAAAGTCTTGGCTGCTAAAATCTAACCTTCAATATAGCTCTTATCATTAACTTTACTGATATAATATACCCCATCAATATTCTCAATCAAGGTTACAGATGCGTTTTCAATAAAAGTAGGGGCATATTTATCCCCTGTTATAGCATAAATCATACCAAGAATAGCCATACCGTGGCTGACTATTAATATATTAGACTCACCATCAGGAGCTTTAGCAATGATGTTATCCGCGCCTTTTTTGAGCCTTTTTTTAAATTCATCAAAATTTTCAAGCTCATAAGGCTTTTCTACTTCCACTTTAGTATGAAGGTCTATATTTTCATAGTGATAATCAAGTGCGTCAAGGTCAAGTTTGCCTTTTTGCCCTGCTGCTTCTGCCACTTCATTTGCCTTATACCAAGGACCGGCTCCAAGAACCTGACCTTCAAGTTTGCCAAGACCCCGCTCCCTTAAATCCGGATCCCTGTGCAGGGGCAAATTTATACCCATATTATCCATTATAATCTGTGCCGTGTCCATAGCCCTCTTAGATGAGCTTGAATATACCATATCAAACTTAATACCCTTAAGCCCTTGCCCAAGCTTTGCGGCAATATCGCGCCCTTCTTTTGTAAGAGGGGAATCGCTCCAGCCTTGGGCACGGTATTCCTTATTGTACTCTGTTTCACCGTGGCGGGTTATGTATAGTTTTACCTGCTTCTTCATGTATAATTGCCCCTTATATTTATCATAGCCTAAGCTGACTCGACTTTTCATTTTGAAAAGTCTCGTTGCACCTGTCTGTTGAAACCCTTCCCATCGCTCAGGGTTTCTTTTTATGTGCGTATTATATCAGGTCGGAGATTTATTCCCCGACCTGATATAGATTTTCTACTATGCACACTTATTTTTTTACTCGACTTTTCCATGAAAAGTCTCGTTACGCAATCAAGGTAGAAACTCTTCTCTTCGCTCAGTGTTTCTACTTCATGCGTATATTATACCAAACCTTCCCACCAGGATAATAAGCAGCCTCATCAAGTTCCTCTTCTATCCTAAGGAGCTGATTATACTTAGCAACCCTGTCCGAGCGGGCAGGAGCCCCTGTTTTAATCTGTCCTGCATTTACCGCAACTGCTATGTCAGCAATTATAGAGTCTTCCGTCTCTCCCGAACGGTGAGAGATTACAGCGGTCATTTGGTTACGCTTAGCCAGCTCTATTGCGTCCAAAGTTTCAGTTAAAGTACCGATTTGGTTTACTTTAACAAGTATGGAGTTAGCGCATCCTGTGTCAATGCCTTTTTTAAGTCTTTCAGGGTTGGTAACAAAAAGGTCGTCCCCAACTATTTGGATTCTATCCCCAAGCCTTTCGGTAAGGAGCTTCCAGCCGTCCCAATCATCCTCATCAAGACCATCTTCTATAGAAATAAGCGGGTATTTATTGCAAAGGGCTTCATACATATCAACCATTTGAGCGGATGTTCTTGTAATCATTTCGCTGAGACCTTTAGCTTTTGTTTCCCCTTCAAAATGATAAATACCGTCTTTATACATTTCCGTAGCGGCAACATCAAGTGCTAATTTAATATCCACGCCTGGCTCATAGCCGCTTTTCTTAATAGCTTCAAGTATAACATCTAAAACATCTTCGGGTGTGTCAAGGTCAGGGGCAAAACCGCCTTCATCACCAAGACCTGTGGCAAGTCCCTTTGATTTAAGGATTTTTTTCAAATTATGATAAATTTCCGCGCACATTCTAAGCCCTTCAGAAAAAGTCGGGGCACTTACAGGCATTATCATAAACTCTTGAAAATCTACAGTGTTATCTGCGTGCTGTCCGCCGTTTAAAATGTTCATCATAGGTACAGGAAGGGTTTTAGCATTTACGCCGCCGATATATTGATATAAAGGTAAGTTAAGAGCTTCGGCCGCCGCTTTAGCCACAGCCATTGAAACCCCTAAAATAGCATTGGCACCAAGCTTAGCTTTGTTTGGCGTGCCGTCAAGCTCAATAAGCATTTTATCAATTGCAACTTGGTCCAGGGCATTCATGCCGATAATTTCTTCAGCAATAATTTCATTTACATTATCAACAGCGGTTAAAACCCCTTTGCCTAAATATCTTTCACCGTCGTCACGAAGTTCAACAGCCTCAAAAGCACCCGTAGATGCGCCGCTTGGCACTGCCGCACGACCCATATACTCACCTGTATCGTCTTCTACTATTACTTCAACTTCTACTGTAGGATTGCCTCTGGAATCCATAATTTCTCTTGCAAATACGTCTGTAATTTCTAAATAACCTTTCATTTAAACAGCTCCTTTTATATAATTATTCTATTTAACAAGCAATGAATGGCCTGTCATTTCTTTTGGTTTTGGTATATCCATCATATCAAGTAAAGTCGGGGCTATATCACATAATTTGCCACCTTCTTTAATGCCTTTGGCACCCGGATAATTAATTATTGCAAAAGGTACAGGATTTGTAGTATGTGCCGTAAATGGTATATATTTATCTTCCTTAAGATTAAAATCCACCATTTTATCGGAATTACCGTGATCGGCACATAAGAAAACCGATGCATTAACCTCAAGCACCGCTTCCATTACGCGCCCGATACATTCATCAACAAATTCAACCCCTCTTACAGCTGCGTCAAAAACTCCCGTATGCCCTACCATATCAGGGTTCGCGTAATTTACTATTATAAGGTCATAAGCACCCGATTTTATGCGCTTTATAAGCTCATCCGTAACTTCCCCCGCACTCATTTCAGGCTTTAAATCAAATGTGGCAACCTCCGGCGAAGGGATAAGGACTCTATCCTCACCGTTATACTCAGTTTCCGTGCCGCCGTTAAAGAAAAATGTAACATGGGCATACTTTTGGGTCTCCGCAATCCTAAGCTGAGTCATACCAAGGGATGAAATATATTCACCTAAAGTATTTTCCAAAGGTATAGCCTCAAAAGCTACGGATACATTTGGCATTGTGGCATCATATTCCGTAAAGCATACATAATGGAGAGGAAAGTTGCCTTTTGGAAGCTTAAAGCTGTTAAATCCAGTATCCACAAAGGCTCTTGTAATTTGCCTTGCGCGATCCGGTCTGAAATTGTAGAATATAACAGAATCGTTGGCTTTAACCAAAGCCGTTGGCACCCCTTCTTCCATTATAACACAAGGTAGTATAAATTCATCCGTAACAGATGCATCGTAAGATTTTTGCAAATAAGTTATCGGGTCATCTGCCTTTTCCCCTTCGCCTAAAACTAAGGTTCTATAAGACTTTTCAACTCTATCCCAAGCGTTATCCCTATCCATAATATAATAACGACCGTGGAGAGAAGCAATTTTAACAATGCCGATTTCTTTAATCTTCTCCTGCAATTGTTTCAGATAACCTATGCCTGATGACGGAGGTGTGTCCCGCCCGTCAAAAATACAGTGGATATAAACCTTGTCCAATCCATTTTTCACTGCCATATCCAAAATCGCAAACAAATGTTCCGTATGACTATGAACTCCTCCGTCAGATGTAAGCCCCCAAATATGCAGGGCAGAGGAATGCTTTTTGCAGTTTTCCATTGCACCCAAAAGAGCTTTGTTCGTAAAGAAGTCACCATCTTTTATGCTTTTTGTAATACGGGTTAAATCCTGATATACAACGCGTCCGGCACCCATATTAGTATGGCCTACTTCGGAATTGCCCATTTGCCCCTCAGGCAGTCCCACATCAAGTCCTGATGCAAGCCCTTCTGCCCATGGGTAGTTTTCAAATATCTTATCCAAATTAGGCTTTTTAGCGGCGGCTATGGCATTGCCATCTTTTTCGCAGCTTAAACCGTAGCCGTCTAAAATCATTAGTATCGTATTTTTTCTGCTCATAAAATATACCTCACGCTTTCGCAATCACTTCAAAATCGTCCTTCAAGCTTGCGCCGCCTACAAGCCCGCCGTCAATATTTTTCTGGGCAAAAAGTTCACTGGCATTATCGGCAGTTACAGAACCTCCGTAGAGTATGCGAATTTGCTCAGCTGTATTTTTGCCGTACAACTCTTCGAGAAGTGTCCGTATTGCCCCGCAAACTTCCTCAGCTTGCTCGCTTGTGGCAGTCTTTCCTGTGCCTATAGCCCAAACAGGTTCATAGGCTATAACGGTTTTCGCCGCATCCTCAGGAGTAAGCCTTAAAAGCCCTCTCTTTAGCTGCATCCTTACAAGTTCTATAGTTATACCATCTTCCCGTTCTTTAAGGGTTTCACCTACGCAAACTATTGGTATTAAGCCATGTTCAAGGGCTTTTATCAGTTTTTTATTTACAATCTCATCAGTCTCTAAAAAATACTGACGACGCTCCGAATGCCCTATTATAATATATTTTGCACCTGCGCCTACAAGCTGGGAGGCCGAAATCTCCCCTGTAAAGGCACCTTTTTCCTCAAAGTGCATATTTTGTGCCCCGACGGACACTCCGCTGCCTTCCACCGCTTTAACTACATCAGAAATACTCACAAAAGGCACGCAAAAGACCACATCCGAGTCCCCTTTGGTTTTTGGAGCAAGTTTAGCGGCAAAATCACGAGCTTCATTAGGGGTTAAATTCATTTTCCAATTACCTGCTGCTAGTTTTTTTCTCATGTCAATAAACCTCCTATTTATCCTGAACCGCTTCTACTCCCGGTAATGGCTTGCCTTCAAGAAATTCAAGGCTTGCGCCGCCCCCTGTTGAAATATGAGTCATTTTGTCCTTATAACCCATCCCTATAACTGCCGCCGCTGAATCGCCGCCGCCTATAATCGTGGTAGCATCAATATTTGCCAAAACTTCAGCCACGGCTTTTGTGCCTTTAGCGAAATTATCCATTTCAAAAACTCCCATAGGGCCGTTCCAAACAACAGTTTTAGCGTCTTTAAGGGCGTCAGCGTAGAGCTTCATTGTTTTTTCTCCAATGTCAACACCAAGCCATCCTTCTTCCATTTTATCTATATCCACAGTTTTAAAATTAGCATCTTCTTTAAACTCATCCGCTATAACAGTATCAACCGGTAAAAGAAGTTTGACCCCTTTAACCTTGGCTTTCTCCATCAGTTCTTTAGCGTAGTCCACTTTGTCTTCTTCCAAAAGAGATTTGCCTATTTCATAACCCATAGCTTTAATAAAAGTATAAGCCATGCCGCCGCCTATTATAAGCACATCCACTTTTTCAAGGAAGTTTGTTATAACATCTATTTTATCAGAAACCTTAACACCGCCTAGTATTGCAGCAAACGGACGTTTAGGATCGTTTACGGCGTTGCCTAAAAATTCTATCTCTTTTTGCATTAAATAGCCAACAGCAGATGTATCCAAAAACTCCGTCACCCCTACAGTTGAACAATGAGCCCTGTGACTTGAACCAAATGCGTCTATTACAAATACATCTGCCAAAGACGCAAGCTCCTTTGAGAAATTTTTATCATTCTTTGTCTCTTCTTTTCTAAAGCGAGTATTTTCAAGGAGAGCCACATCTCCGTTTTCCATTTTAGATACGGCGTTTACCACATTTTCGCTTACTACTTCATTGTCTTTTAGAAATTTTACATTTTTACCTAAAAGCTCGGTTAATCTTTCCGCTACCGGCTTTAGAGAAAACTCCTCTTCTCTCTCCTTTGGTCTTCCAAAGTGAGAGCATAGGACAACCTTTGCGCCGCCTTCTACAAGCTTATTGATTGTAGGCAAGGCTGCTGTAATACGTGTATCATCGGTTATCTTACCCGCTTTTACAGGCACATTAAAATCGCATCTTAAAAGCACTCTTTTTCCGGATACATTAATATCATCTAACGTTTTTTTGTTTAACATTATTCTTCCTCCTTCGTCTCATCTATAGTAATATTTTAGCATCTGAATAATATTTTAACAAGGGTATTATTATTTTGTTGAATTTTGTTGTAAAATTATTTAAATTGTTTTATAATTATTATAAAAATATTTATTGAAAGGAGTTTTTACTTTGAAAAAACTAGCATTAGCTTTAGCTCTTATAATGATTATTATTAGTATTCCCTCATCTTTTATTGGAGCACCTGTTTCGGCTAATATAGTAATTAACAACGTTCCTTACTTTCCTGAAAACCCGCTGCAAAATATTAATGACAGACTGCTGCTTCCCTTTAGGGAGATAAGCGAAGCCATAGGTGCCGATGTTCAGTGGGATGGAACTACTAGGCGTATCCTTACCACTTTCGGGAACAGATATTCGATTATGTATATAAATCGAGCTGATGTTGAATTTGGAACATTTGTTTTCAACGATGATGGCGTAATGCAGTTTTCACGTACAGGCACAATGAATTTGGATGTATCGCCTCAGCTTATAGGCAATTTCACTTACATTCCATTACGCGCTTTTGTTGAAACATTAGGGGCTTCAGTAGATTGGAATGCAAGTACAAGCACTGCTTTTATTACCGCTATTCCTCCAACGCCGCCGCCAACTACAACTACGCCCCCAGCTACGGGAAATGATACTACCCCCCCTACGACTCCTGAGAGACCGGCTAATTTTGGAGACTTTTCAAATACAAGCTTCTTTAGGCTAATGTCTTCAAGTGCTGTTCGCAGTATGTATCAGGATCGTCGCAACAATCCTTTTGTAGTTGTTGTGTATAACAGCACTCTGGATTCGTCTAAATATATTGTCCCAAGTATCCAAGACGCGGCTCAAGGTGCGCGGTTTAGGGTTTACGGCATTGATATGGCAAACACAAATAACAGAACCCAGGATAATAGCTGGCTGTGGACTTATTTTAGAGAAGCTCAGTTTGTAGACCCGACGCTATACTTCGTCCATAGTACCGGACAAGTTAGGCAGACTACGGCTCCATCCGATTTTGACGCTCTCGAGGAAGCTTTTGTAAGATTCCGCACAGAGGTTGAAACAGGTATTGCTTTCGGGGATTTCACAAACACAAACTACTTCGTAACCCGCACAGACCAATTTATTGCCCGGGAAATTAATGACAGAAATGAATTTATCGTAGTACTCTACGACTCATCTGAAGATGAATCAGGTCATTATGTGCCTATAATAAAGGCTGCCGCCGCCCAAGAGGAAATTCTAATCCATGGTCTTGATGTTGACAGGCATCCAAACTTTCATAGAAATATTGATTGGTTCAGCAATTTTAGAGATCACAACCGGCTGCCCCTAATGATTTTAGTTTATGAAAACAGAAATGATATGCGCTATCATATTCAGCCAACAGATGTTAGCCGTGCCGTAGCTCATATTGATGAGTTTGTTGCCAACCGCGCCGCTACTTCAACTCCATTCCCTGATGTAGTCGGAGGCAGCTTCTTTAGAAACGAAAGTATCCAAACTTTAAATACCCGTTATAATAATGGTAATGAGTTTTTAATATTCCTTTATGACTCCTCTAACCATAACCATCAAAATATGGTAACTGCTTTTGCAAATGCAGCAAATGTTGCCTCTTCCACTAGGGTAACAAGGGTGTACGGGGTAAACAGAAGCTCCACCGTTTTTCCTGAAAATCGCAATATAGGCAATTTCAACTGGCTTAACTTAAGCTCGGCGTTCCTTAGCGGCAACCCGCCTATGCTTATTAGATTAGGAGGAAGCATGGGACCTATAACTCATTATCCAGCCACTACAACGGCTCATAGAAATGAAATTACCCTAAACGCTCAATTGCAGGAGTGGCTGCGCTAAGTGCTGATTACACCTCGCTAAGAAATTTTTACTATAAAGCCGTTCAGGTCTTTTCAGGCTAATGAACGGCTTTTTTTATTTTTTAAGAGTATTTTACTATAAATAATGTCAATACAATTTATACCTGATGAAGCCCTATGGGCAGAGGCAAATCAATCAACCTATTATTAATGTCAATCGCCTTTGAAGAACTTGGGCTGGCTCATATCGTAAGAGCCGAAGCCGAGAAAATTAAAGTTGTTCTGAGTACAGTATTACATAAGATAAGGCTGCCGTACCATATTTTATAGTACGGGCAGCCTTTAAAAATTTCATGATAATTAATAATCTTATATTATGGATTAATTATTGTCTGGGAACAGATGCGCTCATAATATAGTTAAATGCCCAATGGCTCTCAGGCACATCTTGAAAGCGCAAAGATTGCAAATGTGTCATAGGATTTCTATTATCCGCGCGCACAAGCAGAGCCGTGGCTTCTCCGCGCCGGAGCGGGCTGTTTGGCTGGAAGGTATTATCAGGATGCCCTAGGATTATGCCGCGGTCAGCTGCTAAGGCTACATAGTTGATTGACCAATGACCTTGCATATCGGCAAACTGAGATGTCCCAATACCTGTAAGACCATACATACGTACTAATACTGCGGCGGCTTCGCCACGGGTTAGCTGTGCGGCCGGTCTGAAAGTCCCTTCCGGGTCCCCTTGCATAAACCCCATAGCAGAAACAAAGCCAATAGCTTGATTAAAGGGTGAAGCGGCTGTATCAGTAAACGAGGCGGCACTACCAAGCGGCAATACGCTGCCGGACTTTAGGTTAAATATAGCCTGAGCAAGTTCTCCCCGTGATACCGGCACATCCGGCGCAAATGTAAAACCGCCGCGGCCAGGGAAAAATTCTCCTGGTAAAGTTGGCGTTACAGGAGGCTGAAACGGGGCAGTCGGTGTTGATGTAACTACTGCATCCGCTCCATGACCAATAATATTTATAGCGCGAACCCTGAAAGTAATCAATATGCCGTTAGTTAAGCCTGTAAAAGTATGACCTGTATTACTTGAAGCATTTACCCAAGTTGCGCCATTATCCCTTGAAACCTGGAAATGTGTGATTACAGCACCGCCGTTATTTTGCGGCGCAATCCAGTTTAAGGTAACTTGACCATTGCCGGGAGTTGCCCTAAAATCTCTCGGAGCAGTCGGAACAGCTGCAGCAGTAGGTGTTGCTGTAACTGCCGCATCCACACCATGCCCTCTGTTGGTTACGGCGCGAACCCTGAAAGTAACTGCCGTACCGTTAGTTAATCCAGTAAATGTATGCCCTGTGTTATGTGAAGCGTTTACCCAAGTTGCACCATTATCTCTTGAAACTTCATAGCGTATAATTGCCGCGCCGCCATTACTTTGCGGAGCCGTCCAATTTAAGGTAACTTGACCATTGCCGGGAGTTGCTGTAAAATCCCTTGGAACACTTGGAAGATTAGCGGATGAAACAGGTGTTGCTGTAACTGCCGCTTCCGCACCGTGCCCTCTGTTGGTTACGGCGCGAACCCTGAAAGTAACTGCCGTGCCATTAGTTAATCCGGTAAATGTATGACCTGTGTTGCTTGAGGCGTTTATCCAAGTTGTGCCATTATCTCTTGAAACTTCATAGCGTGTAATTGTCGCGCCGCCGTTATTTTGCGGCACACTCCAGCTTAGGGTAACTTGTCGGTCACCGGGAGTTGCTCTAAAATCCCTTGGGATACTCGGCACATCAGCGGCAGCAATAGGTGTTGCCGTAACAGTCGCTTCCGGTCCATGACCTGTGGCGTTTACGGCACGAACCCTAAAAGTACTTTGTGTACCGTTAGTCAAGCCGGTAAATATATGACTTGTATTTAATCCAACATTCACCCAAGCCAAATTATCTCTTGAAACCTCATAGCGCAGGATTGCCGAGCCGCCGTTATTTTGCGGCACTGTCCAGTTTAAGGTAATTTGGCGGTCGCCGGGAGTTGCCCTAAAATCCCTTGGGACAGTTGGAGCATTAGCGGCAGTAGGTGTTGCTGTATATATGGCATCCGCCCCAGGACCTGCACTGTTTACGGCACGAACTCTAAAGGTAATTGGAGTACCGTTAGTTAAGCCGGTAAAAGTATGACCTGTACTGCTTGAAGCGTTTACCCACGATGCGCCGTTATCTCTTGAAACTTGAAAATGTGTTATATTTGCACCACCGTTACTAAGCGGAGGCAGCCAGCTAAGGGTGGCTTGAGCGTTGCCGGGTATTACTGTAAAGTTTCTTGGGGCTGATGGGACAGTGACAGCACTGACCGGTGTTGATTGAACGCTCTCATCCAGACCATGACCTACACTGTTTACGGCACGAACCCTAAATGTGATTTGTATGCCATTAGTTAAGCCGGTAAAAGTATGACTTGTATTACTTGAAGCATTTACCCATGATGCGCCGTTATCTCTTGAAACTTGAAAATGTGTTATATTTGCACCACCATTACTAAGGGGAGGCTGCCAGTTTAAAGTGACTTGAGTGTCACCGGGTGTTGCTGTAAAATTTATTGGCTCAGATGGGACAGTGGCAATGCTAACCGGTGTTGATTGAACACTATCATCCGGGCCATGCCCTACAATATTTACGGCGCGAACCCTAAAGGTAATTTGTATGCCGTTAGTTAAGCCGGTAAAAATATGTCCAGTATTGCTTGAAGCCATTTCCCAAGATGCGCCATTATTGCTTGAAACCTCGAAATGTGTAATCATCTCACCGCCGTCATCAAAAGGGGCAGTCCAGCTTAACGTAACTTGACCATCGCCCGGTGACGCTGTAAAATTTTGAGGCATGCTCGGCACTGTTTGAGCTGCTACCATGTAGGCATTGCCAAAAATTATTACAATAGAAAGTATAAATGCCAGTAGTTGCTTTTTCGTTTTGATAATAAAAACCTCCTTTATTTTTGATAAGTTTCTGAAAATAGATTTTATGTGTATATTGTATCATAAGCATTATGTCTTATTATAAAGAAAGATGTCTTTTAAGCCTTTTGCTTGCTTTAGTGATACTGTCTTAAGTTACTTACCCATAAGACGTATCATATAGTAAAAAAGTTCCATGATATTCATATTATTACCGAAAAATATTTTTATAATAAACCTGTTTACATTTATCTTCAATCTCCATATTTATAACAAAATAACCCCACTATTGCAATTCTACAATAGGAGGGGCTTTTTTACTCAATCTCCATTTTAGGGCTATTCATAATTGACTTATTACCTCCGCTTATCAAGAATTCCCTTACAATCCTCAACAGCCTCTTTTATATCTATTGTTGTATTCTCAAAAACCTTGGCTTTTGTCAAATTTAAAGCTATCATAACAAGAATAGGGCCTAAAATCGCGCCTAAAACCCCAAAAATCCTCCAGCCTGCATAAATACTGGAAAGTGCCACAAGAGGGTGCAGCCCTGTTTGGGTCCCCATTACCTTAGGTTCCATAATCCTTCGGATAAAGAAGAATGTTAAACTAAGCAAAATCAAAAATACGCCGTAAAATAAATTTCCGCCAAGTATCTCTAAAATCCCCCACGGAACAAGTATTGTAGCCGTTCCAAGAAGAGGGACAAGGTCAAATAACGCAGCAAGCAATGCAATTAAAAAGGCATATTCCTGTCTTACTATAAGCAAGGCTATAAATACCACTACAAAAGCAATTCCAGCAAGTATAAGCTGAGCCTTAACATAGCCGCCAAAAGCTACTTTAACCGAACTTTTAAACATCTGGAAATATTTGTACACATAGCCGTCTGAATATTTTTTCATTACATCCTTTAAGGTTGCATATTCCGCGGTTACAAAGTATGTGGCTAAAAAGAATACTATCATACCTATAACGCCAACCCCTACTCGGGTAGTAATTTCCGGTGCTCTCGTTAATAGATAATTTCCAAAATCTCCAACGGCATTGTTAAACCAATAATAAGTATTGTCCACAAAATTGTTATAGAACACTTCTGTATCGCCAGGTAAAAAATCCAAAAACTCACGAATCATAGAGCTTAGAAAAGCAAATGTCTCCATCATCGATTCCCATATATCATTTAGATTGTTTGCAAGTAAAATAAGCTCACTTACGGCAATATATACAAGCCAGCCTATTGCAGCCAGAAGGGCTGAAATCACAAAAACAACTACTATAAGTGCCACAAACCTGTGTGGCAAGCCTGTTTTTTCACTTAACTTAGTTACCAGAGGGTTTAAAATAACAGCCACTACAAAAGCATAAAAAAATGGAGCCAGTACTGAAAACGCATAAGGTATCCCACGAGTTACCAGAAAAATTATGCCGGTAAATATAAGCGCGCGAAGGAAAAGCCTTATATAAAGCTGCCCACGCTCACTGCCCGTACCCTTATACATTTGGGTTCCTCCCATACATTGGATTATGTATTATGGTATAGTGAAATTACTTCAAAATAGTAACAGAAAAACGCAGGTGTTTTTTTGTAGATTGAAGAGACGGGTTCCTGGCATACCCGAAGGTATGGCAGGGTTCTTGAGCCGCCATAGCGGGCGGTGCAACGCGCCGATGACCGCGTAAGCGGTCACTCTCCCTTTGACGATAAGATACGAAAAAATAACAAGTTTTTGTTACTGTTTTGAGGTTATTTTACTATAACAGCTTACATCTGCAAAGTCAATGATTCTAACGTTTTTCATTATGGCAAACGCATGAAGCGTTTGCTTTTCGCCGAAATCAGGATTTCGGCGAGGAACTTAAGGTAAGTTTGCAAAGTTCCTGAGAAACTTTGCAAACTTTTGCGATTTGACGGAAATGAATTCCGTCAAATCGATTAAAATCTACGATGCAAAGACTACAAGTCTTAGCAATTATTTTTTCATGGGTTTGCGCTGCGTTTTTCATCAGGAATAGACTCTAAAAGCATTTTTTCATAACGCATTGCTAATTTTTCCGGTGCTTCTTTGTTTTGATTGGATTTATGACTAAACTGCCACTGAGGATTTGTTATCATAGACCTCATAAGACTTTCAAGGCTGTCATTTTTACTTTCAGTTTTGCTTGTTGCCGAAGAGGTAATTAGCATTTCATTAGCCTCAATTTTAACGCGCTCCCTTAAAGAGTGGACAAATCGCATAAGTTTATTAGCAAACTCGTCTAACTCCTCCTGTGTTCCGTTTACCGGCTTGTGTTTTAGCTTAAATTCCTCTATAATCTCTTCTATTTCCTCCTCAGTAAGAGCGTTTAAACCTTTAAGCATCCGCTCTTTGTAGCTTTCTATTGCAGCTGCCAAGGCTTCTGATAAGGATTTTTCCCCTTCATCATCCCATAAAAACTCACTATTAGGCTTATTAACCGGCTGCTTGCCGGAAGAACCTAAAGCAGACATAGCAATATTTGTATTTATTAACATTATACCCCTCCTACAGCAAATAAAAACGCCCCTTAGAAGCCTTTGTTTAAAAAAGGGTAATGGGGCGCATCCATGCTATTAAAATTTCTTAATATATATTTATTTCGGCAGTATTCTTTCCAAACTTTAGGGGTTTTTATGCTCCAGTGCTACCCTTATAAACTCCCTAAACAAGGGGTGTGGTCTATTTGGTCTTGATTTAAACTCCGGATGAAACTGAACCCCTACAAACCACGGATGCTCATTACTTGGAAGCTCAATAACCTCCACAAGTCTTTCATTAGGTGAAATCCCTGCCATAACAAGACCTGCATCCTCAAATTGGTTTTTAAACGCATTGTTAAACTCATATCTATGCCTGTGGCGCTCGTAAATCAAATCTTCACCATAAGCATTCATACTATGCGTACCTTGTGTTAGTTTACAAGGGCAAGCACCAAGCCTCATAGGAGCTACTTTTTTCTCGGTATTTTTCTGCTGGGGAGTAACATCAATTACATTATACGGCGTATCCTTATTAAATTCAAAGGAGTTTGCCCCATACATTTTCATTGCATTCCTAGCAAATTCAATAACAGCCGTTTGCATACCAAGACCAATTCCAAAATATGGGATTTTCTTTTCCCTGGCGTAGTTTGCCGCTAAAATTTTCCCTTCAACTCCACGTTCACCAAAGCCTCCTGGTACAAGTATTCCATCAACCCCATGAAGCAAGCTTATATCATCTTGCAATTCATTAGCATCTATCCATTCAATTTTAACCTCGGTGTTATTATATATCCCTGCGTGCCTTAAGCTTTCCACCGTAGAAAGGTAGGCGTCATGGAGTTCAATATATTTACCTACAAGCCCTATTTTTACACATTCCTTTACGGCACTTTCTTTTTCGACAAGGGCTTTCCATTCTGCCAAATCCGGCTCAGGACAATCAAGTTCCAGCTTTTTAAGGACAATTTTAGCCAAATTCTCTTTCTCAAGATACAAAGGAAGCTCATAAACCGAGTCCAAATCCACATTTTGCACAACACAGTCTATTGCCACATTGCAAAACAGAGCCAATTTTTCACGCATTTCATAAGATATTTCTTTTTCAGTACGGCAAACTATAATATCAGGCTGAATACCAAGTCCTAAAAGCTCCTTAACCGAGTGCTGGCTTGGTTTGGTTTTCATCTCACCGGATTTACTTAAATAAGGGATTAAAGTTAGGTGAATAAAAAGAGCATTCGCACGGTTAGCTTCAAAAGCCGCTTGACGTATAGCCTCCAAAAAGGGCAGCCCTTCAATATCCCCTACGGTGCCGCCAATTTCAGTTATGACAATATCAGACTGTGACTCTTTGCCAAGCCTGTAAATCCTTTCTTTTATGGCGTTTGTGATATGAGGGATAACTTGAATCGTCTCCCCCATAAAGCCGCCGTCCCGCTCTTTATTAAGTATTGACCAATAAATCTCGCCGGCTGTTACGGCATTATTAACCGTCATATTTTCATCAATAAAACGTTCATAATGACCTAAGTCCATATCTGTTTCAGCACCGTCCTCGGTCACAAAAATCTCACCGTGCTGATAAGGATTCATCATACCCGGATCAATATTTATATAAGGCTCAAATTTTTGGATAGTGACTTTATATCCACGTTCCTTTAAAGTTCTCCCTAAAGATGCTGCGGTAATACCTTTACCCAGCCCTGATACAACACCGCCTGTTACGAAAATATACTTAGTTTTCATTAATTACACCTCATAAACCTATCTCTTTATACAGTTCAACATATTCCATAGCAGACCTTTGCCAAGAAAAGTCCGCCCTCATACAGTTTTCAACGATTTTTTTCCAATGCTCCGGCTCATTATAATAGGAGTGTAATGCCTCATTTATAGCCCACATAAGACCTTGAGCATCATAATCATTAAAAACAAAGCCTGTCCCTTCGCCGGTTTCATAATCGTAAGCCATAACCGTATCGTTAAGCCCGCCGGTACGCCTAACAATAGGCACAGAGCCATGGCGCATAGCTATCATTTGCCCAAGCCCGCAAGGCTCAAATAATGATGGCATTAAAAACATATCGGAAGCGGCATATATCCTTTGTGCAAGCCCTGCATCAAATGTAATAGAAGCAGACATTTTATGCCTGTACCGCCATGCGTAATGCCTAAACATATTTTCATAGCGGCTCTCTCCCGTACCCAAAACCACCATTTGTATGTCTTTTTGCATAAGCTCTTCCATTATAAAAGCAAGTATGTCAAGCCCTTTTTGATCTACAAGGCGTGTTACCATTGCAATTATAGGGGTATTGCTGCGTATAAGCCCAAGCTCCGATTGAAGAGCAGTTTTATTCTCATACTTTTTCATAATGTTTGCCGCATTATAATTCGAAGACAACCTAGAGTCATTCTCAGGGTCATTTTCTTTATAGTCAATGCCGTTTATAATGCCCATAATATCGGCGGCACGCCCTCTAAGTACACCATCCATACCGTAGGAGTAAGTTGGGGTTTGTATTTCGTGGGCATAGGTTTTAGAGACTGTACCTATTTTATCAGCATAAACTATGCCGCCTTTCATATAGCTTACATTGCCGTAATACTCCAGCTTGTCCGGTTTAAAATAACCGCTGTTTAGCCCAACATCTCCAAGTATAGGCTCCCCAAATATCCCTTGGTACTGCAAATTGTGGATGGTGTATACGCTTTTCACATTTTCATAGAAAGAGTAGCTCTTATATAAATCATTTAAATATATCGGCCCAAGCCCTGTCTGCCAGTCATTAAAATGTATCACATCAGGCTTCCAGCCTATTGAGAATAAAAACTCAATAGAAACCTTGGTAAAAAAAGCAAATCTTTCATAATCATCAGCGTAGCCGTAAAGCCCGCCTCTGTAAAAATAATAGGAATTATCTATTAAGTAATTTGTAACCCCATCATCAAATGTATAAATACTTGCATCCAAATCCCGCCAGCCCAGACTGGTTTTAATATTTACAAGATTAGTAAGCCCGTCTATCAAATTGTAATTAATATCTTTATATTTTGGAAAGCAAACCCTTATATCAACGCCTTCTTTTTTAAGCTCTTTAGGAAGAGAGCCTGCAACATCCCCAAGCCCCCCACTTTTGATATAAGGCGCAACTTCGGTAGAAACCAGCAAAACTTTAAGTTTTTGTTTATCATCTATTGGCTTCTCTATTAAAAACACCGGCCTTTCTTCGTTTCTTTTTACTATGTACGTCGTTTAAGACCAAAACAGTCTTAAACGATGCCTCTCATTCGCACTTTTTCACTATTTTTTGCCTTGCAGGCAAAAACAGCACGTCCCGTAAGCTCCCTTGGACTGTTTAAACTTAATTCACTATAATAATCATACTTTATAGGAGAAGCTTAGTCAATATTTTCCTGTTTAATACAATAAATTTTTATATTCGGGAAGGTGTTAGTGAACATTTTGTGAACATTTTCTGACTTTTGTTGCAATTCGATTACAAAAAGCATATAATCCAGTTATGTTACAATTGTGTTACAAAAAAGGAGGGTTACCTTATGAAACGTTTTACCGTAATAACTGTTGGTTTACTTTGTGCTATGATTATTTTTACTGCGTGCAGCCCGGCACAGTCTCCGCAACCTCCGGCTGCACAACAGGTGTCACCTTCTCCTCAAATGGCTGCCCCTTCAGAACCATCTGCACCTGCCCCACAAGCTGCCCCGCCGCCTACTGCACCACCGCCACCGCCCCCTGCTGCACAGGAATCGGTACATACAGGCACTCAAGTACAAGCGGATGAAACTTATTTCCCTCTCCCTCTTTTGACTCCTTCCGAAGCCGGTCACAGACGATTGATATATACCGTATCAATGCGCCTGCAAACAACGGAGTTTATGCCGGAAATCAGAAGGCTTCAAAATACGGTTGGAGAACTGGGCGGCTACCTTATGTTTATGGAGGTTTGGGGACATGATATGCGAAGCCCCCATTGGGAGAGACGCGCACATTTTACTTTCCGCATACCTACAGATAACCTTAACGAGTTCGTCATAATGGTCGAAAACCACTATAATATTCAGTGGTACAGACAAACTACAGACGATGCAACCACAAGATATCATCAGGCAGAATTAACTTTAGATGACTTGCGGGCAGAAGAAAGCTGGCTGATAGATGAAATTGAAATTACAGAAGTATCCATGCACAGAACAAATCTTCAAAGAAGACTTGCTGAGGTAAGGCGGCAAATCAGGAACTCCGAAGTCAGTCAGGGCGTGATTAGAGACAATGTGATTTACTCAACTGTAGAAATCGAGTTCTTTGAAGTTATAATTCCTGAAGAAGCAGAAGAAGCCATCCTTGAAGTAACCTTTAATGAAAGAGTGGATGATGCGCTTTCAACCAGCGTTGGAGGATTAGTTGGATTTATACAAGGCTTCGTCATTTTCGTTATCTTAATTTTGCCGGCACTTATTATATTAGGTGTTTTTGCAGGTATAGCCCTGTTAATCATCCGTGCTGTTAAAAGGCATAATCAAAAAGGTGACTTTACAAACTCTATCGACAATGAAGCAAATTTTGAGATAGAAGATGAGAAAAAAGATGAATAAAACTTTATAATTAGTAAAGGCTGACAAAAAATGTCAGCCTTTACTAATGAAGACAAGCCTATTATACAAAAGGGAAGGGCTTGGGAAACCGTAGGTTTACCATTTTTAATCCGGAACTCGGGCAAAGCCCGAGTGAGGGAAATCCGCTTGCAAAACCTTGCAAACGGATTCATACCTTAAGTTCCTCAAAAAAATGACAAAGTCATTTTTTCGAACAGGCTGACAAAAAATGTCAGCCTTTCTTTATTATATCAACCTATAATCCTCAAGTGTTTTCTTTATAATCCCAAGGTTTTCATCACTTACAGGACATATTGGACTTCTAAAATAAGCTTTACCATAGCCCATCATCTCAAGTGCCGCTTTTACAGGAGCAGGGCTTAGTTCTATAAAGCAGGCATTGCATAAATCTAAAAGTTTAAGCTGAATTTCAAGGCTTTCCTTCACATTACCGTCTAAAAATTTAATACACATATCGTGCATAAGCTGAGGTGCCACATTTGCCACAACACTTACAACACCTTTACCGCCAAGGCTCATAAGAGGCACTACCTGATCATCGTTGCCGGAATATATATCAAAATCAGAGGGAATAAGCTTAGCAATTTCAGCAATTTGGGATATATCCCCGCTGGCTTCTTTTATACACACTATATTTGGAACTTTTGAAAGCTCCGCCACTGTTTGAGATGCTATGTTACAACTTGTGCGGGCAGGTACATTATATAGCATAACAGGCAATTTTGTATTGCCGGCAATTTCCGTAAAATGCCCTATTAAACCCTTTTGCGTGGCTTTGTTATAATAAGGTGTCACTTGCATTATAGCATTTGCCCCTAAAGCCTCAGCTTGTTTAGTTAAATGTATCGCGTGCGCCGTGTTATTTGAACCGCATCCGGCTATAACAGGGATTTTCCCATCAACAACTTCAACGCTAAGCTTAATTAAATTAGCACATTCTTCATCTGTTAAAGTGGCTGACTCTCCTGTGGTTCCGCATACTATTATAGCGTCCGTACTATTGTCTAAATGAAAATTTACCAATTTAACATAAGCCTTATAATCAATTGACTTATCCTCTTTAAATGGCGTTACTATAGCAACTCCCGCACCTGTAAATATGCTCATTATATCTCCCCCTCTTTCAATAAAAGCTCCACTATCTGCACGGCATTTGTTGCCGCGCCTTTCCTAAGATTATCCGCAACGCAGAAAAGATTTAAGCCGTTTTCCACACTTTCATCTCTTCTGATGCGCCCTGCAAAAACTTCATCTTTACCTGCCGCATCTAAAGGCGTTGGGAATATATTATTATCCACATCATCCATTAGAACGACTCCCTTAGAGCTTCTAAAGAGTGCCTTTACATCTTCTACATTAAAGGGACTGTTAAGTTCAATATTTATAGACTCTGAGTGAGAAGAAAATACAGGGACTCTTACAGTCGTCGCAGTCACTTTTAAATCCTTAAGCCCCAAAATTTTTCTTGACTCTTTAATCATTTTCATCTCTTCTTTGGTGTAACCGTTTTCTAGGAAAGCATCAATTTGAGGTATAAGGTTATATGCTATAGGTCTTGAAAAGGTATTATTAGTCCCGTTTTCCAAATCTTGCCACCCTCCAAGCCCGGCACCGGATACTGATTGATAGGTAGAGTATATCACCCGCTTAAGTCCATATCTGTCTAAAAGCGGTTTAAGGACTACCATTGCTTGTATAGTTGAGCAATTAGGGTTTGCTATTATACCCTTATGACGTTTAATATCTTCCGGATTAACTTCAGGAACTATAAGGGGTACACCTTCATGCATACGAAAATGGGAGGAGTTATCCACAACTATACATCCTTTAGCCGCTGCTATAGGTGCAAATTTTTCACTTATTTCCCCTCCCGCACAGAAAATGGCTATATCAATGCCCTTATTGAAAGAATTTTCAGTAAGCTCCGCTGCCAAATACTCTTTTCCACAAAACTCCAGGCTGCAACCCGCTGAGCGTTTAGATGAGAAAGCATAAAAATTCTCTATAGGAACTGCCCTCTCCTCCAAAACTTTGAGTACTGTACGCCCTACCATGCCTGTTGCACCAACTACCGCTAAATTTATTTTTTTCATAACCAAATCGCTCCCATTAATCTTGTTTTATCTCTTTCCAATAAGACTCATAACCAGCATAAGCCCTGCCATATCCGGCTTTTGACTCTTTTGCTTTTTAAGCATACAAAGTTCATCTATTTCATATATACCATCTTCATGTATTGCCGGATCTTTTACAGGCTGTATAAGTTCTTCTACAGATGCAGCTTGGAGTTTGGTGCCTTCTATTTGCACTGCCTCTTTGCGAATATTGTCAAAAGTGGTTAAAAGTGTAAGAGTGTCTGCTATACCTCCTAGCTTATCCTGCTGTTCTCCAGTCAAAAATGGCTTTAAGGCATGTATTAAAGCCACCTCCTTAGAAGGGTTGTTTACAGAGTTTTCTTTGCATTTATCAAAAGCCATACCAAGTCTTTCCAAATATTTCCCTCTAAAATGAGAAAAAACAAGATCCAGCACTTCCTGCATATCCTTTTCCATATTGTTTTTATCATTTAACACTTGCATTATTTCATATACTTTTTTCTCTGACATTTTTCACCTCTCTCTCTATCAATGCTTGTATATTAAGCCTCCCCCAGCCTTGATGGTTAGCATCCTTAGAAAGGTCTGAAGCACTTTGCTTTAAGGCGTATTTCACATCATCAGGGCTTAAGCCAGGGTGTTTCTCCAAAAGAATTGCAATGGCACCGCTTACTTTAGGCGTTGACATACTTGTTCCACTTAGGGAAAGATAGTTTTCCTCTACAAACCGCTTTTTGTGAAGCTCAAAACCCCGCTGTGACATCCCTTTGGAGCCTACGGATATTACACTTGTTCCCGGAGCTAAAATATCCGGCTTTATTATGCAATTTTTTGTAGGTCCTCTGCCGGAAAAATTTAAGAGATTCTCTCCTTTTGCGCCTATGGACTCGTTATTATCATCGCAAGCTCCTACTGTTATAACTTTTCTGCTTGAGCCGGGGGAAGTTACTGATGAAATGCCCGGTCCATTATTTCCAGCGGCAACTACCACCACTACTCCCATATCCCAAAGATGCTCTACCGCTTGGGTTAATGGGTCAAAGCCTCCCGTCTCAGGAGTGCCAACAGAGAGATTAACAATTCGTATGCCATATTTAACCTTATTATCCGCTACCCACTGAAGCCCCGCTAAAACATCAGCCGAATTGCCCTTGCCCTCGTCATCTAATACCTTTATGGCTATTACTCCGGCACCCATTGCAACGCCTTTATGCTTACCCTCTGAGAGGTAGCCGTTTCCACAGGCTATGCCAGCTACATGGGTACCGTGTCCATTGTCGTCGTAAAACTCTTCCTTGCCATTTACAAAATCCTTAAAAGCTATCAATCTGTTATTTGGCTGTGTGAAGTCCGCCGCCGGCCATAGCCCTGTATCTAATATTGCGATATTTATTCCCTTACCTGTTAAGCTCTGTGTCGTTATATTCGAAGTTTCATAAACCGCTTTAATATTTTTTATACCTTTTAGATGTTTTATCGAGTCTATTGGAAGCTCCAAAACATAAGCACCTATTATAGGCAGCCTGTATTTTATTGTGCCGATACCTACAAGCAGCTCCTCGCTAAGCTCATCCTTGCATTCCACTATAAGCTGTATACTCTCCATGAAAATCAGCTCCTTAAAGTACCTTATCTTTTTTATATTATGTAGCCCTTTTGTTCTTTGACACATTTTAAAAACCGTACAGGCAACAAGGTATAAAGCTTTTCATACTATGTCATTGTAAAACATATAATCGTTAGGAGGATTATTAGTATGCATAATTTAGGCGGCAACAACTTGCTCTTGCTTCTTTTATTACTTGGCTCAGGAGGGCAAAATTCCTTTGGTCAGGGACCTTTCGGCGGCGGCGGCGACAATATGCTTATGCTAGTCTTGCTTATGAGTCTTATGGGCGGAGGTTCTGTTGGGGCATTTAGTACACCTGAAGTGTAATACCAACTCAAGCCTTGGGGGGGTAAAGCCCCCCGGGATGCTTGGGCAAGCAGCTTCTAAATATAGTCAAGCAATAAGTGGGGTTATTATTTTGAAGCGGCCAGCTAGGTCTTACTATAGTCAATCTCCAAAAGGAGGTCATCATGAAGGATTTTGAAAAAGTACTTAGAGACGCTAAAGAGCTGTCTCAGTTCGTTGGTGAAGGTGAAATTCCGAATAATCTTTTTAATAATATGGCTCAGATAACAAATTTAATGGAAATTATTAAATCCTTCCGAAACGCAGGGTCAGTGCCGGAAGCCGACCCCCCTGCACCTACGCATATGCCAAGTAATACAGCACCAAACAATGTTCGCGCTCTTATGGCTATGGCGCCTTATATGGGAGAGTCCAACCGTAAAAATATAATATTAGCCTCAAAGCTTATGGAGCTTATGCATTTTATTAATAGTTTTGAGAACGAAGAAACAAGTGAAATTTCTCAGCCAATTGACAACCGTAATATGCTGTTAGCTGCCAGACCTTATATTGAACCTGATAAAAGGGATATGGTTGATCTTTTGATTACTGTTATGGATATAAGTGAAGTTCTTAAAAAAATTGATACGGCACGCCAATCAATATGAAAGGATGAACTAAGTGCAAGCAAATTTTGATGAAATCATAAAAAATGAGGCATTTAAATCTTTAGAACCTGAAAAACTTGAGGCTATAAAGGATATTGCCTATAAAATACAAGGAAAATCCATACCTGAAGCCTTTGCGCTGCTAAACTCTTACCAAGCAGTATTAAATAGTGGCAAGCCTATACCAAAAAAGGAAAAAGAGCTTATGATAGCCGTAATTTTAAGCTCACTAGATGATGAGCCGAGAGAAAAGTTTACATCTGCATTAAAAATGGTTAATATGATGAAAGGCGGGTACTAATTTTTTGAAAACAACTTGACTATTGCTATAATTTGTGTTATTATCCTTATCGAACAAGCAGAAGATTCCTTCTCGCCTGCCGCCTTAGGGTTTCAGGTTAATACATTTATATATGCAAGTGTTTTTACTTGTGTGTTAGTTTGTGTATTAAGACTAGTGGGCTTCTTTTGCGGAACCCACTTTTTTTATGTATATAATATGATTCGAAGCCGTTTTAACAATTATCAGGAGGTGTAGTAATATTACTGATTTAATGATTAATGAACAAATCAGGGATAAAGAAGTGAGATTGATTGCCGAAGATGGAGAGCAGCTTGGCATTGTTGATGGGAAAGAAGCTCAACGCATGGCTGATGAGAAAAGTCTTGATCTGGTCAAAATTTCGCCGGGAGCAAAACCACCGGTTTGTAAAATAATGGACTATAGCAAATACCGCTTCGATCAGCAAAAAAGAGAAAAAGAAGCTAGGAAAAAACAAAAAACCGTTACTATTAAAGAACTTAGACTTTCGCCAAATACGGACACTCACGATGTAAATGTTAAAATCAAAAAAGCTAACGAATTTTTAAAAGATGGGGATAAGGTTAAAGTCAGCATCCGCTTTAGGGGTCGCGAACTTGGACATACCCAAGTAGCTTATAAGATTTTAGGTGATTTTGCTGAGGCCGTTTCTGAGCTTGGCACCATTGAAAAGCCTCCCAAAATGGAGGGGCGCAGTATGGCTATGTTTTTAACACCTAAGGCTGACAACAAATCAGATAAGAATAAAGCGCAAAAACCCAAGGAGGAACAAGTAAATGCCTAAATTAAAAACCAAAAAGGCCGCCGCTAAACGCTTCCAAGGCACAGGCACAGGTAAAATCAAAAAAATGAAATCAAATAAAACTCATATTCTTGGCAAAAAAAGCCCTAAGAGAAAGAGAAATCTTAGAAAGTCTAATTTGGTAAATAAAGCCAATGTAAAATCTGTAAAGCAAATGCTACCATATCTGGATTAATTAGGAGGGCATATAAATGGCAAGAGTAAAAGGTGCATTAAACGCGAGAAAAAAACATAAAAAGGTACTTAAACTGGCTAAAGGCTTCCGCGGTGCCAGAAGTAAACAATATAGAATAGCAAAACAATCTGTAATGCGCGCAATGGCTCATTCCTTCGCAGGAAGAAAGCAAACTAAAAGAGATTACAGAAAACTTTGGATAATAAGAATTAACGCTGCCGCAAGGCTTAATGGCATTTCATATTCAAAAATGATGCACGGGCTTAAACAGGCTAATGTAAATATGAATAGAAAAATGTTAGCAGATTTAGCTATCACAGACGCTGCCGCTTTTACGAAATTGGTTGAGACAGCTAAGGCTAGTTTGTAGCTTAATATCTTTAACAATAAAAGCGTCTGCTCTAAATTTCGCAGATGGTTGCAGCTATGAAGTGAGTAAGCTGTTCATTCCGACCGTAATTTCAATAAAACGCGCTGTTTGCATGCAAACAGCGCGTTTTATTGAAAGGGGCTTAAGCCCTACCTACACCACATGATCCACGGCCCAAACACTAATCTCAATCTTAGCCTTATTAAGCTCACCAAAACTCATCTTTATTTCATGCTGGATACGCCTTTTTATAGTTTCATAATGCTCCTCTTTAGCATCTAAGAGAAGTGCCATAACAGTATATTTACCTACTTGAGTAAACATATCATTTTTTCTAAGGGCGCATTTCATAACATCAACAATAAACCCATCCTGCATTTTTACAGAAGGGGGTAATGTCAAATGAATCCGCGCCAAAGCATACTTTGCACGTTCCCCTCTAATATGCGATGTAATTACATCGTTTATTATATCTTTGAGCTGGTCTTCGTCATAGCGCGCTTTTTCTCTTACAGGAGTATGTACTCCCTTTAGCTGCCTGTATAGGTCACTCATTTCATTTGAAGGGTTTACCCCATAGGTTTCTCTTATTTTTTTATCTATATAGTCATAATGCCTTATAGCATAGGTATTTTGCTGAGTTTTTATAAGAGCTCGTAAGAATATAACATTTATGGCGTCATTCAAATCTTCTATAGCAAAAAAGCTTTCACAAATAACAATTATATCTTCATATTTGCCCATAGCTTCAAGTTTTTCCAATATACTAGCCAAAGCCCCGCAGTAGTTTTGCAAATAATAATTTTGCTGGCGCTTTACTAGGTTTTCAAACTGGCATTCGCTTAAATAATGTCCTTCGTAAATCTCCGCTAATCTCCCTGCAAGCCATATCAGCCCATGATAATCATCATACACTGAAATTTTACCTGCAAGCTCAATAAAAATATCCGTATCAAACTCAACTTCGTCAGCTATTTCTAATTGATAATTGCCTTTATTATTAATAATCGTAAAATAACTCGAAAAATCATAACTGAAGGAATTTTTTTTGGAAATGGCATTTCTAAGTCTGTGCACATAAGTTTGAAGAACTTTTTTGCGCTCTAATTGCTCAGTGCCTGGCCACAGTTCACTTATAATGCTTTCAGGTTTACAAGTTGTGCCTCTGTTAATAATCAGATACTGAAGCAAGGACTTTAACTTGGCTGTCAAATGCCTTTCTTCAAATATGGAGCGGTCATTGCATAAAATATCAAGATCACCAAAAAGCTTTATATAAAGCTTCATCGATGTATCGCTCATAAGTCGATCTCCTTGTTATATAGCAAAATAACCCCAAAACAGTAGCAAAAACTTGTTATTTTTTCGAGGTCATTTTACTATACTTAAATTTGCTATAATTCTAGCATAAGTTCTAACAAAAAGCTACCTTCTATTGACAGTTTCTAGCAATAACTGTAAAATTAATTGTTATGCTGATGCTATAAAAAATCTTACTGCCCTTGCCTTATGGAGTTGAGTGTATGCTTGAAAATCTGCTGTTTAGTATTAACGCTGTTTTGCCAATTTTTTTGGTTATGATATTTGGTCTCATACTTAGGCGACTTAATATTGTGGATTCTATAGGGGCTAAACAAATGAACGCAGTACTTTTTAATTTTGCCCTGCCTGTCCGCCTTTTTTTAGATGTATATAGGTCGGATTTTTCAACCCTTTGGGATACCAGACTAATTCTTTTTACTGTTATTTCCGTAGTATTGTTTTTTTTCATATGTTGGGGCGCAGGTATTTTATTCATGCCTGACAGACAGATGAAAGGTGCTTTTATCCAGGGCGGTTATCGAAGTAATTACGCTATAATAGGTATACCTCTTGTGACAAGTATCATGGGATATACTCCACCTGCCGCCGCGCTTGTTACTACTTTTGTAGTGCCTTTATTTAATATAGTGTCGGTTGTTATACTTACAGTTTACTCCGAAGAAAAAGTTGGTATTAAGGAAATTATTAAATCTTCTGCTGCAAGTGTAGCTAAAAACCCGCTTATTATAGGGGTTTTAACAGGTATTTTATTTTCTTTGATTAGAATACCTGTTCCCACAGTTTTTTCTAATACCCTCTTTCATATATCCGACCTAAGTACTCCCCTTGCGCTTATTATTATAGGAGCCAGTATGAATTTTACCAAAGCTAAAGAGCGGATTACACCAACACTTCTCGCTTGTATCATAAAACTTATTGCAATGCCTGTTTTATTTCTGCCATTCGCCTTTCTTTTTGGTATATCAAATGAAGGTATAGTCATACTTTTTGTTTTATATGCCGCGCCTACAGCTATTAGCAGCTATGTTATGGCTTATTATATGGGCTCAGATGAGCATTTAGCGGCTAATATTATTATGTTTACCTCTATGATGTCAATCTTTACCTACACTCTTGGAGTTTATATTTTAAGAACCCTTGGAGTCGTATAAACAGCTTTCCGTATCTGGAAAATTTTAACATAAATGTATAAAAATTATAAATCTGTCAAGGATATAAATGCCAAAATTTTCATTGGAAAAGAGGTGCATTTTTATCAACAGATTTATAGTAAAAATAATTTTAGCAGCAATATTAATGATAACTCTAGTGCCATTCAATGTATACGGTATGTGTACAAGCTTTGAGATGCCTAAAAACAGAGTTGTTATCAACAATTCACATGACGGAATTTATTTTGCCCCTTCCGGCGATACGCGCTATATTCCGGTACGCAGTACTTTTGAGTCTTTAGGGGCAAATGTTGAATGGTGTTATGATTCGGCTAGTTTAACCGTAGAGTATAACGGTACAGCACATACGCCCGAATTTATTTTAAGAGATAACAGATCATATGTTAGGGACAATATTGTAACCTATATAACCAATCACTATCTCGAATTTTTACCCTGTATAAACGCCATGTTAATAAGCAGCCATCCAAACAGTACTACACCGGAAGAGCTGGTACACGTCTTCCCTTCCTTTTATGATTATACAGAGGAAGATCTTATGTGGCTTTCCAGAATAATTCATGCCGAAGCACGGGGCGAGCCTTATGAAGCAATGCTTGCTGTTGGAAATGTTGTGCTTAATCGTAAGGCATCATCTATGTATCCCGATACCATTAGAGACGTTATTTTTGACAGAAGAAATGGTATACAGTTCACCCCAACAGTAAACGGAGCCATTAATAATACTCCATCAACAGCCAGCTTTCTTGCTGCGGTAGAAGTTTTGGAAGGTCGGCAAAACGCAGAGGGAGTCCTATTTTTTAAAAACCCTAGAATCAGCAGCTCAACTTGGATGTCAAGAAACAGACCTTTTGCATTTACGCTTAATAATCACGATTTCTTTTATTAAAGTATCCATTAACCACTAAAAGCCATTGCCTATAAGGCAATGGCTTTTAGTGGTTGTATTTTTATTTATTTACTTCACACCCTAAAACACGCAGCCAAATGACCATTACCATAGTCCTTAAGAGGGGGCTTTTCCTCAGAGCATTCAGGCACGACCATTTGGCATCTTGTGCTGAAAGGGCAGCCGGGCGGCGGGTTTTGCGGGCTTGGCACATCTCCTTCGATAACCTCGTCCAATGAAACTTTTTTAGGATCTGGAATAGGTATTGAGCTTATGAGGGCTTTTGTATACGGGTGTATTGGGTTTTTGAATATCTCAAGCCTGTCAGCCATTTCAACTATATGCCCTAAATACATTACAATTACCTTATCACAGAAATGCTGTACAATAGGCAGATTGTGAGAGATAAATATATAAGTTAAATTATATTTTTTCTGTAAGCTTTTCATTAAATTTAATATTTGTGCCTGGACAGAAACGTCTAATGCTGACACAGGCTCGTCACATACAATCAGTTCCGGGTTTAGGCTAAGGGCGCGGGCTATGCCGATTCTTTGCCGCTGACCCCCTGACAGCTCATGAGGAAATGAATCAAAATGATCCGGCTTTAAGCCCACTGCTTCAATAAGCTCCAATGCTCTTTCTCTGCGCTCTCCTTTATTCCCCATTTTATGAACCAAAAGAGGCTCTTCTATGGCTCTGCCTACACTAAACCTTGGGTTTAATGACGAGGTAGAGTTTTGAAATATAAGCTGCAATTTTTTGGCAATATTCAACCTTTCCAGTCTTGTTCCTGATTTAAGCTCGTCCCCATTAAACAAAATTTTGCCTGATGTAGGTTTTATTAAATGGGTTATTGCATAGCCTGTTGTGGATTTGCCGCAGCCGGATTCCCCTACAATACCTACGCTCTCTCCTTTATCCACAGAAAAGCTTATGCCATCAACTGCTTTTATAGGATTTGCCCTTTTAAACAACCCTCCCGAATAATATACACATAAATCTTCCACTTTAAGCAGTTCTTTTCCCATTATACGCTCTCCTTACGAATCACCCCAAACCGCCTTCGCCTCAGCACTTTGTGGCACAATTCAAACTTTTGGTTTTAATCTAGGATTATCATTTAGTTTGTGTCGTAAACATCTGACAAAATGACCGCTGCCTGCCTCATAAAGCTCCGGGGGATTTTTTTCACAACCTTCATTTGCCATATCGCAGCGAGGGGCAAAACGGCAGCCATCGGGATACTCTCCTATAGATGGCACTGTCCCTTTTATATTATAAAGAGCTTCCGTATTATCATCCGGATTTGGTATGGCATTTAAAAGACCTATAGTATAAGGATGCTTGGGATTTTCAAATATTTCATTAACATCTGCCTCTTCAACAGCTTGACCGGCGTACATAACAAGCACTCTATCTGCCATCCCTGCCACAACACCCATATCATGTGTTATTAGTATTATAGATGTACCCGTTTCCTTTTTAAGGCTTTTAAGAAGCCTCAAAATTTGAGCCTGTATGGTAACATCCAATGCCGTAGTAGGCTCGTCAGCTATAAGTATTTTAGGGTTACAGCAAAGGGCAATGGCTATCATAACCCTTTGGCACATACCCCCTGAAAGTTCGTGAGGGTATTTTTGCAAAAAGCCTATGGGATCTGGTATGCCTACGGAGCTTAGTGCCAAAATCGCTTCTTCCTTAGCTTGAGCTTTTGATATGCCCTTATGATGTATCATCGTCTCCATAATCTGGCGGCCTATTTTAAATGCAGGATTTAGAGAGGATATCGGGTCTTGGAATATAATGGATAATTGTGAACCTCTAAGCTTTCGCATATCATCAGGAGGTTTTTGCAAAAGGTTTTCGCCCATATATAATATTTCCCCATCAACAATTTTGCCAGGATAAGGCACCATATTTATAAGGCTCATAGAACTTACGCTTTTGCCGCAGCCGGACTCTCCTACAATAGCTAAAACTTCCCCTTCTTTCAGGTGAAAATCAAGACCGTCAACTGCCGGCATTACTCCTTTATCTGTATAAAAATATGTTTTTAGATTGTTTACTTCCAGTAATTTTTCCATGGTCTTTTCTCCCACTTATTCAATTGACTTAGGGTCAAAAGCGTCCCTTAGCCCATCACCTACAAGACTTGTGCATAAAACAAACAAGGTTATGGCAATCCCCGGAGCAATAACTCCAAGAGGCCAAGACAGCATCATATGCCTGCCTGAACTTAAAAGGGCGCCCCATTCAGGTGTTGGCGGATTCACTCCTATGCCAAGATAAGAAAGAGATGAGGCAATAAGCAGTGCCGTACCTAAGTTAAGAGTAAATGTAACCGCAATAAGAGGCAATACCCCAGGCATTATATGGGTCATAATTATCCGAATATCCGATACACCTATTATACGGCAAGATTTTACATAATCAGTTTCTTTAATGGATATTACGGAAGCTCTTGTCATTCGCATAAAAGATGGAATAGTTGAAAGACCTACAGCAATCCCTGTGTTAATGCCGCCTGAACCTAATATGGCAACAGTGATTGTGGCAATCATAAGTCCGGGTATAGCCATAAGCATATCAATAAAACGAGAAATTATAGAATCCGTAATCCCTGAGTAATAACCTGAAAGAAAACCAAGTAAAAGCCCTATTACAACCCCTATAGTAACCCCAAAGAGAGCTATCCCCATAGAAATCTGCCCGCCATGGATTATCCGAGTAAACATATCCCGCCCGATATAATCTGTGCCTAACCAATGTTCTCTGGATATACCTTCAAATCGCAGAGAAATGTCTTGCTCATAAGGGGAACGGCTTGTCATATAAGGACCTGCAAAAGCGGCAAAAGTCATTAAAACAAGTACTAAAGCTGCTAAAACAGAAATTTTTCGGCTTAAAAATATTCGAAGTTTTTTGGACTTTATTTTCATATAAACTCCTTGTTATCTATAGCTTTTTGCGGTTCTAGGATCGACCAAAACATACAGCAAATCCACTATTAGATTTATTATCATAAAAGCGAGACCCAGAACTATAACGCAACCCATAAGTAAATTAAAATCACGGAAAGTTATTGCATGTAATAGCAAGCGCCCAAGCCCCGGTATGGAAAAAGCAAGCTCCACAAGTACAGTCCCTGCTAAAAGCTCTCCTAAGCGTACAGCAATCGCAGTCATTATAGGTATCATCATATTTTTAAAAGCGTGAGAGTAGGTTATAGTTTTTTCAGGTATACCTCTGGCTCTTGCGGCTTTGATAGCGTCCATATTCAGTACATCAAGCATCGCCGTGCGAGAAGTACGTGCAATAAATCCAACAGCCGGAAGCCCTAATGTTACTATTGGTAGTATCATGCCCTGCCAAGAATCCGTACCGCGAGTAGGAAGCCATCTTAAATGCAAACTAAATATTAGCATAAAAATAACAGCAAGAAAAAACAAAGGAATAGATGACGCAATAAGAGACACTGCCATTATTATATTATCAATCAGCTTATTTTGTTTAGCAGCAGCAACAATCCCTAAAAAAACCCCCAATACAGAAGCAAGGGCAATGCCGCCAAAAGCTAATAATGCAGTATAAGGAAAAGCCCCCAACAAAACATCAAGTACAGGCTGAGTGCGAAAATTACCAAAATCCCCACGAAAAACACGCCCCATATATTCAATATACATGATATATGCCGGACGTGGCAAGGTTGGTCCGCCGCGCATAAGTAAAGCACTGTGGAAAACCACCGCAGTAAGTATAAAAAATGATGGGATTATCTGTAGTACACGACTTAATATGTATTTTAACATGGGGTGATTATAGCATGAGGGGAAATTGGCGTCAAGTACACGCTTGTCTCTCAAGCTTCCTTTAATTCATTCTAACGCATTAGAATGAGCTTGTCAATAGCAAGAATAAAAAACCCCCGAGTTGCCCCGGGGGTTTAGTGTTACTAAATGTATAATTTCTTAGAAGTGCGATGGTTCATTGTAGTAAGCAGTGGCTGTGTCTGGATCCCAAGATACAGGGATACCGAAAGCTTCGCCGAGAGCTCTGAAAGGTACAAATGATCTTTCATCGCGGATTTGCATTTCTACAGGAACGCCTTCAGAGTTAGTCATACGTACAGGTACACCGTTAACAAGGTATGCAGAGTTGCCAGTTTGGAACTGAACTATTCTGTGACCGCCATCGATAGTAACTGTAGATGTAAGAGCATCCCATCTTACTGCGCTTTGGTCAAGACCAAGTGCGTAAGCGATAAATCTGATAGGAACCATTGCAGAGCTAGTAGCTGCATCGATCCAAGTTTCAGTACCAAGGTCTTGCTCTTGGCTATCGATTCTTACAGTGCTGCCAGGAATTGGTACTGCTACGTGACGACCAAACAATGCATGAGCTAATTCACCAGGAGTTTCAATACGTACGTATTGCTCGCTGATAGAACCAACTAAGAAGAGATCTCTCTCGTTCATACGAGTGTTAGCACTGCCGATACCGTGTACATAGTCACGAGAGTATAATCCACGGAAGTTTTTAGCAACAGCTGGACCCCAAACATGAATGTCATAACCGCTAGTCTCAATATTAGAAATATTAGAGAAAGGTACAGTTCTGTCGATTCTTACTTGGATGTCATTAAAGCTGATTGTAGAAGCTACAGTAGAAGCTCTTTCAACTTCGAAGACCATTTGTCCGCCAGTTTGGTTTAACCAACTATGCCAGTCAGCAGCACCTAAAGTACCAAGACCACCGGCAACGCGAACGTTAGAAATTCTAATATTACCATCAGTTACAGCAGTTCTGAAGCCAGGAGCGAAAGCCATGTCTAATGACATAAGGTCAGTAACTGTTACAAATACTTCTTCAGCTTGTAAAAGCGCGCCAGGCACGTTTTCAACGATGTCGAAATCAGCAACTGTTACGAACTGGAAGCCTACTCTTGCTTCGCTTACTTGTGTAATAACTTCAATTGGTCTTACAGCAGTAGCGATTTGAATGTCAACTTCATAGTTGTCAGGTAATTGTCTAAATCCAGGGTTTGAAAGTGAAAGATAAATTGGTCCTTCAAAATCTACTTGGATGTTAAGCCAAATATTCATATCAAATCTAGCTCTGTCATTTTCAGCTGTACGGAAGTTATGAAGTACCATACGGTTGTGGTCAATGCTTACAGCCGCAGATCCAACTCTTGCACCAGTGTTGAACCAAGGCATTCTGTTAGCAGAAACATTACCAGTACCAACATTACCTGCATACAATCTTTCTGGGCCAGTTCCAGTGAGATGTCTTACATCTTCAAAGTCAACTTTTAAGAAACGAACGCCTTCAGGAAGTGTGAAGATCATGTTTCTCTCGCCCCACCAAGAATCGATAGCAGTTTCTTGGAATCTTACAGTAGCCGCACGATGCTCATCATCGTTAATACGATCTTCATCCCAAGCTGTGCTGCCGGTTGCAGGTGGTATTACGCGTCCTTCAAGACGACCTGAAATAAGTTCAGGAATATTGTCAGGTACTCTCGTAAGATTGAAACCAAAGTCAATCGCGTTACCTACAGCAATAGTTTGGTTAGTGAGTACATGTCTGTTACCAACGTTTCTGATTTGAACGTTGAGTGTTTCGCTGAAGTTAATGTCTTCAAAATCATCAGCTACAAGACGAAGTCCGTTAAAGATAAGTTCACCATTCATAGTTGGATGGTTTCTGAAAGTATTAGCAGGAACCATTACATGAATTCTATCTTCTTGCGCGCGACCATGTCTGTCATGAGCGTAGTTTACAGTAATGCCGCCAGCGTTAGCGATACCGCCAGATGGCTCAGCATTCCAAGTTGCTGCTGATGTGTTCCATCTTAAACCACGGTTTGTGTGGATAAGAAGTCTGGAATCGCCAACAGAAACATTAGGATTAGCTACACCATTATTACCAATGCTATGAAGTCTTGCGTTGTTAGCGTCAGCGTCTTGCATAGCAGGTAATTGCCAATGCCATCCTCTAGGAGCTACAAGTTCAAACTCATAGTCATGAGAAGATACTAATGCGCCAACATTCATTTCATGAATGTGAAGACGGAATCTTCTTTCGCCTACTCTGGCGTCAAGGTTTTCAGCAACTGCATTAGTTCTGCCAATTTGACGAGAACCGATGAGTACTGTAGTGTTTTGGATATGTGCAATATTAGTTTCAATTCTTACTCTGTAATCTCCATCGCCAGTTGTACGGATTACCATAGGTACAACAATCCTGTCACCGGCACCGGCGTTAGCCATAATGTGGAGAGTAGCAACGTTCATAGCAGTTGACGTGTTAATGTCAAGACGGTATGGTACGTTGTTGTTTTGTGCATTGTTGTTGTTAAAGTTACCTGAAAGCATAGCAGGACCTGCTTGTGCGCCAGGATTTGATAATTCAGTTACCCTGAAGTATGACATAATGTTTGAACCAATATTTGGCATACCAGGAATAGCTGGTGGTGTATTACCGTTTACAAGGAAACCAAAACCACTGAGACCAGGGGTTCTGTCTACTAAAATAGGGTCATGACCTACAACGAATGTAGACCTTAAAGAACCTCTTTCAGCTTGTATAGCTGCATCCGAAGCAGGAGCTCTCAAAGGAGTAGGAAGTCCCGGTAAGAAATCAGGTAAGTTAGTAACAGCTGCAGTCCAGTTAGCAGTCCAAGCAGCACTTGGTACTGCAGAAACAGCAGGTGTTAAAGCTTGACCGCGAAGGAAGTCTCTACCCCAGCCATTTACATGTATATCTTCAAGACCGTTTGGCAAATTAAACAATAATGAAGTGTGGTTGTCAGCAGCACCGCCTGTTATGCTTGCTGTGTGCGTTGCTGTTTCAGTTATTGCAACAGCAGTAGATTGTGCTCTAACGAGTGCCCTGCCAGCAACAGTATTAGTGGCAGCAAAGTCAGCTGGTAAACCTGGAATCGCCAAGTTTATAGCATGACCTACCTGCAGCCTGAAAAGAGGATGTGGCCAAGTAGCTGCACCGGCAGCCCAACGTACCACGTGTTCATTTGGATTAGTTGTATTAATACTACCTAATCCGGAAGTTAAATCTGTATACTCATCAGTTCTGTGAATCGTTGCTTGAATGTGCATATCCGCTAACTGTCCTTGAGTCGGCAATGAATTCACATTCCAGTCAGCAGCTGATGGAAGCGCAGGGGTACCTGCTATACCTGTTGGTATAATTAAAGAACCGATTGCCAATGCCGGAGGACTAGCAAGCGTGTCTTGACCAGGCATAAGTGCGAACCCGCCGTAGCCTTCCAATTGTTGGTTACCTGTCATGCCGGCAGCAGAGCCGGATACAGTCCAGTTTCTAAACTCAGCTTGAGCAAGTACAAGACCAAAGTCAGTTCTGGAAGGGTTTGCGGTTCCATCAAGCGCGCCTGTGTTAGCTTGCGGATCAATATCTATACCGGTTATTTCAACACCTTCAAAACCGATGCCGTTAGCAGCAGCTACATTTCTGAAACGGGCAATAAAATCATCAGCAAGCCCTATACTACCGCCAGTTGCACCTACTACAGCCGCATGGATAGCATCCAAAGTTGGGAAAGCTGCCCAGTCAGCACCGCCAGCAAAGATTGCATTCAAGCCGGCATCAATAGCACGTTGTTCCGCATTTATAGTCCATTGCCAGTTTTGTGTACCCGGATTCGGATCAGTATCAGTCCATGTTCCTCTAGCTCTCATGGCTCTCATATACTGACCAAAATCATTTGCTGGATTAGCAGGAGTCACCCAACTGTTCGTTCCCGCAGTAGTGCCAGCTAAGTCTGCAGGTGGAGTTGGAGCTATAGCAGCACCGCCCCCAGCAGCAAATGGAGTTGTAGTCATAACACCAAGTCTCAAACCACCTGCATTATGTGCTACTTGCACAGGAGGAGGTCCTTGTTGGATTTCTCTTGTTGCAGGAACACCAGGGTTTGTTGCGTTAGGGAAGGTTGTTGCAACCCAGTTCCAAGTAGTGAATGCTGGATTTGTTGTACCTGGAATAGTACGAAGACCATAAGACCATCTGTCTGGCATTGCAGAGCCAGCAGGAACTATTGGTAAGTTTATAAGTTCTCTTTGACGGAAGAACCATTGTGCCCCGCCTTCTAATGTAAGGGTAATAATATCCCCTACTTGTACGCTGTTGCTAAGAGTAATAACTAAGTCAGTACCCTCAGTCCAGTGATTAATTGCATTTGCGCCTTCATGACGTACTTCTGTGCCGGTACCTGTAACCATGCCTCTTTCATAAAACACGGTCAACGCTTCCGCATTTACAGTTCCAGAAGTAGCGTTAGTAGAAGCAAACACTGTCATTGGCAAGCTGGTTAAAATCATAACCATTGCCAAAAGAAGAGCTATTTTCTTCTTCATTCTTCTTAATTCCTCCTTTATTATTTGGTTTTTCGAGAGTGCTTTAATTAAAGCAAATCTCGTTTTACCTCGGGTCAAAAAGAACCCTGTGGTATATTATAGCATTCCAAATATTGGTAATCAACCAAGGCGGGCAATATGTAATAAGTCTGTAACTCAAATGTAAATTTGCCGCAATTTACCAATTGCTTTCCCCTGATGTCGTGTAAATATCACGAGTTTGCGTTGGTAAACAGGTTTCATCCCCCTATTTAAAATGCTTAACACAATTTACCACAATCTTCATACAAATTTCAACATTTTTCGCTCAAATGTAAAAAATGTAATGGAAATGTAAAAAATGTGGTGACTATGTTGTCATTAGAGTTGTAACAAAACAATCTCACGTATCGTCATTGCGAGGGCGAGCAAAGAAGTTATTTCACTACATCCTTAACCACAAAACTAACACCGCCCCAAGGATTCGAGGTTAATAATCCCTTGGGGCGGTTGGTTAGTTTAATATTATTATTCGTCTATGGAAGAGCAGGTATTGTTAAATTTTGGGTGCCTAAGTTTCTAGTTACACCACTTGATTGAAGCGTAAGAGTAAAGGTAATAGTGCCGCTTGCAGGCGTAGGAGAACCGGTTGCAGGTGTTAGGTTAAAGTTATCTACAGTAACTGTTATACCTGTTTCGGTAACGCCTGAGGCAAAGCCTCTCACTCTTTGAGCATTAGCCGCATTTAAAATCACATTTCTTACATCATTTACTGTTGTACTATTTGATGCTGTAAAAGTGCTGAGTGCAGATGATATCGCAGGTATAGCACCATCTAATACCACACCGGGTACAGGATTGTCAAATATATCATCCACATCCCATGTAATGCCGCTACCCTGTCCGGGAACCGGAATCCAATTAGCTGTAAGCGTTACATTACGGTTAGGCATTGTGAAAGATGCCGTTGTTTCCCTATGGTTTGTAATCGTTAAAGGTCCACCGGAAGTTACTTGCCAGCCATCAAAAATATGATTCGGTCTGCCTGTCGTAGTGACAGTAACCGTCGAGCCTACAGTGCGATGCCCCTGACCAGCTTGCGCTGCGCCTAATTGGCTGCCATTTACCGTAACAAAGAACTCACTTGGTGCCGGCGGATGTACCGGCGGCCACCACCAATCACCATGAGGGAAGTCTATCCTTACGGTATGACCTAAATCTCTTGCTCTTATATTACGGCTTGTCGATTGACCGCCCCATCTTACATCTATCCTAAGGGTGTCATTACTGTCCCACCACCAGCCGGTAGGTACCCAAGTATCAAAATTACCATTTCTGTCTGTCCAGCCGGAAGCTATAGTATGCCTTATACCGCGCTCTAATATAGAAATTTCAACCGATGCGTCTCTAAGAAGCTGGTTGCCGCGACCTACAACTTGAACCCTAACAGAATGATCTCTGCCGGTCCACCAGTTATTGGAAACTCCCCACCAGTTGCCTGCAACAGCATGCCCGAAGTTAGAGTCCGGTCTACGGTTAAATGTAACTCCTGTAACTCTTACATCAGCCGATCTTATGCGGCCTGTGCCGGTAAAAGAAGTAGATACGCCGCTTACTTCCAAATTATCAATTATCGCGCCTGATGCCACATCAACCGAGGAGCGGTCAGCACCTGAGCCAATTACAAGACGGCTTACATTACCTCTGTCAATCCTTAAAGCTGCTCTTTCAAATACATCAACCCTGTTAAAGTTACCTCCGAGGTTTACTCGCGCGCTTCTATTAAAGTTGCTTTCAATAGTAACGTTAGAGAACCCATTATGGCGGTTATGAAGATTACTTTCTGAAAGAGTTACTGCCGAAAATACTCTGGTATTAGGAATATCGGAGGCTCTTCTTAAGGTTACGCTGGTTCCTGTTCTTACACTGTTTACAATAAGTTCTCTGGCGTCAGAGTTATCCAAAGTAATCCTTGGATTACCGAAAACATATATACTGCCATGAACTCGAACATTAGTAAGAGTGAAATTACCGCTGGTTCTTTCAGAGAAAATCAAGTTGCCAAAAACTTCCAAATCTCTTATAGTTCCACTAATTGTATCAACTAAAACATCGCCGCGAATCGACCTTGAGTCTCTCCCGCCGCCGAAACTTGACCATGATATAACTTGGGCAAAATTTCTAAAATCGCTTTCTGACGGTGCCCTGTTAATTATAACAGGATTAAGGGGCTCCAAAATAATCGGTTGTACAGGCTGCTGAACCGGCTGCACAATAACGATTGGCTGTGAAGGCGCTCCTATATCGATTTGAGGCTGCTGTGCAGGAGTGTCAAGGTTCAACTCAGGTAAGTCCATTATATCCCTTACTCTGTCCATTGCTCTGGTCATAACGATTACCGCTTCAGCTCTTGAGATAGTACCATAAGGTACAAAAGTACCGTCAGGGTACCCATTCATAAGCCCGGCAGCAACTGCGGCACCTATATAAGCCGCACTCCAGGAAGACGGATTTACATCGCTAAATTGGTCAGCACCTGCCGCAAAAGGAGTAAGCCCTGTAAGCCGAGCTACCATTGCCGCCGCTTCTTCACGAGTTACCGCTCGATAAGGCAATGCTTCCGCTCCGCCAATTATATAGCCGGCTGCCTGAGCCTTTGATATTTCTTGGAAAAACCAATCATCAGGCGTTACATCAACAAAACCTACCACATCAAGGTCTGTAAAGCCAAAAACCCTGTTTACCATAGTATAAAACTCGGCTCTCGACATAGTATGATTTGGTCTTGCTGTTCCATCAGGAAAAATTGAAATAAAACCATGAGCAATAAATGCCCCCATATGCTGCTCGGCAAAATGCCCTTGTAAATCCGATGCCGCATTTAGCTGCATAGGAGCCATAGAAACAAGCATTATAAGTGCAAGCATTAGCCCTGTCAGCCTTTTAAAGTTACCGGTAAATACTTTTTTCACGTTAAATACCTCCCATATCATTCCTTATAAAGTTTAATCTTTAGTTGGAAAAATATTTTCGCTTATACATTATATGATAAGCGTGGTTTAAATTCGACTTTTTTAAAAAAATCGCGTTAAACCCGCCTGTAGAAAGGCTTTGCTTGTATTGCCCTTCTATGTACTTGCACATTATAACACAAAATTCGAGCTTTTGCTACATTTTTTTGCATTATTTACATAATATTTGCTAAAAATACAAAAATTTCTTTATTGTGCATTGACTTTTTGTTGTTCGTAAGTTAATATGAGTTTAAATGCACGATAAGTTCACGTCAACACATTTACTAAATCGCCAGTATACGGCATGTTCTACAAAGGAGGATATTAATATGGCAAGTTACAAAAGTATGTACATTGATTTATTTGTAACAATGAAAAGGGCTGCTCATATTTTGAAGAATGCCGAGCTTTTAACAGGAGAAACAGATGGTCTGTCAGAGGATGAACTTGTTATGTTCATATCTGAAAATAACAAGTTTTTTGATAGCATAAGCGATGAAACCCGGCTGCCTTTGAAGATTGACAAAGTACTTATTGGTAAAAACATAAGAAATATGCGTAACAATCATTCAATAACAATTGAAGAACTTTCAAGAGAGCTGGATATATCAGCGGCATATCTTGGCTTAATTGAGCGCGGTGATAGAAATGTCACCCTTAACAAATTATGCCAATTATCAAATTTCTTTGGCGTTAATTTAGAACATTTTTTAAGACCTCAGATTGATAGCAAAAAAATAGGCTAATTTAGGTTGATTTTCTATATATTAAAGTAGCTGTTGTTTCTTTTGGCAGCTACTTTATTCTATTATGCACAGATATAAAGGTAAATATTTACTTTTTTTGAAAAAAATACTTGACATATTTTTCTTATTGTGTCATTATACCAACAAGCTTTTATCGTCAATAAGGATGTGATTAAGATTAAAAACAAAAGAAACACTTTACAGAAAAAAATTATTTTAGATACCATTAGAAATTTTGACAGCCACCCAACTGTAGAGGATATATCTGCCAAAGTTAAAACTACTTATCCTACAATAAGCAAAAACACTGTATATCGCAACCTTCGGCAGCTTGCCGATAATGGAGAAATACGAAAACTGTCACTTCCGGGCGAACAGGAGCGTTATGACAATTTTACCTGCAATCACTATCATTTCAAGTGTAAATCTTGTGATAGGATTCTTGATATTGTGATTGATTGTCTTGAAGATGTTAATAAAACCGCCGAACAGAAATATGGATTTAAAGTTTATGAACACGAGCTTGTATTTAGAGGTATTTGTACCCCTTGCGAAGAAAGTCCGCAAATAGAAAATTAGGAGGTTATAACATGAGTGGAAATTCAAAGTGCCCTGTTACGGGAAACAGCAGCAGACCTAGTTTTACAAAAGGTACCGCTAACAAAGATTGGTGGCCTAATCAACTTGATTTAAGTGTTTTACACCAAAACTCCAATTTAAGCAATCCAATGGGAAGTGAGTTTAACTATGTTGAAGAATTTAAAACCCTTGATCTTAACGCGCTAAAGGATGATCTCTTCGCTTTAATGAGAGACTCTAAAGACTGGTGGCCGGCTGATTATGGGCATTATGGACCATTTTTTATCAGGATGGCATGGCATAGTGCCGGTACATATCGCACAATGGACGGGCGCGGAGGCGCAAGAGACGGCACTATAAGATTTGCCCCCTTAAACAGCTGGCCTGATAATGTAAATTTAGATAAAGCCAGAAGACTTTTATGGCCTGTTAAGAAAAAGTATGGTGCCAAATTATCATGGGCTGATCTTATGGTTTTAGCGGGCAATTGCGCTATTGAATCTATGGGTCTTAAGTTAATTGGCTTTGCAGGCGGCCGCGAGGATGTTTGGGAGCCGCAAAATGACGTTTACTGGGGTTCGGAAAAGACTTGGCTTGACGGAGGAGAGCGATATTCTGACGATAAAAAACTTGACAGTCCTTTAGCAGCGGTGCAAATGGGTCTGATTTATGTTAACCCTGAAGGACCCGGCGGGCAGCCAATACCGTCTGAGTCAGCAAAAGACGTTAGAGACACTTTTGGGCGAATGGCAATGAACGATGAAGAAACCGTGGCACTTATCGCAGGCGGACATTCATTTGGCAAATCTCACGGTGCGGCTTCTGCAACTCATGTTGGTCCTGAACCGGAAGGTGCCCCAATTGAGGAGCAAGGTCTGGGCTGGAAAAACTCCTTCGGCAAAGGCAATGCGGAGGACACTATCAGCAGTGGCATTGAAGGCGCATGGAAACCAAACCCAACAAAATGGGATATGGGTTATTTAAAAGTCCTGTTAAAATATGAATGGGAGCTTCTTAAAAGCCCGGCCGGCGCATATATTTGGCTTGCTAAAGACTGTGATGAAGAGGATATGGTGGTAGACGCACATGACCCAAATAAAAAACACCGTCCAATGATGACTACAGCCGATTTATCCCTTAAATTTGACCCTGTTTACGAAAAAATCGCAAAAGACTATTATGCAAATCCTGAAAAATTTGCCGACGCTTTTGCTAAAGCTTGGTTTAAACTTACTCACAGAGATATGGGGCCAACAACCTTGTATTACGGAGATGATATACCTAAGGAAGAGTTCCTGTGGCAAGATGTCATTCCAAAAAACAGCAGGTATGTTATAAACGAGCAGGATATAAAAGTGCTTAAAGAAAAAATTGCAGACTCAGGGCTTAGTATATCTCAATTAGTATCTACCGCTTGGGCATCGGCTTCCTCCTTTAGAGGTTCGGATAAGAGAGGGGGCGCAAACGGCGCGCGCATTAGGCTTGAGCCCCAAATTTCATGGGAAGCTAATCAGCCTGAGAAATTGAAAGTTGCACTTGACAAATACGAGCAAATCCAGAAGGAGTTTAACACTGGAGATAAATTTGTATCCCTTGCCGACTTAATCGTCCTTGGAGGAGCTGCCGGTATTGAGATAGCTGCTAAAAAAGCAGGGGCAGCAGTTAACGTTCCTTTTGCGCCTGGCAGAATGGACGCCGCACAAGACCAAACCGACATCCTTTCTTTTAAAGTGCTGGAACCGCTCCACGATGGCTTTAGGAATTACCAAAAGAGGGCTTTCTCTACACTACCTGAGGAGCTTTTAGTTGACAAAGCCCAGCTTTTAACCCTTACCGCACCGGAAATGACTGTTTTACTCGGCGGCTTAAGAGTTTTGGGCAATAATTATGGTGATTCTCCACACGGTGTATTGACAAACTCAAGGGAAACCTTATCAAACGATTTCTTTGTCAATCTTTTAGATATGGATACTGAATGGAAAACTACAGATGATAAGAATTTGTTTAACGGCGTTGATAGAAAAACCGGCGAGAAAAGATGGAGCGCAACAAGGGCTGATCTAATATTTGGCTCAAACTCGCAGCTAAGAGCAATTGCGGAAGTATATGCGTCTGATGATGCAAAGGATAAATTTATGAATGATTTTATCGCAGCCTGGAATAAAGTAATGAACGCTGATAGGTTTGACCTGCTATAAATATTATAGGGCTGGGAGAGTCGAACCTTGAACGACCCCTAGCCCTAAGCGCAAGCTATTATTCACTATATCTTAAGAAAAGGGGTTTTATTAATGAAGGGTAATACTAAATTGATTGATACATTAAATGCTTTACTTGCTGATGAATTAACCGCCATTAACCAGTACATTGTTCATGCTGAAATGTGTGAAGACTGGGGTTATGCAAAACTCCACGACAAGTTTAAAATGAGAGCAATTGATGAAATGAGACATGCCGAAAAATTAATCGGAAGGATTCTTTTTCTGGAAGGAGATCCTATTGTAGGGGTTTTAAATAAAGTCAACATTGGAGCAAAAATCCCTGACCAAGTGGAAAATGACCGCTTAGCGGAAGAAGGGGCCATTAAAGCCTACAACGATGCAATTGTCCTTGCCGAAGAAGTTAGGGATCATGCTACAAGAGATATTCTTGCGGCAATCTTAGCTGACGAAGATGCCCATATGGACGAAATCGAAGAGCTTGGAGATCAAATTGAACAAATGACATTGCCTATCTTCCTTACAACACAGACTAAATAACTAAAGAGGGGGCTTTATAGTTAAGTAAACTGAAAAGCCAAACGCTAAATTTGGGTTTATTTGGGTTGTTTGATTATAAATAAAGCCTCAACGGAGGCATATTATGAATGATGTATTATTTGCATTCTTACTGACTTTAATTGCAGGATTGGCTACAGGACTCGGCGGTCTTGTAGTATTGTTCTCTAAAGTCACAAATAAAAAATTTCTATCTATCTGCCTTAGCTTTTCCGCCGGTGTAATGATTTATATCTCTTTTGCTGAAATATTTTTAGAAGCATTTGAATCATTAGAATATGCTTACGGCGATGAAATGGGGTATTTGATTTTAACGGTATCCTTCTTTGCGGGCATCGCCATTATGGCGGTTATAGACAGGTTTATTCCCCATGACGAAGAAGTTGAAGAATTGCTGGAATCTATCCCCAAGCATGAACAATCTTCTCTTAAAGAAAAAAGGGAACTGAAGCGCACAGGGATTTCATCAACTATTGCTGTGGCTATACATAATTTCCCTGAAGGGTTAATCACTTTTATGGCAGCATTGCATGATCCTGCTATGGGTATAGCTATTGCCATCGCTATTATAATCCACAATATTCCGGAAGGTATCGCAATGGCAGCCCCTATTTATCACGCAACAGGCAGTAAAGTAAAAGCCTTCTTAGTTTCACTAATAGCCGGGCTGACAGAGCCGTTAGGCGCCTTAATAGCATGGCTTCTGCTGCGAAATATTTTTGACGATATCGAAGGCATATTTGGAATTATCTTCGCTGCCGTAGGCGGTATAATGGTATTTGTAGCTATTCATCAATTATTGCCCACAGCTCAAAAATACGGCAAACACCATCTAGTAATGAAATGGCTCTTTGCCGGAATGGCTGTTATGGCAATAAGTTTGGTTATATTGGAATTTGCTTTTTAGAATTTTTAATACAAAAAGGCTGACATGGTTTTGTCAGCTTGAGTCTGTCGAGCAAGTCGACAGACTTTAATGAGCTTACGGTTGGAATGAATCGCCTGCAAGTCCTTGCTTCGCAAGGCTTGCGGGCGTCGATTACCGGGTCTGGGCAGCTTCCAGCGAACGAGCGTGGGGGACGTGGAGTCAACCATGCACTGCTCGCGACATGAATGTACTCATTTTTTGTATTTCATTTTATAACAATCGGGGCAACCGCTACCGTTAGATCTGCTTTTTATAGTAGCTTCCCATTCATGCCCTTTTTCGCATTGCCACCAAACTTTTCTACTAGAACCTATCGTTACATTGCTAGGAGTTAGTTCGCCATTTTTCACAGGATGCCACTCCTTTGACAGTCTTGGGTTTAGGGCTTGCAATGAATTATCATCACAAGCACGCCAACCCGAACAAAATGGACAGCCATTGCCTTTTGTTCTACTATTTACAATAGCTTCCCATTCATGTCCCTTTTCACACTGCCACCAAACTTTTTTGCCAGAGCCCACAGTAACATCATATGTTGTTAGGGTTTCATTTTTGATTGGATGCCATTCTTTTGCCAGATTAGGATTAAGAGTTTGCAAACAATTTTCAATACTCGCACGTTTCCCTGCACAAAATGGACAGCCACTACCTTTCGTCCTATTTGCAATAGATTCTTGCCATTCATGCCCCTTTTCACATTGCCACCAGACTTTTTTGTTTGAGCTTGGTGTAACATTATCTGGAGCGAGGCTTCCATTATTTGCGGGATGCCATTGACTGGATAATCTAGGGTTTATAGTTTGCAAACAATTATCCAAATATGCTCGTCTTCCTGAACAGTAGGGACAATTACGATTAGCTACTCGATTAGAAACCGTTTCTTCCCATTCATGTCCCTTTTCACATTGCCACCAAACTTTTTTTTTCGAGCCAGCTTTTATCATGCTAGGTTTCATTCCTAAATTGCGAATTGGATGCCATTGATTTGCGAGTTTAGGGCGTTTCAGCGACAGACTATATGTCTCCTCAGATTTTATGTACAAATCATATATCAATGCCCTATCTCGACTAACATCAACATTAGCAATATGAAATGCATCCGAAATATTTTTATGAGTATAGCAGAAACACATTTTAATGATTTTGTTAAGCTGAGGGTCAGAAGGGCTTTCATTGCAATAAATTACATTTTCCACCATAGTGTACTCTTTTGTTTTATCCTCTGTTTCTTTTACTCTTAGTAGGTATACTCCTTCAGCTGTAATATATTTTTCTTTTTTTAAATCACGAGTTTCTTTATTTTTGTGGTAATAGACACCATCGTACTCAATTCCCATATTTAAGCTAGGGATAAATATATCAATCTCCCACTTATCTTTGTATTTATAGCGGCTCTCCGTATCATTAAAGACATTTTTGAAGTAAAAATAAAGTGCCTGTTCTGGGAATGACGACTGTCTACCTTGTGTGCATATTGGGCAACTAAGACTTCTATTTCGACTATAAATAACTGACTCCCACTCATGTCCTTGTGTACAGTGCCACCAAACTTTTCTGTTAGAGCTTACCGTAACATCATTTGGTGATATAGCCCCGTTTTTAGTTGGATGCCATTGCATTGCTAACTCTGGGTTTAGGGCTTGCAGTGAATTATCTGAACATACACGTCTGCCAACGCAAAAAGGGCAACCATTACCATATTTTGCTCTGCTCTGAATTGTAGCTTCCCACTCATGTCCTTTTTCACATAACCAATACACTTTCTGCTTTGAACCCGTGGTAACATTATCAGGTGTCAGATTTCCATTATTAACGGGATGCCATTGCCTAGCAAGTTCGGGGTTTAAGGCTTGCAATGAATTATGTTCCTGCACACGTCTGCCAGAACAATAGGGACACCCGCTACCATTGACTCTATGTCTAACCGCCGCATCCCACTTATGTCCTTTATCACACACCCACCATACTTTTTTGGATGAGCCTACCGATACATCATTTGGAGTTAGGTTGCCATTATCAATAGGATGCCACTGTTTAGAAAGTTCAGGGTTTTGTATTGCAAGACTATCCTCCCTGTTTTCAAAAATTTTCATGTATTCACCGCCGTACCATAGTCAGAATCAAACAAAAATATTTTAGTATAGGAAAGAGACAATCTCAATGCAACAAAAACAGCTTGGCGGTCTACAAACCACCAAGCTGTTCCAATGGGAACACCACAGCGAACGCCTCACCGACAAAGAACCATCTGATGGGGTTCGTATTAGTTCCCTTTACCGGAGAAGGGGGGATTTGAACCCCCGCGCAGCTATTAACCGCCTACCCGCTTTCCAGGCGAGCCCCTTCAACCACTTGGGTACTTCTCCATGAGCTTTTATATTCTATAACAATGGGCTTATATTGTCAACGGCTTTTTATAGCTAATTTATTTGAAATCAAAATCTATGTGAACATTTAATTAAAATTTAGAATATTTTACTATTTAGCTTGAAAAAAGCTGTCGTCTTATGTATAATTCCAACGTAAGCATTTTCAAAACTAAAGGAGAGCATTATGAAAAAAATTATTTACATTATTTTATGTCTCGTTCTGGTCGTAAGCCTTGCAGCTTGCAATACGCAGCCTAGTATGGGCTCAGGCAGCTTAGTATTGGCTACAAGCGAAAGTGGAAATCTTGAAATACTCCTTCGGGACTATCTATATTTTTTAGGCAATATTAGAGCAGATACTGAAGAGATGTTACATGAAATGGGCTTTACCTCTGATAGCTTTTATGAAGAGTACTGGTCTCTGGAAATGGAAGAAGGCTCCGGTCGCAGTATTTTTGAAGATGTAAAAGACGTTGCATTGGAGCAGGTTAAGTGGACGGTTGCATTGTATGGTCTTGCCAGAGAAAGGGGCTATACTTATGACCCTGACGAACTTAACATGATTAATGAAAGTGTTCAAGAGGCTGTAATGTTCCTTGCTTCACCTGAAAGAACAGGGGAGCGTATGTTTTATGAGATGTATTATATTACTCCTCAGGAAATGGTTGAAGTTTTTAGAATGCTCCTTACATCCGACAATTTCCAGCGTAGTGTCCATGACAGCTTAGAAATCACAGAAGCTGATTTACGTGCTTTTTACAATGATTCTGAAAACTTTGAAATGATTGAAAACTTACGCGGAATGACAGTTGCTCACATTCTTGTAACTTTTGATGACGAAGCAGAGGATACAGCAGCTAACAGGGAAGAAATCCAAGTCCTTGCCGAAGATATATTAGCAAGAATAGAAGCCGGCGAAAGCTTTGCCTCCCTTGTTACCCAGTATTCCGAGGATCCAGGGTCAGTTGATGATGAAGGTCAGTATTATATATCAATAAATGCTCCATTTGTGCCTGAGTTTATGGCATGGGCAATTGATGCCGAAGTAGGCGATCTTGGTATCGTGGAAACTGAGTGGGGTCTCCATATTATGAACCTTGTAAGCCGTGATACCTTTGAGGATATGCTTGAACTTCGTATGCTTCCGGTTGAAACTTTACCCGGTCACCCTCCTGCCCATTTGCCAGCTTTAGATGCTATTGTGCGGCATGGTCTGTTCGTAGCTGAAATGGAACCCTTTGTAGAAGGACTCCAGTTTGACGATTGGGTAATAAATGAAACTTTATTTAACAGTATTGGATATGATGTTTATGCAAGGCAAGGAAGATAGGTTTAATTTATAAGCTTTAAAATAAAACCGCAGGTAGAAGTTATATCTTCACCTGCGGTGTTTTTAATATCCTTGCTCGTTTCCTTCATTGCCCGGTTTTAAGCTTATCCTAAACTCGTATTCACCGTTGTTATTATCTTCCATTTCAAAATCAGCATGGAATCCGGCACGCTCCATTAAACTTATGCTTTGCTTTAGGGTATTTATAAATATCCTCATATCTCTTATTTTAAATTTTAAGTTTTTCTTAGGGTTTTTCTTGTCTTCCGCTGGATTTAGGAGTTTTGTTACAAGTTCTTCCGTTTTTTTAACTGTTAAGCTTTCCTTTACAATTCGCTCAAGTGCCGCATTTTGCAGCTCTTCTCCAGGCAGTGATAAAAGGGCGCGCCCGTGGCGTTCTGTAAGATTATTATCTACAATCCCTTTAAGTACAGGATATGGAAGTTTTAATATCCTTATTTTATTTGCCACAGAGGATTGGCTTTTACCAATCCGCTTAGCCAACGCTTCTTGGGTAAAACCAAACTCGTCCATAAGCCTTATAAAGCTTTCTGCCTCTTCTACAAAGTTTAAATCTTCTCTTTGGAGATTTTCTATTAGGGCAATTAAGGCTGAATCTTTATCAATCATATCATTAATTATAGCGGGAATTTTGGAAAGCCCCGCTATCCTTGCTGCCTTTAGCCGCCGCTCTCCCGCTATTAACTCATAGAAATACCCATCTTTGGACCTGACTGTAATAGGCTGTATTACCCCATATTCTTTTATGCTTTCGGCAAGCTCAAAAAGGGCTTGTTCATCAAAGCTCTTACGGGGTTGATGGGAGTTTTTTCTAATCAGTTCAATAGGAAGATAATGTATCTGGTCATAAGCTCTTGCTGATATAGGGATTACACTCATAAAAACACCTCTTTTACGATTTTATCTTTTGTTTCCCTATATTACCATTTTTTTCCATATATTTATTTCTTGTCCGAATTGTTGGAATATTTGGTTTAGTCTAAAATCCTACAAAAAAGCCTATCAAATGATAGGCTTTTTGGCTATTGTATTAGATTTTCGCGGATAATTGGGAGGTGTTTGCGATAATTTGCGTATGAATATTAATGAGCGGGAATGTTCTTTTATCTTAAACTCCTCTACTCTTTCTAATTCCCCCCCAAGGGTTTCTATAGCAGACGCTGCTTCTTTAAGCTCCTCACTATATTCCGGTCCTTTATATGCTACAAATATTCCACCAATTTTCACATAAGGCAAAGCATATTCACAAAGGGTATTGACTTTGGCCACCGCCCGAGAGGCGGCTATATCAAAGCTTTCTCTCAAATCAAAGTCATGAGCCAAATCCTCGGCACGTGAGTGGTTTAGTTTTATATTTTCAAGCCCTAATTTGGAAATAACCTCATTTAAAAATACAAGCCGCTTACTGAGAGAGTCCATAAGAGTTGTATTAAGAGAATTTTCCGCAATCTTTAAAACAAGACCGGGAAAGCCCGCTCCCGTACCAATATCTATAAGACTTTGCCCCTTAATTTCCTCAAATTTTAAAAGCATCAAACTGTCAAGAAAATGCTTTACTACAATTTCTTCCCTATTTGTAATTGTTGTAAGATTCATTTTTTCATTCCATGAAAGGAGTAAGTCCATATAAAATTCAAGCTGTACTGCGCTTTCCCGATTTATTAAAATTCCGTGTTCTTCAAATATTTTATCCATCGTAACCTCTAAAAGGGCAGTCCCTTAACATTTTCTTCTTTTTCAATACTGTATATTTTCCATTTACCAAAGCGGTTAGGTTCTTTCAACATATAAATATTAAAAAGCCTTGTACTCTTTCCTTCCATTACAAGAAATGCCTTGTTAATACAGTCTTTAGGCCCTTGATGATAATCTGTTTTTAAGACACAGCTTACACACAGCTTACATTCAGACAAGAGCGCGTCTGACAGCTCCTCCAAATTAATCCTGTCTAAGTAGTTCTTGCTTATATAAGCCATAGCATCCTCAATTCTTTCAAGGCGCATAGCTTTAAGAAAGCTATCCAAAGTATATTCCCCCGTATCCCTATAAGAAACAGCAAAAAAAGGGTTGGAAGGCTCACATATAAATGGTAAAAAGACAGATTTTCTACCTATATCTATATTTATATACACAAAAATATTCCTCCTAAAATCAAGGCTGAGCCATATTCTTTTTGCTCAGCTATGTAAGGGGAATACTGGAACATATGCGTAATAGCTCTATTAACATAGGTTCTTGGTATAATTTATGCATATTCCCCTTAGTTAGTGCCTGCTCTACCTTTCAAATACAATAAAAGAACCGATACATCCGCTGGCGACACACCGCTTATTCTCGCGGCTTGTCCAATATTTACAGGTTTTACTTCCTTAAGCTTTATCTGCGCTTCAAGCCTTAAACCTTTAATTTCATTATAATCAATATCCTCCGGCAGGATATCCTCTTCCATTTTCTTAAACTTTGCAATTTGCATAAGCTGCTTATCAATATACCCTTTATATTTAATCTGTATATTAACTTGCTCTTTTTCAGCCGGCTTAAGCTCCGGTCTATCCGGGTCAAGGGCTTTAAGCCTTTCATAATCTAATTCCGGTCTTTTTATTAGCTCTGAAAGCCTTATTCCGCTTGTGACTTCAGCACTTTTCATACAGCTAAGCAAAGTATTAGCGTCGTTTGGAGGTAATATAAGATTTTCCAATCTCTTTATTTCATTTTCTACATTTGATTTTTTATTAAGAAAATCTTCGTATCTTTCTTTAGAAATAAGCCCAAGTTTATAACCAAGTGGGGTCAGCCTTATATCCGCATTATCCTGACGCAAAAGCAGGCGGTATTCCGCGCGGCTTGTAAGCATCCTGTAAGGCTCTCTTGTCCCCTTCGTTACTAAATCGTCAATTAATACTCCAATATAACCCTCTGAGCGCTTAAGTATAATACCTTCTTTCCTCATGGCGTATTTTGCGGCATTTATCCCTGCAATTATACCCTGTGCCGCCGCCTCCTCGTAACCGGAACTGCCGTTAAACTGCCCTGCCGAAAAAAGCCCTGCCACCAGCTTAAACTCCAAAGTTGGTTTTAACTGTATTGGGTCGATGGCGTCATATTCTATTGCATAGCCTGGGCGTATAAATCGGCAGTTTTCAAGCCCTGGTAAGGTTTTATACATTTCTTTTTGAACCGACTCAGGAAGGGATGTGCTCATCCCTTGGACATACATTTCATCCGTATCTTCCCCTTCAGGCTCAACAAACACTTGATGGCGGTCTTTATCTGCAAAGCGAATTATTTTATCCTCAATCGACGGGCAGTATCTTGTTGCCGCCCCTTCGATCATCCCTGTATAAATAGGGGAACGATGAAGGTTTTCCCGAATTATTTCATGGGTTTTTTCATTAGTATAAGTGAGATAACAAGGCAGCTGAACTCTTGATAGGTCTTTATTTTCATTCTCAAAAGAAAAGGGGACAACAGGCTCTTCCCCATCCTGAATTTCCATTTTAGAAAAGTCTACGGATTTTTTATCAACCCTGGCAGGAGTGCCTGTTTTAAAGCGGTATAAATTTATACCTAAGCTCTTAAGCCGCTCACTAAGAAGGGTAGAAGATTTAAGCCCATTAGGACCGCTCATAAGTACACATTCGCCGTATAAACAACGGGAGTTTAGATATGTGCCGCTTGCGATAACCGCAGCCTTACAGCTATATATTGCACCCCCTTGCCCAATGAAACCTTCCAGCTTGCCCTCTTTAACAATTATATCCACAATTTCATCTTGGACGAGGCAAAGATTTGGGGTAGATTCCAATACTTTTTTCATTTCATCACTATAGCGGCGTTTATCTGCCTGAGCTCTGAGAGAATGAACAGCAGGTCCCTTGCCTCTGTTTAACATACGGCTTTGTATAAAAGATTTATCGATATTGCGCCCCATTTCCCCGCCTAGAGCGTCAATTTCTCTTGCTAAATGCCCCTTTGAGGAACCTCCAATATTAGGATTACAAGGCATCATAGCAACAAAATCCAAGTTCATGGAAAAAAGTATAGTACTAAGTCCCATACGCGCAGCAGCCAATGCCGCTTCACAACCTGCATGACCGGCACCTATTATGCAAATATCCAAATTTTCGGCGTAATATGTTGTCATTTAAATATTCCTAACTAAAGTGCATTAAAAAGTGCGGCAGATTTCAACGAAAGACAAAAGTTAAAGCCTTTGCCGCTACTTACCCAAACAAAACTTAGAAAAAATTCTATCAATTACATCATCTTCAAGGCTTTCCCCAATAATCTGTCCAAGATATGCATAAGCATCTTTAATATCAATAACTGTCATGTCTTCAGTAAATCCGGATTCTACAGAAGCTATCGCCGCCTCTACATGTAAAAGTGCTTTTTTTAAAGAATCCATATCTCTTGTATTACTTATGAGAGCCGTATTTTCAATAGAAATTTGCCCTTCAAAAAACATATTATAAATGGCGTTATACAAATTATCAAGTCCCGTGTTTTTTATTACGGATATTTCAATAGCCCCTTCAGCCTCCTTATACAAAAGCTTTCTGGGCAAATCGCTCTTATTTATTACAAAAATTATCTTTTTATCCCGCAAACGTTCTAAATTTTCCAAATCTTCTAAATTAAGCTCCTTAGAGCCGTCCAGTACATATATAATCAAGTCCGCGTCATAAGCATGTTCAAAGCTTTTTGAAACCCCTATGGATTCCACAATATCCGAAGTATCTCTAAGGCCTGCCGTATCCATAATATTTAAAGGTATCCCACGGATATTCAAGCTCTCCGATAAAACATCCCTTGTGGTACCCGGAATATCTGTTACAATGGCACGCTCCATACCTAACATTCTATTTAGCAAAGAAGATTTTCCTACATTCGGTCTGCCTAAAATAACGGTTTTAAGCCCTTCCGAGAGGATAATCCCCCTTTTTCCCGTTTCTATAAGTTCAAATATTCGAATTTTTATAAAACTCAGTATTTTCAATGCCTTTTTTAAATTATCTTCTTCCATATCATATTCAGGATAGTCTATAGAAGCTTCAATTTCAGCCATAAGGTCTAAAAGCTCGCCCCTAATTTCTGTTATATCTCCAAAAAGCCTGCCGCAAAGCCGGTTTAGTGCCTGATTGTGAGCAAGCTCCGTTTTCGAATTTATAATATCTATAACAGCCTGGGCTTTTGTAAGGTCTATACGCCCGTTTAAAAAAGCCCGCTTTGTAAATTCCCCAGGCTCCGCAAGGCGGGCTCCTTTTCCAAGGGCTGCATCTAAAATAAGCTCCGCCGATTTTAAACCGCCATGGAAAGAAATTTCAACCACATCTTCTTTCGTATAGCTTTTGGGAGCTTTCATAATAGTAAGCATACACTCATCTAAAATACGACCGTCTTTCACTACATGCCCATAATAAATCCTGTGACTTTTCCACAGACACTTACCGCCAGCCCCGCCCGGCTTAAATAATGACTTAGCAATTGTAACAGCCTCTTTACCGGAAAGCCGTATTATGCCAATGCCCCCGCCTATAGCAGTAGAAATTGCTGCAATAGTGTTGTCATAATTATAGTCCATTAAAATTCAAACCTTCTTTATTTATTAAAAGCCCAAAGCCTGTAGGACTTTGAGCTTTTAGCAGTACCATTAATTTCTCTCATACTTTGGTGCAATAACTACATTTCTAAAAGGTTCATCTCCTTGGCTATAAGTCGAAACCTGCCTGTCATTTTGCAAAGCAGCATGAATTATACGTCTTTCATAAGGGTTCATAGGTTCCAAAACTACAGACCTTCTTTGGGATTTAGCTTTTTTAGCAAGATTACGTGCCAAATTTTCCAAAGCTTCTTTTCTCTTTGTCCTATAATTTTCAGTATCTAATGTAATAGAAATATAGGGCATATCACCTTTATTTACCACAAGATTAAGAAGATACTGTATAGAGTCCAAAGTTTGACCTCTTTTCCCTATTAAAATGCCTAAATTATCACCTATTAAATTAACATTCATATGCCTATCATCACTGTTATCAATTTCCACGTCAATGTTTATGCCCATAAGGAAAGTCATTTCTTTTAAAAATTCATGAGCCCTAGCTTTTGGAGTAGATTTCATTGTAACCAGCACCTTGGCAAGCCTTCCTCCAAGTCCAAGAAAGCCTTTAGAGCCTTCCTCCAGTACTTTAATATCAACTTGAGCTTTTTCACATTTTAAAATCTCAAGGGCTTCCTTTATAGCTTCTTCCACGGTTTTTCCCGATTTTTCTATACTGTCCATAAATATCCTCCTTAAGTCGTTCCAACTTTCCCACGATTAAAATGCTTCGACGTAAAATACTGCTGGGCAATTTGAAGGGCACTGGATGTAGCCCAGTAAAGACCAACACCGGCAGGCATTCCAAAAGTTATAACACCCATCATGGCAGGCATTACAAAAAGCATCATATTCTGCTGCATTTTCATACTAGGGTTATCAGATTTCGGCTGCTGTTTAGTGGACATATAGCTTGCCAAAAACGTAAATATTACACAGGCTACAGGAATTAAAAGTGCCGGAAAACTAAAGCCGACATTTTCAACAAGAGTTATACCTAAAAAATACTCCGCCGCCATTTTAGATTCTAAAATAGGCTGAATCTGAGCAAAAGCTTCCGGGGATAAACTTCCCATAAACATATCCCATTCATCAGGAGTAAATCTGGCAAGGACTTTAGTAAGGTTATCAACCTCGATTATATCAAATGGTCTCAAGTTTTCAGGAACTTTAGGGACAGAAAGATTCATAACCATAGTTAAAACATTTGCATCCCCAAAAAGCCCAATTATACTACTTGCAAGCTCATTATAAATCAAACCCAGTCTACCAACAAACCTATATGGCTGGTTCATTATGTAGAAAAGAGCCATAAATATAGGGAATTGGATAAACAATGGCAAACATCCCGCTATAGGGTTTGCGCCGTTTTCACGATATAAAGTTTGAATTTCTATTCCCATTTTCTTTTGAGATTCAGGGTCTTTTGAATTTTCATACTTTTTCTTTATCTGTTCCATTTCAGGCTGCAATCTTTGCATAGCCTGCATGGATTTTTGGCTCTTATACGTAAGAGGAAAAGTTATAATCCTTGCTGCAAAAGTAAGGAGTATTATAGCTATCCCCAGAGTATGAGCCTCCGTAGGGGTTATGGCATATGCAAAATTATAAAGAAAATCTAAAATCATACCAAAAAACGATGATAAGGGACCGATAATTGGACCCGGCTCTGCTTGAACCATGTTTCTTGCAGCAAACAATTATTTTCCTCCCCTAATAAATCAAATTATAAGCATTTTAAAATCTCAGGCACAGGGTCGTAGCCTCCCTTTGAGAATGGATTACATCTTAAAATACGCCATAGAGAAAGCAATATACCTTTAATGGCTCCATGCTTTTCTACAGCATCATAAGCATAACTGGAACAGCTGGGATAGTATTTACATCTGGACATAAGCCCGGGTGATATACATTTTTTGTAAAAAACAATCAGAGATAACAATACTTTTTTAATCAAATAAGCCCCTCATTTTGCTTGCTCTTCATTTTCTCTATAGTGCAATATTTAAAATACCTCACTGCAGGGACATTCATTAACTTTAAAAATACTATCAGAAAACTGTGGTATTTTTAAAGTTAACTCATTATAAATCCAAATTATGCTTTTTAATTAAATGCCATAGGGCACTGTCAGCTTCTCTAAAGCTAATCCCATTACAAGATGCGCGTGCCAGTATTATAATATCATATCCTCTTTTAACTTTACCTGCAGAAAGACGCATACTCTCACGTAAAAGCCGTGTAACACGGCTCCTTACCACTGATTTTCCAACCTTTTTACTTACCGAAAAGCCTATCCTATTAAGCCCAAAGTCATTAGGCAGCACAAACATAACAATAAGACGATTGGCAATAGACTTGCCCTTATTGTAAACCTGACGAAAATCTTGATTTTTTTTGAGAGAAACCATATTTTTCATAGGAGCTTGTCTAAGTACAATATAAAATTTCCTTTCGGTACAAAAAGACCACGTTAAGCGGCCTGTAAGTTAAAATAGGGCTTATATAATTGCTTAAAATAACAAGGTTTTTAAGCGGAGAGAATTTTTCTGCCTTTTCTGCGTCTTCTTTGAAGAACTTTTCTACCGTTTTTGGTTTTCATTCTTTGACGAAAGCCATGAACCTTTGATCTTTGCCTTTTTTTAGGCTGAAATGTCATTTTCATATTTTTACACCTCCTAAAACTCTCATAATTATATTAGAAAACTATAAGCACGTCAAGAAAAACCTTAAATATAGCATTCCGCAAAACTTATCGACTTATTTCGCGTAGGGAAAACCTTAGTAAAACAGCCATTTGTGCCCATTTTAACTCCTATATTTTTATTATGTTATTATTTAGTTTTGGCTAAGCGTAAGGACTTCTATATTAAACTAAGAACATATATTTTATTGCTAAGGTTATCTATTTTTGATATCCTATAGCAAATAATTTAGACTCTTTTATACCTTAAGTTTTCCACACTATGTGGAAAACCCTGTGTATAACTTTCCACATTCTCTTGGATATTCCTTCAATTTGTTTGATTTATCTTGTGGAAAACGTCTGTATATACAAAATTCCAAGGAGAATACTCATGTCAACAACTACCCACGAATGCTGGTTTGAAGCACTTTCTATAATGGAAGATATGTTTACTGATGTAACATACGGCACTTACATCCAAAAATTAAAACCCCTCTATATTAAAGATAATACATTTTATCTTTATATAGAAAGTGATTTTCACAAAACTACCATAGAACAAAAATATTTAAACGACATAGTTAAAACCATTAGAGTTATTATGGAGTCGGATATTGATGTTAAAATAGTTTCTGATGATAATATAGATAAAAATGGCAATATAATTGATAACGCCCCGCCTAAAATCAGACCGGTAATTAAATCTAATTTAATGCCTAAATATCTGTTTGAAACTTTTGTTGAGGGTACATCCAATCAGCTTGCTTATGCAACAGCTCTTGCTGTTAGTGAATCTCCGGGTCAAACCTCATATAACCCACTATTTTTATATGGTGGCGTAGGTCTTGGAAAAACTCATCTTATGCATTCCATAGGCAATAATATATTGCAGAGAGATCCTGAAAGCCTTGTATTATACTGTTCTGCTGAAGAATTTATGAATGAAATGATAACCTCTATAAGAACAGGTAAAAATCAGGCTTTTCGTGATAAATACAGAGATATTGATGTGCTCCTTATTGACGATATACAGTTTTTATCTGATAAAGAAGGGACTCAGGAGGAATTTTTCCATACATTCAATACTCTTTATAATTCCGGCAAGCAGCTTGTAATATCATCAGACCAGCCCCCTAAGGAGCTTAAGACGTTGGAAAACCGCCTTCGCTCTCGTTTTGGCTGGGGAGTTATTGTAGATATCACTTTACCGAATTTTGAAACAAGAAACGCAATACTTAGGCGTAAAGCAGATCAAATAGGCGTCGAAATATCCGATGAAATAACTGAATTTATAGCAAAAAATGTAGTATCAAATATACGAGATTTAGAAGGCGCATTAAATAAAGTTTCTGCTTATTCTACTTTGTCAAGAAAAGAAATAAGTTTGGAACTGGCAAAAGACGCTTTGAAAGATATTATTGATCCTGTTGATAAGCCTGAACTGACTGTGGATTATGTGCAAAAAGTAGTTGCAAACTATTTTAATCTGCCTCAAGAAGATATGTATAGTAAAAAACGCTCTCAAAATATTGTATATCCTCGTCAGGTTGCCATGTATTTATGCCGTAAGCTTCTTAACATATCATTACCGAAAATTGGTGATGGTTTTGGCGGCAGAGATCATTCAACAGTTATCCACGGCTGCGATAAAATAGCTGAACTTATTGAAACCGACTCACAGATTAGAAATACAGTAATCGAAATAGAAAAATTAATTGTTTAAACATATTTATAAAAGCCTGTTTATAAACAGGCTTTTAACAACCAGAATAGTTTAATATACTAATCTTAAGCCGGTTTTACATATTATCCACACCACCTACTACTACTGCTTTAAATAAATATTTTTAATATTTATATAGGCTTCGCCAATAAAAATATGTTATACTTTTAAACAAATGATTTAAAAACAGTACATAAGCTTGTGTTGAAGAAAAGAGCGATAGAAAATTAACTTGGAGGAAGATATGAAATTTACATGTGAAAAAAATACGCTTATTAATAATATAAATATTGTATCTAAAGCAGTATCTTCAAGAACTACTTTACCTATATTGGAATGTATACTTCTAAATGCTGATCCAGACGGACTTAAAATGACCGGCAATGATTTAGAAATGGGCATAGAGACTTCGTACATAGAAGCTCAAATAATAGAAGAAGGTACTATAGCTATTGAAGCAAAATTGTTCTCTGAAATTGTCAAACGGCTGCCTGATGATGGCTGGGTTTTAATTGAAGTTGTTGAGAACAACATGGTTGTAATTAAATGTGGTAAGGCTGAATTTAAAATATTAGGTTTAAGCGGAGATGAATTTCCGGTTATCCCTTATGTGGAAAAAAACAATGAATACAGCATATCAGGTCAGCTTCTAAGAGATATGATACGTCAAACTTTATTTTCTGTTTCTGTTGACGAGTCAAAGCCTGTTCTTACAGGTGAGCTTTTTGAAATAGATGATAATTCTCTTAGACTAGTAGCGGTTGATGGGTTTAGAGTATCTTTTAGGAGTGCGGAACTTGAAGGAGATAATGCAAATATTTCCGTAGTTGTGCCTGGCAAAACTTTAAATGAAATAAGTAAAATTTTGCCTGCTGATGAAGAGTCTAAAATTTCCTTATATTTTACTGATAAGCATATGCTTATACAAATGGATGAATGTACTATAGTTTCAAGACTTTTAGATGGTGAATTTTTGAAATATAAGCAGATACTTGAGACAGATTCAAGTACGGTTGTAAAAATTGCAAGAGAAGAATTTTTAAAGTCCCTAGAGCGTGCAAGCCTTATTTCAAAAGAGACTAAGAAAAACCCTGTTAAGCTTGAAATTGAAAGAGATATTGTCAAAATAACTTCCAATACTGAAATGGGTACATCTTATGACGAACTTGCTGTGGAAACTGAAGGGGAAGGTTTAAGTATCGCCTTTAATCCAAGATATTTAATAGACGCACTTAAAGTTATTGATGATGACGATGCTTATATGCATTTTACCACTGCTCTTAGCCCTTGTATAATAAAGGGTGAAGAAGGATGCGGATATAAATATCTGATACTTCCTTTAAGGGTGGCACGGTAATGGAGAAGAGTGTGAAAATTAAGACTGAATATATTAAACTTTCTGATTTGTTAAAGTATGCCAATGTAGTGTCCAGCGGGTCGGAAGGGAAATATCTTATCATTGAAGGGAAGGTATCGGTTGACGGAGAGATAGTGCTTCAGCGCGGCAAGAAAATTTATCCGGGTATGAAGGTTTTTTGTGAGTATGATAATGAGAAGTTTACAATCATGGTATTATAATGCAAATCACATCACTAAACCTTAAAAATTTCAGAAATTTATTGGAGCAGCAGGTAGAGCTTGCTCCTCATATAAATATTTTTTACGGCGATAACGGACAGGGGAAGACAAATTTTTTGGAATCCCTTTATTTTTGTGCAACGGGACGAAGTCACAGGGCTATGACCGATAAAGAGCTTATTGCTTTTGACGAAACTGACGCCTTTGTCCAGCTAAAATATTCCGAAGGCAAAATTCATGTACATTTGGAAAATGGTAAAAAGGGAATAAGTGTAAATGGTATGCCGATTAAGAAATTAGGAGATTTACTTGGCAATCTTGTAATAGTAATGTTTAGCCCTGAGGATTTGGAACTTGCCAAAGAGGGGCCTGGCGTTAGACGAAGATTTATGGATATGGAGATTTGTAAACTATCACCTTTGTATTATCATGAGCTTTCAAGTTATTACAGGGTATTAAGACAGCGTAATAACCTTTTAAAATCCACAGTCAGAGAGCGAAGTTTACTTGATACTATCCCTGTTTGGGATGAAGCTCTTGTAAGTCATGGTATCAAAATTTATAAACTTAGGAAAAAGTTTGTTGAAGAAATAGGAGAAATTGCTGCTTTGCTTTATCAAAAAATTGCGGGAGGCATAGACAGTATAAGCCTGTATTACAAGCCTAATGTTACCCCTGATAATTTTTTGGACAAGCTCACCCGCTTTAGAGAACGGGATTTGAAATTAACCACAACCACTGCAGGGATTCATAAAGATGATATACAAATTTTAATTAATGAAAGGGATATACGTGCCTTTGGTTCCCAAGGGCAGCAGCGTACAGCGTCATTATCATTAAAACTTGCTGAAATTGAGCTTATTAAAAATGTTAAAAACAAAAAGCCGGTACTTTTATTAGATGATGTGTTATCGGAACTGGATGAAAAACGCCAAAAACACTTACTTTCTTTAATAAAGGAAGTCCAAACTATTATAACCTGCACAGGTATGGAAGATGTCCTTAAAAAAATAAGTAATGACGATACAAAAATTTTTTATGTTGAGAATGGAAAAATATGTGTAAAACAATGATTTTTTCTACTTTTCGACATATAAAACCCTTTATTTTAAGAGGGTTTTATGATATACTATAGGTTGCAATAATGTTTTTAAAACATAAGGAGAAAAACCCTAAATGACACAAAAATATGAAGCATCGGAAATTCAAATATTAGATGGGCTTGAAGCTGTAAGAAAGCGTCCTGGAATGTATATTGGCTCTACATCAGCCAGAGGTCTTCACCACTTGGTTTATGAAATTGTGGATAATGCGGTGGACGAGGCTTTGGCGGGCTTTTGTACTGAAATAGAAGTTACTATTCATAAAGATAATACTATTTCCGTTTTTGATAATGGAAGAGGTATTCCTATAGGTATTCATCCTCAAAAAGGCATTCCGGCTGTTGAGGTTGTATTTACTATCCTTCACTCAGGCGGTAAATTTGGCGGCGGCGGTTATAAGGTTTCCGGCGGGCTTCACGGTGTAGGTGCGGCTGTTGTTAACGCCCTTTCTGAATGGCTTAAAGTGCAAATTTATCGTGACGGTAAAATTCATGAGCAGGTTTATGAACGAGGCGATGTGAAAGAGGCTCTTAATATTGTTGGAGATACGGATAAACGCGGTACATTTGTTCATTTTAAGCCTGACGCCATTATTTTTGAGGAAACTGAGTTTTCTTTTGAAACATTAAAGCAAAAACTTCAGGAAACGGCTTTTTTAACTAAAGGGCTTAAAATTACTATTACTGACGAAAGAGATGAAACCCCTAAGGAGCTTACTTTCCTTTATGAGGGCGGCATTAAAGAGTTTGTAAGCTATATAAACCGTAATAAAACCCCTATGTATGATGATGTTTTTTATTGTGAAGCTATGCGGGATGGGATTTTGGTGGAACTTGCCATACAATATTCCGATGAGTACCATGAAAGTGTGTATACTTATGTTAATAATATAAACACAGAGGATGGTGGGACTCATTTAGCCGGTTTTCGCGGTGCCCTTACAAGGGTTATAAATGGTTACGCCCGTGCCAATAATTTAATTAAAGAAAATGAAAATAACCTTTCCGGCGAAGATGTTAGAGAAGGGATTTCCGCTGTTGTATCTATAAAACTTCAAGAGCCGCAGTTTGAAGGGCAAACTAAGGCAAAACTTGGCAACTCTGAAGCTAAAACAGCGGTGGAGTCCGTAACAGGGGAGCATCTTGAATATTATTTTGAAGAAAAACCTGCTATTGCCAAAACTATAATCGAAAAAGCGATTTTAGCTTCCCGTGCCCGTGACGCCGCTAAAAAGGCTAGGGAGCTTGTAAGGCGTAAGTCTGCTTTAGATGCGGGACGTATGCCAGGCAAGCTGTCAGACTGCCACGAGTCTGACCCTTCTAAATGCGAAATTTATCTTGTTGAGGGAGACTCCGCCGGAGGTACGGTTAAAAATGCCAGAGATTCCAATGTACAAGCTATCTTACCCCTTCGCGGTAAAATTCTTAATGTTGAAAAATCACGCCTTGACCGAATTTTGGGCAATGAAGAGATAAAGGCTATGATAACTGCTTTTGGCACAGGGATTCATGATGATTTTGATATCACAAAACTTCGTTATCATAAAATTATAATTATGACTGACGCCGATGTGGACGGGGCACATATACGTACCCTTTTGCTGACGTTTTTATACCGCTTTATGCGCCCCCTTATTGAGGAGGGGTTTGTATATATTGCCCAGCCGCCTTTGTTTAGGGTTGAAAAAGGCGGTAAAGAGTATTATATTTACTCAGATAAGGAACTTTCAGATTTGTTGGATGAAATCGGCAGAGACGGTATGAAGCCTATTCAAAGATACAAAGGCTTAGGGGAAATGGACGCGGATCAGCTTTGGGATACAACTATAAATCCGGAGGCTAGGGTGCTTCTTAAAGTTGATATGGGTGATGCAAGGGCAGCGGATGATGTATTTACACAGCTTATGGGCGGTCATGTAGAGTTTAGGCGAGATTTTATTAATGAGAATGCGAAGAAGGTTAGGAATTTGGATATATAGAAAACGTAGTTAAGAAGGGTTATTAATGATGGAAGACTATAAAACCATAAAATTATTTTATCCAAGGGACAATATAACATCCTACGCATAGATAATCGCGGTGATGTATATAAGGGAGTATAGAAAAAAATTACCTATGCTCCAGAAGATATCTATACCTACATCACCGGAATTTTCTGAAAAATGACTAATTACATAAATAATTAAAGACCTATCGTTGTACTCAGGGTGACGGCGGGCATAGGAGATACACATATGAGTGAATTTGAGCCTACAGGCGAAAACATAAAACCAATAGACCTTGAAATGGAGATGAAAGAATCCTTCCTTACATACGCTATGAGCGTTATAGCTTCCCGCGCACTGCCGGATGTAAAGGATGGGCTTAAGCCGGTTCATAGGCGTATTTTATATGCTATGAACGAGCTTAACCTTGACCCTTCTAAGGGCTATAAAAAATCAGCACGTATAGTAGGGGATACTATGGGTAAATACCACCCACACGGTAACCTTGCTATTTATGATGCTATGGTTCGTATGGCTCAGCCTTTTTCTTTGCGTTATCCTTTGGTGGATGGACATGGCAATTTCGGCTCAATGGACGGTGACGGAGCTGCGGCCGAACGTTATACTGAAGCGCGCCTTGCTCCTCTTGCCATGGAAATGCTTAGGGATATTGATAAAAATACAGTTGATTTTATGTCAACTTATGATGAGGAAGGTAAGGAGCCTGTAACTTTGCCGGCACGTTTTCCTAATTTATTGGTAAACGGTGCCTCAGGGATTGCTGTTGGCATGGCTACAAATATACCTCCTCATAACTTGGCTGAAGCTATTGACGGAGTTATTAAGATTATTGATAATTTCGTGGATAATACTCAGGAAACAGATATTGAAGAGCTTATTCAAATCGTTAAAGGTCCGGACTTTCCTACAGGTGCTTCTATACTTGGGACAAACGGTATAAAATCTGCTTATAGAACAGGCCGCGGCAAGGTAGTAATCCGTGCTGATGCGGATATTGAAGTTTTGTCAAACGGTCGTGAGCGGATTACGGTTACAAGCCTGCCTTATCAGGTTAATAAGGCTCGTTTAGTTGAAAAAATAGCTGAGCTCGTTAAAGAAAAGCGGGTTGAGGGTATTTCGGACTTAAAAGACGTATCCGGCCGTCACGGTCTTAAGATAGTTATTGATCTTAAAAAAGACGCTAATGCTAATGTAATACTCAATAAACTCTATAAATACACCCAATTACAGGAAAATTTCAATGTTAATATGCTGGCACTTATTAACAATCAGCCTCGGGTGTTTAATTTAAAGCAAATGCTCGTCCATTACTTGGATCATCAGAAGGATGTTGTTACAAGGCGTACTCAGTTTGATTTGGACAAGGCTCTTAGGCGCGCCCATATTGTGGAGGGGCTTTTAAAAGCCCTTGATATTATTGATGAGATAATCGCTCTTATCCGTGGATCTAAGGATGGGGCTGAGGCTCGCGCTAGACTACAGGAAGTGTTTGAATTTTCGGAATTACAAGCTCAAGCCATTGTGGAAATGAGGCTTAGAAGTTTAACAGGTCTTGAAAAAGAGCGCCTTGATACGGAATATCGGGAACTTATGGAGACTATTAATTACCTTCAAGGTATTTTGGGGGATGAAAATAGGCTTTTAGGTGTTATTAAAGGGGAGCTTTTAGTAATAAAAACCAAATATGACAATGGCCGCCGCACGGAGATAGTTAAAGACCCGGGGGAGATTGACTTTGAGGATTTAATAAATGACGAAATGAGTGTTATTACAATGACTCATTTGGATTATATTAAAAGGCTGCCCTTATCTACTTATAAAAGCCAAAACCGCGGTGGTCGGGGCATTAAAGGTATGCAAACCAGGGATGAGGATGTGGTTAAAGATTTATTTATAACAAACTCTCACTCCAGCTTACTGTTTTTTACCAACAGAGGAAAGGTTTATCGAAATAAAGCATATGAAATCCCGGAGTCAGGAAGAAATTCAAGAGGTACAAATATTGTGAATCTTCTGAACCTTGACACAGGGGAGAAGATTGCCGCTGTAATGCCTATAAGTGCTGAGGAAAACTCCGGCAGGTTTATAATAATGGTTACGAAAAATGGGGTAATTAAAAAAACACCCCTTAAGGATTTTGCCAATATTCACAAAGGAGGGCTTAGAGCCTTAACTATAAAGGACGAAGATGAGCTTTTAATCGTCCTTAACTCTGATGGAGCACAGGAAGTGTTCTTAGCAACTAAAAACGGAATGTCCATAAGATTTAAAGAAGAGGATATACGCTCAATGGGGCGTATTGCCGCGGGAGTCAGGGCTATCAGGCTAAAATCTACCGACCAGGTTATTGGTGCGGTACTTTTAATGGATGGTTTTGATATCTTATTTGTCAGCGAAAAAGGTTTTGGAAAATGTACGCAAAAAGATGCGTTTAAAACCCAAAACAGAGGCGGCTCCGGGCTTCGTAATTATAAAATAACTGATAAAACAGGTCCGCTTATTGGCATTACTCCTGTTAACGCTAATGAGGAGCTTATGATTATAAACTCATCAGGTGTTATAATTAGGATTAGGATTGCGGATATTTCCATAACAGGCAGGGTAACTCAAGGGGTTAAGCTTATTAATTTAGGGGAAGATGAGACGGTTGTGTCTATTGCGAAAATCACAGAGGAGCAGATAGAAGAAGAAATAGAAGAAACAGAAGAAACGAGTAAAAGCTTAGAACAGGAAGAAATAGAGGGAGAGTAGCTATGACCTATGAGATTTTAGCAAACTGGGATGAAGAAGCAGGGGTTTGGTGTGCTGTTTGTAATGATATCCCTTTGGCACTCGAAAGCAATTCTTTTGATGCGTTGATTGAAAAAGTTAAGACTGTTGCAATAGAAATTTTGGAGCTAAATGGAAAGAGAGAAGAAGATGTAAAATTGTGTTTTAAAGTTGTTCATTAATCTACAGACGAAGATTTAACTGTAATATTGCGGACTGATGTTAGTTTTTTGTGGTTTAGGTAATGTTTAAAAAAATAAATGGCGTAGCATTTGCTACGCCTTCAATTATGTTTAAAAAGATTTGTATTATAGCTGTATCACTTTAAAAGTGATACAGCCAAAATGTGAACATAGTTCACATTTTGTGCACCTTAATTCCCTTGGGATTGCGGTGCGGTGCGTTCAATTAAATTCATATTTCACTATAACAGCCCATAGGGCTATTTTTTTATCCATGAACAAATTTCTCCTATAAATTTGTGAGTATCATGAGTCAAATGAGGGCTTGTGTCAACATTAGGGAACCATTTTGTTTCAATATGTTCAAATTTGCCCTCATCCTTTTGTCCTAAAACTACTAGCTTAGGAATACTAATAGAGGCGACCTTGTTTTTAACACAAATATTCAAATCACCGGAGTAGAGTGCAGTCATGGTAAATTTAGACGGCTGGTCACTTAGACAAAAATAAGTTGGAGTCAATTTATTAAAAGAAGGAACAGGAAAGCCTAATTTTTTGGCAAATAACAAAAGCCTGTTTGCGATAAAATAGTCAAACCAAATCATATTGTAAAAAAACGTACCGTAAAGAGGCAACTCAAAAAGCCGTCTCATGATAAAGCGGTAAGGGCATTTAGATGGAAGAGAGGAAAATCCTTTAGGGGATACAAGCACCAGTTTTTTAAAATTTTCCGGCACAAAAGCGGCGGCACATAAAGCAAAATCTGCGGATCTGTCACTTGCCATTACAACCGCTTTATCACAAATTACATTTTCAATAAAATCATTTATAAAAGAGGCATAAAGATAAGAGGAGTAAGATATTTCAGCTTTAGCCGAATCACCAAATCCGGGAAGGTCAGGAGCATAAACCGTATACTTCCTAGACAGGGAGTCTATTAAATTTACCCATTCCAACTTAGAACCTCCCATTACAGGGCTATGAAGCAGTAAAAGTGCTGATCCTGATCCTTTTTTTATATAACTGACTGTGCCGAAGCGGTAATTATATATATAGTCCGTATCTTCCTTAGAATCTCTAAGGGCTTTAAATAAAACTTTGACATGATAATTAACTATAGCAGCTATAGCTGTGAACTTTATGATGAAAATAAAAAATTTACAAGGGTTTTTCATAAAGACCTCCAATCATTAATTACCAATTACCTCAATTTGTCAAATACTTATAAACAAGATTTACAATATCCCCTGCTGCTTGCTGCATTAATAAGGCATTAGGCATATCAGGGCTGTACTGGCTGAAAAGTGAAAATGTTACAAACTGCCCGTCAGGCAATTCAATAAATCCTGCCCAATTGTTAATTATGATTATCTGCCTGGTGCCATCTGCAATATTCATGGTCATATTCATAACCCTGCCGGTTTTTGCAAATACATTGCCGGAAGCTTCAAGGTTAGGGTCAACATCATCTAAAGTGCCGTCAACACCCATTATAGGCAAGGTAATTGAATAATCATTAAAATAAGGTGTTGTGTACAGATAATTTAAAAAATTTGTGAAAGAAGCGGGAGTATATAAAACCATAGCCATTTCGGCGATAGTTTGTATGCCTTCAATAGGGATACTTGGTTTAACGCCGGTTCTTTCAAACATTTCAGCTTGCATTAAAAGACCTTGTGCCATTGCATTTTCCGAATCATCTCCGGCAATGGCTCCAACAATATAAGGCCATGCAACAGTGTGCAGATTTGAGCTTAACTTCATCATTGGCATAAGCTGATATCTTAAAGTTGGCGAAATAAGCTGGGCTAAGAGGTTTTCTTCTGTATAGTATTCACGGAGTATATTAAAATTGTGAGTACGAGTTAAATTAATATTAGATATTATACCCTTTTCTTCCAAAATCATATGGAACGCCGCCTCGGCGAAGGATGCCGGCTCCGGCACAGTATAAGTGCGAAAGACAGGTGCGCCGCCAAGGTTTATATCCCCTGATATAGTAACGGTGCGAGTGCCGTCAGGGTTTCTTATATCATTTTCAAATCTTATGCCGCCGCCGACACCGGCTCCTCCTTGCATAACAACTCCGCCGACCCCTGCATTAACCGCCGGGGGAGCAGTTGTTACCTCATTAATAATTGTTAAATAAGGTGTTTCCGGCAGAATTTGAAGGACAGCAGGCTCGCCGACATCTTCTCCGGGATTTACCCAAACGCCGATAATATTATCATTTAACATAATAGGAGAAATAATATAATCGCCGACACCAGCCCCAAGATTATCGCTGCCTTCGCGGAATAAGGAATTATCAACAATAATATTGCCCCTTATTTCCCTAATGCCTCTTGCGGCAATTTGCCGGGCAAGTTCATATAAAGAGCCAAGAGGAAAATCTGAAACGGGGACAGCATCCGGCGAAAAACCAAAACTGTGATCCCTATGAGGTAAGTTAATAGATCCGTCAGGATTAACCCTGCCTCCAAAAAGCAAATCACCATTTGCCAGTAAGACTAAATCGCCGTCAAGTACACCGTTTTCAATGGATCCTGTACCATAAACAGCGGTGTTAAAGCGGAAATCCTGCCCCAATGTCTCATAAGCAATACCTGCTGTAAAAATCTTTAAAGTAGATGCCGGTTGGAAGAATTGCTCGCGGTTAATTGAATAAATACTTTCACCGTTTGGGAAAGCAAACTCCATACCCCACAAAGAGCCGTCTAATCTTGCCATAATTTCTTTAATCGCAATATCTAATTGGGATGTTTTAGACAGTTCTGCAATTAAAACAGCTGCGTCTTCACGAGTTATAATGCTGCTGGGCGTAAAGGCTGCTCCTATAGTATTCCTATGTCTCTCAAAAATATAAGCAGCCGCATCTCTTGCCCATAATGAAATATTATAATTGTCAGAAAAATTTTCAAAAGCTTTTATATTATGAGGGGCAAGCCCAAAATATCTTGACAACATTACATAAGCCATTTCTCTTGTAAGCTGCTCATTAGGCGCAAATAAATTATTGCCTGTGCCCAAAATCACCTCTTTTTCATAAAGATAATTTATTGCCCCGGTAATATTAATATCGGTGGTTAAATCAATAAAAGGTGCTGTTACAGCAGATGCAGGATTGCCGGAAGCCTCCCAAAGGAGTTGTGCAAATTCCCCTCGTGTAAGAAAGCCGTTTGCATTAGAATAGGCACTAATATTAACAGGAGATAGGAGCATAATTAAGGCTAATAATAAAGCAGCAAATCTTTTCATTTGATAATCAACCTTTCGTAATAAAATTTTATCTATAGTGAATTAACTTTAAAAGACGAACGCTTGCGTGCATACATTTTTCAATAATTGAAGGGGCTATTCCCTTCACAAACATTAGTATAGCAAAATGAATCCAAAACAACAACAAAAACTTGTTATTTTTTGGCATTACAGCGTCACTGGAACAACTAAGAATGCTGATGGGATGGGTTTTTACTATTAATCGAAAAATACACAAAAAACGCCTATCTCCGAAGATAGGCGTTTCAGAGTGTAGACAAACCCCATTTGCATGGGGGGAAGGGTTTGGGAAACAAAGAGTTTCCCAATTTTAATCCGCAAGTCGGGCTTCGCCCGACTGAGGGAAATCCGCTGACCCGGGCCGCTTGGGCGAGCAGTCCGCGTAGCGGACGACCAGCCGCAGGGGGTTGCGAAGCAAAACCTTGCAGGCGGATTCATACCTTAAGTACCTCGTTAAAATGGCTTTGCCATTTTAACGA
>WRBA01000002.1 GCA_009779915.1 Defluviitaleaceae bacterium | reverse complement strand
GGGATAATTGCAATGCTTCCAAATGGATTACCGCCGAAGAAGCCGCCGTTAAATCCGCCTTGGTTGCCAAATCCGAAAGTGCCGTATCCGCCTGGAGTTCCAGGACCGATGCAGCTTGAGCCTATAGCACAAGCAGGTGCCATGCCAACATCGCAAAGAAGTCTTACACAATTAGCGTCGCAGCTAACTAAAACACCTGTAAAGCCAGAGCCTGACATACCGCCGCTAGTAGTATAAATTGTAACTGTTTGCCCGATATGACGACACATTGACTCTAAACATAATGCGAAACCTTCCATCATAATTTTTGCCTCCTTATATTTTTTAATACCAAAGGCTTGGTATCTAGTGTATTTTATGTAAGGAGGACAGCTTGTGTTACAGGTTGGCAATATTTTTTTGTACGAGTTTATTCATCTTCGCGAAGCTCCCCTCTAAGCTTCCCAAGAGCCTCCTTAATCTTTTTCTCAACGCCGTTTTCCGATGGGAAATAAAACTGCTTGCCAACCAATTCATCAGGCAAATACTGCTGCTTAACATAATTTCCCGGGAAAGAATGGGCGTATTTATAGCTTTCACCATGACCTAATTCTTTTGCCCCTTTATAGTGAGCATCTTTAAGATGAACCGGTATACTTGCTATGCTTGTGTTTTCAACCTCTGCAAGAGCTTTGGAAATACTGGCGACAGCCGTATTGCTCTTAGGGGCACAGGATATATAAGCAACAGCTTGAGCCAATATAATCATACTTTCAGGCATACCTATGAAATTTACAGCCTCTGCCGCTGCCATCGCCACTAAAAGAGCGTGAGGGTCTGCATTACCCACATCTTCCGAGGAGCAGATTACTATGCGCCTGGCAATAAACTTAGGATCTTCCCCAGCATAAATCATTCGTGCAAGATAGTATATTGCCGCATCCGGGTCGGAGCCTCGCATGCTTTTAATAAAAGCTGAGATAGTGTCATAATGACTATCACCGCTTTTATCGTAATTAACGGCACGTTTTTGAATGCATTGCTGGGCTACTTCTATATCTATTATAATTTTTCCATCTTTACTTGGCTCCGTGGTTAAAACCGCAAGCTCAAGAGCATTTAATGCCGCACGGGCGTCACCTGCGGCTATATCCCCAAGAAAATCAACACTTTCATCGGTTATTGTGAAATTATAATTCCCAAGCCCGCTTTCCTTATCGGTTATAGCTTTATTTAGTATACTCTTAATATTTTCATTAGTGAGCCCTTTTAGCTGAAATATAATCGAGCGTGACAAAAGTGCCTTGTTTACCTCGAAATAAGGATTTTCAGTGGTTGCACCTATGAGAACCAGCGTTCCATCCTCAACATAAGGCAAAAGAGTGTCCTGCTGGCTTTTGTTAAAGCGGTGAATCTCGTCAATAAACAATATCGTCCTTGCGCCGCTTAGAGATAAGGCTGATTTAGCTTCCTCCACAACGGCTTTTATATCCTTTATCCCTGATGTAGTTGCGTTAAGCTGGCTGAAATTGCCCTTGGTAGTATTTGCTATAATCTTTGCCAAAGTAGTTTTCCCTGTGCCCGGCGGTCCGTACAATACAATACTCGAAAGCTTATCCGCCTTAATCGCTCGGTAAAGAAGGGTCCCCTTTCCCACTATATGTGCCTGTCCTTCAAAATCCTCAAGGGTTTTAGGGCGCATACGGTAAGCTAGAGGGGCTTCTTTTTCCAACACTTTTTCACGTTGATAATCAAATAGATTCATAAAAGCCTCTGGTAGAATAATAATTTTTCTGCTATAATTATAACATAACGACATCTTTAACTCGACTTTTCATTTTGAAAAGTCTCGTTGCACCTGTCTGTTGAAATCCTTCGCATTGCTCAGGATTTCTTGTTATGTGCATATTATAACATATACCAACAATCAAAGGATAGATAAAATATGATTTTTGAATATAATGTCCCTACGCCTAAAGAAAGTTTTTATAATATAACAACCCAAGTCCGGGAAGCTATTGCTAAAAGCGGTGTAACAAACGGCATAGCTGTTGTTTTTTGCCCACACACAACAGCAGGGATTACTATTAATGAAAATGCTGACACTGATGTAACCCCTGATATGCTTTTGGGCTTAAACAAAGCCTTCCCTGACCGCCCGGAGTTTCGTCACGGCGAAGGTAACTCTGCGGCACATCTTAAAGCGACTGCCGTTGGTTCAAGTGTTACAATCATAATTGCAGGCGGCAAGCCTATGCTGGGCACATGGCAGGGCATATTTCTTTGCGAATTTGACCCGCCAAGAAATCGAAAGTTTTATGTGAAAATATTATGATAGAATATAATCTTGTGCGTTCTAAGCGAAAAACCGTAGGTATTTATATCCGCGCCTGCAATGTAGAGGTTCGCGCCCCCATAAAATGCCCTAAAACAGAGATTGATAGATTTATGGCTTTAAAGGAAAACTGGATAGTGGAAAAACTTGCCTTGTCAAAAAAGCAGACCGTGTTAAAAGAATCCTTTGCCTTAAATTATGATGATATGATAACCCTGCGGGGGATTAAATATCCGATTACGGCAAAAACTGGAGCATATGCCGGCTTTAATAGTGAGTTTTATCTCCCGCCCGGCTTGGAATCTATGCAAATCAAGGCTGCCTGTATAAAAATTTATCGCCGGCTTGCAAAGGACTATATAACCGAAAGGGCAGCTGTATTTTCTAAACAAATGGGAGTCATTCCGACGTCAATAAAAATAAACAGTGCTAAAACCCGCTGGGGCAGCTGCTCTGCACAAAAAAGCCTTAATTTTTCCTGGCGGCTAATTATGGCTTGTGATGATGTTATTGACTATGTTGTTGTTCACGAATTAGCCCATATAAGGCAAATGAACCATTCGGCAAAGTTTTGGATGGTTGTGGAGGATGTGCTGCCAGACTATAAAGAACGCAAAGCGCGGCTTAAGGATATGCAAAAACAGCTTTATTGCGAAGATTGGGGGTAAATTGTGGTTGTGTTAACCTTATATTTTTCCGCAACAGGAAATACGAAATATATAGCCAAATTATTCAGCCGCAAAATGGGCGCGAAATGCTTATCTATCGAGGCTGGTACGGACTTTGCCTGTGAAATAAAAAACCATGATATAATAGCTTTTTGTTACCCTATATACGCCTCACGGGTTCCCCGCAATATGCGGGAGTTTGTGGCTAAGCACATAACAATGCTTAAGGGCAAAAAAATCATCATTTTAATAACCCAAATGATGTTTTCCGGTGACGGGGCAAGAGTATTTACAGATATGTTTGAGGAGCGTGCAGTAGAAGTAATTTATGCCGAGCATATAAATATGCCTAATAACGTGGGAAATATCCCGTTTTTGCGAAAACCTGGGGATAAAGCCATACATAAGAAAATTAAAAAAGCAAAGAGAAAAACTTTGCAAACTTGTGACAATATTAAAAAAGGCATTGTAAAAAAGCGTGGTTTTTCGTGGTTTTCGCAGTTTCTTGGCAGCATTCAAGGCAAAGTCTGGCAAGGAAGCAGCAAAAAAACCGCCCCCGGTAAATTTTCAGCTGAGCATATAGCAAAAAGCGGTGTTAAAATTCATAAAAACTGCAATGTATGCGGCTTGTGCGCCAAAATCTGTCCTGTAAAAAATTTAAAGCTTGAGCAAAACAAGATTGCGGCAAAAGGCAATTGCATAGTATGCTACCGCTGCGTTAATCGCTGCCCTAAAAGGGCTATTACAGTTATGAGATTGCCCATTAGACCTCGCTGGCAATACAAATGCCCGAAATAATATAGTAATCTCTTACGAACCCGCCGCCTCTCACATAAATACCGTATTCGCCTGCGTCCAGTATGAGGCTTTTGGGGCTTCCAAAAAAATGCTCAAACTCTGTTATTAATACTCCTGTGTTTTTGCTCGTAATTGTTACTATAATAGGGTCTGCGGAGGTTGTGCGTCTTTCGGTTGGTTCAAAAGTGACTATTGATAAACTATCTATCTTAAACCGACCTTCATAGCTCTGTCCAACTAAATTTTCAAATTTAAGTAATACTTGTCTTTGGCTGATTTGCTCAAGGAGCTTCCCTTCTCTTTCCAGCTCGGCATAAATCCGCTCATTAAAAGTTGAACCCCAAAGCGGGCTTACCCAGTGGATAGCATAAATCCCTGCCAAATCTGTCGGGAAAACAGCCGGCATTGTAATATCATCTCGGAGACCGTTATATACTACCACAGAAGCTATTTCGCCATTTATTGTAATCGCAAGGATATCCCCTTCTAAAATATCTTCCTCCAACGCTTCTACATCAATAGCAAAAATACTGCTTTGCCTGTCGTACCATAAGATATGCTCGGTCGTTATAACCGGCTCTTCGCTTAACTCAAGGTTACGTGTTTGCTCAACAATCCCAATAACTGTATGCACTTTAAGACCGCTTCTTACATATGGCGGTGTTTCATGGTAAAAAGGCAAAAAATGCCTTAATGTAAACCCAAATGCTATACCTACAATGAAAGTTAATACTATTTTCCAATGTTTCATATTAACCTCCTACAATCCTGCCAAAACAGCCCAAACCCTCTTTAGCTCCTCCGGTATATCAATCTTTTGAGGGCATTTCCTTACACAATCACCGCAAAAAGTACAGTTAGCCGGGTCGCCGCCCGGTCCAAAAGGACCAGGGTTTGCAAGCTGTTTTTTTACCGTATCGCTCAGCCCCCATACTTTATGCTGTATGTATAGTTGAAAAATCCGCCCTATCCGGATGTTTTCAGGGCATCCCGCACAATAATTACAGCTTGTGCAGTATAAATCGTTAAGTTCTTTAAGTGCCTGACTTCTATCAATTAAAGCCGCTCTCTCCTCTTTAGGTATATCCCCTGCCCTTTTAGCATATGCTGCATTTTCTTCTAGTTGAGTTATATCAGATATGCCTGATAAGACCATATCAACAGTAGGCAAACTCCACGCAAACCTTAGCCCCATCTCTGCCGCTGTTGAGATATTAGAACCCATACGCTCTAAAAATCCTTTACCGCCATCAGTTAATACCCCTCCCATTAAAGGTCCCATAACCATAGTGCCAAGTCCTTTTTCCTTCGCATAGGCAAAAACTTCCTCACTGCGCCTGTCAACTAAACTGTATTGCCCAAGTACTGTGGAAAATACATCTGTGTCAATAAGCTCATGCATTTTATCAGCATCACTGTGAAAAGAGAATGAAATATGCCGTATAAGACCTTTAGCCTTTGCATTTTCAGCCCTATCAATAAGTTTTAGCCCCAAAACCTTATCCTGCCAAGTTTTATAAGACAATGCGGGAAAATGATAAAAGTCTAAATATGATGTTCCCAACAGCTCCAAGGAACGTTTTAGATATTCATCAAAATCTTCTGTTTTATTAACCAGCATCAAATGCAGCTTAGAGGAAATATAGACTTTATCCCTAACCGAACTAAGTGCCTCGCCAACAGCCCGCTGGCTGTCGTAATTACAATAAAACCAATGGGTGTCGAAGAAATTTATCCCAAGCTCCACCGCCTTTTGTAAAAGAGGAGACGCTAAATTATCATCAACTTTAGGCTCACTATCCGTTTGCGTCATAGGCAGCCGCATACATCCAAATCCCAGAGGCGGTACTTGTATTCCGGTTTTTCCAAAGTCACGATAAATCATTTCAGTCATTTTATCCGCTCCTTAGCTTTTGTTGTTAATAAGATTGCTTCGTCAACTTAAATAACGAAGCAATCTCAAATTATGTATCCTATTGTGTTAGCAGCATTTATCCAAAAACCTCATACATTTCCTAAGCGCACCGCTTGGAGACATGAAAATTTCATCCCCTATGGCTTCCCACGTCATTCGCATACAATATCGAAGTCTGAGTATGAGCCTTATTTCCGGGTCATCTATCTCATTTAGATACTCCTCTATACAAAGAAGCTCTCTTGCTGCCTCGTTCATTTTATTACTTAGAATTTTTTCTCGTTGTTTATTTATTTCTTTGTTTTCGTCCATTATGTAACGTGCTCTGTTGCTGCCTAATTCCTTTTCCAGAGCCTCAATTTCTTTAGCGAGCCAAAAATATTTACTCAAATCACTCTCGGTCACATTTTAGTCCTCCTTGAAGCCCGCTTAAAGCAACCTACTTTATAATATTGAGGTTTGTACACATTTGCTACAAAATGGCAAATTATAATATAACAGACACAGGATTATCAATAACCAAGCTATTTGGCATTACATTACAATCCAGTGCTATGACTTTAACCCCTGCTTCTTTTGCCAGGGTTAACGCCGCTCCAAAAGCCGGATGGGTTGTGTTGTTAGGTGAAAAATGCGTGATACCTTTCATCTTAATCACAAACACTACATGGGCTTCATAGCCTTCATGCGATAACCGGGTAAGTTCCTTTAGATGCCTTACCCCACGCTCTGTAGGCGCGTCAGGAAAGAATGCCGCACCGCCTATCTCCAACGTTACACCCTTTATTTCTATAAAGATTTTTCGCTTTCCGGGGGACTGTGGACCTTCTGCCTCCACATAAAAATCAAAACGGGAATTGCCATACTTTGCCTCAGGTTTTATAAAAGTGATACCCCTCAAGTGCTGCCCGGATTTAAGATACTCCAAAAAGACCTTGTTGGGAGCCTGGCTGTCCATATTAATGAGCCGCTCCTCTTTCCAAACTGATATAAGGTCAAATTTCGTAACCCGCTCCATCTTGTCAGAGCGGTTTACATATACTTTCGCGCCCGGAACCAGCAGTTCTTTACAGCGTCCGGTGTTTTTTACATGGCATTTATGTACTTGCTCATAAACTTCCACTTCCGCAATAAATCTATTAGGGCGGGAAAGGAATATCCCTTCGTGTATGTCATTGTATGTCATTGTATGTCATCTACGCCTCATATCCTTGCGGATTTTTACTTTGCCAGTGCCAAGTGTCTGCCGCGGCATCCTCCACAGTTTTTACTGCCGTCCAATTAAGCTCTCTTTTAGCTTTATCCACAGATGCGTAACCAATCGGCAAATCCCCCGGTCTTCTGGGTGCAATTTTTTTATTAATTGTTATTCCCGATGCCTTTTCAAAAGCTTCAACAAATTCTAAAACCGATGTCCCCTTGCCTGTACCAAGGTTAAACATATTGACTCCTTTATTTTTAGCAAGGTAATCTATCGCTGCCACATGCCCCGCCGCCACATCGCTAACATGTATATAATCGCGTATACACGTACCGTCAGGGGTGTCATAATCATCCCCATAAACACTTAAATACTCTCGCCGCCCAACAGCAACCTGGGCTATATAAGGCATTAAATTATTAGGCACTCCTTGGGGGTCTTCCCCAATATCGCCGCTTTCATGTGCGCCTATTACGTTAAAATAGCGAAGTACCGCAACAGACCAATCACTATTTACAGCTGCCGCATCCTTTAATATTTGCTCGCACATAAATTTTGTCCAGGCATAAGGATTTATGCAGTCTCCCGCCACAGATTCTTCTGTAAGGGGCATAAGATTATCACTGCGATAAACCGACGCACTGGATGAAAATATAAATTTCGTAACGCCATATTTTTCCATAGCATTACATAGGGCGAGAGTTGAATTAAGATTGTGCTCATAATAGAAAAGGGGCTTCTCAACACTCTCCCCTACAGCCTTAAGTGCGGCAAAATGCATAACACAGTCTATTTTGTGAGTTCTAAATACTTCATCAAGCCCTTTCTTATCCCTTAAATCCGTTTTGTAAAAGGAAATATCCTTACCACTAAGCTTTTTTACCCTATCAAGCACTGCCGGCTTAGAATTTGAGCAATTATCTATTGCCACAACTTCATAACCCTGAGTCAATAGCTCCAAAATAGTATGGCTGCCAACATAGCCCATGCCGCCTGTTACTAATATAGTCATAAGCTTATTTCCTCCTCAGGCTCGATGATTATTTTGTCAGGCGCATCCCATTTTTCGGCTTTTTCTCGGTCAAATAAGGCTCCGGGCTTAAGATGAATGATTATATTATGTTTCGCGCCTATTAGTTTCGCACATTCAGCCGCTTCATCCAAGTCCATATTATAAAACCCATCACCACAGAAAATGCCATAATCCAGCTTCATATCTGCAAAGGTTTCCATCTGTTTTGTCTTAGACGTATCACCGCTTGCATACAGCTTAACACCGTCAATGGTTATTATATAGCCAACACATTCCTCCGGCTTATGGTTTTTATTCATCGCCTCAACTGCCTGAATTAAAATGCCGCCAATATCAAAACTGTTATGTTTGCCTAAAGCCAAGGCTTCCGCATGGGTTATAATACGACAGTCAGGTTTTTTAGCACATAGCTGTACTTGATTATGATCCCCATGGTCGTGACTTACAAGAATAATATCTGCCGGTTTATCGTAGCCCTCTCCCACATACGGGTCTACATATACAATACGCCCATCATCCGCCTGTAAACGAAAACTCCCGTGTCCTTGATAAAATAATTTTGGCATAATACATCCCCCTTAAAAATATCTTTATCTGTCAATTGCATTTTTACTATATTTTACCACATCAATATGTTAAAATAAATATATAATAACAGAAATAGGGAGGATAAATCATGTTAATCGTAAGTGTAAATGAAATTCCCGGCAAATCTTATGAGGTAATTGGGCTTGTAAAAGGTTCTGTTGTTCAATCAAAGCACGTAGGGAGAGATATTATGGCGGGGCTTAAAACAATTGTCGGAGGCGAGATTAGAGGGTACACTGAAATGCTTATGGAAGCCCGCGATCTTGCAACTAAGCGTATGATAGAGGAAGCGAGAGTCTTAGGTGCAAACGCAATCCTAGGTGTGCGCTACGAAAGCGCGTCAATTATGCAAAATGCCGCTGAAGTACTCGCTTACGGTACTGCCGTAAGACTTTAAAACTCTAAAGAGGAGGAGCTGCATTGCTTCAATTTGAAGATACTAATGTTATAGCTTTATTAATCGACTATCAAGTCCGTCTTCTGCCTTCAATATACAATTACGAGTTCTTAGAAGCACAAACTGTAAATTTTATAAAAGGCTGCCGTATTTTGGAGCTGCCTATTTTAACCATACAGCAATATACAAAAGGGCTTGGGGATACTTCGGATAAACTTAAAGAAGCTTTGGGGGATTTTAACTATATTGAAAAAATATCATTTAGCTGCTGCGGCAATACGGAGTTTATAAATGAGCTTAATAAATTAGGCAAAAAGAATATCCTTGTCGCAGGGATTGAAGCACATATATGCGTCCAGCAGACTGTCCTTGATTTAGTCAAACTAGGCTATAATGTGCAAGTGTTAGCTGACTGCATAGGCTCAAGAAAAGATATTGACCGAATTTATGCCGAGAGGCGAATGGAACGGGCAGGTGCTGCAATTACCACAATGGAATCCGCCTTATTTGAGCTTTTAAAATCCGCAGATCATCCAAAGCGGAAGGAAATTTCTAATTTAGTCAAGTAAAGCATCTGCTAAAGAGAGCGAAGTGATGATTTGCAAGAGTCTGATAATGATGACGATTTAGAAATTAAAAATCAAGAAAAACAGAGCCTTCTTACCAGGATAAAAGACGGATTTATCACTAAATTCCCTGACGACTTCTCGCTGAAAGAAGGGCGAAGCAATGTAGTTACCATCGCTTGGCCCTCTTTTGCTGAGCTGTTTTTAATGCAGCTTGCCAGTATGATAAATACTATGATGGTAGGAGGCTTAGGCACGTGGGCTATAGCTGCTGTTGGCTTTTGTAATCAGCTTAGGCTTCTTATGATTGCTGTATTTATGGCTTTTAACACCGGCTCAACGGCATTAATAGCTCGTGCCAAAGGGGCTGATGAGCCTGAGCAGGCTAACAAAGTCATGCATCAGGCAATACTTTTCTCAATGGTTGCATCAGGGGTTATTGCTTTTTTAGGGGGTACATTTGCAACCCCCTTGGTTATATTTATGGGTGCATCTGACGAGGCTACTATTGTTGGTGCAACACAGTATTTTCAAGTTTTAATGCTGATGTTTCCGGCTAATGCCTTTGCAATGTCTATTACCGCTATGCTTAGGGGCATCGGCAAAACTTGGGTGCCTATGCTTTACAATATTACCTCAAATATCATCAATGTTGTTATAGGTTTTTTACTTATACAAGGCCGCTTCGGTTTTCCCGCTCTTGGGGTTAGGGGGGCTGCTATAGGGCTTGGTACAGGTCAGGTAGTAGCTGCAATCATTGCATTTATTGCCGTCATGAGAGGCTCGGATATTTTAAAGCTCTCTTTAAAATCACTGTTTAAAATTGATTTTACAATGCTTAGGCGGGTAAGCAAAATCGGAACCCCCGCAATGTTTGAACAGCTTTTTATGCGTGCAGGCAATATTATGTTTTTTAGGATTATCGCAACTTTGGGTACAGACGCTTTTGCCACCCATCAAATTGTCATGAATATACATCAGCTGACTTTTATGACAGGACACGCTTTCGGTATTTCAGCCACTACTCTTTTAGGGCAATCCATAGGCAGGAAACGTATCGATCAAGGCATTGCCCTTGTACAGCTTTGCAGACGGTATTCACTTATTGTGTCCTTTGTTTTAGTGACCGCAATAGTTATTTTCGGCACACCTCTTATATCTTTATATACAGATAACCCTGAGGTTATCCTAGCAGCTGTGGCACTTTTGTGGATAGTAGCAGCAATTCAGCCTTTCCAGTCTTCTCAACAGGTACTTGCAGGGGCACTGCGAGGCGCAGGGGATACAAAGGCGGTGGCACTTTGTATATTTATAGGCATTGTAGTTGTCCGCCCAATTGTTGCCTATGTGCTGGTTTTCTTTGGCGGAATGGGGCTTGTAGGAATTTGGCTGGGTATGCTTCTAGATCAGGCTGCAAGGTCTGCTTATGTCTTCTGGCGGTTTATTTCTGATAAATGGAAGACTATAAGAGTATAAATCTCCGGGGGTGAACTTATGCAAATTAACCGACTGTTTGAGATAGTGTATCTTTTGATGGATAAAAAACGAGTAACCGCAAACGAATTAGCCTCGCATTTTGAGGTTTCCAAGAGAACTATTTTACGCGATATTGACACTTTAAGTGCGGCAGGTATCCCTATATACACTACACAAGGCAAAGGCGGCGGCATTTTCATTCAAGATAATTTTGTATTAAACAAAACTTTTATTTCGGAGGATGAGCAAAATCAAATTTTATTCTCCTTGCAAAGTATGGCTGCAACAGAGCTTATTGAAGCTGACCAGATACTTAGCAAGCTGCAAAGCTTTTTTGCCGCCTCTAATAAAGAGTGGTTTGAGGTTGATTTTTCACGTTGGGGTCATAGTGCGGCAGATAATATAAAATTTGAAATGTTGAAAAATGCTATCATCAATGAGTTTGCCGTTTCATTCGACTATCTAAGTGCTTACGGCGAATCCAAGGGGCGTAAAGTATACCCTCTTAAATTGTCATTCAAATCAAAGGCATGGTATCTAAAATCATTCTGCCTGTCTGAAAATAATTATTTAGTGTTCAAATTTAATCGTATAAGCAGCTTGGAGGTTTTAGATAAGCCCTTTAACAGCTGCAATTACGAAATTTCGGCAATCGAGCCGCAAAAAGACCTATTGGAGCCTTGCCCTGTCAATATTAGGCTCCTCGTTTCTCCTCATGCAAAATTTCGTATTTATGATGAGTTTGCCGAAAGCGATATAACAGCTAACGAGGACGGTTCATTTACCCTGTCCATGACCCAAGGTCAGTGGATACATGACTACATTCTTTCATATGGTACTGCAGTTGAAGTATTGGAACCGCAGTATATCCGTGATGAAATGCTGGTTCGCATCGAAAAAATAAAAAATAAATATTTGCCTAAAACATGACGTTATGTTGTCATCTTATATATGTTATGATATAAATGTAATGCTAATCTAAATTCTATGGAGGAAATATTATGCAGGAAAAATTTTGCGAAAGCTGTGGAATGCCTATGGGTGAAACTGACGAGATGTACGGAAGCGAGTCAAACGGGAGTAAAAGCATCGATTATTGTAAACATTGCTATGACAAAGGCGCATTTACAAGCCCTAATATTACACTTGATGAAATGATTGATGCCGTTGCCGCTTTAATGGTTAAAGACTTTGGTTTTTCGCCTGAAGATGCTAAAGAGCAGTGCAAAGAAGGACTCCCTAATCTCAAACGCTGGAAAAGCGCATAGCTATTATAAACACCCCATAAAATAGGGCTTTTTCAAGCTCTATCTTATGGGGTGTTCAAAGCTTATAAGTCTGATTTAATTATTTTTAAAATAGCACTCCCGAGTGCAAACTTAAACTTCCACAGATTTAGAATATAGTTTAAGCTTGCACTGAGTGCAAATTTAAACTTCAATAAAGCATGAAAAACCGCAATGGTTCAATGTGGTTTTTTATGCTAAGATATCGTTTAAGTTTGCACCGAGTGCAAATTTAAACTTCCACAGGTTTAGAATATAGTTTAAGTTTGCACCTACTACGGCGTAAACAGCTTTCTATAATATGTATTGGCATTATACAAGGCTGCTGCCGGGTTATGCCCAAGTACTCTATCCTTGATTATAAGGGTTGTAATAGGCGCGTTTGAGTATTTGATAAACAATGAATCATGCCCTACACACAGCCCAATTATAATATTTAAATCCGTGCCTTCCTTGTTCAAAAGTTCCGCCTGTAAAACAGGGTTGCACATACCTTCAAAACAGCCTTTTTGCAGCTTAAGCTCCTCAGGGATACCAGCCTCAGCTTTATCAATAGATCCTACTTTACAGTTTGTGCAAATACTTTCTACCCCATGTGCCTCTAAAATCTTTACAAAGGTCTTAGTTTCGTTTATAAGACCTATACAAGTAGCAATACCTACTTTTTTTGCCCCTATTTTCTTGGCAAAAGCGATAGTTTCCTCAACTCTTGTATACTTGCAGTAATATAGCCCTTCGATTTCAGCGGCGGCACCTGCGATTTTAGATACAAATGGGTCATTTCGGTATAAGTCCTTAATGCGCTCCAACTCAACACCTTCACCGGGACAATCTTTAGGAAACTCCTTCTCTTGCCTGTAACAATTTAAAACGCCGCAGTCAGAGCAGCTAAATTTGCTTTTTTCACTCATAAAAGCACCTCCTGTATTAGAATAAAACCACTTGCATAAGCAAGTGGTCAAAATAAAAGTTTATAGGGATTTAATTACTCATCACCACGAAGCTCTTGCCTATTACTGTAAAGAGTGTCAAGAACCTGCTCAAAATAATTATTAGTGGTACTCATATGCCTAACCACATTGTCCGCTGTAACTCTTACAGCTTGCTCGGTTTTTGCAAGTATTTCATCAGCATAATCCATAGCGTTCAGACGTACATTACGAGCGTCTTGCTTAGCTTCTTCCAAAAGAACAGCAGCTTCTTCAGATGCTCTTCTATATATCTCATGATCATTTACCATCCGTGTTGCCTTAGCTTCCGCATCTTTAAGTATTTCTTCTTCCTCTTGCCTTGCCGATTCAATAATGTTTTGGGAGCGTTTTTCCGCATCTTTGATATATTTATCACGGTTGTCATTAACTTTCTGAGCCTCTTTAAGTGCATCCGGCATATGAAGCCTTATTTCGTCAATTATATCGTAAACAGCATCCTTATCCACCGCGACTTTCCCTGAGAAAGGCACGGCTTTACTTTCTTCCAATATATCCTCAATTTGAATAAGGAAGCTTTCTATAGGATCCACAAAATATTCCTCCCCTACTACTTAATCCCGCCTAGTTTGCGCTCTAAATCACGCTTAACAACCGGGGGAACCATTTTATCATAATTACCTCCGAACATTGCCACTTGCTTAACAACGCTGGAGCTTAAAAATAAATACTTAGCACTTGTGGGAATCAAAAGAGTCTCTAGCTGAGAATTAAGTTCCCTATTAGTTAAAGCCATTTGAAATTCATATTCAAAATCCGTCATAGCACGAAGCCCACGGATAATAACTTTCGAACCGGCTTCATTTGCAAAATTAACCAAAAGCCCTTCAAAATGCCTGATTTCAACCATAGGCATATCCTGTGTTATTTCCATAAGCTGGCTAACCCTCTCATCTACACTAAACAAAGGGTCTTTTGAAGGATTGGCAAGTACTGCAACAATAAGTTTATCGGCAATTTTAGAAGCCCTGTTAATTATATCTATATGCCCCATTGTCGTTGGGTCAAAACTTCCCGGATATACTGCTATCATTGGTTAATCTCCATATAGTATACAGCGGAGGTGCCATATGTCTTACTTTTTATAATGTTAAAACAAGGTACGGCAGGCTCTTTTTCATCTCTGCTCATTTCAATCACAATTACCCCATTTTTATTTAGTAAAGACATTTCGTATATTTTGTTAAGAGCAGGCTCCCATAAACTTGTCTTGTAAGGTGGATCCATAAATATTATATCGAAGCTTAAATCTGCTGTCTTAAGCATATTTAAGGCATTTATCCCATCTTCATTCAATATTTTATAATTTGCATCAGGTATCGCCTTTGACACATATGCCAAATTTTTTTTGATTATATCTACATGAGCTTTATTAATTTCAACAAAAGCGGTAAATTTAGCCCTGCGGCTTAACGCTTCTATGCCTATAGCACCGCTGCCGCTAAATATATCCAGAAAATGTGCATCAAACACCATATTGCCAAGAGTGCTGAATATAGCTTCTTTAGCCCTATCTGATGTTGGGCGCACTAAATCCCCTTCTAAGCAGCTTAATTTATGCCCGCGGGCTAAGCCTGAAACTACACGCAAGATACATTCCACCCATATCAGAACTATTATACATAATAAATAATCATAAGTAAACACTTAAATGACGAGAGTTAAAAAAAATGTAAGATAACGCGGTCCTTGACTTCATTAACAGTCTTTTAAAATCTAATTTTTCGTAATATCTTCATCCATAACAGTGATTTTTGCTTGGAGCAGTGCTTTTGCAAACTGATCAGGGCAAGACGTGCCACGCCTTTCACATATAGTGCCTAAAAGTGCCGGAATTATCTCATCAACATGGCGCCCTGAGGCAAGCTTCGCAACCCCTGAGGTATTTCCGGGGCATCCGCCTAAAAAATTTATATCTGATACAATAAAGTCTTTATCCATTTTAAATTCCACTATCCTAGTACATACACCCGAAAATCCCAGTCTAAAATCCAATTAATACACCTCTGTAAATTTAATCTCAACTATAATACAACAATCAGTAAAAAATGTCAATTGTTTGACAAATTCCAATATAAAAGGCATACTGTTATTATTTGGTAGATTTTTAATTATAGGGGGATTTTTATGCTTACTCTTATTAAAGGGGCTAATGTTTACGCACCCGAAAAATTAGGAAAAAAAGACGTTCTTCTGGCTGGTGGAAAAATTGAGCGGATTGATGATAATATTGATATTGCTTCCGGCTCTGTCAATATTGATATTATAAATGGCGATACTATGACAGTAATCCCCGGTATAATAGACCAGCATGTTCATATTATCGGCGGCGGCGGTGAAAATGGTTTTTCTTCAAGGACTCCTGAGGTAACTTTGTCGAATATTACCAGATGGGGTATAACAACTGTCGTTGGAGTTTTAGGCACCGATGCTACCAGCAGGCATATGGAATCTCTTTTAGCAAAAGCAATGGGGCTTAACGAGGAAGGGTTATCTACATATATCTACACAGGGTCATATGAAATCCCCTTGGTTACTCTTACAGGCAGCGTAAGAAGGGATATAATGCTTATCGACAAAATTGTAGGTGTTGGGGAGGTGGCTATTTCCGACCATCGTTCATCAGCTCCTTCCATAGATGATATAGAGTATATTGCTGCTGAGGCACGTGTAGCCGGCATATTAAGCAGAAAAGCAGGAGTAACCCATATCCACCTTGGTCCTGGAAAAACAGGTTTTAAGATGATTAATGAAATTGTGGAACGCAGCGATATCCCCATTTTCCATTTCCGCCCAACTCATGTAAACAGGAACACAGTCCTTCTTGATGAGGCTATGGATTTTGCTAAAAGAGGCGGTATGATTGATATTACCGCAAGCTCAAACCCCAATAGAAAATCCGATGGTTTCAGCCCGGCTCAGGCCGTTAAATATCTTATTGACAATGGCACCCCTGTGGAAAATATTACACTGTCATCAGATGGCAACGGCAGCCTTCCTGCATTCGATAAAGATGGTAATATTATTGGGCTTGTGGCGGCAAGTTTAAGCAGTATGTATTATCAGCTTAAGTCAATGGTTTATGATGAAAACATACCTCTTGAAATGGCTCTTAAAGTTATGACATCCAACCCGGCTGATGGGCTTAAGCTATATGGCAAAGGTTATGTAGCTGAAGGTATGGATGCCGATATCACTATACTTGACAGGGATTTTGGCATAAAATATGTATTTGCTAATGGGCGTAGAATGGTTGATGATGGAAAAATAGTTGTAAAGGGAACTTTCGAGGAATTTTAATAATATACTGAAATCCACACAAAGTAGTAAAGCTAAAGCAACTGTTTTGTGTAGATAAACCGGAAATTATTTTCCCTTATATTAATCTTATTTTAAAAAAGCAGATTCCTTATTCAGGCTCTGCTTTTTTCATATTAAAGCATCCTCAAAAGTCATAAATTTTTCTACATTTTTCTTATAAATCGACTATTTGCGACTAGAATTATGTCAATTTAATTACAATTCAGTTCCAATTCCATTACTTTATTAGTTTTCCTCTTTTGTTTTATCAAATAATCAAGTAATATGACGATAATTAGATAGAGCGACAATATGCGACGCTCACTTTTTGTCGAGGATGATTGATAATGTTAAATATAGCTCGAAATTTAGAGCAGGTTTACTCGAATATGCGTGCGGCATGCGAAAAGTCCGAAAGAAATTTCTCAGACATTAAATTAGTTGCCGTAACAAAAACTCAAGACGCTGATAAGATTTCAGAGCTTGTGCGTCTTGGCGTAAAAGATATTGGTGAAAACCGCGTCCAAGAGATGGTTGAAAAACACATTTTGATTGATACCAGCGTAAACTGGCATATGATAGGTCATCTCCAAACTAATAAAGTTAAAAATATTATAGATAAAACTTCTCTGATTCATTCTGTGGACAGCTACAAACTTATTAAAGAAATTGACAAACAAGCTAAACTTCATGAAAAAATTATGGAAATATTGGTTGAAATAAATATTGCCGGTGAAGAAAGCAAGTATGGCATAGAACCTGGTATGTTAAACGCATTTTTAGAAGAAGTTGCCGGTTTTGAAAACATTATGGTAAAAGGGCTTATGTGTATGGCTCCTAATGTTGAAAATCCCGAGGAAAACAGGCTTTATTTCAGAAAAATGCGACAGATGTTTATTGACAGCGGGAATTTTACCGCCAATAATATTAATATGAAGTACTTATCGATGGGCATGACTAATGATTATGAAATCGCCATCGAGGAAGGTGCAAATATAATACGTGTCGGCACAGGGATTTTTGGCCCAAGGAGTTGACGAAATTACAAGGAGGTAGTATCATGGGAATAAGTTTAAAAAAGGTATCTAATTTTCTGCTTGGCGCAGACGAAGATGAGTATGAAGATGATGACATGGAATTCGATTATGAGGACGAAATCGAGATGAATCATTTTAAACCTGCCGTAGAGCGCAAACCTTATCAAACAGCTTCGAGGGGTAGTGTTGTTCCGCGCGGGCGGGCACGTGAGAACAGTAATGTACGCGTAATAAGCCCGAATGTGGTTGATATGCATAAATCCTCACGTACTCAAATCGATATTGGCTCACCTAAAAACATAGAGGATGCCAGAGATATTATTGACAATGTTAAAGATGATGTTATTTCAGTTGTCAATCTTGAAGCCGTTGACAGTCCTCAGGCTCAGCGTATCGCTGACTTTTTAAGCGGTGCAGTTGACGCCCTTGATGGTAATATCAGAAGGCTTTCCCATGATATGTTTGTTATAACACCTTCAGGTGTTGAGGTAACCGGTGCTTTAGCAGCTGATATAGACGACAGCATTAAAACATCAGGAAGTAGTATAAGCCTGCCTTGGCTTAGCTTTGGTTCCGGGTCAAAATAAAGGGGATTTTGAAATGGATGCTCTTTTCATTCGTGAGTTGCTATATTATGTAGTATTTTGGTTTTCCAGAGTGTTAATAGCTGCAATTTTTATAAGGGTTATTTTCAGCTGGCTTCCTTTTAGAGCCCCTGAAATACTCTTCCAAATAACCGAGCCGATTTTATCGCCTGTAAGAAGGATGTTCCAAAAATCGCCTTTAGGTGGGTCAATGATTGACTTTTCACCTATTATTTCTTTATTTTTAATCCAAATTATCGCAAATTTTATACTTAGTGTTTTATAGTTATGGATAAAACTAAATTAATGAAAAATTTTAGGAAGCCTGATGTAGCACTTTTGTTTGCAAAAGTTTTAGATCGGGCTTTGCTTTGTGCTAAAAGAGGCCGCCCTGCTTTCAGCAATTTTCAGCCTCCTACTTTGGCAGTTGAGTTTATTAAAGTAATTGAGAGTGAAGGTATTTGTAATATTGTGAGCTTTGGCGGTGCTATGGGCTGTGAGCGGCTTATGCTTGGTTTTTACAGTGAGTATGATAGTCTTTTAGAGTCAGACTTTCCAATAGACGCGGTTGAAATTGTTCATGATAATAATAAGCTAACTCATAGGGATTTTTTAGGTTCTATATTAGGAATTGGGATAAATCGCGAAAAATTAGGGGATATATTTGTATTTCCTAATAAAGCAATAGCTTTTTTAGATAGGGAAATATCGGACTTTGTTATGGGCTCGCTGACATCAGTGGGCAGAACTTCTGTCAGTTTAGAAATTATAAAAAACGACTGTTTAATTGCCCCTTTTATTGACAGTCTCTCAAAAGATATAACGGTTTCTTCTATGCGCTTGGATACGGTGATTGCAACCGCCTTTAATCTATCCAGAAGCACAGCACTAAAACTTATAGAAAGTGAGAAGGTTTTTATCAATTGGCAAGCTGCTAAATCAGCCTCAAAAACAGTGGAATTGGGAGATAATATTACCCTTAGAGGCTTTGGGCGTGGGAAAATAGAAGCAATAAACGGTCAGACCAGGAAAGGAAACATTTCTATATCTATCCTTATGACTTCGCTGCCCTAAGTTGTATCAGCACAAGTAAAAAAATCTTTTGTCAATATTTTAAGCTCTCCTGTGTTTTGTATCAATCGCACATTTTCCCAATAACTTGGCAAAAGCCCTCTATATTTTGCGACTCTGTATCGACTGTCTATTAAAAGCACAACCCCTGAATCGGACTCGGTTCTAATAACTCGTCCGGCGGCTTGTAAAACCTTGTTCATACCAGGATAGATATAAGCATAATCATAGCCTTGTCCGTTTTTTTTATCATAATAATCCATAATTTGGTCTTGCCGCAAACTTATCTTTGGGATGCCTACACTCACTATAATAGCACCAATAAGCCTGTCCCCTTTTAGATCAATCCCCTCTGAAAAAACACCCCCCAGAACAGCAAAGCCAACTAAAGTCTCCTGATTATCTTTGTCAAAATCAGCAAGAAACTCAGCACGCTCATCCTCTGTCATGGTATTTTGCTGGACTAAAGTTTTCACATTAGGGTAGTTATCACAAAACAACTCATAAACCCTATGCAAATACTCATAGGATGGAAAAAATACGAAATAATTCCCTTTTTTATGGCAAATAGCTGTATAAATCGTTTCTGTAATCGGGAGATAGCTATTATCTCTATCTTTGTACCTTGTTGATACCCCTAAGTGAGCTACCGTCAAAAGGCGGTTCCCATCAAAAGGCGAAGGCAGGTATATCATAGGATCATCCGTGTTTCCGCCAAGGATGCCACGGTAAAAGGGAAGGGGTGTTAAGGTAGCGGAAAAAAGTATGGCTGATTTTCCAAAAGCCAATTTTTGGGCAATTACATTAGATGGATCTAAACAAAACAATGTAATATAAACATCTGCGCCTCTTATTTCATATATCGTTGTGTAATGTTCGTCATAAATTTCCGAAATCATTATAAATTTAGCCACATCAAAATAAAGATTTAAAATTTCCTTGTACAACTCGTGGTTATCATTCTTTTTTACCGACAACCACTCTCCCATTGTCACGGAAGCTATAGTCACCAGATTGCTAAATTCTACATTCCGCACCTGTGATACGTGATCTTTTTGTTCCCCATGCGCTTTATGCAAATTCACTAAATAAGAATTAATATTACGAAAAGCTTTTCGTAATTGCTTAGAAGACCCGTCTTTGTCTTTAAGCCTGTTTCTAATACTGCTAAAAGAGCCTTTGTTAAGACATGCCGTATACATATCCCGCGCTCTCTCTAATAAATTATGGGCTTCATCTATTAAAAACACATAGTCATTATTTTCATCCACAAAAAAACGCTTAAGATATACCGTTGGGTCAAATAGGTGGTTATAGTCCCCTATCACTAAGTCACACCATACCGATGCATCTAAGCCAAGTTCATGAGGGCAAACCTGGTGTTTTTTTGCATATGCCTCAGTTATATGAGGGGTTATTAAATCATTGTTTTTAATTAAATCCATAATTGCATCATTTACACGATCATAATGTCCTTTGGCGTAGGGGCAATGACTCGGACTGCATATACATTCCTCGTTAATACAAGTTTTCTCTTTTGCCCGTAATGTTATGGATTTAATGTGCAGACCTTTATTTATCATAAGCATCATGGCATCTTCCGCAACAGTACGAGTTACTGTTTTTGCAGTGAGATAAAACAATTTCAAGGCACTGCCCATTCCAATAGCTTTTATAGATGGAAACAGCACAGATAAGGTTTTGCCAATACCTGTAGGGGCACAAGCATATAGTTTTTTACCGGCTATTATACTGCGATAAAAAGCCACGGCAAGCTCCCTCTGACCTTTTCGATATGATTCAAAAGGAAATAACATTTCCATAATCGCCTTATCCCGCATAATTTTATACTCTTTTTCAAAGCGCAGCCATTCTCCGTATTTATGCATTAAATCAGAGAAAAAATCACTAAGCTCATCTATAGTAAAATCCCATTTGTGTTTCCTAATTTCTTTACTTTCCAATTGGTAATAAGTCAATTGAACCGAAATAAGTTCAGGTGGATTTTCAAGGGTTTGTAAATACATATAAGCGTAGCATTTTCCCTGTCCTAAATGTTGTTCATGCTGGATAAAAATACGGTCAAGAGGTAATGTGGTTGTTTTAATTTCATCTATAATAACAGTTCCATTTGACTCGGTGATTATCCCATCAGCCCGGCCTTGGACGACTACATTAATACCTTCAATCTGTACCCTTAACTTTAGGGAAACTTCCTTTTGATAATTTTCTCCCGCTTTTTTCTGTATTTTTCTATGTATCGCTGCCCCTTTATGCATGGCTGAAACATCACTAAATCCGCTGTCTATATCACCACAGCGCATTATTAAATCAATAATTTTGCGAACCGGAATTTTTATTGTTTCCATAATGGGCATATCTCCGTATTATATCAGTTTCAACTGATATATCAATAATAATCCTAATAATCATACCCTATAGTAAAGTAGTCTAGCAATATCTTTTTTAAAATTTGTAATTTACTTATATAGCCGTTTCAGTACAAGGGCACAATCAGGGCAATCACCCCCTTTTCGACAAAAATAAAAAACACCTTATCGAAATACTGTCGATAAGGTGTGATAAATGTATATAAACATCAATTACTCACCAACGACATTTAAAGCTAACAATGTCATCGGCTGGCTGGCTGATAACAAATGCTAACTCGTTGTAGTATTGGTATTGGTACTGGTATTGGTATTAGCATTGTTTATTATATAAAGTGACATATTTTATTCCTCTTTGTGTTTTACTGTGCCATATAAAAGCAAGAACAGTTTGGCGGTTTATAAACCTCGCCAAACTGTCCTTAAATAATAGCGGAAGAGGGATTTGAACCCCCGACACTGCGGGTATGAACCGCATGCTCTAGCCAACTGAGCTATTCCGCCAAAATAATTATATGAAAAATGGGCATTACAGGACTTGAACCTGTGACATCCTGCTTGTAAGGCAGGCGCTCTCCCAGCTGAGCTAAACGCCCCTAGCTCTCTGGGTGACAAGATTCGAACTTGCGACCTCTAGACCCCCAGTCTAGCGCGCTACCAAACTACGCTACACCCAGATAAAGCGTAGGTTTTTACACACGAGATATATTATAATAAAATTTATGCAAGATGTCAATAGCAAAAAAACATTGACTATTTTGCCACTAATCAAAAATCATGTACAGGCTGGTTCACGACCCCATATAATAGAGTATCCAACAATCAAGGAGGTGTCAATATGTGGTTCGGAGGATGTAGACCTTTTGGCTGGGGCTTTGGCGGCTGGGGCTTCGGCGGCTGGGGCTTCGGCGGCTGGGGTCGTGGCTGGGGCTGGGGCTGCTGGTAAGCACTGAGCACCAATCACCAATTAGCACTATATAATTTATTCCTACTTACATAAAAAAGGGCTGACCTTAGGTCAGCCCTATAAATTTTTACTATAACAGCTCTAAAAACAAGTTTTCACCATAACTTCTATTATTATTTTAACTCCCTGTACAAGTCCCGGAGTATAGCAGCGCTCATTAGTGGAATGAGTGGTATATCCCAAAACCATATTATCCATATAAGGTCTAAACCTATAAGCGGAGTCGCATATATCCTCAAAATACCTGCAATCTGTTCCGCCAACTACGAGACCGGGCAGTACCGTAATATCTTTTAAGAACTTTTTCGTAGCCTCTTCAATAGCTTTATAGCCTACGGAATCAATTCTTGACATTTTAGATGGATCCAAGCCCTTTGTCATATAAATATTAAGCTCAGGGTCATTTGCTGTATCTATACAATGCTTAAGCACAGATTCACAAGTATCTTCCGGTGCTATACGGAAATTTATCAATGCCTTAACGGACTGAGGCAGTACATTAGGCGCAGGGGAGCCGTTAATCATAGTAAGTGCCGTAGTGGTATGTACCATTGGTGCCAGAGAATCCACACTGCATAAATAATCCGCAAAAGCCTGAGCCTTTGTATCTATTTCCGATACATAGCTTTTAAAAGGTTCCTCTGTTATAACAGGGGCGAGTGCTTTAAACATATTAGCAGTAACAGGGTTTAAATGAGCAGGCAGCTGATTATCCTCAATCTTACTAATAGCCTTTGACACTTTGCCAAGGACTGTGCCTTTTCCGGGCTTTGAACTGTGACCGCCTATTCCTTCCCCTTCAACTGCTACATCAATATAGCCTTTCTCAAAAATATCCACTCTCGCAAGGAGAGCATTGGGTGCGCCAAATTCGCCTCCCATTTTAAAACCGCCCCCTTCATCCATTACAAATTCAAGGGTTACGCCTTTTTTCTCCAAATATTCTTTACAAGCAAGGGCACCTTTTACACCCATGGTCTCTTCGTCATGACCGAAAACAAAGTAAATATCCCGCTTTGGAGTATAATTCTTCTCAAGAAGATATTCCGCCGCAAACAACTCTCCCACTACTTGAGATTTAGTGTCTATAGCTCCCCTGCCCCATATGAAATCGCCGTCTATATGGCCGCTAAATGGTGGATATGTCCAATCCCCCTCTGTTCCGGGGGAAACAGGCACCACATCTAAATGAGCCATAAATAAAGCCGGCTTTAAAGATGTATCACTGCCTTTCCAATGGAAAATCAGCGACCATTCGTTAATCACAATTCTCTCCATATATTTATGGACAAGAGGGAAAGCATCCTCGAAAAAAGCATGTAAATCCTTAAATGCCTGAGAATCCATAAGAGCCTCATCTTCATACGAAACTGTAGGGAAAGTAATTGCCGTGCTTAGTATTTTAGCTATTTTATCCTTGTCTAAATCGGAGTAGTCAGCTATGTCGGTGAAATATTTCGTAATCTCTTGGACTGTCATTACTTGAGCCTCCTAATAAAGTACTTTACTCAAAAACTCCTTCGTCCTTGGGCTTTTAGGGTCGCCGAATATCTGCTCAGGAGGACCTTTCTCCTCAATCCGACCATCATCCATGAAAAGAACCCGACCTGAAATTTCTTTTGCAAAGCCCATTTCGTGGGTAACTATTATTGTGGTCATGCCGGTTTGTGCAAGCCCTCTTATAACAGCCAGCACTTCTCCTACCATCTCAGGGTCAAGAGATGATGTAGGCTCATCAAACAACATAACCTCCGGATCCATTGCAAGAGCCCTGGCTATAGCCATGCGCTGCTTTTGCCCGCCGGAAAGCCTTTTGGGGTATTCATCTATCTTATCTTCAAGGACAACTTGTTTTAACAGCTGCACCGCTTTTTCGTCAGCTTCTTCTTTTGTCATTTTCTTTGTGAGTACAGGTGCTAAAGTTATATTTTCACGTACCGTTAAATGAGGGAACACGTTAAATAATTGGAAAACCATACCCATTTTTTGCCTGTGAGTGTCGATATTTACATTTTTATCAGTAATATCCACTCCTTCAAAAAACACTTGCCCGCCGGTAGGTTTCTCCAAAAGGTTTAGACATCTTAAAAAGGTGCTTTTACCGCTGCCGGAAGGACCGATTATAGATACAATCTCGCCTTGTAAAATTTCCTCATTTACTGACTTTAAAACTTTTAATTTTCCAAAATCTTTACATAAATCAACTGTTTTAATCACTGGCGGCAAGCCTCCTTTCGTATGCGGCAACAAGTTTTGAAAGGGTGAAGGTTACGATAAAATATATTACCCCTGCAATAATCAACGGCTCAATAACCATAAAGTGTGAACCTCTTATCCTCGCCACCATAGTCATTAAATCCCCTACGAAGAAAACGGACGCCAAAGATGTTTCTTTTATAACCATAATAAATTCGTTTCCAAGAGTAGGCAAGATGTTTTTAACCGCTTGGGGCAGAATTATTCGAATCATAGTTTGAACAGGGTTAAGACCAAGACTTCTTGCGGCTTCGGTTTGACCTTTATCCACGGCTTGTATGCCCGATCTTATAATTTCCGCAACATAAGCGGAGCTGTTTAGTACTAAAGCTATAAGTATTGCTTGAAATCTCGGTAAATCAAGACCTGTAGCTATAGGCAAGCCAAAAGCAAATGCATAAAGCTGCAATAGTAGAGGCGTACCTCTTATAATTTCAATATAAGCTGTAACAAGAAGGCTTAAGGGCTTAAACTTTGACATTTTGCACAAAGCTATTACGGAGCCCAAAATAGTTCCTAAAAAAACCGTCAAAAAAGATAAAAGAAGAGTAGTCATTAAACCTTCTAAAAACAAATGACTAAATCTGTCAAATACCACCAAAGGATTTTGGAGCAAGATAATCAACTCTTTTCTTAAAAAATACCCCCTCCCCTTTTACCTTTCGGGAGGGGGGGATTTCTTATAAATCTAGTTTATTAGTTAATATTAGTCATTCATAGCAAACTCGTCAGCCATAGCATTTGCTTCTTCAAACCATACATCATACAAACCGTTTTCGTTTATATATGCAAGTATTTCCTCGATTGCATCAAACAATTCTTGCGAGCCGTTAGGCATTGCTATAACCTGACCTAAATTAGGATGAAGCTCAAAATGGAAATCGCTCATAGCAAGCATTGGATAATTTCTCACATACTGCTCACCTACTGTACCTGACATGGCAAGAGCGTCAATACTGCCTGTAAGAAGCATCATAATACCATCTGATACAGTTGTTACAAGTTGAAGATTTGCATTTGGAAGCTGATTCTCCACATTATCCTGTTGAAGAGATGCGTTTTGAGCACCAATTGTTAAACCGTCAAAATCTGAAGCTACCCTAAGCTCGTCAGCCTGCTCCGCTAAAACCATAATTCCTTGGAAAGTAGGAGGCAAATAGCTTGATGAAAGCATCATAGCCTCAGCCCTATCCTCTCTCCAAGCAAGCCCGCCGATAAACATATCAACTGTACCTGCTTGAACGGCAGCTAATGAAGTGCCAAAGTCCATAGATTCGATTACAAGCTCAACGCCAAGCTCACTGGCTATATGCCTTGCAAGTTCAGCGTCGGAGCCTATTATGGCTTCCTGACCGCTTCTTTCGGGATGCATAAATATAAATGGCGCAAAATCCGGGGAGGTAGCCATTACGATTTGGCCGTCAGCTAATATCCTCTCAAGCCTGTTAGCGGGAGCCGCCGCACCTTGAGAGCCGGCAGTGTTTGCAGTTTGATTACAGCCTGCTAAAAGTGTAATACCAAAAACTAACGTAAGTAATAAAGCAATTTTTTTCATGAATATGTACCTCGCTTTTATAAGTTATTTATACATAGTATATACGTAAAATATGAAAATTGCAACAAAAATATGCAAAAACATGAATATTTATGCATATTGACCTTTTCTAAAACTTATATAATTAAGAATTGATAAAATTGCACAAAAAAATCATACATTATCAAAAAGCCGTGCTATAATGTAAATATAATGAAAAAACGTCGAACAAAGAGAGGCTTTTCTCCTCTGATTGCTCAACGAGACTTTGTGTAGCAAAGTCGAGTCAAAAATGTGGCTTGTTATCATTAGATTAGTAAATTTAATTTTGGAGGTATTTATGAGAAAGTTTATTTTATCGGCTGTTTCCGTCTTTAGCATAGTGGTTCTAACCGCTTGTAATGGAAACACTAACACAGCAGAGCAGGTACAAAATACCCAAATTACCCTGCCTGTTTCATCAGCTGAGTTGCAGCCTACTACAGCAGGCAATCCTTTAGATGTCGGATTTGAAATCCAAATCGCCCTTGTGTCGGATGATTCTTTAAATACTTTTGAGCGCATCCTCGAGCTGGATTATAGCATAGTCCGCGCCGCTCGTGACGGTATAGATAATGGGCTTACCAATGGTGAAAACCTTGTAATTTGGGCAAATCAGCCCCTTAGGGATTTTTCCGTGCTGCTGATAGGCAATGACTTTATAAATGACGAAATTTTCTTCATTCCTGTGGAAAGCTTTGCTTTCGTTTCCGAACTTAGCCCAGAAGAAGCCTTTGTTATCAACAATTATTTTGGTTTAGGCACTTTGCCTTGGAGTGGGATAACTTTTATTGATGAAAACGATATTAAGCGGTATTTTACCATCCAGCAAAGTATGTATGACGGCAGCTGGCATCTTCATGAATTTGAAAACCGCACAGATGAGCTTCCTGATGATTGGGAGCCTTGGTGGGAGCAGAGCTTAACCGAGGCAAGTGCTGAATTTATCCTTGAACCCTCACCTGAACTGCGTGCCGCTTTGCTTGAAGCGTCCGGCATAAGCGAATACGGCTGGCAGGTTGCTGCGGAGTTTTTGAGCGGCTTTGACAGTTTATTGGTCGGAGTTTACCGTGAAGATTTTAGATGGGATGAAAATAGCCGCACAACAATACCTACGGGGAGTTTTACTCGCTGGGATAATGCGGGTTGGGAGGTTATTACAACATATGAGCAGCCGGAGATATCTTTTATTGGAAGTCAAGGAGGAGGTTTTTTCGATATAAGTGGAAATAAAATAGAAGAAGCCCCTTGGGCTTACATCCAACGGTTTGAAGAGGATTGGAGGGGTGAACCAATTATTTCTTATTCTCACCATTATGCCAATTACTTTAAATTATTTGACTTTAACCATAACGGTATTCCCGATATCCTTATCCATTTTAATCAAACATTTGAAGGCTGTTACGGCGGATTTTATCGGATATTCAGATATATAAACGGCGCGTACAGGATACTTGAAATGGTCGCATATGATGTTAATGGCAATGAGTTGTGGGTAATTTTTGGCACCGTTAATGAGTTGTTTGTTGATGCCGATGGCAGACTCATATCATTTATTGATTCGGAACTGTCTGATATGCGTTATGACCAGCTTGTGCTTACAGATACCCATGCCGAATTTCGTACTATAATCAATGCCGTCGACAATTGGGACGAGTGGCGGGAGCACCATTGGACTGAATGGGATCACAATTATAGCAGGGCTATAGACAGCTGGGTACTCCACAACCCCACTATCTTCATGACAGATATACCTATAACACCTCTCCTCCCCTTTGAAGGTTTAGGTACTGAACTTTTAGCTTATTTGAAGTATCAAAGACAATAAGTAAAACCCGCCTATACAGGCGGGTTAGTTTTTATGCAAAAAAAGCACTCTTAATCTGGTGAATATAATACTCCAAATGAGTATGCATAATATTAAGTGCCTTATCCAAATCCTTATTCTTTATATACTCTGTAAGATGCACAAGTGACCCTACATCTCCCACTTCCTTAAGGCTTGGATTAATTTTTTTCATATAATACCACCAGCGCTGCTCAGAATAATTAAGCTCCTCCAAATACCTTAAAAGTACAGCATTATTGCATAACTTCCACAAAGTTTCATGGTATTTAACATCAAGTTCAATAGCCTCTAAACTTGACAAATCAACGGTTTTGAATTTTTCACTTAAAGTCTCAAGCTTTGTCATAATTTCTTTCGGCATATCTTTTTCTATAACCGTAGTTATGACAAGGGTTTCCAAGGCTTTGCGTACCTCAAAATTATTTCTAAGCTCATTAACCTCAATAGTGGAAACTTGTATCCCTATTTTGGGAATGGTTGTAACCCATTTTTCACTTTGTAAGGTTTTAAGAGCCTCCCGGACAGGAGTACGGCTTACATTAAACTCTGCCGCCAAAGCATTTTCACTAATTATCTCCCCAGGGTCATATATATTTCGCACAATACGCACTTTAAGTTCATTATATATATTTTCAACAGTCGTTGTTTCGATCATCTAATCACCTCTACTTGGATTATTCTAGTATACAATAAATAACCGTCTTTGTCTTTGTGCAAAATTAACAATTGTGCTTTTTGTACAATTTGCTATATTTTATCATAGGATTTACATGATATATTACTTATGATATTATAAGCGTATCTTGTATACAAATTGCATTTATGGTGCTTTTAGCCAATAAACATGAAAATAGCCTGATAAAGCTTGTAATCTCTCAGCAATACATTGTCGGCACTTCCTTGTCTTATTGAGAAATTACTACGCTTTCTTTGGTTTCTTTTCAATTTTATTGACTATACACTAAATGGAGGGATTTTTTTGGAAAAAGTTTACAAAATGCTTATAATCAATCCTGGCTCCACTTCCACCAAAATAGCGGTTTATGAAAATCAAGCACCTTTGTTTGAAGAGAAGCTGGCTCACAGTATCGAAGAACTGGCTCATTTTAATAAACTTGCCGACCAGCTTGACTTTAGGCGTGAAGTTTTAGAGACGGCTCTCAAAGGGCGTAATATCTCTTTTGGTGAACTTGACGGTATAGTGAGCCGCGGCGGTCTCACTCGTCCTGTCGAATCAGGTATTTACGAAATAAATGAGCTTATGGTATCAGAGCTTAAAACCGGAAAATACGGCGAACACGCCTCTAATTTAGCTTCTATGATTGCTTTTGAACTGTCAAAAAAATATGGTTTGCCTTGCTGGATAGCTGACCCTGTCGTTGTTGATGAAATGCAGGATATAGCCCGCTTTTCAGGTATCCCTCAGTTACAACGCAAGAGCATTTTTCATGCTCTTAACCAAAAAGCCGTTTCTCGCCGTGTTGCTGGGGATATGGGTAAAAAATATGATGAATGTAATTTCGTAGTAGCGCATTTGGGAGGCGGCATAAGTGTTGCGGCTCACAAAAAAGGTAAATGCATAGATGTTAATAACGCCTTAGGGGGCGAAGGTCCTTACAGCCCTGAACGTGCCGGGGGCGTTTCTGCTTTTGGGCTTATTGATATGTGCTTTTCCGGCGATTACACTAAAGATGACCTTAAAAAGCTGCTGGTTGGCAAAGGAGGCTTAACTGCATACCTTGGCACTAATGATGGGCGAGAAATCGAGGCTATGATTAAAAATGGTGATAAAAACGCCGAAGCTGTGTTTAACGGCATGGCTTATCAGGTTGCAAAAGAAATCGGTGCGGCTGCAACCGTTTTACATGGTGAGCTGGATGCTATTATTTTAACCGGCGGACTTGCTCATAATAAGGATTTTGTGACATTTATCGAAAATATGGTTAAATATATAGGCAGTGTAGTAGTTTATCCTGGGGAGGATGAGCTATTGGCTCTTGCTGAAAGCGGGTATAGAGTGTTAAGCGGACAAGAAAATGCCCGCAAATTTAGAACCTGTATTCAATAATGGGTTGCGCGTCTTTCCGAGTCTGATTTTATGCCAATTAAGGAAGCGCGAACGCAGCATATGCAGAGATGATCTGCAAGTGAGTGCTGACGCAAAGTGACTTAAAATCAGCCGGAAAGACGTGTGGCAGCTTATTTAATACAGGTTCTTAAGTAATATCAAATCTCAAGGAGGATAAACAATGGCAAATTTAGAAATTAACACTATTTTAGCAACCACTAAAAAAACTAAGCCTGATGAAGCTAACCTTGGTTTTGGCAAGTATTTTACAGACCATATGTTCACAATGGATTATAGTGACGAACTAGGCTGGCATGACCCTAAAATCACGCCTTATGAGCCTTTGCAAATCGAGCCTGCCGCAATGGTCTTCCATTATGGTCAATCTGTTTTTGAGGGGCTTAAAGCCTATAAATCCTCTGAGGGCAAAGTACTCCTTTTCAGACCTTGGGATAATTTTAAAAGGCTGAATATATCCGATGAGAGAATGTGCATCCCTTACCTGGACGAAGAGTTTGCCTTAAAAGCCCTTGTTGAGCTTATTAAAGTCGACGTTGACTGGATTCCCGCGTCATCAGGCACATCCCTTTATATAAGACCTTTTATGATAGCAACGGAGCCTTCCGTAAAGGTTATGGCTGCTAAAAATTATAAATTCCTCATAATCCTCTCCCCTGTAGGGCCTTATTACCCATCAGGGCTTGCGCCTATTGACATTTTGGTAGAGGATGAGTATGTAAGAGCGGTTAGAGGCGGTATCGGTGCCGCTAAAGCCTCAGCAAACTACGCCGCAAGCCTTAAATCCCAGCAAAAAGCTATCCAAAAAGGTTATGCACAGGTTATGTGGCTTGATGGGCTTGAGCGTAAGTATATTGACGAAGTTGGCGCAATGAATGTTTTTTTTGTAATAAATGACGAACTTATTACGCCTGAGCTAAATGGAAGTATTTTAGCAGGCATTACAAGAGATTCGGTTATTAAAATGGCTAAAAGCTGGGGTGTGAAAGTTACCGAGCGTAAACTTTCAATTGCTGAGGTTTTTGCCGCCGCTAAGGACGGCTCTTTGAAAGAGGCTTTCGGCTGTGGTACTGCCGCTGTTATCTCCCCAATTAAATGCCTTATTATGGGAGATGACAAAGTTCAGATAGCAGACGGCAATACAGGTCAGCTTTCAAACAAACTTTATGACAATTTAACCGGCATACAGTTTGGTCGTGTTGAAGATACTTTCGGCTGGACAAAGGAAGTAATGTAGGAGGATTTATAAATGATTAAGAATTTTGAACAACTTTTAAAAGAAGCGGCAAAGTCTCCCGGCAAGAAAATTGCCGTAGCCGCCGCCGCTGACTTAGATGTTTTACTGGCTGTTGAAAATGCACGGAAACAAGGCATTGCAGGTGCCATATTAGTTGGCAGTGAAGCTGAGATTAAAAAAATAGCAGCTGATAATAATATTGATATTGGTAATTATGAAGTAATCCACTCTGATGACAATGCTGAGAGTGCCCTTACTGCCGCTAAACAAGTGGCCGCAGGCAACGCTTCCGTTATGATGAAGGGGCTTGTGGATACCTACGTGTTTTTAAAAGCCATTTTAGATAAAGATATCGGTCTTCGCACAGGCAAGCTTACTACTCAAACTACTGTATTTGAAATTCCCGGACGGGATGAGTTTATATTTGTCACCGACCCTGCTATTACAACAGCACCCGATTTGGCACAGAAGAAAGATATTATCGAAAATGCCTGCTTTGTGGCTCATAAGCTGGGCTATAAAAATCCAATGGTAGCACCTGTTTGCGCCGTTGAAAAGTTTAACCCTAAAATGCAAGCTACAGTTGATGCACAGGAGCTGCATGAAATGAATGAGCGAGGCGAGATTAAAGGCTGTTATGTATCAGGTCCTGTATCTTTAGACGTTGCCGTATCCAAGGAAGCTGCTTCTCACAAAGGTTATAAGGATAAAATCGGCGGCTCCGCAAATATCCTGCTTATGGATGATATTGAGTCAGGTAATGTTTTATATAAATCAATCGTATATCTTGCCGGAGGCGTCGGCGCAGGTGTTGTAATGGGGGCTAAATGCCCTATCGTACTTACCAGCCGGGCGGATTCGGATGTTTCTAAATTTTATTCCATTGCAACGGCTATGCTTATTTCTGAATAAAGAACCAGCGGTCAATAAGCTACAAATCTGTCTTTCGGCTTATTTTAAGCCACTTGTCGTTGTCCATGCACTTTTGTTTCACTAAGAAACAAAAGTTGCCAGCCGTAGCAGATTAGCTTTGCATATGCGTCGTCAGTGCCGTCTAAATTGGCTTAAAGTAAGGCCAGAAATTCAGATTCGTCCATTATTGACCGCTGGTTCTAAACTTTTTAAGGAGGGTTATTGTGGGAAAAGTTAAATTTAAAGAAGATGCGTGCAAGGGCTGCCGCCTTTGTATGAGTGTCTGCCCAAAAAAAATCTTAAAAATTGATGAAACTAAGGTAAATCCCAAAGGCTACCACCCTGTTACATGTACCGATTTAAACCAGTGTACAGGCTGTACTTTTTGTGCTGTTATGTGTCCCGATTTGATTATCGAAGTTTATAGATAGGAGGCGAATTAGTTGGAAAAAAGGTTTATGAAAGGCAATGAAGCTATTGCGGAAGCCGCTGTCATGGCTGGATGCCGTTATTTTTACGGTTATCCTATAACGCCGCAAAATGAAATACCTGAATATTTTTCCTGGAGGCTTCCTGAGGTAGGCGGTATATTTATTCAGGCCGAATCGGAAATAGGCGCGATAAATATGTGCTATGGTACATCAGGCTCCGGCGCAAGGGTTATGACCAGCTCTTCCGGTCCCGGATTATCTCTTAAAGCCGAAGGTATATCCTATATGGCAGGGGCTAACCTTCCTGTGGTTATTGTAAATATTATGCGGGCAGGTCCTGGGCTTGGCAGTATCCAGCCTTCCCAAAGTGATTATCTCCAAGCCACAAAAGGAGGGGGGCATGGGGATTATAATTGTTTAGTATACGCCCCTACCGGCGTTCAATCTGCGGTGGATTTGGTTCAGCTTGCTTTTGATAAAGCTGATGAATATAGGATGCCTGCTATTATTTTAGGTGACGGCGTAATCGGGCAAATGATGGAGCCCGTTGTAATCCAAGAGAAAAAACCTATTAAAGTGGATAAAAGCTGGGCTACAGTAGGCTGGAAAGATAAAAACCGTCCGAGGGCGGTTATAAATTCCCTCTCCTTAGTTCCATCGGAGCTTGAGGAATGGAACCTTAACTTACAAGCTAAATATAAAAAAATCAAAGAGAGCGAAGTACTTTATGAAACTTATAATATGGAAGATTCCGACATATTAGTGGTGGCTTATGGCTCTACTTCACGTACAATCCGCTCCGCAATTGATGAAAATGAGCTTAAAGGTCACAAAATCGGTTTGTTTACGCCTATCAGCCTTTGGCCTTATCCTGAAAAAGAACTTAAGGAAGCGACAAAAGGCAAAAAATGCGTACTCGTTGTTGAAATGAGTGCCGGTCAAATGCTTCAAGACGTTAAACTTGCTGTAGGAGATACCGCTCCTGTCCATTTCTACGGCAGAATGGGCGGAATAATCCCAACGGCGGAAGAAATTTTTGCCCAAATCCTTAAATTAGGGGAGGTGTTGTAATGAGCGAGACTTTAGTGTTTAAAAGACCTGATATGCTAAGAAATGTAGGCTTTCATTACTGCCCCGGCTGTACACATGGTATTATACACCGGCTTATAGCCGAATGTATTGAAGAGCTTGGTTTAAGCGATAAAACTATCGGTGTGGCTCCTGTTGGCTGCTCGGTTTTAGCTTATGATTATTTTAACTGCGATATGCAGGAAGCGGCTCATGGCAGGGCTCCCGCTGTTGCCACAGGTATTAAGCGCGTACATGAGGATGCTTGTGTCTTTACCTATCAAGGGGATGGCGATCTTGCTTCCATCGGTACTGCTGAAATCATTCATGCAGCCGCCAGGAGCGAAAACATCTCCGTATTTTTCGTAAATAACGCTATTTACGGAATGACAGGAGGACAAATGGCACCTACAACCCTTGTAGGGCAAAAAGCCACAACTTCGCCTCATGGACGTAACCAAAAATACGCCGGTATGCCTATTCGTATGAGCGAGGTTATGGCCGCAATAGAAGGGGCTTATTATATCGAGCGTGTAATGGTTGTTGACGTAAAATCCATTAACAACGCCAAAAAAGCTATTAAAAAATCCCTCCAATATCAAATGGAAGGGAAAGGCTTTTCAATGGTTGAAATTTTATCCACCTGTCCTACCGGCTGGGGTATGACCCCTTTAGATGCTGTCGAATGGCTTAAAAAAGATATGGTTGACTATTATCCCTTAGGGCTTATAAAGGAGGGTAACTGATGAATATTAAGATGATTTTTGCAGGCTACGGCGGTCAGGGCGCGCTCCTTAGCGGTCAGCTTATATCTTATGCTGCTATGCTTGAAGATAAGCATGTTACATGGTTCCCTTCCTATGGTCCTGAAATGAGGGGAGGAGCAGCCTCATGCTCGGTTATTATAAGTGATAAGCGCATAGGCAGCCCAATTATCCAATCAGCAGACGCGGTAATTGCCCTTAACCAGCCTTCATTTGATAAATTTGAGCCTTTTGTAAAACCGGAGGGAGTTCTTATTTACAACACTTCTATGACTGACTCCGGGCTTAAGGAAAGCAGAAGCGATGTTAAATACCTGGGGCTTCCAATATCCGATATGGCTAATGAACTTGGAAATCTTAGGGTGGCAAATATGATAGCTCTTGGCTGTTTAAACGAATTGCTTAAATGTGCCAAAACCGAATCCATAATTGAGGCTTTAAAGGTTAGACTTGGCGAAAAAAGAGCCGACCTTATAGAGCTTAATAAGGTGGCTATTGAAAAAGGCGGGAATGCCGCGAAATAGTAAATAATATGGGCTGGCGCCAATGCACCAGCCCTTTGTTTTTACTATATTTACAAAAACAACTTATGAAAAGTCTTGGTATTATTATAAAAACCCTCATCTCTACTGACTTCGCCTCCAAGGGCGTTTGCAATTTCATCAAGGTATTCTCTAAAGGTTTCCACCGCCTCGGAAAGCTCCGCCTCGTGAAAAGGAAGATAAGATGATACAGAAGTCCGTGCTTTAATCAGAGCGTCATTCGTGTCGCCTTCTTTTAATATACGAATTTCATTCATAGGCTTGTCAAATTTTCTATGAATTTCCGAAAGACATTGGGATATAGCTTCTTTCTCAAAATTTTCAGCATTCATATTTTTAATTTTTCCTACGAAATCAAAAATCATAAACTCTTACACCAGCCTTAACTATTTTCTTGCTTCTTTTTAGCTAACTCTTCGTAATCATCGCTGTCAATCACACGATTAATAACAAGGCTTAAATTACTCATTTCCATAAGGTCAAGCTCTTCCTTCGTGTCTAACATACGAATAATAGGACGCATAGAGTTAGTATTGTCAATTACAACCCCAAGTCTGTTGTCGGAAAGCTCAACACATGTATTTACAGGGTAGAAATCCATTTTTTCCACAAAAGTTTTTACAACATTATAGTCCAAGGCTCTTTCAACCTCGCTCATAACAAGCTCAATAGCCTCAGACGGCGACATCGGCTTACGATAAGAGCGATAAGAAGTTACCGCATCATACATATCCGCAACCGCTATTATACGGCTCATAAAAGGTATGTCTTTGCCCTCAAGCTTATTAGGATAACCGGTGCCATTTACTTTTTCATGATGACATAATACAATTTTTCTAAAGTGTTCGTCACCAACTTTTTCAAACATTAAATGACGGTATCCTTCTGCCGTATGGTTTTTTACTGCCCTAAACTCCGATTCGGTTAATTTGCCCGGCTTATTTATTAGTTCATTAGGCACATAAATCTTGCCTATATCATGCATCATAGCTGCCCGACCAAGAAGCCTAAGATCTTCATCGGAAAAGCTCATACTCTGCCCTATAGCAATTGCAAGTACCGCCACGCTCAATGAGTGGTGATATGTATACTCATCGTAACTTTTTAAATCCGCTATATGGATTAGAGAATGAGTTTCATCAGACAAAGTTTCAATAAGCTTATCAACAACAGAATATATTTCCTTGACTGCGAGATGAGCAGTTGTCATATTTTTTTCGTTAAAATCTGTAGTATCAAAAGCTTCAAACATTTTTTTAATTGATACTATAGCTTCATCTCTAAGTTCATCGTCAATTACCGGTTTTATATCCGGTATATTAGTAAATATCGATTCTTTCTCAGGTCTGGGCTCACGTACTCTAATGGCATTTGGATATTTGCCCTCGTCAAACTCCACCTTCACATATCCAATATTATGCTGGTGAATAAAGTCTATCATACGCTCTGTCAGGAGCGTTCCCGGTCTAACAATAGTTACACCATCAGGTGTATATACATAATCCAGTGCTTTCATGCCTTTTTCCAAATATTCAGATGGAAGAATCGTCTCTATCATCAAAGCAGTCTTCTCCTACTAATATTAAATAGTATCTACAAGCCTGTATATTAGCAAGTTTTGCAGCTTAAATACAGTTTTTGCCTCACCGCTATAACTTATGGTGCGAGGCGCAAGACGTACCACCCCCGGAACCAAACAAGCACTGTCAGCCATACTAGTTTCTTTATAATCTATTTCCAGGGTAATTTGAGAACCTAAGTCAAGAGGCTTAATATCAGCCGCTTTTTTAAGAGCAATGCTTACACCATCATAAATCATTTGCTCACATACCTGTGGATGATAAGATATGGCACAATGACGGGAAAGCCCTTCTTTAACGGCGACCCCTTCACAATTTGGCACAAACTCCTTAACCTCACGAACCACAGCCGAATCCCCTATTACAGCTATCAAGGGAATCCCATAATGCCCGGCTATAGTGGCGTTTATAATCGTTTCGGTATTCATAGTTTGACCATTTAGCCTGACATTATATATTTTCCTGCCATTGTAGCAGTGATTTAATACTCCGTCAATATTAAGCCCGGCTCCGGCGTGCCCAAAGGATATATATGCATCATATCCCATTTCAATACCTTCCATCTGAAGGCTTTGGCGCATAGCTCCGGAAATAAGTCTTATACGCGGATCCAAATCTTCAATAATAAGATTTTCCATATCCGCGTGACCTTCGCAAATTGTAACATCGCTGCATCCAAAATCAAAGCACGCCCTAACAGCAGCATTTATTTCTTTTGCGAAGCGTTTTCTTGCTATTCCAAAATCATGCCCTGAACGCATTGTCGATAACCCTGTAACTATATCAGAAATGCCCTCGATATCCGCCGAAATATATACTTTCTTCACAATATCTCCTCCTGACTAACCCCTTTACTTTCATAATATATCATAAAAAATCTTCCAAAGCAATATCGATTGTCGAAAAAATGTAGGTTTTATGTCGATATGTCGTAAATTGAAAATTATTACCTCGAATACTTTCCATAATCTTTACTATCGAAATTATAACCACTTTCAGGGACTTTACCATAGTGCCTGGGCAGCATTGCAGGAGATGCGGCGCCGGATGATGTACGACCAAGCTTAGAATCAGCTGTTTTTTCGGGTAATATGCCATGAGTTCCCGCAGCAATTGGGTTTCTGACAAAGCTTTTTAATTCGCGTTTAAATTTAAATTTTGTAATGCTTTTTAAACTTAAATCTAAGTTTTTAGAAATTTCCTTAACATAAGCAGACATATTATCTGCATACTTTGAACTTGCTATTTTATTATCGTCGATTTTTTCAATCAATTGCAAAATATTGTCCACTTTAGATGAGGCACCACTTATATGTGAACCGCTTTTTAGCTGTATATTTACATTTTTAGCCAAATCTCTAAGCTGCACCATAAGGCGTTTCTCTTCTGCCTTGGCAGTAGTTAGTATTTTTGTCTCGTTAGCCATAGTATCTGATAGATTATTTGCCAAGCTTAAAGTGTTAAAAACATCTTGTAAAGAAGCCTTATATTGATTCAAAATATTACGGATTATATCAGCGGATTTAAAATCTTTTGGTAGATTATCACATCCGTTTTCAAGCTCAAACTCAGCTAAACGAACAAGTGCCCCTTCTATACTGCTAATATTTCCAAAAATTCGCATAAGCTCTATACCAATGGGCATATCCTTTGGCAATTGATTTGCATTGTTCTTTTTTAACGCTTCTAAAGTATTGTTAAGGGCTTTTCTGGACTCAATAAGCTCGGCATAGTTGCCAAAAATCTCATCAAACACTTGACTTAACCTGCTATCATAATGCCCTTTTGGCTTAGTACCTTTAGAAACCCCTTCCAAATCATCCACCAGTGAATTAATTAGTACCAGAAGCCGCTCAGCTTTTTTCCCTGACCGCAAGGCAGGGGTAATGGCAAGGGTTTTATCTATTGCCAGCTCCATACTATGCAGTTCATTTATAAATTTGTTAATCTCTTTTGCAATATTTTTACTCTTACCTTCTAACATGTCAACTTTTATAAGTGTTGGAGGCGATGTGCTAAACGCTTTTCCTGCTAAATCCAAAAACTGTCCCATAGGAGCAATATCTTCACAATCTAAATTTGCCTCTCCTAAAAAAGCGGTAAATGAACTATATATTTTTTTTGCAACTACAGCCGAGCAAATAAAATTGAATATCAGTACCACAAGATGAAAGAGTCCGCTAAAAATAACCAATAAAAAGTCCAACCCATTGCCTAAAATTACTATAGTTGTAATAGTAAAACTTAAAAGAATTAAGCAAGTTCCATAGAGCAATATAGTAGATTTAATTTTTGATTCGCTCATAATAAACCTCCAAAAATTAATGCTTTTTGTGAATATTTCTGATAGTTTTTTTAGCTTTTTTTCTATATACAACTGCTTTTTTAGGCTCCGCATTCTGGCGGGGTCTTATTAGGCAATTTTTACCAAAACCTATTAAATCCGCTCTGCCTGCTTTTAAAAGAGCCTCTTTAACCAGTTCATAATTTTTAGGATTTTTATATTGTATAAGGGCTCGCTGCATTGCTTTTTCCCGTGAGGATTTAGGCACGTAGAGCTCTTCCTTTGTCCTGGGATCCATCTCCGTATAATACATACAGGTTGATAATGTGCCGGGAGTTGGGTAAAAATCCTGAACCTGTTCCGGAGTAAAGTTAATATCACGCAAATACTCGGCAAGCTCTACGGCACTTTCTAAATCGCTGCCTGGATGAGAGGACATTAAATAAGGCACAAGATACTGGGACAAGCCATACTCCTTATTTAACTGATAGTATTTCCCGGAAAATTTTTCATAAACCTTCCTGCCGGGCTTACCCATTTTACCAAGAACTTTGTCGGAAATATGTTCAGGTGCCACTTTTAACTGACCGCTTATATGATATTTACACAATTCCCTAAGAAATTCTTTATTTTTATCATATATCAAGTAATCATACCGTATACCTGAACGTATAAAAACTTTCTTAACTCCCGGTATATCACGAAGTTTACGCAAAAGGCTCAGATAATCCGTATGACTTATATCTAAGTTCTTACAAGGTTTGGGAAAAAGGCATTTTTTGTCTACGCAAGCACCTTTCTTAAGCTGCTTCTTACAAGCAGGTAACCTAAAATTTGCCGTAGGACCACCAACATCATGTATATACCCTTTAAAATCCGGATCCCATTTAAAACTTTCCGCTTCCCTGATTATAGATATATGGCTTCTCCCTTGGACAATTTTACCTTGATGAAAACTAAGCGCACAGAAATTACACGATCCAAAACAACCTCTGCTGGATATAAGGCTGAACTTTATCTCTTCTATAGCAGGAACGCCACCCATTGTTTCATATATAGGATGATAATTTTTCATATAGGGCAGTGCATAAATTTTATCAAATAAAGGAGTGTTTATAGGTTTAGAAGGCGGATTCTGCACAACAAAACAGTTTTCATAAGGTTCTATAAGGGTTTTTGCTGTAAAAGGGTCTGAATTGTCGTATTGAACCATAAAGCTTTCGCCGTACAAAGCTTTATCCTTTTGTACATCACCATATGCAGGCAATGTAATGGCACAAGGTATATCCGGTTCAGTTTTACTATTATAACATATTCCATCTATGCTTTTAAGGTCTTCATACTTCCCTGATTTAAGGCAATCTGTAATTTCCGTTATTTGATGCTCACCCATTCCATAAACCAGCAAATCGGCTCCACTATCAAGAAGTATGGAACGCCTTACCTTATTATCCCAATAATCATAATGAGACAGCCTCCTAAGGCTGGCCTCAATCCCGCCTATAATAACAAATGCATCCTTATAAGCTTCTCTAATTTTATTGGCATATACAATAGTGGCACGGTCAGGTCTAAGACCAGCAGCCCCGCCTGGTGAATAAGCATCATCAGATCTCTTTTTTTTCGCTGCGGTGTAGTGAGCCACCATTGAGTCTATATTGCCTCCGGTAACCAAAAAGGCGTATCTCGGCTTACCTAGTGACTTAAAGCTTCCCACATTCTTCCAATCAGGCTGGGCTATGATGCCAATGGTATAGCCTAAGCTCTGGACAACCCGCCCTATTATAGCCGCACCAAAAGATGGATGATCCACATAGGCGTCACCTGTTACTAGTATATAATCAAATTCACTTATTCCCTCGGCTGAAATAGGTAAAAACAAGGTGATCTCCTTTAATTTATCTTAGGTTATTAGGATAACTGCCCCGCCCAAAGGGCGGGGCAAAGATTATAAACAAATAACTCTTGCAAAAATTGTTTTTTCAAAAGCATTCACTGCTTTTCTGCACAAATAGTTATGTGGTATCTATCTATAATATACAGCTAACCATCAATAATCAATAGTATATCACAATCCTTTTCTCCTTGCAATATCTCCGACTATACGGCGGCGGCGTTTGCTGCCCATTGAAACTTTGTTTTATAGTCGATAAACCTGAAAAAGCGCACAAGAAAGTGAGATACTAAACAAGCTCTAAGAGCCTTGGTTATATTCTCTTACGTATGTGAATATACCTTAATAGATTCTGTTTTCTATTAGGGAGGATGTAAATATGTCTCAAAATTATCAGAGATATCAAATAATATTAAGTGAAAACACAACCGAATTTACAATGAAAGGTAAAAAAGCTCTTGGAAAATGTGTCCTCGAAGCCAAAGGAGAATCCGGCAAGGTAAGTTTTAGTGTCCAGAATTTAAAGCCGGGGGTAATTTGCAACGCGTATATAGTATCTTCGGACAATGTATCGGGGGCGGCAATTGATATTGGAAGAATAATAGTAAGTGATAAAGGCAGTGCGGAGCTTAAATGGGAATGCAGTGCTGATGATGTAGACGGTTCCGGCATTGCGCTTAATGCTTTTAATGTAGCCGGAATGATGATTTTAGATGGAAATGCTATAAAAGCACCAATTGTAGGTCACAGGGACAGAGAAGTTGCTTGGAAGAATAATTTGCATATTCACAGTAAAAAGCTGCCGGAAACTGCATATGCTGAACCTATTAAAGATGAATTGCCTGAAAATGACCCTGAGCCAAATACCCTTTTCCTTGAAAAAGATGAAATCCCTCCCCCGCCGGAAGCCGTTTCACCACCGGAGTTTTTTGAGACACTCGAAGAAGGTGCCGCTGAAAAAACCTTTAAAGATATGGCTAAAAAAATTAACGAAAAACTAAGTGAAATTGATAATATAACGGAAGATAACTACAAAGTAGAGGCTTTATCCGAAGCCGATACCCCTGCTGAGAGTGTAGGTCTTAGTGAGTCTGAGATGGTAAATTTACAAAATATTTTTGTAAACTGTTCAAAGATACGCCCTTTTAAAGAGCAGGACTCAGATTTACAATGGGTACGTATAACGCCTAATGAGCTTAATTACCTTCCGGACGAGTTTAAACATCTTAAAGATGATTATCTCATAGTGGCGGCATATAAGAAATTCAACCATTTAATACTTGGGTATAAAAACCAAGATAACATCTCACAGATTATTTTTGGTATGCCTGATATTTATACAAAAATCAGCAAAGACAGTGCCCATGTATCAGGGCTTATTGAGTTTAGCTGCTGTGATTGTAAAGATATAGAAGAGGGAAAACATGGTTATTGGCTTAAAACCGTTAGCTATAGGATTGACAAAGAGGGTGATTTTTGATAAAATTAACTTGTAATGAAACATTATAAATATAAACAAGGGGTGAAAAAATGCGTAATATTTCTTGCTAAGTAATGCAGGATGTACAAAAAACAAGTTTTTTTGTTATGTCCAAGCAAGAAAGTTACGAATTTTTGCGCTTTTTTTGCATAGCCACTCGATTTTGCTTTGCAAAATCTCGTTGCACCTTTCTGTAGAAACGATTCGCGTTTCTGCTAATGTGCATTTTGAAGCTGCGGGAATTAACTTTCTTGCAGCTTTTTATTGCGCTTTAGAAAGGGACAAAGGGACACATTATGGCATTGATTAATATAACAAACCTAACATTTGCCTACGAAGGCAGTTATGACAATATCTTTGAAAATGTAAGTTTTCAAATAGATACCGATTGGAAATTGGGATTTACAGGAAGAAATGGGCGAGGCAAAACAACTTTCCTAAATTTGCTTATGGGTAAATTCCCATATGGAGGCACAATAAGCATACCTTGTAAGTTTGAATATTTCCCATTTGAAATATCCGATGAAAGCTTAAGTACAATCTCTATTGTAAAAAATATTTATCCATCTTACCAAAAATGGGAACTGGAGCGGGAATTATCATTACTTGAGGTGGAAAGTGAAGTATTATACCGCCCATTTTACACTCTTTCAAATGGAGAGCGGACAAAAATTATGCTTGCTGCCCTATTTTTAAAAGAAAACAGCTTTCTTTTAATTGATGAGCCTACAAATCATCTCGATTCACAGGGCAGAGAGATAGTAAGCAAGTATTTAAAGGGTAAAAAGGGCTATATATTAGTCTCTCATGACCGGGCTTTTCTTGACGGATGTATCTCTCATATTCTTTCCATAAATAAAGTTGATATTGAAATACAGCGGGGTAATTTCTCATCCTGGCTTTTGAATAAGGAAAGGCAGGATAGCTCCCAGCTTGCCCAAAATGATAAGTTAAAAAAAGAGATTAAACGCCTTGAAAAAACCGCAAGAGAGAAGGCCATGTGGTCTGATAAAGCTGAGAGCCGAAAAATCGGCTTCAATCCAAAAAATATCGAAAAAAGCATAGGCAGGCGACCTTATGAAGCAGCCAAATCAGCTAAAATGATGAAGCGCAGCAAAGTAATACAAGGTCGTTACGAAAGCGCGAGCGAGGAAAAATCCAAACTCCTTAAAAATATTGAATCCTCTGAATCCCTTAAATTAGCCCAGCTTGACTATCATCATAATAGACTTATTTCACTTAAAGACGTATCTATATTTTATGGCGACAAAATAGTTTGCGAAAATATCAACTTAACCATCGAAAAAAGTGAGCGCATATCATTATGTGGTAAAAACGGATCAGGCAAGTCGAGTATTATTAAATTAGTCTGCGGTGAGGGCTTGCAGTATACCGGAAACTTTGAAAAAAGCAGCGGTTTATCCATTTCATATATTTCCCAGGATACGTCTTATCTTAAAGGCGGTCTGTCTGCATTTATCAGAGAAAACGGCTTAGACGAAACTCTCTTTAAAGCTATTTTGCGTAAGCTTGACTTTTCAAGAGTACAGTTTGATAAAAAATTGGAGGATTTTAGCGCAGGACAAAAGAAAAAAGTCCTTATTGCCAGGAGTTTATGCGAAAAATCCCATATTCTTATTTGGGATGAACCCCTAAATTATATCGATGTAATATCTCGTATGCAAATTGAAAATTTGCTTGCCGAATATCAGCCAACAATACTGTTTGTAGAACATGACAGCGTTTTTTGTAATAAAATTGCAACGCGAAATGTTTATTTGTGATTTTTAAAAAAATATTGACCCTAACCTTGCGTCAGGGTTTATAATGTTGCTGCGAGGTGTTGATATGGATAAATATAGGGCTATTCCTGAGAATTATATGACTGTAGGCGAACTTGCTAAGAAGATGGGAGTTACAGTCCGTACTCTTCATTATTACGATAAGGCCGGACTATTGCCGCCGTCGTCAGAGAGCAAGAGCGGTTATAGGCTTTACAGCGATAAAGATATGGTAGCGTTAAACCAAATATTAGCGATGAAACATTTAGGCTTCTCTCTTGACGATATAAAAAACCACTTTGTAACATTGGAAACCCCGGATGATGTTGCTGATGCACTTACGGAACAAGCCACAGCTATCCGCGAAAAAATGAAGCAGCTTGCTGAATCTTTAGAGACCATAGAGATGCTTAAAGCGGAAGTACTGCAAATGCAGTCAGTAGATTTTAGGAAATACGCAGCTATCATTGAAAATTTGCAAATGAAAAATGTGCATTACTGGGCTATAAAACATTTTGATGATGAACTATTCGACCACTTGCGGCAATACGACAAAGAGAGTGCTGCAAAAATAGTAAAAACCCTAAACTGCTTAAACATAGAGGGAACAAGGCTTCACAAAAAAGGTATACTGCCCGAGAGCGATAAAGGTCAATTATTTGCCAAGTCATATTGGGAACTGCTCATAACATTTGTAAAAGGCGATATGAATTTAATATCTAAACTTGCTAAAATCCATAATAGTTTCGATGAAAAATTTAATGATAAACCTGCAAGCACTTTTATCTATGGGGCATTAGATATTTACCTCACCAAATTAAACACTGACCCATTTGGTTTGTATGTACAAAATAAAACAGAAAAGATGTAGCTTATTTATAATTATATTTCCTATTGACTTTTGCCTTATGCAATAGTGTATAATGATTGATTGTATCCTAAGGTCGTTTAAGACCAAAATGATCTTAAACGAGCCTCGAGAATTCGTACATTTTGCTTACATTCTTGCATCTACGATGCACTCAAAGAAATGTACGAATTTCGGGGCGTTCATAAACTTTAAAGTAAAGTTGAGTAAATATTCCTATGTCAAAAATTTTTGAATTTATGAAACCTTATAGCGGTATGATTTTATGCGCGGCTCTGCTTCTTTTTACAGAGGCTATTTTGGCACTCATATTGCCCAGCTATATGGCTAATATTGTAAATGACGGTGTGCTGCCCGGTCATATTTCCGTTATTTGGCGAAATGGTTTGATAATGCTTTTAATAACACTGCTTAGTGTTTTTACAGCCCTTGGAGCGGGCTTTTTCACTGCAAGGACAGCTACAGGTGTTGCCAATGATTTACGTGAAGCCGTGTTTAAAAAAATCCTGCGTTTCTCCAGTGCCGAAGTTAATCGCTTCTCAACTTCATCTCTTATAACAAGAACCACAAATGATATAATGCAGGTACAAAGTGCTTTAACTATGGCTATCCGCCAATTTATTTACGCCCCTATTATAGGCATTGGCGGTATTATACGAGCCCTAGAGAGAAGCCCTTCTATGACTTGGATAATTGCCCTTGCTACTATTACTATGGTAGGTGCTATGGTTATATTGTTTTTTGTGGCGTTTCCAAAATATAAGCTGATACAAGTTTTAATAGACAGGCTAAACCTTGTTTCCCGTGAAAATTTAAGCGGTATTTTAGTTGTGCGCGCTTTTTCCACCCAAAGCTTTGAGAAAAAACGTTTCGACAAGGCAAATAAAGATTTGGCCGATACAAATTTATTTGTTGATCAGGCATTTTCATTTATAATGCCAACTATAATGTTGATTTTAAATATTACAACTGCCCTAATTGTTTGGGTTGGGGCAAGGCAGGTGTCCGCTTTTCAAATTGATATAGGGGATATCTTTGCCTTTTTGCAATATGGATTACTGATTATTTTTGCTTTTTTAATGGTTGCTATTATGCTTGTTATATTGCCTCGTGCTGTTGTCAGTGCCGAGCGTATAAAAGAAGTTTTAGAAGCCGAGGGAGGCGTTCCTTATAAAAACAAACCTCTCCCCTTGCCTGATGATTTTAAGGGTGAAATTGAGTTTAAGAATGTAAGTTTTCGTTATCCTGATGCCCTGGAAAGTGATGACAATGTACTTAATGACATTAGTTTCAGCGCAAAGCCCGGAGAGACTACTGCAATCATCGGCTCCACCGGCTCAGGGAAAACTTCTGTATTTAAGCTTATACTGCGCTTTTTTGATGTTACAGGAGGGGCTGTACTTGTTGATGGTATAGATATCAGAGATATTCATAAGGAAGATTTGCACAATAAAGTCGGCTATATCTCTCAGAAAGCTGTGCTTTTTACCGGCACCATCCGCTCCAATCTGCTTTATGCTGACAAAAATGCTGCAGATGAAACTCTTTATGATGCCGCTGAAACGGCACAATCAGCGGACTTTATCAAGGAAAAAGAAGATGGCTACGAGTCCAATGTAGCACAAGGAGGCTCTAATTTCTCCGGCGGGCAGCGTCAAAGACTTTCTATTGCCAGAGCCTTGGTTAAAAAGGCACAAATTTACTTGTTTGATGATAGTTTCTCGGCACTTGATTTAAAGACTGATGCCCTCCTTCGCCAGGCACTTAAGAAGAAAATGAAAGATTGTACAATAGTCATAATCGCTCAGCGAATCTCTTCAATTATGGATGCTGATAAGATAGTGGTTTTGGATAACGGTAATATTGCCGGGCAAGGCACTCATTCAGAACTCCTTAAAAACTGTGAGGTATACAAAGAAATTGCTTCCTCCCAGCTTTCGGACGAGGAGGTTAATAATGGACTTTGAAATGGGTGAAGGCTTAGCAAAACAGGCAAAAGACCCTAAGCAAACTGTTAAAAAGCTTATAATATACTTATCGCCTCATAAAGCAGCGTTTATTGTAGTGTTTCTTTTTGCAATGTTTTCCACTGTGTTTTCAGTTATTGGCCCAAGGCTTTTGGGACGGGTAACAACAGCTCTTGTAGATGGAGTTGTTGCTCATTGGCTTGGCACAGGGCTTTTAACTAATTTCCCCTATATGATGAGGATTACAGGATGGCTGATTGGGTTATACATTATATCAGCACTTTGCCATTTGGCGCAGGAAATTATTATCTCAAGGCTTTCTGTAAAAGTGACTTATAAGCTTCGAACGGAAATATCGGAAAAAATGCATAGGCTGCCTATAAACTATTACGACACCCGCTCCCACGGTGAGGTGCTTTCAAGAATTACTAATGATGTGGATACTATGAGCCAAACCCTAAGCACTAATTTGACTCAATTGGTCACATCTGTTACAACAATCATCGGTGTTTTAGTTATGATGATTTCTATTAGTATAGTTTTAACCGCCGCATCTTTAGTTGTTATTCCCCTTTCCATGTGGCTTATGATGGCAGTTTTAAAGAGGTCTCATGTATATTTTAGTGAGCAGCAGGAAGCTTTGGGCACTTTAAGCGGCATAGTTGAAGAAACCTATAGCGGGCACGATATCGTAAGGGCTTATAACGGTGAAATACGAGCCGAAGAGAAGTTTATAGAAGCTAATAAAAAACTGCGCCAATCCGCGTGGAAAGCTGACTTTATGACAAATATCGTGGAGCCTATTTTCAATTTTGTAGGCAATTTAGGTTATGTACTCGTATGTATTTTAGGGGGCTATTTAGTAGTGCGGCGTGCGGTAACTATTGGGGATGTGCAGGCGTTTATACAATATATACAAACTTTTACACAGCCTCTTGCTGAGCTTGGAGTTGCAAGTAATCAAATGCAGGCAACAATTGCGGCGGCTGAGCGGGTTTTTGAGTTTTTGGAAGAAGAGGAAGATTCCCCTGATGTGGAAAAATCCTTTAAAAAAGACCATTACGAAGGCAATGTATCTTTCCAAAATGTCCGCTTTGGCTACAATCCTGATAAGATTATATTAAACGACTTTTCGGCAGAGATTAGTGCAGGGCAAACAGTTGCTATTGTAGGACCTACCGGGGCTGGAAAAACTACCGTTGTAAAGCTTTTAATGCGGTTTTATGAACTTAACGGCGGCAAAATACTTATTGACGGAGTGGACGCGACGGATTTCACCAGAGGTGATTTGCGGGATATTTTCGGCATGGTACTGCAAGATACATGGATTTATAATGCCACTATTATGGAAAATATACGCTATGGTTCACCAAATGCCACCGATGAAGAGGTTATTGCCGCGGCGAAAGCCGCTCATTGCCACAATTTCATCCGCGCCCTTCCTGGGGGCTATAATATGGTTTTAAACGAGGAAGCGTCGAATATTTCTCAGGGGCAGAAACAGCTTTTTACAATAGCCAGGGTTATTTTAAAAAACCCTACGATACTGATTTTAGATGAAGCCACAAGTTCAATAGACACACGGACGGAAATTTTAATACAAAAAACCATGAAAGAAATTATGCAAAACCGCACAAGTTTTGTAATCGCCCATAGATTGTCCACTATACGAAATGCTGATGTAATACTTGTAATGAAAGACGGCGATATAATAGAAAAAGGCAATCATAATGAACTCCTTGAGTGCGGCGGCTTTTATGCTGATTTATATAATTCTCAATTCTCTGAGGGTATTACCGAAGAGGGCATGATTTCATAGAAAGTGAGGCTTGAATATGGATGATGATAAAGTAAAAGAGAAAAAAGAGGAAGCAAAAGAGGAAGTTACAAAAACCACTGAAGCTTCCGAAAAGAAAAATGGAAAAGGGAAAATAATATTAGTACTGGCTTTGACTCTAATACTTATCTCAGGCGTAGGGGCTGGGCTGTATTTTTACACTCAAAGCGTTAATTATCTTACAACGGATAATGCAAGGGTAACTACAACTTTAATCCCTATATCCTCCAATACGCCTGGAGTATTGGAGCGGTTCACCCTTTACCAAGGCCGCTATGTTGCGGAAAATGAAGTTATCGGCTGGGTAGAAAATGGGGAGACCCTCCGCTCGCCCTTTGATGGACTTGTCGTGCAAGCAAATGCCGTAGCGGAGCAATTAGTGTCCCCTATGGATGTTTTGGCTGTTATCGCTGATATTAACGGCTTGCACATTCAAGCTAATATAGAAGAAACGAATATTGCAAGAGTGCAAGTTGGTCAGCCCGCTACTGTCACTATAGATGTATTTGGCAATAGGCAATTTAACGGCTATGTTTCCGAAATAGGGCTTGTTACGGCAGCTGAGCTTACAGGGCAATCAATGTTTTTTAACACCGGCGGTACATTTACGAGAGTGACTCATTTGATACCTATAAAAATTAATATAATAGATGATATTATATTGGATAATGTTATTGGTGTAAATGCCAGGGTTCGTATTCCGCTGAGGTAGCGTTTAAGAAAGGATGTTGACTATGAAAATCTTTAAAACAATTAAAATTACGGCTGTTTTATTAGCTTTAAACTTCCTTACCGGCTGTGATTCACAGGTTGCAGCTCCTCTGCCTTATATTGCAAGTTATGCTGATATACACTCTGCCTCGTCCACTGCTTCTATAACTGTAAGAGGGGTAGTTGAAAGCATTCGAAGCAGAAATATATATACTACTTTAGGCTTTACAGTCAGCCAAGTTTATGCTGAAATTGGAGATTATGTGGTAGAAGGGCAAATACTGGCAGTGCTGGATGTATCCGGTTTAGAGCTGACTATAGCCCAGCAAAATGCCGCCCTTGAGCTTGCAAGGCAAAACAGCCAAAACTTACTCACAGACAGTCAGAGGCTTTTAAACGAGGCTTCCGTAAACCTTACAAACAATACAAATCCTCATGTTTTAAGTGCAGAAGCTTCATTAAACGCTGCCATGGTAAATTTAGAGACGGCACAGATAAATCATGCTAATGCTTTAGCAGATTACAGTGAAAGAAGTGATTCTCTCGTTTTGTCTGCTGAAAGTGCATGGGAAAGTGCAAGGATAGAGCTTAACACAAGAGAGAATACCCATAGAAATTTAACTGCATTATACGATGCAGGGGCTTTATCCCGAGAGGAACTTAGGCAATCGGAAACAACATTTGAAAATGTGCGAAACATATATAACAACGCACGTACAAACTATGAAAACGCTATAGCTGCACAACAGCGCAGCCTTACTCAGTTGGAAATAGCTTTAGAAGCGGCAATTACCTCTCACAGAAATGCACAGGATGCACTTAATGCGGCCCGTACTTCTTCAAGGCAGGATATCGAAAGGCTTAGGAGTAATGCTGCCGGTGCAGAGATTTCAACCAATTTAGAACATATGGAAATTGCCCTTCAAATACTTGAAAAACAATTGGAGGATTCTATAATAAGAGCGCCTATAAGCGGCACTGTAACAGCTGTTATCGCAAGAGAAGGCGCCATAGGTGCAGGGCTTTTATTCACCGTTGAAGATACTGCAAACTTAAGGATTGCAACGAGCTTTAGAGAATATGATTTAAGTCAAGTATCGGAAGGTATGGAGGTTACAATCACCTCTGACGGAACAGGAAATGCTGAATATATAGGAGTAATAAGCAGGATAAATCCTGCGGCAAACCCTGCAGCCCCTATTGTGGAATTTGAGGCGGAGGTACTTGTCACATCGGTAGATACAAACTTGCGTATAGGTATGACTGCAAGGGTTGATATTGGCGTATATTAATCACATAAGAAAAATAGTTGTTTTAATATAATACACCTTTAAATCTATATAAATCATCCTGATAATCAAATTAAACCGCCCCGACTTTAAAAATCGGGGCAGCCAGTTATTTTATTCATTTAAAAACTATGCTTATTTTACAACCTTCATACCTAAAAGCTCAACATCAGTTGATAAGAAATCTTCTTTAACCGGCTCTTCCTTCGTGTAGTCCGTAGAAAGGTATTTTTTATTATCATCAGAAAATAATGTTACTATGTTCGCGCCTTCGCCAATTAAATCAGCAGCTTTAATAGCCGATATAAAATTGCCCCCTGAAGAAATCCCAACTCCAAGACCTAAAACTTTACTTAATTTTTGAGCCATTATGATAGAATCCCCATCATCAGCCATTATAATATTGTCGCAGAATTTAAGATCCATAATATCAGGTATAAACTCATCTGAAACGCCCTGTATCCTATGTTTGCCTACTTTATAGCCTGTAGAAAGAGTCGGGCTTGACTCCGGCTCCATAGGGAATACTTTTATGTTAGAATCAACATCTCTTAAATACTTGCCTATACCCATTATAGTGCCGCCTGTGCCTACCCCAGCGACTACACCATGGATTTTTTGCCCAAGCTTGTCCATTTGCTTACATATTTCAGGTCCTGTAGAAGTGTAATGGGCTTCTACATTATATATATTTGAGAATTGATCAGGATAATAAACATTGTCATTTTTCGCAAACTCTTTAGTCAGTTCAAGACATTTAGGGAAACCGCCTTCTTCATGAGTTACAAGCTTAAGAGTCGCCCCAAAGCTTTTCATCATATTCGCGCGCTCAACACTTAACCAAGCAGGCATATGAATCAAACATTCATGACCTAAGTATCTGCCTTGGGCACAAAAAGCGATGCCTGTATTGCCGCTGGTAGTTTCTGTAATTGTATAACCTTCTTTAATTTGCCCATTTTGATAGGCGCGTTTCAAACAATTCAGTGCCATCCTATCTTTAATGGAGCCGGAATAATTGTAATATTCAAGTTTGGCAAAAATTTTACGCTCTTTGCCTTTGTACCTAAAAGTTATTTCCGTTAAAGGCGTATTGCCTATCAAATGCTCAAGTTCAGCCAATTTTTTAAGTTGAGATTCCATACTTTTTCTCCTTTTTATAACTTTTTTGACAAATTTCTTACTATAAAATTAGTTTATCACAATATCTTAACAAAAGTCAAATCCCCCCACAATTTAAACAATCATGGAGGGATTTTTATAATGGCAATTGGGAAAGCTATATAAAAGCTTTACTAATTGCCAAAAGCAGCTTTTTATACTAATTTAAAATCTAAAAGATTAGCCTTAGCCGCTTTTACGTAAAAATGAATCGCAATTACTTGCCAGCCATTTGCCTTTGTTGAGCTTCAATCATTTTCTTAACCATGTATCCGCCTACATAACCGTTTTGAGCGGAAGTTAAGTCGCCGTTATAACCTTGTTTTAAAGGTACGCCGATTTCGTTGGCTACTTCATATTTCATTTGCTCCATAGCAGCTCTAGCTTCAGGAACAGAATGTCTGTTTGTGTTATTATTGCTACTAGTCATTACAAATTACCTCCTGAAAAAATTTAAAATGGTGTTACATAACATATTATATCCGCCCATATTTCTTTTATTAAGGTAATATTTTGCAAAGTTTGCAAATAGCAATGGGAGACTTCCGGCTAAAGCCGGAACCGAGCCTTGCGGCTCGTCCGCTATTGCGGGTCATGGTGTGTAACCTGCTTTTGTTAGATTTGTTCAGAAATTTTTTGAAAGATAAGAAGTGTGCAAAGCGCAGTACTGGAGCAAAGTACAGGCACTTTTCACAGGACGAAATATTTCAGAAAATTTCAAACAAAGATGATAAAATGAGGTTATCCACAATTGCCATATGATTGACTTGTTCACAAAACATAAAAAGCCCTGCTATTAATATTAGCAGGGCATAGACTTTTCAGTCTTTCTTTTTTTTATCATAGGTATACATCCTGGAGCCGCCAGAGTTTGCAGGTGAGTCTTTTGGTTTTTCATCTTTGTCCTTGCCAAAAAGCTCACTTACTTTAGATGTCATCTCCAAATGACATTTTGAGCAAATCCTTCCTGTGGCAATAGGCTTATTACATTTTTCACATGTAAACTCACCGCCGGCAAGACCACCGGCAATCTCTAAGCGTCCTTCTCTCAGGTATTTGAACAGCCGTTTAACAGAAACGTCTGTCCCTTCCGCAACCTCTTTCAAAGTAGATGTAGGGTTATCAGCTATGAATTCTTTTATCCGAATAAAGTCTTTCTCTTCGCTTTCCACACAGTCTTCACAAATAGGAACACTTAGACGTCTAAATACTTTGCCGCATCTCGGGCAATTGATGAAATCCATAAATATCCCACCTACTTTCTTTAAATTTGGGCTAACCCAACCTTCCTCGCAACTTTGCCGTAAGTTTTCATGGCTATTTTCCGGGCTTTTTGGGCACCATCTTTACTTACAGATTCAAGATATACTTTGTCATCCATTATTCTATTATATTCATCCTGAATTGGCTTAAGCTTATCCGCCACCGCTTCACCAACGGCTAGTTTAAAGCCGCCGTAGCCAACCCCTTCAAAGTCTTTCTCAGCATCTTTTACAGATTTGTCCGTCATAACCGAATATATAGTCAAAAGATTAGATACGCCCGGCTTAGCCTTAGGGTCATAACGCACTTCCTTTTCAGAGTCCGTAACAGCTTTTTTAAATTTTGAAATTATAACATCAGTTGTGTCAAGCATTGAAATATATCCGCTTGCATCGTCAGATTTGCTCATTTTATTTTCAGGAACAGAAAGGCTCATTATCCTAGCACCTACATTACTTATCAAAGGTTTAGGTATGGTAAACACATCACCATAAATATTGTTAAAGCGTTCCGCAATATCTCTTGTTATTTCCACATGCTGTTTCTGGTCCTCGCCTACAGGGACATATTGAACATTAAAGAGCAATATATCCGCTGCCATCAAAACAGGGTACGTAAAAAGCCCAGCATTGATATTTTCGCTATGTTTCGCGGATTTATCCTTAAACTGGGTCATACGAGACAACTCGCCCATATAAGTATAGCAGTTTAAAATCCAAGAAAGCTGTGCATGCTCCGGCACATGTGATTGGAAATATAGTATGCATTTTTCCGGGTCAAAACCTACAGCAAGATAAAGTGCCAGAAGACTTTTTGCGTTTTTACGAAGCTCCGCCGCATCATTTCTCACAGTTAAGCTATGCATGTCAACTACACAAAATAAACAATCGTAGTCATCCTGCATTTTAAGCCAATTTCTATATGCCCCTACATAATTACCTAAAGTAGGTACACCAGTAGGCTGGGTACCGGAAAAAACCCTGTCTTTAACTTGCTGCATTGTCTGTAAACTCCTTTATTTTTAAATAAATTTAACTATAATATATTATTTTATCACAGAATCCCCACTAAATCAACATTTGAAAGTTCCTCGCCGAAATCAGGATTTCGGCGAGGAACTTAGGTCAAGGAGAGTTTGCAAAGTTTGGTAATTATTTTTCATGGGTTTGCCCTAGCCTTCACTAAGCCTAATCTTCCCGCAAAAGTTCAACAATTACATAGTGGGCAGCAGAAGTATTGGCACGGCTAAAGCTTATGTTAAACGCTCTGTTAAAATCAGTACGCATATTAACAAATTGAGGTGCTATATACCGACGCTCAACATTAGCACCTGACGCTATTTCTGCCAAAACCTTTACAAAAAATGCGGGAGATTGGTAATTGACAAGTCTATAGCCTCCTCCGGGGATTTCATATATTTCAAAATTGACAAATTGAATCATTCCAAAATTTTCTACCCCCGGATGCAGCACGGTTTCCATCCTGTCTTTCATTTCTTCCACTTCTTCTCTGCTTTCAAAATCCCAAGACACGTAATAAGTACCCCATTCAAAATCGTACATTGCTTCCCTGTTTGGGATAAGTGCCGCAAAATCCCTAATTATCGAATCCATATTCTCGTAATAGAAATATCTAAGCCTTATTAACTCGCTAAATTCCTCTACAAAGTCTGCTACACTCAAAGATATATCTCTGCCATATCTGATAAATCCCCACTGAACAGGCGGCCATAAGGGAATCATATCATCTTCATTTATAATATTAAAAATAGTTTGATACTCCCTTGCAGATGTATCTGTAGTGATATTAGGAGTGGCAAATGAGTAAGTAAAAGAAATTATCTGTGGGTCGTTTTCAAAATAAGCCCCTACTATATTGGCAACAGCCCCGCCTCTTGAGTGACCGGTAACCCAAAGGACTGTCCTATCAGCTGTGTCAATATTGTCTATATATCTTTTAACCTCAGCAATAATACGATTGGCTGTAACATCAAACCCTTTATGATTATTGGGATTAATCCAGTCAGGATGCTGTCCGGTCATAGTAAAATATTCGGGAATATCTGCACCTATATCAAACATACTAAACCATCCGTGATGCTCGAATAAGCCTGAAATATATACATTAACAATATTCCACATATTTTCGGCATATTCTATTTGCCTATACCCCATCGTAAGCCTTACACGGTCATTATCAATAGACCTGCCAGGATATATTACTTCAATATTAGAAAGCCCCATACTTTCTAACAGGATAGGAGTTGCCGGATGATGAGATATTAAGAGAGACGCATGAGCTATATCAGGTGAGTAAATGGTGTTATCCCCAAAAAACATCCGGTAGTCCATATCAAAAGTAACCGTTGTTGCAGAGGTAATAGGCACCCTCACTCTTTGAACAAAGTACTCAGTCACTTCCTGGGTATCAAAGCCCCCACGTGCAGTATAAATTATTAGCACTGTAATTGCCAGTGTAGCAATACCTGTAATTGTATATAAAATTCTAATAAATATTTTCATAAATACACCCTCCTTCTTTGATATTGATGCCTTTACAAATCTTTTAACTTCACGCCTTGTCTTCAAGCATAACGATACATTTTTCCACCCATTCAAGCATTGTCCGGCTCATCATTTCACCATATAATGCTGTAAATTTCCTATATATGCCTTCTTCAGGGTCATGAGCCAGCTCGTACCTAGCAATATCTTTCTTAATATTATCCATTACCATACCAAACTCAATACATATATCACGAAATGAGTGCAACAAATCTAGTGCCTCTTTTTCGCTGGTTTCACCCGCAAAGAACACTCGCATCAAAAACGCACTTTTTGTATTCGCAGCATTTTTGATATAAGCTTCCGGCGATTGCAGCCAATCCATAAACTCATTTTTTCCCTCTGCTGTAATTGAATAGACCCGCTTATTTGGTCTTTCATCCTGTATAACACGCTCGCTGGTAAGCCAGCCGCTCTGTTCCATTACATCTAATTCGCGGTATATTTGACTAGCCTTTGCTTGCCAAAAATGTCCCAATGTTTCCTTAAACTTCTTATCCAGCTGATACCCTGTCATTGGATAATAATTTAAAAGCCCAAGCAGCCCATGTTTCAAAGACAAAATTAACACCCCTTTGCGCTATATTCAATGTATTGATTATACAACAATAGAGTATATAATGTCAACTTTATCTTTCCTGCATAAGTCTTCTAAAATTCACCGCCTCAAGGGCGTGGATTTCATGAATATTTTCAGAGCCGTCTAAATCCGCTATTGTGCGGGCGATTTTTAATATTTTATGATATCCTCTTATACTAAAACCTAGTTTTTCAAAAGTATTTTTAATTATCTCTTTAGAGCCTTTGTCTACAGTGCAAAACTTTTCAATTTCCTTTGCGGAAAGCTGAGAATTATACAGTATTCCACTGGATTCATACCTTTTTCGCTGTATTTCTATAGCTTTTAGAACCCTAACTCGTATATCTTCACTGGATTCACCGGAAGAGGCACTTTGAGCTTCTTCATATGTAGGCATCGTAGTCTCTACATGTATATCTATGCGGTCTAAAAGGGGTTCCGAAATTTTGTTCATATATTGCCTGATTTGGGTACCTGAACACTTACAATCATTTTCACTGTATAAATTACCGCAAGGACACGGATTCATAGCGGCAACCAGCATAAAATCGCAAGGATAGGTTAATGTATTTACAGCTCTCGCAATGGTTATGGACTTATCTTCCATGGGCTGGCGCAAAGTCTCCAAAGTATTTCGGCTAAACTCCGGCAGCTCATCTAAGAATAATATCCCCTTGTGCGCCAAGCTCATTTCCCCGGGCTTAGGGTTTCCGCCGCCGCCGGCAAGAGATGGATAAGAACTTGTATGGTGAGGAGAGCGGAAAGGTCTTTCAGTAACCAAAGCATTTTCCTGACGTAAAAGACCGCATACCGAGTATATTTTAGTTACTTCGATACTCTCATATAATTGAAGAGGCGGCATTATACCCGGAAGACGCTTTGCCATCATTGTTTTACCGGACCCGGGCGGTCCCAGCATAAGTATATTATGATATCCGGAAGCTGCTATTTCAAGCGCGCGCTTTACTTTGTACTGACCTTTTACATCAGAAAAATCCAAGCCAACATTTAAGTTATTACAATCAGGTTTATTGTTTTCATCGGCTTTAACAGGCTTAAGATGAGGCTTTTTTAAATGAGCCAAAAGTTCGCTTAAGCTTTCAACACCATAAACATCCGCGCCATCTACCAAAGCAGCTTCCTTAGCGTTTTGGATGGGCACTACAAATTTAGTATAACCTTCCTTATAAGCAGAATGAACCATTGAAAGGACGCCTTTAACAGGTCTAAGGGAGCCATCTAAAGACAATTCCCCTAAAAAAACAACTTTAGTAAGCTTAGCGGCATTTATAGCCTCAATGCCCCCTAAAATACTTACGGCTATGGGTAAGTCAAATGCAGGTCCTTCCTTTTTCGTATGTGCCGGAGCAAGGTTTACAGTTATATGCTTAACGGGAAAATCAATACCTGAATTTTTTATTGCGGATTTTACTCTGTCCCTTGATTCTTTTACGGCAGAACCGGGAAGCCCAACAATATCAAAGGCGGGCATGCCACGTCCAATATCAGTTTCAACTATAACAATATAGCCATCTACGCCGTTTAAGGCAGAGCTTGTTATTTTGGTAACCAAAAAATCACCTACTTCACTAATAAGGTTAATTATAACGTATATATCGAAATAGTCCATATTTTGTTGAATTTTTGGCTGATTTTATTTATACTTGGTTTAAGAACCAACGACAAGCGGCTTAAAATAAGATCGGAAATTCAGATTCGCCCATTATTGTCCGCTGGTTCTTAGATAAAGGAGGTACAGGTTAGTGGATGATTTAAAACATATGATTTGGCTGGCTCATTTATATGGTCCGGGCTCCCAGTATATAGACTATTTACTGACAAAATTCGGAAGTGCCGAAGGGGTCTACAACGCTTCGCAGGTACAGTTGCGGGAGTGCAAATCCCTGCCTGAGGGAGTATTGTCAAAAATAATTTATATAAAGCAAAGATTTCACCCTGACAAAATGCTTTTTGATATGGAGAAGAAAGGCATTCATTTTATATCAAAATTTTCAGATAGCTACCCTCCTCTTTTACAAGATATTCCAAATCCTCCTTTTGGGCTGTTTATCCTTGGAAATATGCCGGATTTCGATAAATTATGGATTAGTATAATAGGTACAAGAAGACCTACAAGCTATGGCAGAACCGCTGCTCATAAAATTTCCAAAGAACTGGCTGAAAAAGGTGTAATTATAGTCAGCGGCATGGCTGATGGGCTGGACGCCGTAGCTAATAAAGGGGCACTAGATATGGGGCAGCCTACGGCAGCCGTACTTGGCAGTGGTGTTGATATATGCTATCCGGCTGTAAATGAGAAGATTTACGAGGCAATTAAAGAAAAAGGATGCCTTATAAGCGAATTCCCGCCCGGGACAAATACCGACAGATGGCATTTCCCTTTGCGAAACAGGATTATAAGCGGCTTAAGTTTAGCTCTTATTGTAATTGAGTCCGGTATAAAATCAGGCACTATGATTACTGTTAACCACGCTCTTGAGCAAGGGCGCGAGGTACTGGCTGTCCCTGGAAATATTACAAGTGCAAGAAGTGAGGGCACTAATAAACTCATAAAAGAAGGAGCGCATGTGGCAACTTGTGCTATGGATGTTTTAGACGCTTTAGGTATAGTGGAAAGTGAAAATTTGTATAATATTAATGAAGAAATTTATAATAATGAGAATATACCTCTTGCGCCAAACGAAAAAACGGTATATGCTTTATTAGGTGATGAGCCAATAGATTTAGATGATATTGTCCAAAAATCAGAACTTGACCCAAGAAGTGTCCTGGTGGCTCTTACCAAGCTGGGGCTTGCAGGTAAAATAAGCGAGCTGCCTGGTCAAAAGTATACAAGATAAATTAAGAACCTGCATTCAGCAAGCAATCGCACATATTTCCGGCTGATTTCGCGCCACTTTGCATCAACGTCTCCTTAAGCGCAAAATCAGACTCCAATATATGCACAATCCATTACTGAATACAGATTCTCAATGGAGGAAATCATGGCAGATAATTTGGTTATTGTTGAATCACCGGCAAAGGCCAAAACACTTAAGAAATTTTTAGGCAGTAATTATAAAGTAGAAGCATCTGTAGGGCATGTTAGAGACCTTCCAAAAAGCGATATGGGTATTGATTTTGATAATGATTTCGAGCCTAAATATATCACTATACGAGGTAAAGGTGAGATTTTAGCCACTTTGCGTAAAGAGGTTAAAAACGCAAAAAAAGTTTATATCGCAACAGACCCTGATAGGGAAGGCGAGGCTATAAGCTGGCATTTGTATCACGCGCTTAAGCTTCAAGATAAAAACACAGGGCGTATAAGCTTTAATGAGATTACGAAGGATGCGGTCAAAAAATCCATTAAACAAGCAAGAGATATTGATATGGATTTAGTGGACGCCCAGCAAGCCCGCCGTATTTTGGACAGGATTGTAGGCTATAAAATAAGCCCTCTTCTTTGGAAGAAGGTTAAACGGCGTTTAAGCGCAGGCCGCGTCCAGTCCGCAACTATGAAAATGATTTGCGACCGGGAAGAAGAGATTGAACATTTTATCCCTGAGGAATATTGGACGGTTTCAGCCAAACTTCAGGATGGTAAAAGTAAGTTTGAAGTTAAACTTGCAACTATCGACGGTAAAAAGGCTGAACTTAAAAGCAAAGCGGAGGTTGATAAACTTCTTGCCAAGATAAAAAAAGAAGAATTTGTCGTTGATGAAATAAAAACTGGCACTAAAACAAGAAAGCCAAGCCCTCCCTTTACAACAAGCACTTTGCAGCAGGAAGCTTCTAAGGCTTTAGGCTTTGCCACTAATAAAACAATGCAAATAGCTCAGCAGCTTTACGAAGGGGTTGATGTAAAGGGGGAAGGTACTTTAGGTCTTGTAAGTTATATCCGTACCGATTCGGTACGAGTGTCTGATGAAGCTTTTTTAGAGGCAAAAACATTTATTGAAAATAATTTCGGCAGCGAATATGCTGTGAAAGAAAAGATAGAATACAAACAAAGAGGTCGTTCACAAGATGCCCATGAGTCAATAAGACCCACTTATACAAGGCTTACTCCTGTTATTATAAAAGATTCATTGTCAAGAGACCAATTTAGATTATACAAACTTATTTGGGAGCGATTTGTTGCTTGCCAAATGGAAAGCGCGGTTTTTGAAACTTTAGGGGTTAAAATTGCCGCAGGTAACGCTGCTTTTCGCGCCTCCGGCTCAACTTTAAAATTTCCGGGCTATTTGGCTGTGTACAAAAGTACAGAAGATGAAGAGGATGATACTTCAAAGCTGCCCGAACTTAAAGAGGGGAAAAAACTTAAGGCAGTAAGTATTGACGGGACACAGCATTTTACTCAGCCGCCGCCCCGCTACTCTGACGCAAGCCTTGTAAAAAGCCTGGAGGAGCTTGGTATAGGTCGCCCAAGCACTTATTCGGCTATTATAACTACAATACTTCACAGAGGTTATGTGGTTAAAGAAAATAAGGTTTTTTACCCTACAGAGCTTGGGGAAATTGTAAATGAAATAATGGAAAATAATTTTGGCGATATTGTTGATATAGATTTTACAGCCAAAATCGAAAATGATTTAGATAGAATTGAAGACGGGGATTTAGAGTGGAAAGAGCTTATAAGAAAGTTTTATGCTGAGTTTTTGCCTAAAATAATAGAAGCTGAGGAAAAAGTTGGTGAAATAACCATAGAGGACGAAAAAACCGATATCCTTTGTGACAACTGCGGTGCCAATATGGTTATAAAGCACGGAAAATTCGGAAAATTCCTTGCTTGCCCTTCTTTTCCTGATTGTAGAAATACAAAACCGTTTTTTGAGGAAGCAGATGTTAACTGCCCTAAATGCAGCGGCAAAATATTGATTAAAAAAACTAAAAAAGGGCGAAGATATTACGGATGTGAAAACACACCCGACTGCGATTTTATGTCTTGGAATAAACCGGCAGGGGAAGATTGCCCGCTTTGCGGTGCCTATATGGTAGAAAAAGGCTCTAAAACCAAGAAAGTAGTATGCTCGGATAGTACTTGCGGCTATTCAAAAGAATTTGTTGATAAAAATGACGAGGAGGCAACAGTGCATAACCTAAGTTGAAGCAATTTTTTAGAGCGGTGCGAGTGTTTTGCGGTAATGATTTTTGCGTGGGTTTCGCAAAAGGGAGACTTCCGGCTAAAGCCGGAACCGAGCCTTGCGGCTCGTCCGCTACTGCGGGTCATTGTTGAAGCAAAAAGCGGCATAGTCGTTTAAGACCAAAATGGTCTTAAACGAGCCTCGAGAATCCATATATTTTGCTTACAAAATGTACGGATTTCGTGGCGTTCATAAACTTTAAAACAGCAAAATGAGCAAGCTCATTTAGTGCTTTAAAGCTTATTCACTAAAAAAAATTGACTGAAACTAGTTATGCACCATTGCCAGGATAATTAGAGAGGATCGGCAATATGCAATATAGCCCCCGCCAAACAATTTATGACGCAATTAAACGAAGCTTAGATTATGCCGATTTTATAAAAATATTGGCTGAGGATTTGGGTAATGCTCTTAATGCTTCAGTCCGTATTGTTGATGACAGGGGTGCCCTTGTTCTTCGTACCGAACCTTTGGGAGGCTTATCTGATTTAGAACTCGAAAGTGTGGTTTTACCAATTGTTCTTTCAGGAGAGCGGACAGGAGGCTTGGAGCTTGGGCGCAAAAAAGCTTTTAATGAGGACGAGCTTAAATACGGGGAGCTTATTTCATCTTTTATTACTTTGGTTATTTTAGGCATTGAAAACAGCCGCCCTAAAAGCTCTGATGTTAAGGCGGCACTTTCAACTCTCTCATATTCAGAGCTTGAGGCTGTAATTCATGTTGTAGGCGAACTCTCAGAGTCCGAGGGAGTTTTAATAGCCAAAAAAATCGCCGATGAGCATAACTTAGGACGTTCCGCTATAGTTAATGGACTTAGAAAGCTTGAATCCGCAGGGCTTATTGAAACTCGTTCTCTTGGAGTTAAGGGTACTCATATAAAAATTTTAAATGAGCGCTTAACAACAGAACTTGATAAATTTAATAAAAGGAGGTAGGAGTATTTATGGACAACAAAATAAGGCGCATTTATGTTGAGCGTAAGCCTTCCGCAGGCACGGAAGGGTCGAGCTTTTTTTTCGATATTAATAATAATCTTGGGATTAAAAACCTTCAAGGGGCACGTGTATTAAATTGTTATGATGTAGCCGGCATAAGCGATGAGGTATATGAAAAATGTATAGGTGCGGTATTTTCTGAGCCTCCTGTTGATATATGCTATAGAGAAAATTTGCCTCTTTCAAACGATGAATGCGCCTTTGGAGTGAAATATTTGCCCGGGCAGTATGACCAAAGGGCTGATTGGGCTGAGGCTGCTATAAAGATAATCATGGGCGAAGATGAGATGGACAATATTTGTGTTGTAAGCTCAAAGTTTTACGTACTTAAAGGTCAGTTAAATGAAGAGGAAATTGCCAAAGTTAAAGCCTATATCATTAACCCTGTAGATTCTATGGAATGCTCGCTTAAAAAGCCTGAAAGCCTCAAAACTCCTCATACTGAGCCTGGGGACGTGGAAATTCTTAATGAATTTATTGATATGCAAGAGGATAAACTTATGGAGCTTTGTGAGGAATTAGGACTTGCAATGAGCCGTGAGGATATATTACATATCCATAATTATTTTAAAAACACTGAAAAACGTGACCCTACAATAACTGAAATAAAGGTTTTGGATACTTATTGGTCTGACCATTGCAGGCACACCACTTTCCTTACAAATATTGAAAAAGTCGAAATTGAGGATGGGAAGTTTTCAGAGCCTATTAAAATTTCTTATGAGGAGTATTTAAAACTTCGCAAAGAGGTTCATGGCGATAAGGACAAGCCTGTGAGTCTTATGGACATTGCTCAAATGGGTATGCGGTATTTGAAAAAAACAGGTGTGCTTAAAAACCTTGATGAATCCGAGGAAGTTAATGCTTGCTCTGTAAAAATAAAAGCTGATATAAACGGTAAAGAAGAAGAGTGGCTTTTAATGTTTAAAAACGAAACTCATAATCATCCCACTGAGATTGAGCCTTTTGGCGGCGCGTCCACTTGCCTTGGAGGGGCTATAAGAGACCCCCTTTCAGGGAGAGCTTATGTTTATCAGGCAATGAGAATTACAGGGAGCGGCGACCCGAGGACACCTCTCGAGGAGACTTTAAGAGGCAAGCTTCCTCAGCGGAAAATCACTCAGGAAGCGGCACGTGGCTACAGCTCATACGGTAATCAGGTTGGAGTTGCCTCGGGGCTTATCCATGAAATATATGACGAAGGCTATGTTGCAAAGCGTATGGAGCTTGGTGCCCTTGTTGGTGCCGTGCCTGCGTCCCATGTGGTTAGAGAACGACCCTCTGAGGGGGATGTAATCATACTCCTTGGGGGGGAAACAGGGCGTGACGGCATAGGCGGCGCAACAGGTTCCTCCAAAGTGCAGACTGATGAGTCTATTATGCTTTTAGGCGCTCAAGTACAAAAAGGCAACGCCCCTACAGGACGTAAAATCCAAAGACTTTTCAGAGACCCTCAGGTTACAAAGCTTATAAAACGCTGTAATGACTTTGGTGCCGGCGGTGTTTGTGTTGCTATAGGCGAGCTTGCAGAAGGACTTGTTGTTAATTTAGACAAAGTGCCTAAAAAATATGAAGGACTTGATGGTACGGAGCTTGCTATAAGCGAATCCCAGGAGCGTATGGCAGTTTGTGTCGCAGGAGGCGACGCAGATGAGTTTATCCGCCTGTCCGCTTTGGAGAATTTAGATGCGGTTGTTGTTGCCGATGTTAATAACTCCAGAAGGCTTGTTATAAATTGGCGGGGCAAGTCTATTGTTAATATATCAAGGGATTTTCTTGACACTAATGGGGCAAAGCAGTACGCCGATGTTTATATTGAGACCCCTAAGGCTTTTACGGAACGTAATACAGAAGGTGCAAGCCTTGTAGAAAAATGGCTTAATAACTTAGCCGATTTAAATGTTTGTGCCGGAAAGGGGCTTTCGGAAAATTTTGACTCCACTGTAGGTGCCGGCACGGTGTTAATGCCTTTTGGCGGAAAATTCCAGTTTACCCCTGCTCTTTCAATGGTATCTAAGCTGCCTGTTATAGAAGGGGATACGACTACTGCATCAATTATGTCCTTTGGTTTTGACCCTAAATTGTCAAAATGGAGCCCGTATCACGGTGCTATGTGCGCGGTTATTGACTCAGTTGCGAAAATTGTGGCAACAGGGGGTGACCCAAGTAAAATTTACTTAAGCTTCCAAGAATATTTTGAACGCTTAAGAGCAAATCCTGTAAGGTGGGGCAAGCCTTTTGCCGCACTTTTAGGTGCCCTTAAAGCCCAACTTGAGCTTGGTGCTGCTTCAATAGGGGGCAAGGACTCTATGTCCGGCTCTTTTAACGAACTTGATGTGCCTCCTACCCTTGTAAGCTTTGGGGTAAGCCATACTCATGTGGATAATATAATTTCACCGGAGTTTAAGAATGCCGGATCGCCAATTTTTGCGGTGTTTAACCAATTTGATGATAAGGGTATGCCTGATTTTGAATATCTTCGTAAACTTAATAAAATAGTTTGTGAAAATATCGCAAACAACAATATTATTTCAGCTCATACCATAGGCTTTGGCGGTGTATCCGAGGCTTTATCCAAAATGGCTTTCGGTAATCGCTTAGGCTTTAATATTGAACTTGATGAAAGAAGCCTGTTTAGCGCAAATTACGGCGGCTTTGTTTTCGAGCTTGGCTGCGATAAAGCTAAGTTTGAAAGTAATTTCAAAGACTTTGAAACCCTTCATTTAGGCAATACCACTGAGGATATCGATTTCGTAATAAACGGTAAGAAAATAAACCATTTTGAGGCACTTACAAAGTGGCTTTCAACCCTTGAAAGTGTTTTTAACACTAACTTGCTTTTAGATATACCTTTTGAGGACAACAATTTGGAGCCGCTGGCTGATGCACCTAAAACTTTCTCCAAACTTGGCATAGCTAAGCCTAAAGTTTTAATCCCTGCCTTCCCCGGCACTAATTGCGAGTACGACACAGCGAGGGCTTTTGAAGCCGCCGGCGCAGAAGTTGAAATTTTTGTGGTACAAAGCCTTAATGCAGCTCAAATTAAAGAAAGCTGCAAAATTATGGCTAAAAAGATTGAAAACTCCCAAATACTTGCCTTACCCGGCGGTTTTAGTGCCGGGGATGAGCCTGGAGGCAGCGGCAAATTCATAGCCGCGGCTTTTAGGAATGAATATATTAAAAACGCCTTGGAGAGCTTGCTTGGCACGAAGGATGGTCTTGTTATAGGTATATGCAACGGCTTCCAAGTTCTTGTTAAGCTTGGACTTTTGCCTCACGGTGAGATTAGGGAGCTTAATGAGTTAAGCCCTACTCTTACATCCAACAAAATAGGCAGGCATGTATCCTCTATACTCAATACAAAAGTAATTTCCAACAAATCCCCTTGGCTGTGGCGGACTAAGCCCGGTGAGATTTACCGCGTAGCTATAAGCCATGGCGAAGGCAGATTTTTAGCAAAGCCAGCTGATTTAGAAATATTAAAATCAAATGGGCAAATAGCCACTCAATATGTGGATTTTGACGGTAATGGTGCTAACTGCTTTGAGTTTAACCCTAACGGCTCAACCTTAGCAATAGAAGGTATTACAAGCCCTGATGGGCGGGTTTTCGGCAAAATGGGTCATAATGAAAGATATACTAAAGCTGCATTTAAAAATGTCCCTGGAAATTATGAAGCGGAAATTTTCTTATCCGGTGTAAAGTATTTTGCTTAAGTTAACTGAAATTGTTTCCCGTGAATACAGAAATATGTTATACTAATAGATAGGAACTTTGAAATTAAAGATAATTAACCTAGGAGGAATGTAAAATGGTAAAAATTGGTATTAATGGATTTGGGCGTATCGGCCGCCTTGTTTTGAGAGCATCTGTTGAGCGCAATGATGTTTCTGTAGTTGCAATTAATGACCCTAATATTGACCCTGAGTATATGGTATATATGCTGAAATATGACTCGGTTCACGGTCGTTTTAAAGGTGAAGTCAGTGCAAAAGACGGCAAACTTGTTGTAAATGGCAAAGAAATCACTGTTTTCAACTGCTGGAAGCCGGAAGAGATTGAATGGGGCAAAGCAGGGGCGGAATATATCGCTGAATGTACTGGCGTATTTACTACTATTGACGGTGCAAATGCCCATTTCAAAGGGGGCGCTAAGAAAGTTATTATTTCAGCCCCAAGTAAAGACGCGCCTATGTTTGTAATGGGCGTAAATGAGGAAAAATACAGCACTGATATGAATGTGGTTTCCAACGCTTCTTGTACAACTAACTGCCTTGCGCCTCTGGCTAAGGTAATTAACGATAATTTTGGCATAGTTGAAGGGCTTATGACTACAATCCATGCTATGACAGCAACTCAGCCAACTGTTGACGGACCGTCCAGAAAAGACTGGAGAGGCGGCAGGGCTGCATCAGCTAATATCATCCCATCTTCCACAGGGGCGGCAAAAGCTGTTGGTGAGGTTATCCCTTCTCTTAAGGGCAAGCTTACAGGTATGGCTTTCCGTGTGCCTACTGTTAATGTTTCCGTTGTAGATTTAACTTGTCGTCTTGAGAAAGCTGCAACTTATGATGAAATTAAAGCTTGCGTTAAAAAAGCAGCAGAAGGTGATTTAAAAGGTATTTTGGCTTATACGGAAGATGCCGTGGTTTCATCTGACTTTATCGGTGAGGAATGCACAAGTGTATTTGACGCTCTTGCAGGCATTTCTCTTAACAGCAATTTCGTTAAACTTGTAACTTGGTATGATAATGAGTGGGGCTACAGCTGCAAAGTTATTGACCTTATTGCTCATATGGCTAAGAAAGATAAGTAAAGCTGTAATAATATAAAATATTAAATGCCTTGCCCATCCTATTAGGCAAGGCATTTTCAAATCATGAGGTAGCTATGACAAATGATTTTTTAATAAGCAAAGTTGAAAATGCTCATGATCTGGAGCTTCCCAAATATCAAACATCAGGCTCTGCAGGTGCGGATTTGTGCGCTAATGTTACGGAGTGCGTGATAATAAAGCCGGGTGAATATAAAGCCATTTCCACAGGCATCCGTATAGCAATCCCTCCTGATTACGAGGCTCAAATTAGACCCAGAAGCGGGCTTGCGGCAAAGTTTGGGGTTACGACCCTAAACTCTCCAGGGACAGTAGATTCGGATTATAGAGGTGAGATAAAAGTAATCCTCATAAATCACGGTAGTGAGGATTTCGAAGTAGCAAGAGGTGATAGGATAGCTCAAATGGTCATAGCCAAAATTTTATGCCCTGATTTTAAAGAAACAGATGACCTTCCCAATACCAAAAGAGGCAGCGGCGGCTTTGGGCATACAGGACACAGCAATAATAAATAGGAGCATTTTATGATACATAATATTTTGAAAAATATTGGAAGTTATAATGGGGAAATGACAGTTTCTCAAGTTATTCGCTTTTTTGATGGATTCGGTATGCATTTTACAAAAACCATGATTCAAAACTATGTGCGGATTGGTATAATACCGCCTCCGGCTAAAAAAAGATATTATCTTAAAAAGCATATAATTCTTCTTGCCTTAATTTATGAGTTTAAAGAAATTTATTCTCTCCCTGATATTGGAAAACTTTTTGAGGCTTATATAGAATCAGTTGATGATAGTCTTTTGATTAAATTGTATGAGGATTTTCATGGGCTTTATGATAAATGCTACAATTTAACCATTCATAAAAAAATATTGCCTCTTATGGTGCAAAGTGTCGTTAATAAAAAAATTGTAAAAAATATGATGGATAATGATGATTTATAGGATAATAATAATTCAAAGCGGTTTTTTAGGCTTAGATTTTTATTAGCCGCAAAAATACACACCGCTTTTGGAGGTTATCGCTATGAGAGCACGTCCTATAGATTGGCTTTGTCTAACCTTAGTTATTGTAGGTGCAGTTAACTGGGGCTTAATAGGGTTTTTCCAATATGACCTTGTGGCCGGCATATTCGGCGGAATGTCTACAATGGCATCAAGATTTATTTACATCCTTGTAGGTGCTGCAGGTTTGTACTGTCTAAGTATGTATCACAGGGTTTGGAACAGAGACAGAGATATAGATGTAGATACAGTAAGATAAAAATTTTATTTTGTATTATTATCTTACAACAAAAAGCTGGCAGCTTTTAAGGATGCCAGCTTTTTTTATGAAAACACCTCATTTTTACCTCAAAGGGTATTGACTAAACCCTTGCAAGTGCTGTATAATCCCGGAAGGAGAGTTTCGGATTTTGTCCGTAATCAGTTCTCTGAGCGGTCGCATAATGGCGGCTCTTAGCCCGGATGGCGGAATTGGCAGACGCGCTGGACTTAGAATCCAGTGGGGCAACCCGTGCAGGTTCAAGTCCTGTTCCGGGCAGGGTTATTTAAGGTTAAGGCTTTCGAGGAATCGAAAGCCTTATTCCATATATATAGGAGGTTTATATGAGCGGATGGTTTAAGGTTGTGGAGCTTTCTAATAGAGTTTTTGCTATTATGGAGCCTTTTCATTTTCAAGAAGTTATATCTTATTTGATTATCGGTAAAAAATCTGCTCTCTTATTTGATACAGGAGCTGGAATTGGCAATATTCGTGAAATTGTTAATACTTTGTGGGATGGAGAGGTTATCGTCGTTAATTCTCACATACATTTTGATCATATAGGTAATAATCATCTTTTTAAAGAGGTTTTGGTATATAATTGTCCTGAAGCCCTTGACAGGCTGAAAAAAGGCTATAGTGCTGCTGAGCTTGCCCCGCATAATAAGCCTAATTTATTTGCGGCAGGGTATTTTGAAAAATTCGCCAAAGGTGATTACCATATCCCTCCTTGTAACCCATACTCAATAGAAGATGAGCATATAATAGATCTTGGCGGGCGTATAATTAAAATTATTCACACGCCGGGGCATTCCCCTGATTCTATTATGCTTTTAGATATGGAAAACAAAATGCTTTTTACCGGTGATACATATTATCCGGGGCATCTTTATGCTCATTATGAAGGTAAATTTTATGGAAACTCTCAAATCGAGACCTATGCAGACTCTTTAGAGAAAGTGGGTTCTATGGTAGATAAGCTATTGTCCGTCCACCCCGGGCATAACGACCCTGTCGTAAGCCCTGACATGCTGAAAAAAGCCGCTCATGCAATGAGGCGGCTTGCAAATCGTAAGATAAGTCCAGGCGAACATCTTTTCGGTGACCTTTCTCTTGCATCCTTGCCTGACAGTGGTGAAAATGTGGAAGGCTATGTTATTCCTGACGATTTGTACGTATATAATATTGATGGAGTTAAAATTATCGCAAGGAAGAGGCATTAATACACTCGTAAACCAACAGCACAGCATAACTTATACGGTCTCCTCGGTCAGGCTCCCCTGCCTAATAGAAATCTGATAAAAGCAGGTTAGTGGACAGGTCTAATAAGTGTTTCATCACACACTTTAATAAACAGATATAATTTCATCTTCCTTACGGTTTTTTGAGTCAAATTTCATCCCTTCGAGAGCTTCTTTATCAAACACACGCCCTCCTTGGACAACATATTCAATACTTCTGCTGTTAGAAATATTTTCAAAAGGATTTTTTGATAAAACAAGTAAATCCGCATCCATCCCTTTAAGGAGCTTGCCTTTTTTATTTTCAATACCTAAGTGCTTTGCCGCATTCGCTGTACCTGAGTGAATAGCTTTATAAGGCGTCATACCATAGCGATAAACCATCTCTTCAAGCTCACTATGGATTGAAAAACCGGGTACAACCCCCGGATTAGGAGTATCCGTGCCTAAAATTACATTGTCGGAGTAAAGCATAAATACCCTAGCACGGTTTGGTACCTCCTCCGGGTCTTTAAAACTATCATAAAATGGGCTGCCCTTAGCATAATTATTACGCCATCTGCCTATTATCTCCTCCCACCCTTTCTTATGAAGAGGTGAAACATATTCGATATGAGGGATATCCTCAAGGCTCTCACCGCCTACCACATTAACCACTAAAGTATTTTCCACCATTTGAGTAGGGCAAAACCACATGCCGCTTTTAGCTAAATACCTTACATCATCAATATTTGACGGCAAACATCCTGTATGCTCAACACAGTAATAGCCCAAATCCGCCAAAGTACGTGGATCAACATTGTAGGCTAAATGCCCTACAACTCCAATGCCTCTTTCCTTTGCCCGTATCATAAGTGCAAGCATAGCATCTTTAGGAAGAGAAGGGTAGGCCTTAACATAACCCCAGCCCTCGTCAACAGTAATATCTACAACCTTAATAGCCTCTTCAACTGTACGGACAAATAGGCAGCCTTTCCATGATTCAACCCCATCAATAAGAGGTCCTGTGGAGTAAATATATGGACCAATACGCTTACCTTCCCTCACCTCTTTATCCCACTGCTTTTGGAGGGGGAAGCCCCACATATTCCGCACCGAAGTTACGCCGTTAGCGATAAAAAGCCCATGCATTTCATCGCTGTTTATATGGACGTGACCGTCAAAAAGACCCGGCATTATAAATTTTCCGGTACAATCTATAATATTTGCACCGTCTGTATTGATATTTTTGTCTATAGCACAAATTATGCCCTCTTCTATCAAAATATCGGCAATGATACCTTTAACATCAGGCACCTCCATAGAAAATACCGATGCACCTTTGAAAATCGTTTTCATAAATACGCCGCCTTTCATCTCTAATTACGAACAAGGTCTTTAAAATATTTATTATTCGCCGGCTTTATAGTAAGTTTATCAACATCCGGAACATATACCACCATTGTTTTCAAATAAGGCAAGGAGCTTTTTGGCATCTTCAGCACCGCTGCCATCGGCAATTTCTTTGCCCTTAGCGTATTTTGCGGCGGAAATCCCCGCACACTCCCCTTGTACTAACATCTCCGTAACGGCATCAGCTACGCGATTTGCGCCGAATACTCCACTGGCACATTCACCCCCGCAACTTTAGCCCCATGTTCCGACGCCGCAATTGCTGCCGCTGCACCTGCACCACCGCCGCCTATTACAAGTACATCAGTAGTTACCAACGCTTTAATATGATCCATCATGACCTCCGTTAATATTATCTGACTCGTAAACGAAAATAATGTCTTCATCCTTTATATTGCGTGCTTTTTCCAGCATATTGTCAAGCTCAGTTCTATCGTGGAGTCTTCCGCCTTGAATAACCGTGTTAATTTTGGAAACATTTCTGATATCCAATAGAGGGTTCGCTTCCAAAATAAGTATATCCGCGTCAAAACCTTCCGCAAGCATACCTTTTTGCTTTTCTATGCCTAAATGCAAGGCACCATTTACAGTCCCCGACTTAAGGGTGTCGAAAATACTAAGTTTATACTCATTAACCATATGCACCAGCTCATCATGGATTGAATGACCTGCTACAACTCCGGGATTAGGAGTGTCAGTACCTAATATTATCTTATCTGCTCCTGCAGCTTCGATAAACTTAAGGGCTCGTGATATACGCTCCTCCATAGGGTATTCCTCGGAAGTATCATATCGGCCGTTGGTTTTACGCCATATGGTTATTTGCTCCCATTCTTTCATATTTCTGGCTGTTACATACTCTTTATGCGGATGATTTTCATATGAAGCATCTCCAAAAACATAATCGGCAATAGTTTTAACAACAACATGAGTCGGGCAGAGCCACATGCCGGATTTTGCTATATAAGTTATGTCGCTCGGGTCTTCAGGCAGACAGTTTGTGTGTTCACAGCAATAATATCCAAAATCAGCAAGGGTTTTCCAGCTTAGCTCATTATTGCCATGTCCTACTACTTTGAAATTATACTTCTTCGCTACTGCAAGTAAATGTAGAAATGCATCTTTGGGTATGCTTGGATAGGCTTTGAAATACATATAACCATCTTTAATATCCTTAAGAACAGCGGCTTCTGCTTCTTCCGGAGTTGTTACTATTGTAGAACCTGTCCAATAAGAAACCCCATCTGTCAAAGGTCCGGTTGAATATATATATGGCGACAAAAGTTCTCCCCTCTCTATCTGTGCTTTCCATTCAAGCTGGATAGGGAAACCCCACATATTCCTCACTGATGTAACACCATTTGCAATAAATAATTGCATCATCTCTGTGGAGTTTAAATGGACATGCATATCAAAAAGCCCCGGCATTAGAAATTTGCCGGTACAATCAACGACCTTTGCTTCGTCTGCTTTAATATTTTTATCAATTTTTAAAATTTTACCGCCTTCGAACAACAGATCAAAATCCTGTAGTACCTCAGCTTTTTCCATAGTTAATATACCTGCGTTTTTCAAGATAGTTTTCATATGCCACATACCCCTTCTTTATAATTTAAGCTGCTTAATTGTATAATGCCCAATTTTGTGATAGCTACCCTTTGATGCCTGGATTTTTTGACTCTACTCATTACACTGGTAGAAACCAGCCCTTTCATGTAAGAAAAGGCTGGTTTTAGTTATAAAGCTTAAAATAAACCTATATGTTTTTTATAAAAATTACTCAACCCAATACATCATATTAAAGAACATGAAGCCATTTCCGGCCGTTTCAGGAACTATAAGGTTTGCATTAGCTGCCCGCACCGCAATATTCATATTAGTCGGCACCCATACTGCTAAGTCATTAGCCATTCTTGTAGCTTCGTAAAGAATGGCAAGCCTTGCAGGTTCATCAACTGTGGCAACTGCTTGGGTAATCAAATCGGAAAGTTCACGGTTATACATATTGCTTCTGTTTTGAGTCCCCAAAAAGTCGATATGCATACAAGTTCTCATAAATGACAACAGATTAGCTGAGGTAAAGCGGGCAAAAGCCGCATCATAATCACCAAGGGTTTGTGTCATCCAAGCTGCAAAATCCATCATAGTAATAGTTGTTTCAATACCGATATCGGCAAGATTTGCTTGAACAACTTCACCCATACGCCTTTTTTCCTCATCATAGACAAGCATATCAAAGCTAAGAGTCGCCGGGTCAATATTATGCTGTGCAAGGAGTGCCCTGGCACCTTCAGGGTCAAAAGTTCTCTGCCCCTCTGCAGACACACCTGCGAATTGCGGCGGCACCATACTCCAAGTAGGGATACCCCAGCCATCAAAACCGGCTAATACTCCGGCTTCCTTATCTATAGCCATATCAATGGCTTTCCTTACAATAACATTTTCAAACTGTGGACGATTGTGATTAAGCAATAAATAATTATATGTTGCGCCGGGAATTGCAATCACGTTGACATTAGGGTTTTCCTCAAGCCTTGGGACATCAGGAAAGGGAACATCAACCAAATAGTGAACCTCTCCTGTTTCAAGAGCTATTGTCCTTGAAGCACCTTCAGGTATAATTCTCCAGTTCAAGTACGAAATCATCGGAAAACGTTCCTGATCAAAGTAGTCATCAAAGCGCACATAATGTAAATTATCACCAAATGCCCAGCTTTCAAACACAAACGGACCTGAGCCTACCGGATCCGCTGTAAAATCATGACCCGATTCAATTAAAGACCTTGGCATAATAAAGTTTGCCTGATGGGCAAGCTCAAAGGCCATCATTGCATTAGGCTCGCCTGTGTCAAGTCTGAGAGTATATCTGTCAATAACTTCCCAACCTACAACACTGCCATGGTTAGCGTTTTGGTAAGGATAAGTACGTACATATTCCAAAGAAGCTATAACATCATAGGCTGTCATTTCTTCTCCATTATGGAACATAATGCCTTCATGAAGCCTAAACTCGAATATTGTGTCGCTAATTGCCTCCATACTCGCAGCCAAATCAAGAACCTGGTTAAGATTATAATCCATTCTGAAAAGACCGTTGTTAGTCAAAATATTTTTATAATGACCGATAAGTGCCGAGTGCCTTGCAACCGCAATCGAAGGCGTTTCAGCGGTAATAGCCAAAATAACGCCGCGATCTACAGCCTGGTCACGTCCGGGTACAACACCTGTAGGGGCGGCTGCTTGAGCATCGGGTGCCGGCTGCGGCACCTGAGGGGCGCAAGAACTTAGAACACCAGTTAACAAAGCACCTGTTAAAATCAAACCTAAAATGCTTTTCTTCTTCACAAAATCACTCCCTTTTTTATATTTTTTATAGTAAAATGCCTTCGAAACAGTATCATAAAACGCCGTGATTTTTTTACAGGGCAAGGAGACCGGTTCCGGTCATACCCGAAGGTATGACCGTGGTTCTGGCAACGATGCCATGTGAAAAAACAACAAGTTTTTGTTACTGGTTTGGAGTCATTTTGCTATAGTACTATTTATTTGATTTTAATGCTTTCTATGGGCATTGTCAAATCTTTGACATATTCATCCCAATTAATTATAATATCAAAAAGGGCTTTATTACTTTAATAATGGCTATTGACTATAAAAGGAGGCGTATTATGTTTACTTTGGAAGAATGCACGATTAAAGACATTAGGGCTGCTTTTGAAAAAGGAGAAATTACCTCTTATAAGCTTGTTTTAAGCTATATGGAGCGAATCGGTAAAATTGACAGCACAGGAGCTGCCCTTAATTCTATAATCGAATTAAATCCTGATGCACTCTTTATAGCCGCCGCAATGGACAGGGAGCGTACCTTAGGCAAAATCCGTTCCCCTCTCCACGGTGTTCCGATTTTATTAAAGGACAACATCAATACCAGTGACAAAATGCGTACCAGCGCAGGTTCCCTTGCTCTTAAGGGCAATTTTGCCAATTACGATTCCACTTTAGTCAAAAAGCTTAGAGATGCCGGTCTTGTTATTATGGGCAAGGCAAATATGACTGAACTTGCCAATTTTATGTCTTATACTATGGAAAGCGGCTACTCATCAAGAGGAGGGCAAGTGATAAACCCTTACAAAGCCGGTGCGCCCGTTTCCGGCTCTTCCACAGGTTCGGCTGTGTCGATTTCAGCTAACCTCTGTGCCGTTTCCATAGGCACGGAAACCAACGGTTCCATAATTTCACCGGCATTTGCAAATGGGGTAGTAGGTATAAAGCCAACTGTAGGGCTTGTAAGCCGCTATGGGATTATACCAATCAGCACAGCACAGGATACAGCCGGCCCTATGGCTAGAACAGTTGCGGATGCAGCGTCACTTTTGAATATTATCGCAGGCTCTGACGAGTATGACCCTGCAACATGGTGCAGCGAGGATAAAATCCCAAAAGATTATACCAAATTTCTAAATCCGGAGGGGCTTAAAGGGCTTAGGGTTGGGATAAATTACTTTGAGCCGAAAGAAGGACCTATGGATCCTGATGAAGAGTATACCAAGCTCGCTGAGGATGCTATCGCTCAAATAGCTAAATGCGGTGCCAATATTATAGAAAACTCCGCCGTACCCGATGAAATTCAGGAATCTATGGCTTTTCGCAATAAATTTAGCATCAATGTTTTACTTTACGAATTTCAAAAAAGCCTTAATGCCTATCTTGCAACAACCGGGGCTTCCAATAAAGTCCGTTCCCTAAAAGATATGATTGATTTTTATGGGGATCATCCGAAGGAGGGGCTAAAATATGGCATGAGTATTCTGCAGGACGCTCAGTACAAAGCTTCCGGCAATTTAACTGATGCCGAATATATTGAAGCACGTCTTGAATGCCTACGGCTTTCTAAAGATGAAGGACTTGATAAAGTATTTAAAGAGCATAATTTAGATATCTTAGTAAGTACAAGACCATCAGGTCTTGCCCCTATATCAGGATATCCGGCAATAAGCATACCTGCAGGATATAAAAAGGACGGCACGCCCTATGGCATAACGATTATAGGCAAAGCCTTTGATGAACCTAAATTGATTGCCGCCGCATACGCCTATGAGCAGGCTTCAAAAATGCGAAAAGCTCCTGTTTTTAATATTTAGTACGTTTTGAAAAATAAAAATTTAGGAGGTAATATTATGGGATTTAACGAAAAAACTCATGCTTTCATTGCAGCTAAGTTTTATGTACATTTAACAGAAACATTTGGCGAGAGAGGGCGAAAAGCTTTCATCCACGCAACCCAATACTATGCCGGTCAAAGAGGCAGAAGAATGGCACAAAAAGCAATCCGTGACGGGCATGAACTTAATTTCGAAACATATTTACAATATGGGGAATGGGTTTCAACACCTGAAATATCAGGTTCCGACGATGCTCATATAGTTGAGATTAAGGGACTTTCCCCTGATTATATTGTACATATACACCGTTGCCCATGGCATATTAAATTTGAGGAAATGGGGCTTATTGAAGCAGGACACGAATATTGCGACCATCTTGACAATTCTATATGCCGAGGTTTTAACCCGTATATAATATTTGAAGTTCCTCAAACTATACATAAAAGTGACTGCTGTATACACAAAATAGTAAACGCTAATTTCAAAGAAGCTCCTAATAACCCCAAAAAGATGGAGTATGTCAAAGATTTTGAATTTCACTGCGCTCATTCCTACTGGTCTTATAATGAGGTAACCGGGGCTATATTCGAGGGGAGCGGCGAAGAGGTAAATACGAGAGTACTTAAAGATTTTGCCCAGGCCTACGGGCAAGAAATGGCTGACAAAATAGCAAAGTATAAGCATACTAATTTTAATGTGATATAGTCGTTTAAGACCAAAATGGTCTTAAACGAGCCTCAAGAATTCGTACATTTTGCTTACAAAATGTACGAATTTCGGGGCGTTCATAAACTTTAAATTAATTATACTTAAATTCTTCTAAAACAGTAACAGATTATAGCTTGCTATAAATCTGTTACTGTTTTAGAAGAGAGCTGCGGCAAGGCAGCGTCCGCTTTCGCGGCGGTTTCAAAAATTCCATCCGCAAAACTCCTAGACCTAAAATAGTTTGCATTAATAAATTCCAAAACCAATAATTTTGCACCTTCGCTTTTCAGTTTTGCATGAGCTTTTCTGATTATTGCGGCAACACCACCTTCAGTAATCAAGGGGGTCACTTTGTCTCTAATTTCTTTATATTCATATTCATATTCACATCCAATTCCAAAATTATATGACACAATGGCTTTCTCTCTTTTGTTAAAACGCGCCTCTTCAAAAATTAAATCCCACTGCGCTTTTGATAAAACGACATTCATATTACCACAAAAATCATCTTGCATAATCTCCTTTAAAAACGCTTTTTGCTTTTTTCGGCACACATAACTCGTATCGAATATGTTATTACAGTAGTAATTCTCAATGAGCAGTTCCAAATCATCTCTATAGCGTTCAAATTTGCTTAGGATTACGCCATATATTACAGATGACTCTTTTGGGGTCGTACCTAATTTTTGAGTGATATCTGATATAGACATCTCACCTTCACCATTTACACCATAAAACAATTTGAAAACCTGTTTATGCTTGTCGTTAAACTGAAATGCCCTCAATACTTCATCCCACATATTTTCATGAAAGGGGGTATTTATCCTTTGAGGAGTTCTAGCATACTTGTTAATAAGATCTAATTGCTTTTTGTTGTTTTTCCTGTAACTAATTTCGCTGATGAATTTGGCATCACCTTTTATAAAAGATTCTATAATTTTTGCACCCATGCTATTGGTATTTAACAATTGCTCCAGTATAATTTTTACTCTACCGGTAATTTCATTTGTATTTAGGGTCTTCCCTTGTTTATTTGTAGCTTGGATATTTTTGCAGAGTTTTTCCATTTTTTCGGCATTTACGCCAAGATAGTCGCTGATAATTTTTCTATCTGTATCACATTTTACCTGTGCAACATCTAACATAAGGTCAAGTTCATTTCTTGATAACTCATAATAAACTGCTTTTTTCATAAGTTTATAGTAAAAATTATGCAGATTATAAAACCTACGCTTAAACGCCTGTTTTTGAGCCAATTCCATAATACTGTCAATATTTTCATTGCACCCTTCCAAACATTCAATCAACACTTTTTGAACATTTGGATTGCAAAACTTCGCCTCTGCTCTATATAGGTTTGCGGCATCAATATCTAATAATTTTACGACTTCAAACAGCCTCATTTCTTTATCATCTTCTGTACGCATACCAAATAAACACTCAATCATATCTCGTTGATTTGAGGTAACATCAGCAATTGTTAATATTAATCCTAACCCTTTAGCACTAAGTATTTTACAGCCATCCTTATTTATTACACCGTTATATACTTCCTCGCCCAAAACTTTTGTCAGAAAAGAAATTTGTTGACTGTGTTTCTTTATACACGTTTCACTTATCTGTTTATAAAGCGATTCAATAGGCAGGGGCGGATTATAAGCGATATTGTATTGTGCAAGAAAATTTTTGATTATTACATGATTACAATCATTCCGCTCAACCACAAAATTATAAATTAATCGTTGAGGAGCAAGCCAAAGATTATTCTCCACTATTAAGAGGCTGTCACGAATTTTTTTGGTATACCCTAATAATTCAATATTTTCAGGTTCTCTTCCTTCAAATCCATACTTAGCACTCATGATTGAATATACTTTATCTATTCTGTTTTCAGCAACCGTGCCGCCATTTGCATCTATTTTTAATGCTACATGTATAATATATTTCCATTGCCATTTCTTTAAATTGAAATTAGCATATGGCTTGATTCTTTCGTAGGTATCATTATCAAAGATTCTTCTAAAAAGCAATTCAAGTAATTTATCCATGATACTTATTGTCCTTTAGCTATATATATCAAAAATAATAAATATTTTCAGTAGGTATTAATTACACTCAGGAATGCTATTTGTCACGAATAAAGCGAACAAGATAAGAATTCATGACTTTAATATCAATCGGCTTTGATATAAACCCGGAAAACCCATTATTCATAAACATTTCCTCCTGCCCCTTAACCGCATTGGCAGTAAGTGCCACAATAGGGTGATTATAGCCCATATCCCGTAAAATTTTTGTGGCTTCAATCCCACCCATTTCCGGCATCATATGATCCATAAAGATAATGTCATATACTTCACCTTGCTTTATTTTTTCTATGGCATCAATACCGCTTTCACATAACCCAATATTAAGCTCATAAGCCTCCAGCATCCCTTTTGCTACAAGTAAATTGAGTTCCACATCATCTACAACAAGGACTTTTCCGTAGGGCATTGGCTCCGGCTTAAATTCAAATTCTTTCGCACCCTGCCATTTGCCTGCTTCAAAGTTTTGCAAGCTTCGGACCGCTTCCTTCCCTAATACTTCCGAACCGATTGCTTTTTGAGGAATGTGAACAATCGCGCAAGTACCCTTGCCTACTTCGCTTTCCAAATCAATATGGGCATCCATAATTTGCAGCAAGCTGTAAACAATCGGAAATCCTAACCCTGTGCCGCTGACAAAAGGCTTCTCCTGCTCGTGTAAACGTACATACTCGCTATTTAAGTCTTGTATCTTTTCTATCTGCTCTTGGGTCATTCCGGTGCCGGTATCCTGGATAGATATAACCAACATCACATAATCTTCCTTATCCTTTTTGCATTGTATAGATAAAGTCACTGAGCCTGACTCAGTATACTTAAAAGCATTAGTTAACAAATTATTTATAATCTGCCTGATACGCAAAACATCTCCTTCCAAATAAACCGGAAGGTTTTCATCTACGTGCAATTGAAACTTAATATCTTTGTGCTCTAAGTAAACCAAATGAAGTTGAGATGCATCGTTAATCAAACTGGATACATCGTACATGTTGTTTATTAACGACATTTTCCCTGACTCTATTTTGGAAAAATCTAAAATATCATTAACAATAGTTAGCAGTGACTTTGCAGAGTCATATATTTTTGTAAAAACTTCTTCCGTTTGAGACGGCATTACATGATTGCGTAATTGAATTTCTGAAAGACCTAAAACTGCCGAAATAGGTGTGCGGATTTCATGGCTCATCCTGGCCAAAAATCTACTTTTTGCCTTGTTACTTTCTTCTGATATTTCTAGGCGTTGTTTCTCAATCAGCCTAATATGGCGCAAATCATAAGCATATCCTACTATAGTGGTTTTGTCGTTGTTGTGGAGGCGCACATAAGTAAATTCAAGGGGTAAATCTTCACCGTCCACAGTAAGGTGTGTGTACTCGAATTGGAGATAACCATCTTGCAAGACCTGTTTTAATAAAACAGTTTCTTTTTCTTTAGATGGCGTACCGCAAGGCTGATATTTCGGATAATATCTTTCATTCTCTTCGATAAACTCCTCTTTGCTTGCTGCTCCAAAAAGGCTTGCAACTTGACCGTTGCAATCTATAAGGTTAAGCTGCTCATCCCGTATTTCAATGAACATAGGAGAGGCTTCTAAAAGTCTGCTAAACATTTCGCCGGATTTCCGCTCTGCTTCCATTAACTTATAGGATTCACGAAGATCATAGGCATACATAACAACTGTTTTTTTACCATCAAGTTCCATTGACTTTAAATGCACTTCAAAAGGAATGCACTCTCCTTCAGAATTAAACATTATCCATTCTTTGATATATCCGTCACCCAATTTAACTGTCTGTATAAATGCATCTATAGCTTTTTCTCGCGTAAGTATCCCATCAGGCTGAAATTCAGGCATAAGCTCAAAAAATCTATCAACATATTCTTGTTTGCCGGACAATTTCAATATATCTACAGCCGCTTGATTGACTTCCACAACATTAATATATTCATCAAAAATAGCGCAAATTATTGGGGAAGCATCCAGCATAGCTTGCAGTCTTTGCTTTGATATATTCTCAAGTTCTCCTAATTTATAATATTCACGCAAATCCCTTGCATAAGTAATCACAGCAGTTTTCTCGCCTAGCTCCATACGTTTTAAGTATATTTCAAAAGGTATACCTTCTCCATCAGAAGTAAGCTGAACCCATTCCTTTATATGTCCTTCACCTGTTACAACCGCATTTGTAAATGCTTCAATGGCTTTTTCCCGTGTAGATATACCATCAGGCTGAAACTCCGGAGAAAGGGCAAAAAAATTATCAATATATTCTTGTTTATTAGATAATTTTAGTACATTAACCACTTCTTGATTGACTTCCAAAACATTAATGTTTTCATCAAAAACAGCACAGACCATCGGGGAAGCATCCAACATGGCTTGCAATCTTTGCTGCATTGCCGCCTCATTTTTTTGATATTTAATGAAATCACGCAAATCACGTGCGAAACTAACAAGTGCAGGCTTGCCTTCCCATTGCACCAGCATCAAAGAAACTTCGCAGGGTATTTCTTCTCCGCAAGGCTTTTGATAAACCCAATTAAAATTCGCCTTACCATTTTTATAAGCCTGCTCTATATATTCCTTCGCCAAAGCAAGAGAATCTGTGCCACAAGGCTGAATTGGTGTTGAAATATCAAGATAATGTCTTATGTTGCGGCTAATGGATAAAGTTTTTACAGTAAATTCGTTGCAATCTAGCATGCTGCCATCAACATCCCAAACACCTACAATCATTGGCACATTATCAAGAATAAATAGTAACCTTTGTTGATAATCCTCATGCAATTTATCTTCAGCATATTTCTCACGCATATCTTCAGTAAATCCAACAAGACCATGCTCACCTTGCCAATTTACCCGTATTAATGTCACCCGTGAAGGCATTGGCGTACCATCAAGCTTTTGATGTATCCAATCAAACTGGGAATAGCCCGTCTCAAAAGCTATGTTTACATAGTGCAATGCCTTTTTCATAGAGGATACGCCGCAAGGCTGCCGTATCGGAGATAGTTCACCGAACCGGTCAATATAATCCTGCGGCTTTTCCAGTTCAAAATGCTCTGCCGCAGATTGGTTACAGAAAATAAGGTTTCGCGATTCATCCCAAAAAGTACAAATTGCAGGGATAGAATCAAGCATTATACGAACTCTTTGTTCTTCGGCCATAGCCAGCTTTTCTTTCAGGGTCTTATCATCCTCATAACGCATACGTATTTGGCAAAGCACATGATTTAAATCAATACCTACCAATTTAACATATGTCTGTATTAACCTGCCGTCAGCACGAGAAAAAATCCAGTCAATATTAATACTCCCGCTATTTACAACATTTCTAATATATTCGATAAAAGTTCCGCCGCAAGCCAATCCGTCGGTTGGATACTTAGAAGAAAGTACAGCTAATTGTTCAGCTAATTCTCTCTTTTTGGAAATATCAAAAAAATCAAGGCTATTTTGGTTGCAATCCGTTAAATTGCCTGTTGAATCGAATATAAGCAGACAATCTTCTATCCGCATTTCATCCATAATTAGGTGTATCTCATTTTTTATGTCAGATAGCTGCATCCATGCTCAACTCCTTATTAGACTTGTTATGAAATTACATTTTACTGTCTCTTCGACTTGTTTTCTGCCATACATCGTCGGTCATATTAAACGCCTCTATTATTTTTGGGATCGATTTTCTTTTCTCATTCATTTTCTAGCCGCCTTATATTTCAAACCCAACCACTTGGGGGCATTTTGCCCCGAAGTGGTAAGCAAAAATAGTTTCTTGAAATTTTAGAGTTTGAAATAGGATACAAGCTGTCGCAAAAGTTCAGCTTGTGAATTAAGTTCTTCTGAAGCCGCCGCAGTTTCTTCGGAAACTGCTGAATTATTTTGTACTACATTTGAAATTTGTGAAAGCCCCTCGCTTACTTGCCCAATTGCTTCTGCCTGTTCTTTTGAGGCTGTCGAAATACTGCCTATAACATCCAGCACTTCGCCGGCACTTATAACAATAGCATCTAAGGTTTCTGCCGTGGTTCCTGCAATGCTTGAGCCAGCTTCAACACGGTTGATAGAGTCTTGTATAAGCTCCGTTGTTTGGGTTGCGGCTTCTTGGCTGCGCCCTGCAAGGGTTCGAACCTCATCCGCTACAACGGCAAAGCCTTTGCCGTGTTCGCCTGCCCTTGCCGCCTCTACTGATGCGTTAAGGGCAAGTAAATTGGTCTGGAACGCAATATCTTGGATAACTTTAATAATATTGGAAATATCGCTGGACGATTCCTTGATTTGCGTCATAGCCTTTAACATCCGCTTCATGGCCTCGTTGCCTTCCTGGGCGTTAACTGTGGATTTATTGGAAAGGTCACTTGCCTCTACAGCATTATCCGCATTTTGCCTTGTCTGTTGGTTAATTACATCAATTGTGGCATTAAGTTCTTGCACAGAGCTTGCCTGTTCCTGGGCACCGTTTGCCAATTCTTGCGCGCTCATAGAAATTTGTTTGGCACCGGTCAGTACTTGGTCGGAAGCGGAAGATATTTCCGACATTGTTTTATTTAGGCTTACAGTAATATTATTAAGAGATTCCTTAATAGGACCAAAACTGCCCACATACTCATTTGTAATAACCGTGGTTAAATCCCCGCCAGACATTGCCGCTAAATCCCTCGTAATTTCATCAATATAGAGTGAAAGCGTCTCAATGGTGTTATTTACTGCATTCTTCATTTGCAGAAAATCACCATTATAATCGCCTACTACTTTGGCACTAAAATCCCCGCGCGAAAGATTGTCCATTATATCCCTAATTTCGACAACCGGCAAGTCTACCGCTTCAGCTATTTCGTCCAACCCAACCATTATTTCCCGCCAACCGCCGGCATATTTGCTTTCGTCTATACGGTAGTGTAAATCGCCCAATGTGGCTGCCGCATGTATCATTCCGGCTATTTCAGCGTGTACTGATTTTAGATTGGCACATAGTCCGTTCATTGTCTGTGGTAGTATTGCCCACTCGCCGGGCCAATCTTCGATTACCACATTTGCTTCAAAATCTCCCTCTTTTATTTTATCAAGGGCAATAGCCATACTCTCTATATCTTTGGTATTTTGCGTAAGGAGTGCATTAATAAGTTCGATTACTTCTTTAAATGAGTTTTGATATTTGCTGTCATCTATTGTGTAGTGCATATCACCAACTTTCATATATTCATGATATGCTTTGGACAAATCATCCATAATTGCTTTTATTATATCTATAAGACCGACAATATCATGTGTCAACACACCTATTTCATCGTTTGGGATATTGGATTTATCAATATTCACATTAAGTTTTCCTTGGGAAATGTTGGTTACCAAATCCACAAGCCGTTTAATAGGCTGCATTAGCCTGCCGATTATAAAAAGCATTATAGCAATTGCCGCCGCTACTCCCGCCGAGCCTATACCTATCAAAGTAAAGACTACTATATTCCTTTCACGGAAAATTTCATCAGTAGGAAATCCCATAAAAATAGTGCCATATATATTACCGTCCGGGTCAACAAGGGGCAGATAAAAAGAGTTAAAGCTCCGCCCGAAAATATCAGTAGTAAGAGTAAGTTCTCGTTGTTGTTGAAATACAGTTCGCAAAACTGCATCATCTGTTATCCTGGTTCCAACTATACTGTTTCCGGAATTATCAACAAGAGTAGATGCAACACGCATATCACCTACAAAAATGGTAAACTCAGCATCAAATCTATCCCTTAGGGCATTTACGGCTTTCGGCGTGTCTAACGCATAGCCTACTACAACTACACCAATTATATCGCCTTGATAAAACACAGGCACAGAAGAACGGATAGGGATTTGCCGTTCGCCTACAGGAGAATAGGCAACAGAAACTACACCCTCTAAAGCTTCAAGCAAAGAGGCGGTGCGAAACTCATCGCCATAACGTTGCGGCTCGTCTGTACGGGCAAGAACAATTGCATCCGCATTAGCGGCTGTTATATAGGTAACACCATACTGTTCAACAATTAGCCGGCCTATACGGAGGATTTCCTGTGTATCCTCACCCAGCATCGCTTGAACCAGCCGCTGGTCATTTGCAATTTGGAGTCCTACATCTATAACATGGCGCCGCGTATCCTCGGCAAAATCTCTTAAGCCATTTGCCGCTGTATCCATCCGCGCATCCATAAGATGTATCATAAAACCATTAAACTGTACTACCGCAACTGACAATGTGCTCACAAGCAGAATGATTATCAGCAGAATCACCGGCAAAACTATTTTCCCTTTAAATTTTAATCCTGTCATTTATAACACTGTCCTCTCATCTATATTAATTGTTAACTTAGATTTTCACTTATCTTTCAAATCCGGTCACTTCGAGATATGCTGCCTCTAAAAGGCGGCAAGCCCTTGGACATTTAGAGTTTAAAATAAGATACAAGCTGCCGCAAAAGTTCGGCTTGTGAATCAAGCTCTTCCGAAGCCGCCGCCGTTTCTTGCGAAACTGCTGCATTATTTTGTGTTACTCTTGAAATTTGAGATAGCCCCTCGCTTACTTGTGCAATTGCTTCGGTTTGTTCCTTTGAAGCTATAGAAATTTTACTAATAAACTCTGATACATCAGCGGCATTTTTAACGATTGTGTCTAAGGTATGGGATGTAGATTCCGCAATGCTTGAGCCACTTTCAACCCGGTTGATTGATGTTTCAATAAGACCTGTCGTTTCGGAAGCAGAATCTTGGCTACGCATTGCCAAACTTCGCACTTCCTCCGCAACCACACTAAAGCCTTTGCCATGTTCCCCGGCTCTTGCCGCTTCTACAGCAGCGTTAAGGGCAAGTAAATTGGTTTGAAACGCAATATCTTGAATTACTTTTATAATCTTGGAAATATCGTTAGACGATTCCTTGATTTGCGCCATAGCTGACAGCATTTCATTCATTGACGCGTTGCCATCTTTTGCATTAGCGGTAGATATATTAGAAAGCTCTTTCGCCTCTGTTGCACTATTAGCATTTTGCCGCGTCTGCTGACCTATCATGTCAATCGCGGCATTAAGCTCCTGCACAGAGCTGGCTTGCTCCTGGGCACCATTCGCCAACTCTTGTGCGCTGATAGAAATTTGTTTTGCTCCCGATAAAACCTGCTCGGATGATGATGAAATTTCCGACATAGTTTTATTCAAAGTATCGCTGATATTATTTACAGAACGTTTAATCAAATTAAATGACCCAACATATTCACGCTCAATTTTATTACGCAAGTCACCATCTGCCATTTGTGCCAAGACCTTTTCCAGTTCGTCGATATAAGAAGATATGTCTGTAACAGTCGCATCAAAGGCAATTAAAGTATCCTTGAATAATCCGTTATAATCTGCTGAATTAGGACTAACACCGTTAGCAGAGATTTTAGAGTCAATACTAACTAAATCGAAATTCCCTGCCTGCATCTCTCCCATTGCTATTTCAATAACCTTAAGAGGTGCATAAACAGCTTTGGCTATGGCGTTAAGCCCCATCATAATTTCACACCAATCACCTTTGTATTTGGTTTCATCAATTTCGAAATTCAAATCTCCTTTAACTGCTGCCGCTTCAATCAATGCCCCTATTTCGGAACTTACAGCTTTTAGATTGCTTGTAAGTTTGTTTACAGCTTTTGGCATAGCTACCCAATCACCCACCCAAACCTCGGCATTCATACTTTTTTCAAAATCACCATCACTAATATGATTTAATGTATCTGCTACATCAAGTATATCTGTGGTAACTGCGGTCATTAAGTTATTTATCAATCCAATCATTTCACCATATGCGTTTTGGTATTTTGATTCATCAATAGCATAATGTATATTGCCAATCTTAATGTACTCATAATGTACTTTGACGAGGTCATCTGTCATCCCTTTAATAACATCTACAAGATTGAGTATATTAAGAGTCAAATCTCCTATTTCATCTTGGGTGATATTTTGCCTGTCTATGTTAATATTGATATTCCCGGTGGAAACATCCTTAACCAGCCTCTCAAGTTGATTTATAGGCTTTATCAGCCTTTCGGAAATCAAAAACAGTATAAACAGAGCAATCACTGCGCCAAATAGAGCCAGTAAAATTACTTGCAGTGCTAGGGTATTACGCTCCGCAATAACGCCCTCGTTATTTAATCCAATGAAAAGCTGCCCGAACATTTCACCATGGGAGCCTATCATTGGCAGATAAAACGCACTAAATACTTCGTCGTAGATTTCAACAGTATCAAACTTTTCCTGCTGTCTGCCTACAACTACTTCTGCAATATGCCGAGGCATTTCGGTGCCAATCATACGTGAACCATCAGGCTCTCTAAAAGTCGACGCAACACTAACACCATCCACAAAAGCAATGACTTCAGCATCAAATGTTCTTTGTATCCTGTCAACAAATGCATCAGTATCCAAAGAGATAGCAGAAACAATCCCGCCGATAATTTCCCCTTCATGCATTATGGGAACACTAGAACGAACAGTGGCAAGATACTGACTTTGTGCACCGTAAGCATTACTGATTATTCCCAATGTGGCATCTCGCAAAGAAGGCGTCCCTATAAGATCACCATAGTTCTGCGGTTGATGGGTTCTTGCTAATGCTATGGCATCTCTGTTCATAAAAGAGAAATATGCGAAGTTGTGTTCGTCTGCTAATTGCTGTCCAACCCTAAGCAATTCAGGTGTATCTTCATTTAATACACCGGCAATTATCCGAGGATCACTACCGACTCTAAATCCAACATCTATGGTCAACATCCTATACTCTTCAATAACATCCCTAATGCCTCCTGCGGCAGCCTCTATACGCGCCTGCATAAGATATTCCGCAAAGTTATTAAACCGTCGGATTGAAAAGGCTATAATTATAGTGAGCAGCAGTACAAACAACACCGCAGTAGGCAGTAAAATTTTACCTTTGAATTTTAATCCTCTAATTTTGTCCATTTGAGTCTCATCCCCTTAACTTAAAAATTGAAATATATTAACTGCCCTTACGAATTTTTTTGATTGCCCTGCTCTTCTTTTCACTCATTTTCTAAACTCCTTACGAATTGTTTTTGTGAGTAATTTGAATTTTCAGTATATTTTTGCACTCTAAATATGACTTAATTTAATTCATTTGCATAAATTTTAGCATAAAAAAAATTTCCTTACTTCCTCGTTAGGTAGGTCTATTTTAATCTAAACTTCTTTGCACAAGGCATATATTAGCTACGCAGATTTATCTTCATGCCGATAAGATGCCTTAAAATACTGAACTTTGCGAATTGTCCATTTAGAAAAGAGCGGCATGTCCTTCCATACATTTACAATTTCGCTATAATACAAAAAGTGCCTGCTAATTTAGACAGGCACCTTATCTTGTAGATATATTTTATACTTAATTATTACTGTTTTGAAGTAATTTCACTATAATGACTAGTATTGATTCAATAATCCCATTATTTTTATTTTATCCACGGCATCTATACCATTTGTTACATCAAGTTTGTTATAAATAAACTTTAGATGAGTACGAACGCTCCCTCTTTTAATACCTAAGGTTTCTGCGATTTCCTCGTAGGTTTTACCTTGGCAAAGCAGCTGTGCTACTGCTTTTTGTTTATCTGTAAATACTACAGGTACTTTTGCCGTTCTGCTTTCTGCTTCGACATTTTTGTAATCGCGAGATTTTAAGTATAATAGCCTGACAAAACTAAAAAGCCCGCTACCACCCTCTTTCCGCTGTTTAACACGATTTGTTAGTTTATGCAGCATCCCGGCAATCTTTGCACCTTCATTTACAAACATTTGAACATAGCCGTAAGGGTAGGCCATACAAACTGCTGCATCCAAATGATCCAATGCGATATCTTGAAATTTCCCTTTCTTTTTCCAGTAAGCAACCGCCAATAGTATTTGCACCTCAATGATGTCTAGGGTTCGATTAAAAGCCCTGGCAATTCCTAAAACTTTTTTTAATAGAATAATTGCACAATCAAAGTTTTCAGTGGCTATAAAAGCCCTGCATGTAGTGAAATCAGCATACATTTTATATAAAATCGGGCTTTCGGAATTTTGCGAATCAATCCATCCTTTAGCAGCTTTAATATTACCGACCGCAATTTGACGGCGTGTTGATAAGGCATCAAAATTATGAAGCAGCTCGTATGATTTAGTTTCCTCAATAAGCTGCGATATAGATTCGCATACCTTAGATGCTGCCATAGAGCCTTTATCACCTTCTCTGTTAAGCGCGTCCAGTACAAAAACCAAAATCGACATAGCACAAAAGGTTGATTCCGGCAGAAAATGGCTTTTAGCTTCTGCCGCTGCCATTACAGCATATTCATATGCTTGTTCCAAATCTCCTTTTTCGTATAACAGTTCCGCTGTTAAGATTTGAAGGAGCATAGTGGCTTCCTCACCAAGAATCCAGCCAATATTTGATTGCAGCATCTTGCAGTTATCAATCACATTCCCGATAGCCATTTCAGAATAGTCTTTGAGAGCCCGATGAAGAAATGGCATATGCAGTGATGCGCTCCAAGGTGTAAAAGAAACATCGGATGTATCAGACAATGCTCCAATTTCATCCATCATCCGGCTTGGGGGAACACGAAAATCATATATACGCAAAAAAAGCGACTTATACACCGACTCAGGGTAAGCTGCCAAAATTTCATTATGCCTGGAGTAATATTCATCCATAAAAAGAACCATATCATTTGCACGTCCATCAGCAAATGCACATATAATCAGCAAAAATAACAAACGAGGGTAATGTTTTGCGGCATTTTTAACTTCTTGATGATTAAATATTGGAATAAGCCGCTCCAAAGCAAAATTGCTGTTTCCGGAACCAGCCAAAAAATCAAAACAATTTGCTATTCCAATATAGCTTTTACATCGAATAAAACAATCTATGGCACTGTAAAAATCCCCTTGTGCCAAATGCCATTGACCTTCAGTTTCTAAAAGAGAGTACAAAAACCCCTCGCCCCGCTCATTAGCCATACGTTTAAGAAACTGCTGAAATAAATGGTGATAACGATAAACACCCTTTTTCAACTGCGTAATAAAAGCACCTTTTTGTAACAACTCTTTTATAAATTTATCGCAGTTTAAATTACCTGTCAGCGCAGCACATAATGAATAATTAAGCTCCTTTAATTCCGAGGTGCGGAGCATAAAATTCTGGGTTGACTCATCCCAGTTTTCCCAAATATTCATCCTTATAAAATCATCTAAGTAGCCATAAACTTTATTGGAATAATCCCCGCCTGAGAGTAAAAACGCATTGATTCCAATTGCCCAGCCTTGGGTTTTCTGACTAACATCTTTTGCCTGTTCCTGTGTAATTGACCCGCCTCGTATTTTGCACAAATCAATTATGTCCTTTTCGGTGAAGAGAAATTGATCTGCGCCTACATAGGCAACTTGACCTTTTATCCATAGATCGGAAAAACTCAACCGCAAATCGTGACGGCTAATTAAAACAACTTGAAAATTTTTAGGCAAACGCCCAATAAAAACACGGAGCAGCTGCAAGACTTTGCTGTTATGAAGCAGATGCAAATCATCTACAACAAGCACCGTCTGTTTTCTGGCAGAAAGGGCTGAAATGGCACGAAGTGTAAACTCTTCAGGAGCATTTTGAAATGACGGATGCGAAACAAACGAATCAAGGGTTGCATTACGAGGTTGACAAGTAAGAAGCGCAGAGCAAAAACGCACACAAAAACCAGAGGTGTCATTATCATACTCGTCCGCAAAAAAAACAGCTTTAGCACGAGAATCCTTGTCAAACCACTGTACGACAGACACTGTTTTACCATATCCAGCCGGTGCACATACAATTATTAAACGGTTATTTTTGAGCTCATTAAGTGTGTTAATCAAGTCGCGCCGCTCTAGCATGATATTGCTGATATTCACTGCAAGCATCTCCAATTCTTGTTGATTACCCTGAAATCTCTTCTTCGCTTATAAAAAGCGGCGGTGTATACCGCCGCTTTTGCGGTGTTTGAAGTCCCCTATTACCCCTTGCTTATTTTGCAACAACTTCATTATTGATCTTTCAGCTCAAAAAATGCGACTTTTTGCCTTAGCATCTCTGCTTGGGATCTCAACTCTTGCGAAGCTGCCGCAGATTCTTCTGCCGTTGCTGAGGTACCTGAAACTACACCGGTTATATCTGAAATACTCGCATTTATGCTGGATATGGAATCCAGCTGCTCACTGGAAATATTGGCAATATGCGAAACATGGTTTGAAATTTCGCCTATGTTGCTGGCAATGGTTTCGAAAGAAGCTACCACCTCTGTTGCGGCCTTCACACCCTCTTGCACATTTTTATTGTTCTCTTCGGCAATAGCAGCGGTATCGGAAGCTGATTGCTGACTTCTGCCCGCCAAAGTACGCACCTCATCGGCTACAACAGAGAAGCTCTTGCCATGCTCACCTGCCCTTGCAGCTTCAACAGATGCATTTAGAGCAAGCAGATTTGTTTGGAACGCAATACTGGTGATAACATCGATTATTTTGGTGATGTCTGCATTTGATGTCATAACTGCGTTCATAGTATCCGACATAAACTTGACAGCAGCACTGCCTTGTGCCGCAAATTCTTGAGAGTCCTTGGTACTCATATTTGCCGTTTCCGCACTACCGCTTGCCTGATTAGCTTTCTCATGAATTAAGGCAAGAGAACTGCTTAATTCCTCAATAGAGGCAGTTTGTCTCGTAGCCCCCTCAGCAAGTTGCATAGCACTCTGGGATATTTGTCCGGCCCCCATAGCCACCTGATCCACAGCAGCGGAAATATCCGCCATTGTGTTATTTAGGGATTCCAGAATGGCGATAAGGGAAGCCTTTATAGGTGCATATGACCCTATATAGTCCCGCTTTATAGTGACTGTCAAATCACCTTGCGCTATGCGGCCGAGAATATCCGCAATATCACTTATATAGATAAGGGTGGTTTCATCGGTTGTATTAAGTGCGTTTTTCACATTTTCAAAAGTGCCCTCGAAGGACTTTTCAATTCTTGCAGCCTCAAAATTGCCGTCTTTCATTTCATTCAAAGATGATTCTATGACCGCAAGAGGTTCTGCCACAGCCGCCACAAGGCGATTCATGCCTTCCATAATCTCGCACCAGTCACCACTGTATTTATTTGCATCAATTTCTATGGAGAAATCACCCTTTGTCGCCGCGTCAATCATTCCACTTACTTCGGCGCTAACACTGTTTAAATTGTCGGTAACACTGCGGAGTACCTGAGGCATAATCGCTTTTTTGCCAGGCATTCCTTCAATCGCAACATTAAAATCACCGTTGCCAATCTGTTCTACAACACCCAGCACCTTCAAAATATCGTTTGTTTGGTCATCCATGATACTATGAATTCCCTCAATCATTTCCCTGAACGAATTATGATACTTATCTATGTCAACTCGTTTCTCAAAGTCGCCAGCCACTATAAACTCATGGGAAACCACAGCCAAGTCATCAATAATCCCTTTCAAAACATCAATGAGACCGCATACATCAGTTGTTAGCATACCTATTTCATCGTATGTGATTTTTGACCGGTCTATATTCACATTAATATTCCCTGCCGCCACATCCTTGATATTTTCTGCAAGAGAGCTAAGAGGCTTCAGGGTTCTAAAAATTAACTGGAACATAATTGCAGAAACCACGACAACGCCAAGTATGGCAATGAGAAGTATATTGCGAAGCTGGGCACTGGTAGTAGCAATTGCATGCTCTTGAGAGATACCGATAAAAAACATGCCGACAGGATTGCCATAGGCATCCGGAAGCGGGAAATAATAGGCAGAAAAAGGCAGTAAACCAAATATATTTAAATCGAGAGCCAAGCTATCCCCTCGCTCCAGCACCGCTGCCGCAACATCGGGTGCCACAGTAGTGCCTATAGCCCTATCACCGGTTGCGGGATGGATAAGAGTGGACGAAACTGAAGTATTGCCGTCAAAAACCGTAATATCCACGCCAAATATCCGAGAAATATTATCTACGAATTCATTTGAACTCACAACAAAACTCGCCGACACGCTGCCGACAATCATGCCGCCATCCATAATGGGTGACGAAGTACTCATAACCATATAGTGCGCGTCCGTAGGCGTATAGAGGGTAAGGTTTTCCCCTCGCAATCCCGCCGCTATAGATGCAATATCCCTGGCATTTACCCCATTGGAACCCTCGTCCAAGGAGTGAGAGAGTACCGTACCTTCGTAATTAGCAACAATAATTTCATCAACACCAAAATGCCGCTCTCTTTCATTAACATATTGCCAAATAGCTTCCCGCTCCCCGAGGTTAATAAGCCTTATCAGCTCAGCACTGCTGCCCATTGCCGAAGCAGCTATAAGAGTCTTTTGCTCATATGCATCAAGATGAGCACGCACCGCCTGGGTGGCCGCTATCATCCTGCCGTCCTCAAAATCCTCAACAAGAAGCCGTGTAGTCCTGGCCACATATACAACAATGGCAATAATCATAATAAACATCACCATAAGAATCGGGAAAGTTATTCTACTCTTTAATGTGTTAAACATACGAAAACTTATACTATATTTGCTGTCTGTCAGGGCCAGATGTATCAGTATCAAAGCCACGGCAGCACCCATTGATGTAGGGTTTATGTTTAAAGGTAAAATATCTGTCACATATAGCACGTTGCCTATCAGTAACATGACAAGGGCCATAATAAAAAGCACAGAAGCACCTCGGTCGGACTTTGATTTTCCGGAAAGCCCATACATAACCACAATAACAATACTGGTAATCGTCATTACAAAGGCAAATACAGAATGAACCGCAAACCAAGGGCCTAATGAATAATCAACTTCCCTGGGCCAGACATTCATACTTTGAATACTTCTTAAAAATGTATGAAAAGGTGATGTAAGTGCCAATACAGCAGTTATGGAAGGGATAGAACACAACAAAACAAGAAAACCCTCGGACATTTTGCGCCCTGGCAAAAAAAACTGAAATATAGTCAGGAAAAGTGAGAGACAAGCAATAGCTACAAATATTGTCGACATATTCCAAATAAAAATATTAATACTCTCATTAAGAACATAGAGTATCGCAAGATCTGTAATAAGCCAGCCGGTGGCACCCAGGCACAAAAGCATAAACATAGGATTTTGCCGTGTCCTGATATAGTTTATTCGTGCGGAAATCAATACCGCAGCAACAGGCAGCAGCAAGAACATATAAATGCCGCTGGATATCATGTTTGTCATGAAATGCACTCCTCTTTATACAAGTATGGTCTTGTTAAACCAAAATATACAAGCTGAAATTAAGGGTCAGCTTTTACACTTTTTACATTTGTACACATATCATCCGAGGCATTATATCATATTAAAATTAGTTTGTCGACACTCCTCAAATTTTTAGTCTCGTTATTTTTCCCTTCTCTTCCGGTATGCCGAATACTACTGCTGTTTCATTGATTGATAGCTGAGCTGATGTGTATGCATACATTCTATCACGTTTATTTTAAACTCTCCAGTATAACTGCCGTTTCTTAGCAGTAACCCTTCTGTATCAAAGTGCTCGCATCGCTTTACCCAGCGTTGTATCTGCGCTCCGGCAGTGCCTAATAAGTCTGCTTCTTCAAAAAAAGCACCCCAAAAGTTAGTTTTGTGTCTAGCTTTTGGGGCGCATTGTATTGTCATAATGCTCCCTGTTTTGCGGCCCCCCAACTTCGCCTGTATTGTACTGCCAATACAATACAGGCCATATCCTATAAGTAATAAAAAAGAAAATCAAGCTATGCCGCCGCAGGGCGGCTATTCTCTTATTTTGCGATTGCACCGCAAAACAGCAGGAAGGTAAATTCCTTTGTGACATCATTCAAAAAATACATTCAAAAACTGCGCGCAAATTCGTTGACACTGTAAATACATTTATGGTATGATGGTTATACTAAGAGCAGAAAGGAAGTGTTTTTAATGGCTCAAACAAGTATCAATATCCGAATGGACGAAGATTTGAAGCGTGACTTTGACAATACTTGCAACGACTTAGGCTTGTCGATGACAGCAGCGTTTACTGTATTTGCAAAAACCGTTGTAAGACAGCAGGGAATACCCTTTAGAGTGTCCAAAAGCACTCCAAATGCTGAAACCATAGCCGCAATCGAGGAAGTTGAAGCTATGATAAAGAACCCGACACTCGGCAAGAGTTACACCGACATTGACGAGATGATGAAGGAGTTGCTTGCTTAATGTACACGGTCAAGCCGACAACAAGATTCCAAAAAGATTTGAAGCGAGTTGAAAAGCGTGGTTACGACTTATCGTTGCTCACAGAAGTGCTTGCAATTTTGAAGAAAGGTGAGCAGTTGCCCGAAAAATATAAAGACCACGCATTGAAAGGTGATTATATCGACTGTAGGGAATGCCACATCACGCCAGATTGGTTGCTCGTCTATAGGAAAAAGGACGATACACTGTATCTGTATCTAACCCGAACAGGCACACACTCCGACTTGTTTTAGGGGGGTACAACGTGTCAAGCTACAATCTAACGGACGTTATAAATTACCATGACTTTGAGATTGCACTTGGTTCTTTTTTGGACGTATTTTATCGAACAACGGATACAGTGAGGCATGAAATGATTAGCAGTCCACCGCAAGTAAAAAATAATTCTGATATGTTAAATGCGTGCATTTTGGCGGCGGCTCATAAGTTATCAAATGACTATGGGCTTGATGTTCCTGATTGGGTATACAGCTCTATATACACTATGCCTTATCCTGTATATGTGTACAATACAAAAAATCCAGAATATCAAGAATTTTTGAGGGATAACGCACCCTTTGAATACGCAAGCAGAAACCTTTATTATAGCAATGTGTTGGAGATGGTGTAGGCATGACCGATAAACGCCCAAATAACTACAACTGGCGTGGTTGGCAAAAATTACATGATGAATATGTTGAAAAGATAGAATCCGCAGGTGCAAGAGTTACCTACGCAAAACAAAAATATGGCTACTTGTGCTTTGAAGTGGACTGTAAAGGCGTAGCAAACACAGAGGAAGTATATAGACTGATTGAAGAAGCCGAAGAAAAAAGCCTTTGTATATGCGAAAATTGCAGCAGTGAAGAAAAAGTAAGCGAGGTAGATACAGGTGGTTTGAGTGGTTGGATAAAAACCCTATGCGCTCAATGTGCTGAAACAGAGAAAACAGAATGTCCATTATGCGCTAAGATGCCAAATTTGAACGCTGAAACGATAGCCGCTGTCGAAGAAGTAGAAGAAATGAAACGCAACCCGCACCTGTACAAAAGTTATGATAGTGTTGAAGCACTTTTTGAGGACTTGAATAACGATGGTTGGGATGATGATGAGTTATCGGAAAATGACTTGCACCATCTTCGACTTGGCGAACAGGAACTTGCAACAGGTACGTATGGAAATTGGGCGAATGTCAAAAGAGATTAGCCTGAACTTTTGCGTAATATCCTCACGGTGAGGGTTTGTACAGCCGCCCTGCGGCGTGATTTTGAGTTTTGTACACAGAAAGTCATAGATTTTCTTTTTATTGCTTTTGTGCCAATAGGCAAAAGGGGTTGCGAGCTATGAGCAAAAACAAATCTGGTGGTTGGAGATACCAAACTTTATATATCGAACATGGCACTGGTGATGATGAAATTACCAGAGAATATACGCTTTGTGAAGTTTATCTTGATAAAGATGGTAAACTTGAAGACTCTAATGAAAATCATGCGATGTCACCAATGGGCGATTCGGTTGATGAACTGATTGGCACTTTGCAAATTATGCTTGAAGATGCGGCTAAATGGGAGCCTGTGGAATTTGAATCCATGCAAGTAGGCATGACGTTTAATAAGAGCAGGGGGTAATTAGTTGAAAAAGATTTCACAACAAAACAATTTCCCTCACTTTAATCTGACGGAAGAATACGAAAAAATTGAGCAAATGCTTTCACGATATGCTGTAATATGTAAGTATGATATAACTGGCTTATATCCAAAACCTCGTGCAGAACTGACTATAGAGGACTTTGTAAGCATTGATTTTCTTAACTGGCGTTTACGTGGCACATTTACAAGCGTTATCGAAATGCGCCGAGCAATGGGAATAAGTAGGGAGCAAATGTCAGAGGGTGTGACCGAAGCAAGTATGCTCCAATTTCTACAATATGCTTACAATTGTGTTGTTCATGTCGAAATTACTTTTAGTGGCGTTCATAGGTATAAACTCTCTTTGGCAAGCAGGGATTTCACAGGTGCTGTTATGCACAATATAGATATGCTTGTCAGCAAACTTAAAGCCGAAATATTTTATGATAAAGATGATATGGAGTTTTATATTAGATACAGCAATGCCGCTTCTGATGCAGTTGCTTTAGCGTATCCAGAGATAGACCGTAGTTTAACAGAGTATCTGATGATTGATTATGAAGATGATTTACAACGCAAGGGCGAAATACTGGCAACACTATATAAGAAGTTTGAAACTATGCGGAGCAAGCTAAAAAATACTGAATTTGACGGCTTGCAAAGTGACACAGGATTGCTGTTTAATAAGGTTGGGGCTAGACACTCTCCGACAGACAAAATCGCAAGGAAATTTGCTGAATTAGATGACAACGATAAGATATATTGGCACGATAGGACTTTTGATTTTTTCCTCGCCTGTATGTCCGCATTGCCATATCTTGAAAACAAAGATGCGTTAAGTGACTTCAAGAAAGAGTGAAGTCAATGCAAGGTTAGGTTTCCGTGAGTACATTTGAGTGAAAAATTTTCGCAACCACAAAAACAGCAATAAAAAGAAATTCTATGACTTTCTGTGTACAAACTTGATGCTACGCCGTAGCGCAACGGTTCTTCTGTCGGCATTTTTCTTTTACTGCAAAATAAAGCATACAGTGATGGATAAACCAAAGCTGTATGCTTTATTAGTATCACAACCACACCGTAACGGCAAAGCCGCCTTTGAAGTAATAAGTGAGTTCGTGTAATACTCGTATAGTGGAGATGAGGGGAATCGAACCCCTGTCCGAAAACCTGGTCTTAAAAACTTCTCCCATCACAGTCAATTTTCTAAATTTCCCTTACCAAAAAGCAAATTGACAAGCTTTAGGGTTCGGTAGCTTCATAGGGTCTTTTTACATGTCAAAGCTTTCATGCAAAAGTGCTCTGTCTAGTCGGCGCCAGGTTCCCGGGCGACAGAAAAACCGGGGCTGACGAGCGGCCTTAAGCGGCTGCTAAAACTAAATTATCGTTGTCGATTAATTTTTTGGTGGGCTTTTATCGCAGTTCCCCCTGCGGATGGCTATTCCTAAGCTCACAATCCCCGTCGAAACCAGTACATCCCCTTATTTAGGGGTTGTTAGCCCCTGTCCTTAAAATATATTATACACTAAATTAATGTATCCATCAAGCATTTCGACAATATTAGTCAATATATGGTAAAGAACCGAAAACTATCGGCATACTCTGCCAAGTTATCTCCTTAATATTTAAATCTTCGCAAACGTAATTTACTAGGTCTTTGTCGAAATTATATATGTATGCCAGCTGATCTCTGGTATATGTAAAAGGCGAGCCTACTTCCATCTCTCTTTGAAATATTTTGCATATGGAGGAGCTGCCTTCCTGCATAATTTTTATAAGCGAGTCGCTGTTAATTGCTTCCAAATTGTGCTTTTTCCGCAAATTTTCAATTTCTTCCTCCGATATTCCCAGTATTTTGGAAATTTCCTTATTTTTAAGCCTTGATTTACACTTTAGGGCTATGTCAAGTTCATTTATCACAGGCTTAATATTGTCAATATAATATTCTAAATAATTTTGATATTTTTCAAACAATTCTATTTCCCCCTATCACTTATAATGTTTTTTGTGTTCAAAACCGTATTATTATGTTATATTATATATGAGTTTGACCTAAATTTCAAAAGCAATATATGCCAGTTAGGATGCTTAAAATGAATAAAATACAGAAATATTTTGAATACAGACAAAGCCTTATTGACCAATATATAATGGGTGACATGACAAAAAGCGAATATCTCGAAAAAAATTTCGATGCGGTTTTAGGTCTTCGGAGGGAACCCTTCAAATATTTGGATAATATTGACAAATGCTTGTTTAATTATCAATTTTACAACGCCCACGCTAAGGAATCTAAGATGATCGCCTCCTCTGCTGTAAGCCCGAAGTCCAAGGCACAGCATTTAAAAGAAGTGGATTTCTATTACGCAAAAAAAGATGCCGCCACTTTAAAAGCCCTTGAACTCATGGACTTTAAAGGAGTAAGTGCTTATTTTATTAAGGTAAAAAGCAAGCATATGAAATATAGATTGTTTGAAATTAAGCTTACAGAGCCTAATACTATTTTGCATTCTATGAATGAGGGCATATTGAGCAGACTTAGGAATGAAGGTGTTTTTCAAGATGAGGTGAAAGTGTCACAGGCTGATATGTATATTAATCAGAGGTATTAAAGGTATCTTCTTTCACAAACTTTTCGTACTCTTTTGGCATAGAAATGTTAAATCGTTCGCATAATGCTTTTACGTCACGATAATCGTCTTCATCAACATTATAACCTTTATGAAACTCAACAGATACTTCCGGCGGAACGCATTTTATCGGATACCCGTTTATTACACCGGTTCCGACCAAGTGGTGAGGCTCATAAGCAACTCCAAATATATTTTTGCCGTTTTCATCAAAAGTATATGTGTGAATGTCAATTAATCGTCCGCCTTCGTCACCCATCACAAAATTACAATCCCGTGTATCATCACGAGGCACATCTTTATAACCCTTAGCTTCAAGAAGTTCACGTAGTTTTGGCACAAATTTGTGGGGCATTGCTATATCAAGGTCATTGTGCCTTCGTGTCTGCTCCCCAAGCAAGGCATCAACGCCCCACCCGCCGTCAATATAGACTTCGATAGCGTTTTGCTCTAGCAGCTTGATTATTTTTATAACGTCCTCTGCTGTCATTTCAGGTTTGGTTGGTTGCATTTGGAATCTCCTTTACATGCAGCATCCTATAACATATGTCTCCTTAAATGCAGCACCGTGGCAAAATCTTTACTATCATAGAAACTATTGGCTGCATCTGCATTGGTAAAAGAGATAAGCTCAATATAATCCAGATTTCGGTCTTTGCTCCATTGCTTTGCGGCATCAATTAGCTTAGAACCTATTCCCTGCCCTCTGCGTGAAGCTGTCACCATAAAAGCCATTATTTCAGCATAATTATGAGGAATAACAGACCCATATGGAGGCGTTTTCATTTGGCTTATATGAATGAATCCAACAGCTATATCCTTATCTAAAGCAATCAAAAAGTCTGCATTATCGTTTTCAATCATGTTCTTGGGATACTCTCCGCTTTCATCATCTGCGTAACAATACAGTGGCTGTAAATTTGCATTGTAGGCAAAAAACTCAGTTAAAAGTGGACGTAACGCGTCTACGTCGTTCAATGTTGCAAGTCTAACTTCCATATTGTATACCTCCTAAAACCAAAAACCGCCTCTTCCTTATATAGAAACGGCGGGTTTTTTATCCTAAGCGGGTGATGGGAATCGAACCCACGTATTCAGCTTGGAAGGCTGATGTTCTACCATTGAACTACACCCGCGTAAATATTATGTTTTTGTTGCAAAATGCCCAGAGACGGAATCGAACCGCCGACACGAGGATTTTCAGTCCTCTGCTCTACCATCTGAGCTATCTGGGCTTGGTTTTTGCTGTTTTGTAATTTATCTCACAATGATATATTTTACAGGTGTTTTTTGGAAAAGTCAAGAGATTTTTAACAAGTTTTACAGTCCGGGCGCAAGATGGCTTCAAATGCGCCCGGGCTATAGCTTTTTATACCAATTTTATCCTATGGAAAGTCTTTTTCCCTTTTTGAATCATAATTTCATTGTCTGCAAAATCTTCTTTCAATACTATATGCTCGTGGTTTGATATTTTAACATCATTTACTTTCACACCGCCCCCTGAAATTAACCTTCTCCCCTCTCCTCTTGAGGGTATGAGGCCGGCTTTTTCCAGCAGTTCAATGATATTTATGCCATTTTCCACATCGGAAGCTGAAAGCTCCGTTTCAGGGATTGAGCCGCCTAAATTTCCACCGGCAAACAAAGCTTTTGAGGCTTCCTCCGCTGCTTTTGCATCCTCTTCGGAATGTACTATTTTCGTAATCTCGTAAGCCAGCACTTCTTTTGCTTTGTTTATCTCCTTATCCTTAAGGGTCTCAAGCTCTTTTATCTCTTCCATAGGCAAAAATGTCAAAAGTCTTAAAAGTTTACCTACTATTACATCCTCAACATTGCGCCAGTATTGGTAAAACTCGTATGGGGAGGTCTTTTCAGGGTTAAGCCAAACGGCACCTGCCATTGTTTTGCCCATTTTAGCGTCTTGGCTGGTGGTTAAAAGATTAAAAGTAAGCCCGTATGAGTTTTTGCCATCTATCCTTCTTATAAGCTCAGTCCCTGCGATAATATTCGACCATTGATCGCTGCCGCCAAATTGCATAGTACAGCCGAAGCGGCGGTTAAGCTCCAAAAAATCATAGGCTTGCATAACCACATAGTTAAGCTCAAAAAAGTTAAGCCCGCTGCCTTCGAATTTGATTTTATATTTATCGGCTGCAAGCATACGGTTTACAGAGAAGTGTACACCGTATTCACGTATAAAATCCGCGTAGTTTAAATGCCTAAGCCAGTCGGCGTTGTTTGCCATGATAGCTTTATCGTCTGAAAAGTCGATAAATTTCGCCATCTGCACTTTAAAACATTCTATATTATGATCTATTTGTGCTACATCCATTAAAGGGCGCATTGTATCAGCCTTATCAGGGTCTCCAATCATGCCTGTGCCGCCTCCCATAAGGGCTATAGGTCTATGACCGGCACGCTGTAAATGAGCCATTGCCATCAAAGTTAAAAAATGCCCTACATGAAGACTGTCCGCCGTTGGGTCGTAGCCTATATAAAAAGTTACCCTCTCAGAGCCGAGAAGGTCTCTAATCTCTTTTTCGTGGGTTGCTTGGGCGATATAGCCCCGTTCCACCAAGGTATCGTAGATATTAACATTATTAATCATTTCTTATCCCTCCTCAAATATATAAAAAGCCTCTCATCCTATAAGGACGAGAGGACTCGCGGTACCACCTTATTTTGCATATTCAGCCTATTCGCTCAATATACCTCAAAACGCTGTAACGGGCGTGAACCGGGAAATAATCCCAACTAGAAAGGCGTAACTCTTTCATCATCGCTTTGTGAGATATTATCATAAGAGAAAGGCTAAGTCAAGACCCTAATGCGGATTAAGAACCAGCGTGCAATGAGGAACTTATGGTTTTTTCCTCCCTACCCCTACTGTGCGACTAATTTTGCAATCTCAACAACAACTTTAGCCGCTTTTTCCATAGACTCTACCACTACATACTCATAAGGACCGTGGGCGTTATCCCCGCCATAGAATATATTTGGGCAAGGAATGCCCATGAAGGAAAGTCTTGAGCCGTCAGTGCCGCCTCTTATTGGGATTACTGTCGGCTCTATGCCAAGGTTTTTGTAGGCGGTCAAGGCATAATCTACTATGGCTTTGTTTTCGTTAACTTTTTCAGCCATATTGTAATAGGAATCTTTCATGGTAAGTTTTGCCACATCGCCGTATTTTGCGTTAATTTTCTTAACAACATCTTCCACAAAGGCTTTCTTTTTCAAGAATTTGTCCATATCATGGTCGCGGATAATAAATTTTAATACTGCATTTTCCACGCCTCCTGACATAGACGAAAGGTGATAAAAGCCTTCGTAGTTTTCGGTATTTTGAGGTGTTTCCTCTACAGGAAACATCGAGGCTATTTCAGCGGCTATGAGAGCCGCGTTTACAAGTATCCCTTTAGCCATGCCTGTATGTACACTTTTGCCTGTAATATCAACAGTTGCTCCGGCGGCATTAAAGGTTTCATAGTTAAATACGGTTTCAGGACCTCCATCTACAGTATAGGCAAACTCCACACCAAACTCTTTGGCGTCAAAGCCGTTCATACCTGTACCTATCTCTTCATCAGGAGTAAAGGCAATTTTAATCTCCCCATGTTTTATTTCAGGGTTTTCAATCAAATACTTCATAGCGGCAAGGATTTCCACAACACCCGCTTTGTCATCCCCGCCCAAAAGTGTGGTACCGTCAGTTACTATTAAAGTCATACCTTTGCACATTTTAAGCCTTGGAAACTCCTCTACGGACATTATTCTGCCGCTGTCAAGCTTTATATCGTTTCCATCATAATTTTCTATACGCCTTGGCTTAATATTTTTCCCGGAAGCGTCAAGAGCCGTATCAAGGTGAGCTAAAAAGCCTATTGTGGGAACTTGTTTGGTCATATTGGATTTAAGCGTTGCGGTAACATAGCAAGTTTTATGGACTTTAACATCAGATAACCCAATCTTTTCACATTCTTTAGCCACAATTTCAGCCAATTCCCACTGCCCTTGGGTTGAAGGTATAATTTCCGCGTCCCCATCAGCCTGAGTATCCACAGCCACATATTTCAAAAACAAGTCAACCATATAATTAACGTCTATACTCATAACAACCTCCTATGATTTTTCTTTCATGATAACCTATATATTTATATTAATCAATACTCATAAGAGGAGAAAGCCCTTTTTTACTCACCTCTATAATTTCAAGGCTAATTTTACCTGCTTCAATATCTATTATGCCGAAAGTGGGATAGTCAGTACGCCTCGGCTCTGAAATACTGCCGGGATTCATTAAATAAACGCCGCTGTCAATATCTAAAAGGATTGAAGGCGAATGACTGTGACCATATAGACAAATATCTGCACCAAGCTTCATAGCTTCTCTAATTATCATTTTATGACCTGCTTTTACGCCAAAACGATCTCCATGGGTCATGAATATTTTTTTGCCATCTATGTCAATAAGCTGCCCCACCGGCTCATTATGATTAAGATCACAATTTCCGATTACATATATAAAATACTTTTCAGGATAAATATACTGGAAGTCCGAAAAATCATCAACACAGTCCCCCAAGAAAAGGATTGTCTCAATTTCATTATACATATTAGCTATAATATCACCCATGATCTTATTATCGCCATGAGAATCGCTGAAAACGAGTAATTTCACACACTACCTCCAATGTCCCCTTGCTGCTTTGTCTTCTTTTGGGGTCACTTAAGTGTATCACAATTACCTTGATAATAATAGGCGTGATTGTACCGATTTGATAATGTGTTTATTTTGCCCCTTCACCTTTTCGCTGCTCTCTTTTAAGTGCCCATGCCAAAATTTCATTACATATGAACACAAGTACAATAAATGACAAAGCTAAAGGAAAGAGGTTATCATAGTTACCTGTAACATACATAACTTGACTGGTAATAAAGAACAAGACCGCAATGCCCGCGCCAAAAGCCGCAAGTTCTAACCCTACAATTTTGGATAAAATACGAGGGGTAAACCTGTTTGAAGAGTCGCTTACCAAAGTAGGGAGCAAAGGACCAAGACCAATGCCCAGTAAAACCATACCCCAAATATTGCCTGCAAAATACACTATTATAAGCCCAACTAAAGATATAGCTACACCAATTCTTTCAATAGGAACCTCTTTCAGCCACTTTGCAGTCCAGCCGAAGAACATCCTGCCTACAGTCATACCGATGTAGTAAACAGCAGAGAACATAACAACATCGTCAAAAGTATGAGTTCCTCTTGCGATTAGTGCCGCACCTGTAAAGAATACGAGGGTATAGTCTGTTCCCCCTAAAAAAAAGAATGTCAGAATCTCGACTGCCTGATGCCACTTTTTTGTAAGGTACTGCTTCTTCACTTCTTCCTTTACTATATCCCTCTTATCATCCTGCTTTTCAGCTTCATCGCCGTCAATCCATATTTTTTTAGCCATACTGATAAGAAGCATAATCCCTACGACAGCTAAAATGCCGGTAATCAGGAAATATCCCGCACGCCAACTGAAAGCAGCTATCATTCCACCCATAATTATAGGGCTTAATGACGCACCGCCGCCCCATGAACAGTGCATCCAGTTATTTTCCCTTGCGGTATAATGTTTAGCCATGTAGGAGTTCATACTTGAAGCCATTAAACCTGTGCCAAAGCCGTAAAGGGTTATAGCTGCAAGTGCCATAGTAAAATTTGGAGAAAGAGCCAGCCACACAAAGCCCGCACCCATTATTACCAAACCCCAAAAATAAAGAGTTTGCAATTTCATACGACTGTTAAACCAAGATAAAAGAACCCCTGCTAAAGTGTAAGTAATGGAATATCCTACGAGAATATAACCTGTGTGTGCTACTGTCATGCCTTCAAACCCCGGCTCATATCTTATAGAAAGCCATGACACAGTAAACGCTCCGTCCGGAAAACCAACTATGAAGTAGCTCACTAAAATAACTGCCAGCAGCCATATGCTCTTTTTTGCTCCATTTTTCTTTACTGTTTCCATTGCAGAGTAAAACCCCTTTCAAATTTTGAGAAATATGTACATATTACATAACCGTATAACTCCATATTACTATAGTACATATCCAAGTAAAAAAGAAAGAGGATTTGTGCATATTGTACTAAAAGTCCTAACGTTGTAACATGTTACACTTTACGTAATAATGTTACTTTGTTTATTTTTTTGATCTAACTATATATTCATATATCAGTAATTCCACTATCATAAGCATGTTAACGCTGGAGGTTAAATCCATGCCGGGAACACGAATTGTATCAGCAAATACATAAAAATTAGTATCAGACAAACTTTCCAAGGAGTTATTATCCGCTCTTGTAACAGATAATAAATGGGGATGCTCTTTAAGAAATACTCTTTCGATAAAATCAATCATCACCACATCTTGCCCGGAATGTGACAGTGCAAGAATCATATCCTGACTTTTTATATGATTAACAAGATTCTGCATTTGATAAGCCGCCTCAGGAAAATAGGCATGAAAACCAAGACCAATAAACAATCTTTCACAGTATTGACCAATAGCGTGAGTATTATTATCTGTTAGAATATAAATATGGGGTTTTCCCTTAAGCAATTCCACCACTTTCTCTACTTGCTTTTGTGACATTACACGCACAGTTTCTATTGCGTTTTTAAGGTATTCCTCCATATAGTCCCGGCTTGCAGCCAAATCAGGAAAAGAGGTATCCGGTTGGCTATGATACGTTACCAATAGGCTGTTTATAAAATCCGAATAGCCTGAAAACCCAAGCTTTTGTGTAAAACGAAAAATTGTTGTCGTTGAGAGAAACTGCTCCTGTGCAAATTTCTGTATACTCATATTTTTAACCGTATCCATATTTTTAACTACATAGTCAAAAAGCTGACGCTCAGTTTGATTTAAGTCACGGATAGTTTCATGTGTTGCTTCAAAAAAATCAATAGCCAATTGTTTGCACCTCATGCTTGGTTATAGTGCATTCGTATATTTCTTTGAGTGCATCGCAAATGTACGAATGCTGAGCAAAATATACGAATGCACAGGATTCGATTGAGACTGTTTTTCTCTCAATCGACTATATATTAAGGATGATACAACAATTTACTTTTAAATGTCAATGTTCCTGACAGTATGGGTTCTTAATTTTTTTTGTTGAAATTGGATAATTCTTCTGCTATACTTGTAACCAAAGTGTAATATATTGTAATTTTAAAAATTATAAAAAGCCTTGTGAAAGGAGTGTAACAGTAATATATGCACAAGTTTATCTTAAAAAGATTAGGGCTTATCATTCCTGTAATTATTGGCGTAATATTTGTAATATTTACGCTTACATATATTACCGAAGGCTGCCCTGCCACTATGATGCTTGGGGATCAGGCACCGGCGGAAGACATTGCTGCTCTCCGTGCTGAACTTGGGCTTGATTATCCTTTTCTTGTCCAGTTTGGGAGATATGTTACAAATGTGGCACAGCTTGACTTTGGGACGTCTTTTGCATCCCGCAGACCGGTATTTGAAGAGATAATCGCCCGTTTTCCTACAACAGTGCATTTAGCATCTATGAGTGTTGTTATCGCTATTGCTTTTGGCGTGCCTTTAGGCATCCTAAGCGCCACAAAGCAGTACACTATATTTGATAACGGTGCCACAATCATCGGTCTTTTGGGTTTATCAATACCTAATTTCTGGCTGGGTATGATATTTATATTGTTTTTTTCCGTACAGCTTGGGTGGCTGCCTTCATCAGGTTTTGGTACGCCTATGCACTGGATACTGCCCTCTTTCACTATCGGTATATCCTCAATGGCTATTATAATGCGTATGACCCGCTCCTCTATGCTGGAAGTTATAAGACAAGATTATATACGAACAGCCCGTGCCAAAGGTCAGAAAGAGTCGAAAATTATATTTAACCACGCCTTAAAAAATGCGCTGATACCTGTAATTACTGTGGTTGGCTTACAATTTGGTATGCTTTTAGGGGGCGCAATACTCACCGAAACGATTTATTCCATACCCGGACTTGGGCGTTTTATGGTTGATTCCATTGGGCGGCGGGATTTTCCGATTATACAAGGTGGCGTGCTTTTAATCGCCTTGTCCTTCAGCTTTGTAAACCTTATGGTAGATGTGCTTTATGCCTTTGTAGATCCTAGAATAAGGTCCCAATACAAATAAAGGAGGTGCATTCATGTCAACTGATAAAAATATAGAAATTATGGACAATCCTGAGACTGCGCCTTCAAAAAAGCGCAGTCAGCTTTACGATATTTGGAGGCGTTTCAGCAAAAGTAAAACCGCTATGCTTGGGCTTTTTATAATGGTTGTACTGATTCTCCTTGCACTTACGGCAGATATCATAGCCCCAGGTGACGAAAGGCGCCCGGGCTATGATATACAAAACCTTCAAAATACCTTTCAACCACCGAGTTTGGAGCATCCTTTCGGTACCGACAACTTTGGGCGCGATATTTTTGCAAGGGTTGCACACGGTTCGCGGATATCATTGCAGGTTGGGCTTGTAGTTGTTAGTATATCTATGTTTGCAGGGGTTGCACTTGGTGCTGTATCAGGTTTTTTCTCCGGATTTGTGGATAATTTTATAATGCGGACAGTGGATATACTGTTAGCTATCCCTAACATACTTTTGGCAATAGCCATTGCCTCAGCACTGCGGCCGGGGCTTGGCTCAGTTATGATTGCCGTTGGTATATCGGCAATTTCAGGCTATGCGCGGATTGTACGCGCCTCGGTACTTAGCCTTAGGGAACAGGAGTTTATTGAAGCGGCACGCTCTGTAGGTGCGTCTAACTTCCGTATTATTACTAAGCATATTTTGCCAAACTGTATGGCACCTATAATTGTTCAGGCTACTATGGGTATGGCATCAGCCATCTCTGTTGCCGCGGCACTTAGCTTCATAGGCATAGGCATACAGCCCCCAACCCCCGAATGGGGCGCAATGCTTGCCGAAAGCCGCAGATTTATCCGCGATCACTGGCATATGGTAATGTTTCCCGGTGTTGCAATAGCTTTAATCATTTTTGCACTTAATATGATGGGGGACGGTCTTCGTGACGCTTTCGACCCTCGTTTGAAGAAATAGAGGTGATACATATGCCAAATAATGATAATGAACTCTTATTAGATATTAAGGATTTAACCATCCATTATATTACCGAGGATGGTACTGTCTGTGCCGTTAATAATCTAAATTTATCCATTAAGCGAGGGGAAACCGTTGGGCTTGTAGGTGAAACCGGTGCCGGTAAAACCACAACAGCCCTTGGTATAATGCAGCTTGTCCCTAATCCGCCGGGCAAGATAATCGGCGGCGAAATAAATTTCGCAGGGGAAAATCTTGCGGCAAAAAACGAAGCCGCAATGAGAACAATCCGCGGCAAAAAAATATCTATGATATTTCAAGATCCTATGACCAGCTTAAACCCTGTTATCCCTGTTCGCGACCAGATAGCTGAGGTTATTCTTCTCCACGAAAATGTAACCGCCGCCGAAGGGCTTGCTAAGGCGGAGGAAATGCTGGAGCTTGTAGGTATACGCTCGGAGCGTGCAAAAGATTACCCTCATCAATTCTCAGGGGGCATGCGCCAAAGGGTTGTTATCGCCATTGCTCTCGCTTGTAATCCTGAACTGCTTATAGCGGACGAGCCTACAACGGCACTGGATGTTACAATCCAGGCACAGGTACTTGAGCTTATGAAACGGCTTAAAAGCGAATTTAACACATCAATGATTATGATAACCCATGATTTGGGTATAGTTGCTGATATTTGCGACAAGGTAGCTATTATGTATGCAGGCAGCGTTGTTGAAATGGCTGATAAATACGACCTTTTTAGAAACCCCAAGCATCCTTATACCATAGGTTTGTTCGGCTCTATCCCTGATATAGAAAAAGATGAGGAAATGTTAAAGCCTATAAAAGGCTATATGGCTGACCCTGCTAATTTGCCTGCGGGCTGCCCATTCAGCCCCCGCTGTGAACTTGCCACGGCTGAATGTCATACAAAAAAACCGGAAAATATCGATCTTGGCAACAACCATTTTGTCAAGTGTCTGCAATATGCAAATCAAGGAGGTGAGTGATTTGCCTGACGTATTGATGGAAGTTAGAAATTTAAAGAAATACTTCAAGACTAAGCGAGGACCTCTCCATGCTGTGGATGGGATTAATTTTTCTATAAACAAAGGTGAAACTTTAGGTCTTGTCGGTGAGTCCGGCTGCGGCAAATCCACCACCGGGCGTGTTGTGCTGCGGCTTATTGACGCTACTGACGGTGAGGTAATCTTTGACGGTGAAAATATACTTGATTATAACAAAACTAAGGTTCGTACTTTCCGTGAAAATGCTCAAATCATATTTCAAGACCCTTTTGCCTCATTAAACCCTCGTATGAGCGTTTTTGAAATTATTGCGGAGCCTCTTATAATCAATAAAAAGGCACAGTCGAGGCAGGATTTACGTAAGCAGGTTTTAAAACTTATGGATACGGTTGGTCTTGTGGCACGCCTTGAAAATGCTTACCCTCATGAACTTGACGGCGGCAGAAGGCAGCGAATTGGTATAGCCCGATCCTTAGCACTTAAGCCCTCATTCATAGTGCAGGACGAACCTGTTTCAGCCCTTGATGTTTCCATCCAAGCACAAATACTTAACCTTATGGAAGAGCTTCAAAAGGAAATGAAGCTCACATACCTTTTCATTTCCCATGATTTAGGGGTTATTAAGCATGTTAGCACTAATATTGCTATCATGTATTTAGGTAAAATTGTTGAAATGTCGGATTATTCTTCGATTTTCAAAAGCCCTTTACATCCTTATACCAAAGCCCTTTTATCCGCAATCCCTATTCCCAGTGTGGATATTAAAAGGGAGCGTATAATATTAGAAGGGGATGTACCAAGCCCCATTAGCCCCCCTCCCGGCTGCCGCTTTTACTCAAGATGTTTTGAGCGGATGGATATATGTAAAGACACTGACCCTGAACTTATTGAATATGCGCCAAATAGGCAGGTTGCCTGCCATTTAATAAAACCACAAAGCAATGTTTAAAAAAATGTTGAAAATCTCAGTGCAGCTGGTGACAGCAGTAAGTGTATTAAGCTTAATTTATGGTTTTGCCATCTACGGTGCTTTTACTTATGCTCACGCTTTTACAGCTAATTTGGTAGTTGGTGTGTTAATCCTTGTAAGCGGGTTGTTTATCCTCATAACTCCCACAGCTTTACTGATTAAAAAAAGTCGTTTAATTGACCATACAACCTATGGCGAAAAATTTATGGAGGAACGGGAAAATAAACGCCTCCGTGCCTATGAGCTTATTTATATCGGAATATTTATTATCTCAATCTCCGGTATTATGCAGCTTGTTGTGTGGTTGATTTCTCATTAAAGAGTTTTTTATTAATGAAAGGAAGGTAAGTAATGAAAAAATTATTATCAATTCTATTAGTAGCAACTTTAGTTTTAGCGGCTTGTACACCTGCCGCGCCTACTGCACCGGCTGATACACCCACACCGGGAACGGGAACAACCGCTCCTGAAACTACTCCGGGCACACCGCCGCCGCCGGCAGCTGACAGGGACGACCATTTAATTATAGCTGCACCGGGCTTCCCCCTGTCTATGGACACTTCTCGTTCAAATGACTTTAACTCATCACTTGTAAACCGCCAGATAGCTGAAACTTTGGTTATCTTTGAAGGTCCTAACTTTAACATTGTGCCCCATCTTGCCGAAGACTGGCATATGCCTGATGCACAAACATTGGTAATGAACCTTCGCAGGGATGTTTACTTCCATAACGGCGACCAAATGCTTGCATCTGACGTTAAATTCTCAATCGAGCGTTCGTTAGAGTCTCCGGTTGTAAGATTTATTATTGACGCTATTGAAAATGTTGATGTAATTGACGATCACACTGTGCAAATTAACCTCCGTTTCCCATTTGTGCCTATACTTGGGCATTTAACTCACTTAGGTTCTGCTATTGTAAGTGAGCGGGCTGTACTTGAAGCAGGGGAAGACTTTGCTAACCATCCAATCGGCACGGGTCCTTTTATGTTTGATTCAATGACTTTAGGCGATGAAGTTACTCTCGTTAGATTTGAAGATTATTGGGGTCCCGCACCTGGGGTTGACCGTATATCTTTCCGCACAATCCCTGAAGGAACAAATAGGCTTATCGAAGTTGAAACAGGGGTAGCTCATATTGCTTTTGACATTTCCCCTCACCACCTTGCGCGTATGCAGGATGACCCTAGCTTAGATTACAACCGATCAACAAATGTACGTATACATTTTATGGGCTTTAACAACCAGTCCGGTTCGCTCCAGGATGTCCGTGTGCGCCAGGCAATTAACTATGCAATTGATGTAGATGCTATTGTTGCAAACGTTTTCCAAGGTTTAGGCGTTGCGGCTCATGGTCCATTGGTAACCATACCTGCTGCAATTGATTTGAATTTATACCAATTTAACCTTGAGCGCGCAAGAGAGCTTATGGCTGAGGCAGGGTATGCTGATGGGCTTTCCCTTACTCTTTGGAGTAATATTGCAAACCAGCAAGATACGGATAAAGCCGTAATCATACAAAATATGCTTGCTCAAATTGATATTGATGTTGAACTTGTATCAGTTGAAGGCGCAACGTTTATGGAAGGTATAAACACAGGTCAGCATGATATGCACTTAACCGGCTGGACAAATGTATCCGCTGACCCGGATTACGGTCTGTTCCCCCTCTTCCATAGCTCTGCTCATGGCAGCGGCGGCAACCGTACATTCTACACTAATGCCGAATTTGACAGACTGCTTGATTTAGGCCGTCAAGAGCTTGACTCTGCCACGCGCCTTGAAATTTACAGGGAAGCACAAGAAATCCTTATTAACGACGCGCCTGCAGTATTTATCTGGCATGTTGAGGAACTTGTATGCCTTGCACCTGAACTTGATGGATTTATTAACTTCCCAATCAGGACACCAAGGCTTAATACAGTGTTTTTTAACTAAATAAATATTCATTGCTAAATAAGCAAAAAGCGGATACTTCGAGTATCCGCTTTTTGCTTGTAATTGAGTGTAAATAAGACTTATTGAAAAAGCAATTGAAATGGCATATCGCCATCATGACTGTTGAATACGATACTATTGACGGTATACTTACGTTTTTCCCAACCCAGCAGCTTTTGATAAAAATCAGAAAGTTCATCAGGATTATCCGAATCTAACACAAAACCCATTTTAGTTAGTTTTAAACCCATGATTTAACCTAGCCTCCACAAGCATAAATTATTATCATTTTATAAAATACTCATATAAATCCCCTGCGACAATACCGCCGCCTATTCACCAAATATCTCCAAATGCCTCTCTCTAAGCCAATTAAAAGTATCATACTTCATATCCTCGTCAAAGACATGACCTTTATCGTCATAGATAATCAACCATACATCCCTGCCGGCACTGTGCATCAGCTCGTAAACCCTTTGAGACTGGCTTGGCAGCACAAGTGTATCAAGGTAGCCGTGCAGCAGCAGTAAAGGTGTGTCAATTTCATCAGCCCAGTTTACTGCATCACGCCTGTACCATTCATAAGGAACCTCCTCCGGAGTGCCGCCAAACAGCATTGCGAACTCGTTTCCTATCCCTCGGTTGTACTGCTCCACATTATCAGAAAGAGAGCAGACGATAACTGCCGCGTCGATACGGTCATCCCTTCTTAATATCATAGTTGTCATCATCCCGCCTCGTGAACCGCCAACCATATATAACCCCGCGCCCCTGAAATTAAAAAGCTCTGATAAATCCATAAGCGCAAGGATATCGTATATATCATCACCGCCCCATTGGTCGGGATGCTCTGTATCAAAGTATATATTACCGCCCCGTCGTATCCACTGACCTTCACGATGATAAGTTTGCAAACTGATATAACCTTCATCGCTAAACCTAATAGCCCTTGCAAGAATATCCGATATAGGCTGTGGTCTTGTAAAGCCTACAGTTGTTCCGCCTCTGTTCATAATCAAAATGGGATAAGCAACCTCTGTATGGTCAGGGGGCGCGGAAATCCAGCCCCGGACATGGGCACCGTCTGTAGTTTCATAAACAACAGCGTATATCACTACATTGTCAAATTCAGCTTCTTGCCGCGGACCACCCGGTCCAATCCCCGCCCTGTTAAAGGTGTCCGCTATTTCTGACGGACTCAGCCTGACAGAGGATATGATTTTAGGCAGATATGTAAGTTCAGAGAGGGAATCTATAGCCGATAGCTGACGTGAGGACGTAGGCTCAGGCTCACCGGCAGATTCTAAAGACATTGCTCCAGACCCATTTACAACGATTTGACTAACACTAGCGGACTCATTCCCAGGCTCTATTGTTTGTACGGAGGCACATGATGATAAAAACGCAAGAGAAATAAGCCCTAATATACTTACAATAACTTTTTTTATATCATCCATATCTATTCACCCTCCGGACTCATGCATGCCGTATTGACTTAAGCCTTGGTTCCGGCACCTTTTCACCGTCAAGCAGCGCACATTCTACCCACTCACGGATTATTACTTCCACATTTTCAGCTACTTCTTTGATTGTTTTCCCATCTGCCATACAGCCCGGTAAGTCAGGCACTTCTGCAAGATAACAATCATCTTCTTTGCTCCAATATATGATTACCTCGTACTTGGGTATAGTATCCACCGCGAACCCTCCTAAACCAAATTATACTTTAATATTATAGTTCTAACCTGCCTGACCTGATACCCCTTTGCCATATTGCCGTCAGTCGAATGTGTGAATGCCTTAACTGTTTTAGTGAAGATGTTTTGCTCATAGTAGCATTCCTTACAATCAATCACTAGATTTACGATTTCCGTAAAAAATTGCGAATTTCACCAAGCTGTTCAGAAATTTTATCCAATCCATCATTAATATTAGGATATTTAGGTGGATTGGAATTCATAATGACGGAAACATCTACAGAAAACATTTTATTGTTCAACCAGACATTCAGTTTGTTGTCAGAGAAACTATCTATCGCTGGATTATCCATATGTCGATGCTTGTCAGCAGTAGCCATTAATACCGCAAGACATATTTCGTATGATTCGCCAGGCTTTAAAAAAGGAATTGAACCAAAGGATCTCTCTTGAACTCTAACATTCACATCTTTAACAACAACACTTCCATGATTATAAATTTCGAGGAATAGATTACTGTGAAAATCCGAAGTACCGCGTTCGATGCATTTGCACAACAATTCGAAAGTTTTTTTAGTCGTAAATAAATATGTTTTGATTGCAATTCCTAAAATAAGAGATGTTAGTATCACAAACGCAACGTAATAAATAATTTCCCATCGACCTAAGCTTAACCCCAAGAAATAATACATACCCTTCACATCCTTAAACAGTTGCAAGTATCTTAATCATCATTGCTGCCGTACTCCAATGGTGGGCTTATATTCATAATTAAAGTCTTTTTCCGTTTAACTTTATCAGAGAATTGCTCATCAGATGCCAATCATCATGTGTGGTTGCATCAAATCATACCGCTGTTTATGTGTTCATCTCCCTCAACAACCCTTCCATCTCCCTAAGGGCAATCCCCCTATGGCTAATCCCATTCTTAGCCTCACTTGAAAGCTCCGCCACAGACTTATCATAACCCTTTGGATAAAAAATAGAATCGTAGCCAAAGCCATTTTCCCCTCTTTGTTCATAACCTATATAGCCTTCCATAATCCCTTTGCTTAAAAGTGTCCGCCCATCAGGAAAAGCGGCGGCAATAACAGCCACATACCTTGCGCCGCGCTCATTGTCTCTTACATCTTTCAGCATATCCAATATAATTGCATTCCGCTCTGCATATGGCGTATGCTCCCCCAAAAAGTAAGCCGATTGAACTCCCGGCTCTTTATTTAAACAGTCTATCTCCATGCCTGAATCGTCGCTTAATACAACTTTTCCCGCGGCTTTCATTATTTCGACTGCTTTTTTAAGGGCATTTTCTTCAAAGGTATTTCCATCTTCAATAACTTCAATGTCAATACCTATTTCTTCCATTCCAAACACTATATGGTCTTTCAATATTTCCTTTACTTCTTTCAATTTCCCTTTATTTCTTGTTGCAAATATTATCTCCATAAACTTTACCGCCTAATATTTAACCAAAGAGCTTATATTGTAGCCTTTAAGCACTTCCCGCCCATTAAGGTCTTCAAGCTCTATGAAAAAAACAATTGCCTCTACTATGCCGCCAATTTCTTCAACAAGCTCACATATAGCCTTGCAGGTGCCGCCGGTGGCAAGTAAATCATCTACAACAACAACTTTTTGTCCTTTTTTTATGGCATCTTCATGTATTTCTATTATAGCTTGACCGTATTCCAAATCATAAGCTTTTGATAAGGTTTTGTAGGGCAATTTCCCTGCCTTTCTCACAGGCACAAAGCCTTTTTTAAGCTTATATGCCGCAGGAGTGCCAAATATAAACCCTCTGGACTCAGGCCCAAGTACAAGGTCGAAATCTAAACCCTCCAATTGGCTGCATATCATATCCACCGCTGTATGAAGTGCCTCCCCGTCATGAAGGACAGTGGTAATGTCTCTAAACATTATGCCTTCTTCCGGAAAATTTGGTATAGTTCTTATCACTTTTGTAAAATCCATTATTTCTCCCCATTTCTCACAGGTATTCTAAAATCCTTTAGATTAAGCTGTAAAATTACATCCCCATTATACTCGTTTATTGTAATATAGTAAAGAATATCAAGGTTAAGTTTCACATTTGTCAAATTTCCTGATAAAATTTTATCGCTGTCGTAAGGATCAAAACCTGCTTTGATAACCTCTTTAAAATGGTCGTTTTTCCCAAAGGCTATACCCTTTGTTAGATATCCCCTTTCACTTTTAAAAGTAAAAATAATAGTATTTTTATCATATATAAGTTTTAAACCTGTAACCTCTACATTTAAGCTGCCTAAAACCGGTTCTTTATTCGATTTTCCAAAGGGGCGGATTTGCCTTATTTCCTCATAAAGCTTGAAAGTTACGGTATCAAGATTTATGAGAGCATCAACTCGTATATTTTCAACAAAGTCATCTTCCCTTAGGTTGCAGTTTTCATTAAGTCTCCTCCTAAGCTCATCAATATGTTCAACAGGCAAAGAAAAGCCTGCTGCCATAATATGCCCGCCAAAGCGGGTAAATAAATCTTTGCATTTACTTAGCTCTTCAAACATATTATAAGCTTCTATAGACCGCCCTGACCCCTTTGCCCCTTCTTCACTTTTTGTAATCATAATAGCCGGGCGGTGGAGATTTTCTTTTATACGGCCTGCAACTATACCTGCTATACTCTCGTGTAAATCCTCATTAAATACTACTATTACTTTATCAAGGTTCTCATTTTCTTTTATTTCATCCAAAATAATATCGCAAGAAAATTTTGTCATTAATTTCCGTTCTTCGTTTAGCTCGCTAAGTATCTCTGCGTATTCCTTGCACTTTTCTAAATCAGAGCTAAGCATAAGATCCACTGACAGCGAAGCCCTCTCAAGTCTCCCTGACGCGTTAATACAAGGTCCTATAACAAACCCTATGGTAAATTCATCTATGTATTTGCCTGTATATTTTCTGCAATCGATAAGGGCTTTAAGCCCTTCATTGGGAATGTTTTCAGAGTTTAGCACTTCAAGCCCTTTATATGCAATTACTCTATTGTCCCCTGTCAAATCCACTATATCACAAAAAGTAGCTATTGAAGCCATTGCAACAAGTTCATTCTCAAGTGAAAAATTTGTCTCTAAATACTTATAAAACCCTTTAATAAACCTGTAACAAAGCCCTGCGGCACACATATGCTTAAAATTATAAGGGCAATCTGACTGTTTAGGATCAATTACGGCATCAGCATTTGGTATTATTTCAGTATTATCCGAATCAGATACAGTGGGCTCATGATGGTCTATTATTATCACCTTAAAACCAAGTTCCTTGGCTTTTTCAATTTCATTATATGCTGATATGCCATTATCACAAAGTATCAGCAAGTCACATCCTGATTCCTCGATTTTATAAAGAGCCTCTATATTAAGACCGTAGCCTTCTTCAACCCTTGCGGGTATATAATAGCCTATGGAGGCACCTAATGCGGATAACCCCTTAACAAGTATTGATGTGCCCATAACCCCATCAGCATCATAGTCGCCGTATACAACTATTTTTTCATCATTAGAAATTGCTTCTTTCACAATTTCAAACCCTTCGGCTACATTTTTCATATTTATTATATCCTCAAACTCATCAAAAGAAAAACTTGTAAACTCCCTAAATTTACGTTTAGTGTTAATATCACGATTTATTAGTATTTGAGCAAATATTTGGCTTATATTAAGGGCTTTGGACATGGCTTCAATATCAGCTTTTTTTCTTTTTAAAATCCATCTAGACACTTATTTATCACCTCCTACTTTATATAAATTACACTAAAATAATAAATAAATCAAACAAAAAATTACTATGTAGATATGAAAATATGTGGTAAGATATTAGAGCGTGTTAACATAAATGGGTTGTGCAGATTTGCAAAGCTGATTTTTCGCCATTTGAGGAAGCGGCGGCGACGCATATTGAAAGAAAGGCGGGGTTAAATGAAGGGCAGAGATATGACCGTAGGTACAATTTGGAAGCAGCTTATACTTTTCGCCCTGCCCCTTACTCTTGCTCATTTACTCCAGCAATCCTACAACGCTTTTGACGCGATTATAGTCGGGCGGTTTGTAAGCAGTGAGGCTTTGGCTGCTGTTGGCTCCTCTATCCCTATCACTATGATGATTATCGCCTTTTTTATGGGGGTATCTAACGGTGCATCTGTGCTTACGGCACAGTTTTTTGGTGCTAAAAATAAGGAGGAAATTAAAAATACCGTCCACACAGCTATGCTCTTAGCATTTATAGTAGGTATCGTCCTTTCTGTAGTAGGTGTTGTTGCCTCGCCTCTTATGCTTCGCCTTGTACAAACGCCGGAGGAGGTTTTTGTAGAGGCTGTTATATATTTGCGAGTATATTTCGCAGGGCTTTCAGGTATTACGGTTTATAATATGGGTGCAGCCATACTTACTGCCACCGGCGATTCTAAGCGTCCCTTATATTTTCTTGCCTTATCAATGGTTGTAAAAATTATACTTAATCTCCTATTCGTACTTGTTTTTAATTGGGGGGTTATGGCTGTTGCCTGGTCAACAGTTATATCACAAGGGATAAACGCTGTTTTGGTAATAAGGCTTTTGCACCGCCACCAATCAGATATCCGCTTGGATTTTAGGAAGCTTAAAATACATAAACATATACTTAAGCGCATAATCGCAATCGGTTTGCCCGGCGGCATTCAAGGGGCTGTTATAAGCTTTTCAAATGTAATCGTGCAAAGCTATATTAACCGTCTTGGAGGGTCTGTAATGGCCGGCTTTAGCGCAAGCTCAAGGATCGATTCCTTCCTGTTTGCCCCTATGAACGGTATGAGCTTGGCTTCCGCTACTTTTGTAGGGCAAAACTTAGGCTCAAAACAAGTTGGGCGCGCAAGGAGCGGTGTAAAAGTTGCCGTATCAGTTGGGGTTATAAGCACATTAGCTTTTTCGGCTTTGGTATTTACCTTCGCAGCCAGCCTTTTAAGCATATTTACTCAAGATGAGCAGGTAATACACTATGGGCTCAGCTTTATGCGTGTATTTGTACCTCTGTATTTTACTATGTGCTTCCCTCAGATTTTATCCGGGGCTCTTCGCGGTTCAGGAGATGTAAGGATACCGACCCTTTTAAATATCTGCTGTTTTGTTGTACTTCGGCAAATTTACCTGTTTTTTGCCACCGGTATAAGCCATACCGTTACGACTGTGGCTTTAGGCTTCCCTATTGGCTGGATAGTTGCCGCAATCGTAATGTTTATTTATTACAGAAGAAGCGATTGGACCTCTTATGAGAAAGAGGAAGTTAAAATAATTAAGGAGAGTGATTAAAATGGCAAAAGTTTTAGCGATAAACAGCAGCCCAAGGCATGAAGGCAATACCTTCCATATGCTTAATACTGTTTTGGAAGTTTGTAAAAACGCAGGACATGAAACGGAAATGTTTCAAGCAGGGGGACGTGAAATAAGAGGCTGCTTAGCCTGCGGCGGATGCTTTAAAAACAAGGGCAAATGTGTTACCGACGATTGGATGAATGAGCTTTACCAAAAGATGATTAAGGCTGATGCTATAGTCCTTGGCTCACCCACTTATTTTTCAGACCTTACCCCTGAGATGAAAGCAATAATCGACCGCTGCGGATATGTGTCAAGAGGTGATGGTCATGCCTTTAGCCGCAAAATTGGTGCGGCAGTAAGTGCTGTACGCCGTGCCGGAGCTATTCATACACTTGATTCTATACAGCATTTTTTTACAATAAGCGATATGGTTGTCGTAGGAAGCAGCTATTGGAATATGAGCCTCTCCCGCGGTCTTGGGGACTACGAAAAAGATGAGGAAGGTCTTAAAACCATGACAAGACTTGGGGAAAATATAGTGTGGCTTTTGGAAAAGCTAGTGTAAAAAATTGTTGAAATTTTAGTTGTTTTGTGATAATATCTGTAAGTTAGTAAGATAATTTAGAAATATATTTAAAAGGAGAAGATTTAATATGGAACCTGGGCACTATGATAGACCAATCAATGACAATGAAGTTATGAGCGTAAAGGATTGGCTGATTACATTGTTAATTATGATTATCCCTTGTGTCAACATAATTATGCTTTTTGTATGGGCATTTTCAAACAACGGAAATGAAAATCGCAAAAACTGGGCTCGCGCTTATCTTATATTCTTAGCAGTAGGTATAGTACTTTACATCCTCTTAATGCTTGTTGCAGGTGCAGCAATTTTTGCTATGCTTGGCAGCCTTGCGTAGCATCTTTTAATCAATATTTTTATGTATAGTCAGCGCAGTTGAAAAACATCAAAGCAGGATATTTTTTTGATATCCTGCTTTTTAAATTGACTAACTTAAATTTTTAAACTATAATCAAAATCATAGTATAGTTAAATATTTCTATACTTAATTATACTTAACTGTGCTGCTTATCCACACAAAATAGTTGCTTTAGCGTTACTATTTTGTGTGGATTTCAGTATAACTTGTAAAAAACCAAATAATCTAAAGAGGAGATGGATTTATGTTATGTATCAAAAACGGCACCGTCCATACTGTAGCCGATGAAAAACCTTTTGTAGGCGATGTTTTGGTAGCACATGGCAAAATTGTTAAAGTTGGTTCTAATTTGGCTGCAGAAGCTGATAAAGTGGTAGATGCTGCCGGTCTTCATGTATATCCCGGGCTGGTTGATTGTCACAGCCATTTAGGACTTGATGGATACGGCATTCGTTTTGAAGGTCAGGATTATAACGAGCTTACCGACAGCTTAACCCCCCATTTGGAAGCTATTGATGCTTTTAACCCTCAAGATATTACTGTAAAAATGGCTGCTTTGGCAGGTGTAACTTGCGTTGCAACCGGCCCCGGCTCCTCAAATGTTTTGGGCGGCACTTTCATCGTTGTTAAAACTACAGGCGAGCGTGTTGAAGATATGCTGGTTAAAAGAAAGTCTTCGATGAAATGCGCTTTTGGTGAAAATCCAAAATTCTGCTACAGAGAAAAAGATAATGCATCAAGAATGTCAATCGCCGCTAAACTTCGCGGTATGTTTAACAAGGCTATTGAGTATAAAAATAAATTAGAAGCTGCCGGCGATGATATATCCAAAAAGCCTGCTTACGATCAAAAATTAGAGGCACTTCTTCCTGTTCTTAGCAGAGAAATACCTCTTAAGGCTCACGCTCACAGGGCTGATGATATATTTACGGCAATAAGAATTGCCAAGGAATTTAATTTGAGAATAACTATTGAGCATTGTACGGAAGGGCATTTAATAGCTGATGCTCTTGCTAAGGAAAATGTACCTGTTGCAGTTGGACCAACTTTAGGTCACGCAACTAAGTTTGAACTTAAAAATAAAACTTGGGATACACCTAAAGTCCTTGCTAAGGCCGGATGTTTAGTGTCTATAATAACTGACGCTCCTGTAATACCTCAGCAATATCTTGCTCTTTGCGCCTCAATGGCTGTTAAAGCAGGCATGGATAAACATGAGGCACTTAAAGCAATAACCATAAATCCTGCTACACATATGGGTGTTAATGACAGAGTTGGAAGTCTGGAAGCAGGTAAAGACGCGGATATTATTATAACCGACGGCTGTATATTGGATAACAATACTAATGTACTTCACACATATATTGACGGCAATTTGATTTGCAAGGATTGAAGGTTGATATAATAAATCCTTGACAAGGTATCGTTTGTGGTTTATGCTTTAAATTAAGTAAATAAAACTAGCATCATACTTTGAGGAGTTCCTCAAAAATTGCGGAATAGGGTGAGAATCCCTGCGAGCGGGTCACTGTAATGCGGCAGTAAATTACTGCCGATAAGCCAGATACGCTGTGATGTTGCACTTGCTTCCCCGAACGGAGCGATATGTGTTTATGGTGCTTTAAAAGATTGTATACATCTTAACACGTTCCGTTCAGGCGGGACGTGTTTTTTGTTTTTTTTACTTAATATTTTATTTCAACCAAGAAAGGGGTATTACCTTGAGTAAAACCAATATTAAATCACGTTTGTTTGCGGTGCTTCTTGCACTGGTCATGGTTATCGGTTATGTTCCCGTTCCCGTTATGGCGGCGAATTATGATAATAACCATAGTGAAGTTGAAGATTCTTACATAGGAGCCGGCAATTACGAACCCGAAATTTACGAACCGGAGCCTTCTCAGCGGTCAGAGCCCGAAGCAACGTTTCCTGATACAGATAATATTATAGATATATTTGCTTTAAATGCAATTATAGAAGAAGCGGATAATCTGATAGAATCAGACTATACCTTTGGGAGCTGGCAGCTGTTAAGAGCATCTCTTGCAGCTGCAAGACACATTGCAAGCAGCCCAAATGCTCTTCAAAGTCAAATTGATGATGCAGCAGCTTCTCTTAGGCTTGCCATAGATTCTCTTGCCAGACCGTCGGAGCGGGCTGCTTTATGCGAGGCTATCAAAGAAGCCGAAAACCAGGAACAAGATAGTTATACAGACAATGAATGGGCAGCATTGCAAATAGCCCTCATGTCCGCGAGAAATGTATATGTAGATGAAAATGCCGCCGAAAGTGAGATTGAAAGTGCCATATACACTCTTCTTGCAGCTATAATCGTCCCTGAAACAGGCTTAGCTTCTATTATACCTGCGTCAGGTGAGACAATTACTGTCTATATCAGCTTTGAAGGATACAATTTAGGTCATGGCTTCTATATTGAGCCTGTTAGGATGACGGTACCCACAGGCTCTAACGCAATGATCCCAACACACACCTTATTGAGCGAGCGAGGGCATGGTTTTCGCCCCGGGGGATTTCTTGATGATATAACCGGCTTTAACAGAGGTTTTATAAACCCGCCGCCTTATATTACAACAAACCTAAATGCCGCTCACGCTGTTGAAGGCGGCACCCTTAGTTCTTTTATGTTTACTCCAGCCTCCGGGTGGATGGTTTCGATAAATCATATATTGATAGGCTTAGGGGCGTCTTCCTTTATGCTGCAAGACGGTGATGTAATCCGCTGGCAGTTTTCTGTACAAGACTTTGGTGCAGACCTTGGTCTTAGCCCGGCACAAGGTGGCTGGGGCGGAGAGCTTTACACCCACACTGATAAAACAGACCTTATCCGCGCATTGTTTGCAGATGGGGTTACCTCGTCTGCAAGACAGGCGGCACTTGGGGCTATCATTAATCCCCTTGCTGCTGTATCAGAGGTTGAGACGGCACTTAACAGGCTTTTGACCGGTCAAGAGGCTCCTGTCAGCGTAGCTTCCGATTTCATTTTGCTTCCGGCTGAACTTAATGCTTTTCGCGGTTCATCTCATAATTTTGTGGCGGAAGTCCGAGACCAGTTCGGAAACCCTATGCCTAATGAAATCGTAACTCTTAGCCTTATATCCGGCGGTGCTAATCCGGTTATCCCTCATCAAAATACAACCTTGACAAGCAATACACTTAACATCGCCCATGAACAAGAACTTGGAACCATGATTGTAACCGCATCTCATGGCGGGCAAGTCCTTAATTCAACTGTCACTTTACCCAGCCCAAATATAACGGGAACAACCCTTAACAGATCCGTAAGAAGCGGTGAAACCCTTAATTTACCCTTGGCACTGTCTCCTGCCGGGGCGACTATTTACGGCTTTAGGGTGGAATGGGCTTCTGATAATGAGTCAATTGTAACCGTAGCCCTGCCGGAGGACAGTAATGGCACCGGCTCCCCTGCAGCTGCTGTCGTAACCGGAATCACTGCCGGCGGTCCTGTAGCTGTCAGGGCATATTTGATAGATACAGCAAGTAATACTGCCCTCACCACAGTAACTTACAATGTGACCGTAACCCCTGTACCTACTGGGCTTACAATAGTGCCGGGCAATGAGATTAGAACTGTTGCGGAAGGCGCGGCTATTGCCATCCCTGTAATTTTATACCCCCAAGGAGCGGCAATTACCGGATTTACCGTTGTTCGCAGTTCAAATGACACTTCTATCGCAACTGTTGCGGCAGGAACAGGTTTAAGCGCAAACGCAACCGGTATCCGGGTTGGAGAAACAATTATAAGCGCACAATTAATGCAAGGCGGCACTCCCATAGGCGATCCTGTAAGTTTTGCCACAACTGTAAATCCAATATTATCCAGAGCAAGCGCAGAAAATATATCAATTACTGCAGGCGGAGAGGAAACTTTACAGGTACAGCATAATGTTACCACACCGGTGCTTGGCATTAACCGCTTTGTACAGTGGACTTCTTCTGATGAAAATATTGCAATTGTAACAAATATCAATCCAACAAATGCAGCTATGGCACAGAGTACTTTAGTACCTGCGGTAACAGGGGTTTCAAATGGTACGGTAACCATTACAGGGCAGTTGGTAACAACGGCAGCCCGGACTCCTTTAGGCAGCCCTGTAACTTTTGAAATCACAGTGGGAGCATCTGAAAATCAAAAACCTGACGAGTACGTTGGCGGTTGGTTTATTGTCCATAGCCCTAACGGTCAGCTTCGTGACAGACTGCTCACTTTAATTGAAGATGCTTATAGTCTGCCCCCACTTAATCTGAGTGGTGTCGCAAGCACCGATAACCCCTTAATTAGGGATAGACTTGGAGTAGTTCAACGGCTTAAGATAACAGGGACAATGAATTCCGCCGATTTTCGCCCCGGTGCCGCCACAAGTGCAGTATTTGGTACAGGTCTTTTAGCCCAACATTCCGACACAGGGCTTAATATCACTAACACAGCCACACAGCCGGCACTCCTTGCCTCTTTGGCAGAGCTTGACCTTGGAGAGATAATTTCAATTACTAATGAAAATGGAGTTGAGATTAACACTTTCCCGGTCCGCGCCTTTAGAGGACTTAGAAACCTTGAAAGAGTCAGGCTTCCGGCGGACTTTGAATTGTCTAATGGTATATTCCAATTCGCCCAAAGTCTTAATACAATAGTTTTTGGTGACGGTGCCTTTACCGATAATGTATATGATTTCAGAGGACTTACGGCTTTTACATTTGGAGGCGCGTTTAATTTTGAACATTCCGGAGCAAGAGAACTTATTTTCCCGGAGGGAATATCCTCTTTCACCAATAGCATGTTTGCAAACAGTCACAGCCTGCATACAATACATTTTCACGATAATACGGCACCAACCTTCGGTACAAATGTATTTAACAATATAAACCCCAGACCTGTGGCTATTGTACCTGATAATACTACCGGGGGGTATGAGCTTGCCGGTTTCTTCAGCCATTTTCTTAGAGTTGAGTCGAGAGATACTGTTGGGCTTAACAGAACTGCGCTAAATACTATCATAGATGAAGCAAAGGCATTAAACATCAATAATTTTACGGATGAGTCATGGACAGTGCTTACCACAGTTCTTTCGGAAGCGGAAAATGTTCTTATTTCGGCAACAGTACAGGAGCAAATTGACACGGCAGCAGCAAATCTTCGTATAGCAATAGATGCTTTGGCAGTAAGAAACAGCGATGTTACTTTTATAGATGTTCCCGCAGGTACAACTGTGAGAGTGCTGCACAAGCGAAATATCCGTCATTTTGAGCCTTTTACCTCTATCCCTATAAGCAAGGATGAAACCCTCTCTGATGCAAATCGTGATGTATGGAGGGCAGCAGTCCCCTTTGCCACAGCATTTCATATTGAAGCCTTCACCCCTGGTGAAACTGCAATGCTTGCACAACGCAGGAATGCTATAACACAGCACGGTACAACGATAACCCTAGATCCTACGCCTCTTAACCAATGGGTAAATGGAAGAGGCACTGCTTGGCATGATGCAAATGTCCTTACAAATCTTGATGATACGGGAACTATAAATCTCCAAAGCGGCGGTGTGTTTTATCTTGACACTTTCCGCGTCTGGCAGGCCATGTCTGGCAATACGGAAAATTATTTTGTGGAGCCTTTGTATAACTTTGAAGTATTCGGCAGTAATATAAATGTAGAGCGGGTCGGCTCACCCGGCCGCGAACAGTTTAGGATAACTGCTCAAAGCCCTGGTGTCAGTGTCATAAAAATCACATATGACCCTATAGAGTATGTTTTGGCAAATGGAAATACGCTGTTTTTCGATGGTATAGCTGATGCTAATACCCTTGCGGTAGTCGTTAATGTTGATGGGGGCAGTTTTGACACGGGAATAACTGCCCGCAATGATTTTGACACTTATTATTTTGATAACACAGTAGGTTATCATGAATTTACATTTACACCTGCACCGGGCAGCTCTGTCCGTGTCCATAACCCTCTTAATTTAAGCCCTTGGGGAAGCGGGTGGATAACTTACACAGCTGATACCGATGGCAGCTTTACCGTAGAGCTTAAAAACGGCAGAAATATTATTGAAATTACAAACAACGGCACTGTCAGATACCATGTTGTAAGAGCGCGAGGGGTTTCTGTAACTGTTGTAAACGAAACAAACCCCGGGCAGGCTTTTAGCGTTGGCGATACAGCGAGGATAAGCATATTGGGTATATCAGACCCAATTGAGAAGCTTGCGGGCATTTACAACCCCGGCTTTGGGTCAGCTCTTGCAGCGCGTATTGTTTATACAAATGATGCCGGAGCCTCTTTTGTAAGCAATAACGCTCCTCAATACCAAACTCTTACAACAACTTTTACATTAACCTATACATTGGCTGATATATCCCAAAACGTCCTTAACGGTCATATTATGGTTGGTTCTATGGGCTCGGATTTGGGAGCCCACCGTAATATACCTCTCGGCGGCGTAGCGGCAAATATGAACGCCAGCCCTATTGGACCCTTCCCCTTCAGCGCATTGCCTGAGATTGTGCTGCCTACTGCATCTACGCCATTGCCCCCCTCCTGGGAAGATGTGATGGGTGATGCTCTTGCCTATATTGTATCGGCTGTACCTAATCCTGACTTTGGTACTGTAGGCGGAGAATGGGCTGTACTTGCACTTGCGCGGGCCGGGCATAATGTGCCTTTAGGGTATTTTGAAGGATATATCCAGCGTGTCGGCGTAATGCTTAGCGGACTTGCAGGACATACAAGCCCAAACCATACAACAGCAGGCTGGGTGTTAAATCCTGCTACCGAAAGACGTGAAGTGCGCCTTAACGATGCACAATCCACAGAAAACGCGCGCCTTATAGTTGCACTTACAGCTCTTGGGATAGATGCGTCTAATTTTGTACACAACGGAGCGGCATATGACCTTGTTGCGCGTTTAGGCAATAGACATGATGCTGCAAGTAATTATATGTGGGGAGAACGCCAAGGAGTAAACGGGCTTATTTGGAATCTTATTGCCCTTAACTCCCCTGATTGGAGCAGCCCTTATGAAATCTCTGACCGAGCTTGGGTTGGAGGGACTACCGCGTCAAGACCTATCACTCTTGACGAAAGGATAGAATGGATTTTAAACGCAAGGAATTTATCCGGCGGCTGGGCTCTTATAGGTAATAATGCCGATGCGGATATAACCGCTATGGCTATTCAAGCCCTTGCGCCTTATTACGGCTTACGAAATGATGTTACGGCTGCTGTTGACGGTGCTTTAGCCGAACTTAGAAGGATTCAGTTACCAAACGGCGGCTGGGCTTCTTGGGGTGTAGAAAATGTGCAAGGTTCTGCTCAAGTTATTGTTGCTTTAACCTCTTTGGGAATAGATCCAACAGGCTCTGAGTGGACCACTGCAGCGGACAGTAACCCTCTTACCGCTCTCCTTAGTTTCTATGATGAGCAAACAGGAGGTTTCATACATGGCGGCGGCGTTGACCTTATGGCCACGGAGCAGGCAGCATACGCCCTTGTATCTTATTGGCGATTTGTGGAAGACAAAGCTCCTTTGTACAATATGGTGGATGTATTGATACAAACACCTCCTGTTAAGCGAGCTTCCTTAGCTGCTGAAATTACCCGTGCTGAGGGGCTTAGATCCCATGATTTTACTGTACCAACATGGACATCAATGCAAAGTGCTTTAACCGCGGCAAGAAATATTTATGCCAATGCTAATACCACGCAAATACAGGTTAATACAGCAAGAAATAATCTCCACGGGGCAATTAGTGCCTTGGTAAGGGTTACTGGGGTAAATGTAGCTAACCTTACCAATGAAATTACGCGGGCTGAGGGGCTTAGCTCCGCTGATTTTACTATAACTTCATGGTCTGCTATGCAAACGATGCTTATAGCAGCAAGACAAACAGGCACCAATGTGAACTCCACCCAAATCGAAGTTGACACCGCAGCAAATAATCTTAGAAATGCTATAAATCTCCTTATAAGAGTGGCTGATTTTAGAACACTTAACAGCGAGATTTCTCTTGCAGAAAATCTAATTGCCGGCAATTTTACATCTGCATCATGGACACAATTACAAACGGCACTTAACGCGGCAAGGCAAGTGCGAAATAGCAATAACGCCACCCAAGATGAAGTTGATACGGCGGCAAATAACCTTAGGGACGCGAGAGGGCGCCTTGTCAGCACAGCAAGGGCGAGTATAAGCGTAACTGATCCGGGTGCGACAGGATCACAAACCGGAAGTTTCTTTGCTTTGCGCGAGTTTACTCTTGAGCCGGGAGAGACTGCATACAGCCTCCTTCGCAGAACAGGACTCACTATCCAATCATCCGGTCATAGCACATTTGCAGGCATGTACGTTCAATCAATCAACGGTTGGGGCGAGTTTAGCGACGGGCCTCTTTCCGGCTGGATGATTGGTATTAATGGCAATCCTATCAGTTTTTCGGCGTCTATGGCTACACTAAATGACGGCGATATAGTTGAATGGAAATTTACACGTGACCTTGGCAATGACCTTGGCTGGGGATTTGGAGGCAGCGGCATAAACCGAAGTGCCCTAAACATCGAAATTACACAAGCTGAAGCTTTAACCGAAGCTAATTACACCAACCCAAGCTGGTCTGTGTTAAATGCCGCTCTTGTGGCAGCCAGACAAGTCAACAATAACACAAATGCAACACAAGCACAGATTAATACGGCAGCAAGTAATCTGCGTACAGCCAGAAGTAATTTAGTAAGACTTAGCGGTGCTGTTATTAACAGAAATGCCCTAAACATCGAAATTACAAGAGCTGAAGGGCTTAGAGAAGCTGATTATACTTCCCCAAGCTGGTCGGCGATGCAAACAGCACTTTTATCTTCAAGGCAAGTCCTTGGCAATACAAATGCAACTCAGGAACAGATTAATGTGGCAGCAGACAATCTCCGCACTGCGATAAACGCCTTGGTAAGAGCTGATGGAATTAGAGCTATTAACAGAAACACTTTGAACGCTGAAATCACACGGGTTCAAGGTTTAGAGCAAAGTAATTACACAGTAGCAAGCTGGACAACGATGCAAGCAGCCCTTACAGCTGCAATAGCTGTGCGTGACAATGCAAATGCAACTCAGGCACAAATAAATACAGCTGCCGATAGGCTTCGTGCGGCTATAGAAGCCTTAGAAACCAGTGTCGCGGCAACTATAGCTCCTGTAATTGCAGCAGACGGTGCTGCCGTTGTAAGTGCGGAACTTGAAATTATCCATAACTTAATTGAGCAGGCTATTAATACGGGTGCCGCTGATATTACAATAACTGTTCCATCAGCAGTGAATATAAGCCGCGTTGAGGTTGAGCTTGTTTCGGAGGCAATAAGAAATATCGAATCAAATGAACTTAGCCTAACGATTCAATCTGATATTGGGACAATCGCTCTTGACATAGAAACTCTTAGAGGTATTGCAGATGGCGAAGACGATAATACGGCTGTAAGAGTTCTTATAGAGCAAATCAATGATATAAGCTCACTCACCGAAAGTCAGCAAGAGGCTGTGGGGAATAATTTTACTATTAGACTTACTATCACTGCGGGAAACAGTCAAATTTACTATTTTGGCGGGACTGTATCTGTAATAATACCTTATAACCCAAGAAGTGCAAGAGAAAATCACGACCTTTTGACTGTTTATCATGTAGATGAGTTTGGCAATATTAGTGAAATAGCAGGTGCAAGTTACAGCGGGTCACTGATGTCATTTAATACAGCCCATTTCTCAGTTTTCTTTGTAAGCGAATGGATAAGCCCGTTTATTGACGCAGTTCGTGACGACTGGCATTTTAGAAGTGTGCGCTTTGTATATTCTAACGACCTTATGAGCGGTACAGGAGCAGGTGAATTCTCACCAAATATTAATATGACCCGTGCCATGATTGTAACAATATTATGGCGGCTTGAAGGGGCACCGTCTGCCCTAAGCGGCGGTGTTTTCAGTGATGTTTCGGCCGGCAGCTGGTATTATTACGCAGTAACATGGGCCAGTGAAAATGCCATAGTAAATGGTTTAGGCAATGGCATATTTGCCCCTGGCAATACCGCAACTAGAGAACAGCTTGCAGTAATACTCCAAAATTATGCGCGCTTTAAAGGGATTAACATTTCAGCCGATTCATTTATAAGTGAATTTGCAGATGCGGACGCCGTATCATCATGGGCTTTAGGCGCAATGCAATGGGCAAACAGCAGCGGTATAATAAATGGGCGTACAATAAGCACCCTTGCACCGGGCGGTACAGCGACACGCGCCGAAACCGCAGCAATGCTTCGGCAATTTGTTGAATATGTAATGTAGTGGTAATTAGCTAAATCCGGAGGTTGAAAATAAAAATGGGTAAAATTCTTACATTTTTCTTGGTCTTTACAATCTTAATTGGGCTTATTGTGCCGGCAAATAAGATTTTGGCGTCTGAACCCTCTTGGGAGACGGCTATGAACCGCTCCCTAGACTGGATTTATGACAATATTACGCCAGGTCCCGTTATTGGCAGTGTAGGCGGTGAATGGGCAGTCCTTGCCCTGGCTCGGGCAAACCGTGTGAATGCAGATGATCCTTGGGTTCTTTCGTGGCTTTCATCCCTTGAGCGAACTCTTGCGGAAGTTGATAGGATTGCAATAAACAACGATATACAAAACCCAGCCTCTGTCGGCACATTCCCCTCAGACCTTAGGAGGTGGACGGATTTCCAGCGCGTAACTCTTGCCCTTAGCTCTCTTGGGATAGATGCGTCAAATTACAACGGACGTGATTTAACAGAGGTTTTTAGGGTATTTATCCCTGCTACGCAAAGGCATCCCTTAAACCAAACTATAAATGTAGATACCTTTGCCCTTATAGCTCTTGATACTATGCCTTACAGAGGTGATAGGGACAGCTTTATCCAAGCTTTACTTGAGGCTCAGCGGGCTGACGGCAGCTGGAGCTTAACCCCTGACCTTCCCTCCTCTGCTTTTGATTTGGATATTACCGCAATGGCAATTATTGCTTTAGCCTCTTACTACTCCAATGACATACATGTTACAGAAGCAGTAAATACAGCACTTAGCTGGCTTCGTTTGCAAGATTTTTCCGACCCTGAGAGCGTAGGTCAGACAATAGTTGCACTTACGTCTCTCGGTATGGCTTTTGCCAGTGAAGCCCATACCTATGTTAATAAGCTGATGGCATGGTTTGATCCTGCAAGCGGAGGCTTCAGGCGACCTACACCAAACGATCCTGTAAATCTTATGGCTACGGAACAAGCCGCATATGCCCTTACTGCCTATTGGCGATTTGTAAATGGCATGAGCTCCTTATATAATATGAGTGATGCTTTTAGTAGCGGGCAAAGTGGGACGACAAACATAGCACCCGCCGCAATTTCAAACAGGCACCCTGATGTAAGAATAGTTGAAATTATCTCACCAAATATAATATTTAGAGATATACAAGACCATTTTAACCGGGAAGCTATAGAAACCCTTGCAAAAAGAGGCATTGTAAGCGGGCGAAATGAAAATATCTTTGATCCTGACACTACAATGACAAGGGCTGAATTTGCCACAATCATTACAAGAAGCCTTGGGCTTCCCCCAAGACCTGCTGCTGTATTTGATGATGTTACTCCAAGTGCTTGGTTTGCCGGAGCTGTGGGAACGGCTTTCTACTATGAGATTGTAAGCGGTATTACTGAGTCAGCTTTTAATCCAAGCGGCATTATAACTCGTCAAGAAGCGGCTCTTATGGTTGCGCGGGGGGCACGCCTGACCGGATTAGATACAAACCTTGGAGATGGGGAAGTTTTGAATATATTGGCAATGTTTGGCGATTATAGGGTAGCGGCTGATTGGGCATGGAATGCTTTGGCTTTTAGCTATAGGGAAGGGATCCTGGATGACTCCCATTTTTATATAAACCCTGCAACACCAATTACTCGCGGCGAAATCGCTGAAATGCTGTATCAAATGCTTAACCGCGCCGGTCTTATTTAGGTCTGGGAGAGGGCTTTTTATGAAAAAACACAAAACAAAAATAATTACGGCAACCGTCATATTTTTAATGCTCACAGGAGCTTGGTTTTGGGGCAGCAGTCCGCAGATTTCTGCCCCTCCTTCTGATTCTCCTATCCTAATTGCAGCAGCGGCTGATACCCCTTCATATGAACCTGAGAAAGTTCGGGAAGCCGGCGAACCTGAAATTTATCCAAACTTTGCAGAGGTTATACTATCTGCTCCTTCGTCAGATGAAGAGCCCGAGGAGTTAGAGGAGTTAGAGCAGGCTGAATATGCCTCTCAGGAAATCAACGAGTCCGAAATTGAGACCTATGAAAACAAAGAACCCCCTCCCCAGAAAGAACCTATACCTAATCCTTATGATAACTCCTTCACTGTAATCTTAACTGTAAGAGTAGATATGATCCTTCATAATATGCATCTTCTTAACAGTGAAAAATACGAGCTTGTGCCTGCTGATGGTGTAATATTTCCGGCTACAGAGGTTTTGGCTTATGCAGGCGAGTCCGTGTTTAATATACTACAGCGGGAAATGAGGCGGGGCGGCATTCATATGTCCTCACGCTTTACCCCTGTATTTAACTCCGCTTATGTGGAAGCTATTAACAATTTGTATGAATTCGATGTGGGGCCTCTATCCGGGTGGGTGTATAAAGTAAACGGCTGGTTTCCCAATTTTGGTGCATCACAGTATTTTCTAAGCCCCGGAGATAAGATAGAGTGGCATTTCACTGTTGACCTTGGCCGCGACCTTGGTGTAGACTGGAGCTTGGAGGGGCAAAGAGATGATTAGAGACACTTTTGGAAGTTTTCATCCCACGGTGAATTTATTGTATTTTACTGCTGTAATAGGCTTTGCTATGTTTTTTATGCATCCTGTCACACTTTTTATATCTTTTGTTTGTGCATCAACTTATGTATTATACCTTAAAGGTAAAAAAGCTTTGAGGATGGGGCTTATATTTATACTGCCTATGCTGATATTTACTGCCGCCCTAAACCCTCTTTTTAATCACCAAGGTGCTACTATACTGGCCTACTTGCCAAATGGTAACCCCCTTACGCTGGAATCGGCTATGTACGGCATCGCGGCAGCAACAATGCTCATTACTGTAATAACTTGGTTTTCCTGTTTTAACACAGTGATGGAAAGTGATAAAATTGTATATTTGTTTGGCAGAGTAATACCTGCCCTATCCCTAATACTGGCTATATCCTTGCGCTTTGTACCTAGGTTTCTTACACAGATTAAAATTATATCCAATGCACAAAAATGCATAGGACAAGATATATCAAAAGGTAGTTTCCTTCAAAAAGCAAGGCATGGTATTAAAATCCTGTCTATGATGGTTACATGGGTATTGGAGAACGCAATTGAATCCGCCGACAGCATGAAAGCGCGAGGTTATGGTATGCCTGGACGCACTGCTTTCTCAATCTACTCATTTGATAAGAGAGATGGCTACGCTATTTTATATATTCTTTTTTGTGTGGTTACCGTAATAACAGGGGTGCTGACAGGCGCATACCATTTCCGCTATTTTCCCACAATTAGGGGGGAATGGACTGGTTTATCCACAATAACCGTATTTTTTGTATATTTTGCCCTTGGGGCATTTCCCATCATAGTTAATATAAGAGAGGATTTAATTTGGAAACGTATAGAATCGAAAATTTAATATTTGCATATAAAGAACACGAACCCTCCGCTCTTAACAATATAAGCCTTACTATAGAGCGCGGGGATTTTGTAGTGCTTTGCGGTCCTTCCGGCTGCGGTAAAACAACTCTTCTGCGGCAGTTAAAACCGGGGCTTATTCCTCACGGTCTAAAATCAGGAAGTGTTTATTTTGAGGATATTCTTTTAGGCGAGCTTAGCCCTAAAGACGCCGCAACGAAAATCGGCTTCGTGCTTCAATCCCCTGAAAATCAAATTGTAACGGATAAAGTATGGCACGAACTTGCCTTTGGCTTGGAAAATATTGGACTAAAGACTCCTGAAATCCGCCTTAGAGTGGCAGAAATGGCAAGCTTTTTTGGTATAGCAGCATGGTTTCATAAACCTGTTGCCGAGTTATCCGGCGGGCAGAAGCAATTACTTGCACTTGCCTCGGTTATGGCTATGCAGCCTTCAGTACTTATCCTTGATGAACCTACAAGCCAGTTGGATCCCATCGCCGCAGGTGAATTTCTTGCCATCGTAGCCAAGATAAACCGGGAACTTGGTGTTACTGTAATACTTACAGAACATAGGCTTGAGGAAGCATTCCCCTTAGCAACACGTGCCCTTGTAATGGATAAGGGGCAAATTATTGCTGATGGTACGCCTAAAGAAGCCGCTCTTAAACTGAAGGAATATGAAAACGGTATGTTTTTGGCAATGCCTACCCCTATGCGGGTATGGATGTCTGTTGCAGATGGTGTACATAGTATTTGTGATGTGCCTATAACCCCCCGTGATGGTGCAAAATGGCTTTTGGAAAAATCCAAAGAGATAACTAATTACGATGAATGGAAAATTGAAAAAACTCCTGTAACTACAGACTTAGAGCCGGCTCTAAACCTTGATGAAGTTTGGTTTAAATACGAAAAACACTTGCCTGATGTGCTAAAAAGCTTATCTTTTAAAGCATATTATGGTGAAATAACTGCCGTACTTGGAGGCAACGGCACAGGTAAAACAACAATGCTGTCTCTTATTGCGGGATTATATAAACCTTATCGCGGCAGCATTTATACAAATGATACGGCTTATGCTTTGCCTCAAGACCCTCAATCTCTCTTTGTCGCGAAAACCCTTCGGGAAGATTTACTTGAAATATTATCCGAAAAAAAATTATCAAAAGAAGAAACAGCGCGGAAACTGACGTATATTGAAAAACTTTGCCGATTAGAGGGGCTTTTGGAAAGACATCCCTATGATTTATCAGGGGGTGAACAGCAAAGAGCAGCCCTTGCTAAGGTACTTTTATTGCAGCCAGAAATACTATTGTTAGACGAACCTACCAAAGGGCTTGATGCTGAGTATAAACAAATATTTGCCCAAGTACTTAATGGGCTTAAATCAGCTGGGGCGGCTATTATAATAGTCAGCCATGATATAGAGTTTTGTGCTGAATATGCTGATCGCTGCGCCTTGTTTTTTAATGGAAATATTGTAACCGAAAATACCCCAAGGGAGTTTTTTAGAGGCAACAGTTTCTACACAACCGCTGCAAACCGTATGGCGCGCCATGCGTTTCCCGGTGCTGTTACCGCAAAAGATTTGATTTTGGCTCTTGGCGGCAAAATGCTGCCAGTGCCGGAAGATATTGAATTAGACATAAAATATGATGCAGCTGAAAAAGAAGTAATTACAAAGCCGCAAAACCCTCTCAAAAGGGCAAGGATACAAAAAAAGAGCCCTCTTCCTAAGCGTACTATTACTGCGGCAATACTTATAATGTTATGTATTCCTCTTACAATTTATTTAGGTATGCATTTACTTGATGACCGCCGCTTTTACTTTATCTCAATGTTGATTATGCTGCAAACTATAATCCCCTTTGCATTGATATTTGAAGGGCGAAAGCCTCAGGCACGGGAGATTATCATAATCGCCGTGCTATGTGCCATAGCCGTTGCAGGACGTTCAGCATTTTTTATGCTACCTCAATTTAAGCCTGTAATAGCGGTAGTGATTATAGCCGGTGTGGCCTTTGGCGGCGAGTCGGGCTTTCTTGTAGGTGCAATGACAGCCTTTGTCAGTAATATGTTTTTCGGGCAAGGACCTTGGACGCCCTGGCAAATGTTTGCTTTTGGTATAATTGGTTTTTTGGCAGGAGTTTTATTCCACACAGGATTTCTTCGCCGAAGCCCCGTGCCTTTAGCTATATTTGGCGGCCTTGCTACATTTATAATATTCGGAGGTATTATGAATCCTGCAAGTGTGATTATATGGCAGCCAAACCCAACTATTGAGATGTTTTTACTTGCCTATTTTCATGGTCTGCCTTTTGATATTATCCATGCGGTATCAACTGTGTTTTTTCTCTTAATCATATCACGGCCAATGCTTGAAAAACTTGACCGGATTAAGACTAAATACGGATTGGTGGAATAAAAGCCTCTACCTCTAGTTCCCGTAAAGTAGAATACCATCATTTCTACTCCTTCCTAAGTACCACATATTTCGCCGCTTGCCTCCTCCTGGAGTCAGCCATATCTGCATAATGTTTTCTTGTGGTATTTACATCCTTATGACCTAAAACATCAGCCACAAGGTAAATATCCCCCGTTTCTGTGTACAAATTAGTCCCATAGGTAGAGCGGAGTTTGTGAGGTGATATATTTTTAAGAGGTGTAACGGTTTTTGAGTACTTTTTAACGAGGTTTTGGACAGAGCGGACGGTTATCCTCCTATTTCGAAGAGATAGGAAGAGAGCGTTTTCATGCCCTGCAGCGGGAAGAGCTTTTTCGCGCTCAGCTAAATAGCCTAAAAGTGCCTCTCTAACCTCGCCGCCAAAATAAACAATCGCTTCATCACCTCCTTTTCTGACTATCCGTACACCGTTTATATCAAAATTCAAATCCGAAATATCTATGCCCACACATTCCGAAACTCTTATACCTGTACCCAGAAGTAAAGTGGCAATAGCCAAATCCCTATCTTTAGTATGCTTGTGGAATACAGCACTGCGCCCAGCCAAGGATTCCCCCGACTCTACCTCGTCAAGAAGTTTTGCCACCTCGTCAACTTCAAGCTTTGTAATCACTTTATCTTGTATTTTGGGAAGGTTTATAAGCTCCGTGGGATTGGCTTTAAGCTTTCCCTTCTTATAAAGATATGAAAACATGGTGCGGATTGCGGAGAGCTTCCGGGACTTGCCCCGCTCCTTGTTGGAATGGACTAAAAGCACCTCCCCTTCCCCATTTCGCTCATAATAGGTAAGGTGAGCCATATACCGTTCAAGATGGGAAAACCAAACTTTAGCCAAATCCTCTAAAGTGAATAACTTAGGCTCTACCCCTTCAAAATCCGCCTCATACTCACAAAGATAGCTGAAAAATATATCCAAATCATAAGCATAACCGCATCTGGTGGCAGAGGATGTATTGTCGGTAAGGCTCCTAAAAAAATCTGAACAAAACTCCGGAAGCTTTGTAATTTGTGCTTTAAGCTTTTTCTCGTTTTTGATATTCAGCTCTTCATGGTAGGTTTTTGTTTTTTTACTCATTATAAGTCCCTCGATTCCAGCCGGGTATATCAGAACGGGTAATGGCACCGAATACCTTTTCATCCAAACCCGGATAAATTTCCCCCTGTGCTGCAATAAACTCTTTAATATGCTGCCTTTTGGTTTTTCCGTCAACTGAGCAGTTGTTAAAAGAGAGACCTATGTTGTTATTTTTGATATAATTGTCAATCTCCCGCTCGGGAGTGTAAATTAATGGACGGATTGCTGTAACTTCCATCCTGTCCATAAAAGTCACAGGGGCGAAGGAAAAAATTCGACCTTCGTAGAAGAGGGAGAGGAACAAAGTCTCTATAGTATCGTCTTTATTATGACCATAAGCTATTTTATTGCATCCGTTGGCTTTAGCCACTTCGTTAAAGGCACCTTTACGCATTTTAGTACATAAGGAGCAAGGGTTTTTCTCCTTGCGTATATCGAATATAATTTCGCCTATTTGAGTTTCGATAACGGTGTATTTTACATCGTGTTCATCGCACAATTTCTGCATATTAGTAAAATCCGCACCGGGAAGCCCTAAAGAAACACTTATCCCCTCTATAGTAAATTTTTTTGGGTAAAAGCGGCGCATATGCGCTAAAGCAACTAAAAGTGCTGTGGAATCCTTGCCTCCGGACATACTGATTGCAATATGGTCTCCATCCTCTATCATATTGTAGTCATCGCAAGCACGTCTTGTGTAAGATAAAAGTCTTTGTAATTTCATTGTATATCTCCTATTTTTTACTTTTGTGTTTGTTTTAATTATGGTATACTATACTTGGCTTTGTTTCACAAAGTCTCATTGTTAGGTCAAGGAGAGCCGAACCTTGCACCGCAAAAACGCTTTGTGTTTTTACTTCATGCTCATATTTTATCAGATTTTTACACTCGGGGGAAGAGAAGTGGATAATAATTTAAAATTTACCCATCTTCATGTTCATACGGAATTTAGCCTGCTAGACGGCTCCGCAAAAATAAAAAGCCTTGTGGCACGTGCAAAAGAACTTAATATGAGCCATTTGGCTATTACGGATCATGGCTCAATGTACGGCATTATTGACTTTTACAAGGCTTGTAAGGAAGTTGGCATTAAGCCTGTTATAGGCTGTGAGGTCTATGTTTGTGAGGGCAGCCGCTTTGATAAAACCCCTGGGGGAAATGGACAGTACTCTCACCTTGTACTTCTGGCGGAGAATGAGGAAGGCTACCAAAATCTAATCAAGCTTGTATCCCTTGGTTTTATTGAGGGGTTTTATTATAAACCTCGTATTGACCACGAAATTTTAAGGCAGCACTCTGAAGGACTTATTGCCCTAAGTGCCTGCTTGGGAGGGGAAATCCCTTCGGCACTTTTAAACTCCACCTACGAAAAAGCTAAGGAAATAGCTGTTTTTTATAATGAACTATTTGGGCAGGATAATTTTTATTTAGAGCTTCAAGACCACGGCTTTATGGAGCAAAAAAGGGTTAATCCGCTGCTTATAAAAATAAGTGAGGAAACGGGCATACCTCTTGTAGCTGCCAATGACAGTCACTATATTTATAGGGAAGATGCTAAAGCTCATGAAATCCTTCTTTGCGTGCAAACCTTAAAAACCATTGAAGATGAGGATAGGATGAAATTTGAAGGGGAGGAGTTTTATCTTAAATCTCCTGAGGAAATGTATGCTATATTTAAGGGTAATGAATCGGCACTTGAAAACTCTTTCGCTATAGGTGAACGGTGTAATGTGGAGTTTGAGTTTCACAATTACAAACTGCCTAAATTCATTTTACCTGATACGGAAACAGATGGTGCTGCTTATCTTCGTAAACTTTGTGAAACCGGGCTTTTTGAACGGTATGCTGAAATTACAGACAAAATGCAAACCCGCCTTGATTATGAGCTTGACACTATAATTTCAATGGGATTTTGCGATTATTTCTTAATAACTTGGGATTTTATGCGTTTTGCAAGGGAAGAGGGGATAATGGTAGGTCCGGGGCGAGGCTCCGGGGCGGGTAGTATTGTGGCATACTGCCTTAAAATAACTAATATTGACCCCCTTAAATACGACCTAATTTTCGAGCGTTTCTTAAACCCTGAGCGGATTTCCATGCCTGATTTTGATATTGACTTCTGCTATGAAAGGCGTCAGGATGTTATTGATTACGTAATTGAAAAATACGGTGCCGACCATGTGGCACAAATTATAACTTTCGGTACAATGGGTGCCAAAGCGGTTATACGAGATGTTGGGCGCGCCCTTGCTATGAGCTATGCTGATGTTGACCGCATTGCAAAGATGATTCCCTTCGAACTTGGCATAAATATAGATAGGGCTCTTAAAATCAATTCGGAGCTTAGGACTGCTTATGATAATGAGGAGCAAACGAGAGAGCTTCTGGATATGTCTATGAAACTTGAGGGGCTTCCCCGCCACGCTTCCACTCACGCGGCAGGAGTTGTTATATCGGACAAGCCTATTATGGAATATGTCCCCCTTAACAACAACGGCGGCGTTATTACCACCCAATTTTCTATGACTGTTTTAGAGGAGTTGGGGCTTTTAAAAATGGACTTTTTAGGGCTTACCACCCTTACAATAATAAAGCACGCTTTGGAGCAGATAAAAATAAGCTATGGCAAAGAAATTGATATAGACAACATCCCCCTTGACGATAAGGAGGTTTTTGCCCTTATATCCCAAGCTAAAACCGAAGGGCTTTTCCAGTTAGAATCCGCGGGGATGAAAAACCTTATGCGGGATTTACGCCCGGAAGATTTAAATGATATTATTGCGGCAATTTCACTTTTCCGTCCGGGTCCTATGGAGTTTATACCCAAATATGTTGCGGGAAAACATACAAAAGGTGAAATTAAATACCTCCATCCAAAACTTAAGCCTATTTTGGAGCCTACTTACGGATGTATAGTTTATCAAGAGCAGGTTATGCAAATAGTCCGCGACCTTGCGGGGTATAGTCTAAGCCGCTCCGACCTTATGCGAAGGGCAATGAGTAAGAAAAAAGCCGACGTTATGGCCGAAGAGCGTAAAAATTTCATATACGGTCTTGGGGATGATGTGCCCGGCTGTGTTAAAAACGGCATACCAAAAGAGATTGGTGAGCAGATATTTGACGAAATGACAGATTTTGCCAAATACGCCTTTAACAAAAGCCATGCGGCTGCTTATGCTGTTATAGGCTATCAAACCGCCTGGCTTAAAGTCCACTACCCTATCCAATTTATGGCAGCAATGTTAAGTGCCGTTATGGGACATGCCGGCAAGGTTGCAGTATATATTGACGAGTGTAAAAAAATGGGCATAGATTTATTGCCGCCGGATATTAATAAAGGTTATTCCTCATTCAGTGTTGATGGGGACAGTATCCGCTTTGGCTTATCCGCTATAAAAAATGTTGGACGGGCTGTTATTGAGGCTATTGTACAGGAAAGAGAAGGCGGAGGAGCTTTTAAATCCCTTAACGAGTTTATAAACCGCCTTGAATCCAAGGATTTAAACAAACGCTGCCTTGAAGGGCTTATAAAAGTTGGTGCTTTTGACTCTCTCGGAGGTAGGCGGGCACAATATATCGCTTGTTATCAGCAAATTTTATCCGGTGCCTCACAAAACCGTAAAAATAATATTGAAGGACAGCTTAATTTATTTGAAATGGCAGGGGATAATGGTGACAGTAGTGATAACCTCTACGAAGATAATTTGCCTAATGTAGATGAATATACTAATTTAGAAATCCTCGCAATGGAAAAAGAGCTTATGGGTATTTATGTGTCCGGCAGTCCTTTAAGTGCGTATATGGAGATATTGGATAAATACGTAACCGATACAAGCAAGTCCTTTAACACATCAGATGACGAGGATGAGATGGTGGAAATTGGATCTTCTGATAGTGGGCTTCATGACGGTAAAAATGTTGTCCTTGGCGGCATAATAACGGATAAATCCGTCATTTACACCAAAAACAATAAGCAAATGGCTTTTATCACTTTAGAAGATACTTTTGGAACGGTGGAAATTATAGTTTTCCCGAATATTTATGAAAATCTTTTAAGCCGTTTGGCTATAGACTCTGTTATAATAGTTTCCGGCAAAGTTACTATGAGGGAAGGGGAAAATGCCAAGCTTATAGCAAATGATATTAAATTCTATAACGACCTTACGAGCGGTCTTACGGAAAATACCAATGCCACTTTGTGGCTGAAAATAAAACAAGGAAGAGAGCTTGAGGAAAATACACTTATAAACATATTAGGCAAACATACAGGTGATACTCCTGTTAATGTTCACTATGAGTATTCGAAAAAGACTGTAAAACTAAAGTCCAATTACTGGGTTGCAATTGATGATAAGCTTATTGCAAGACTTAAGGATATGTTGGATGAAGATGCGGTTGCGCTAAAATACAGCTAAACTGGGAGGGATTAATTTGGAAGCGACCCACGGAATAAATAGAATAGGGGTAATGACAAGCGGAGGTGATGCTCCGGGCATGAATGCCATAATCAGGGCTGTTGTGCGTACAGCTTGCGCCAATAAAATTGAGGTTAAAGGTATCAAGCGTGGCTATGAAGGGCTTTTATCCGGTGATATTATTGATATGAACGCCCGCTCGGTTTCGGAAATTATTCAAAGGGGCGGCACTATGCTTTTAACGGCTCGCTCAACTGATATGATGACCCCTGAAGGTCAGGAAAAAGCCGCCAATATATGCCGCTTTTTAGGGCTTGATGCTCTTGTGGTCGCCGGCGGGGACGGCTCAACAAGAGGTGCCTTGGCACTAAGCAGACTTGGGGTGAATACTGTTTGTATTCCGGCGACAATTGATTTGGATTTGCCATGCTCGGACTATACCATAGGCTTTGATTCAGCCGTAAACACTGCTATGGAAGCTATAACGAAAATAAGGGACACTTCATCAAGCCACGAGCGATGCTCCGTAGTTGAAGTTATGGGGCGTGACAGTGGTTATTTAGCCCTTTGGTGTGCTATGACAGGAGGTGCGGAGGATGTTTTACTCCCTGAACTTTCTACAAGCGAGGATGAGGTTATACGGCGTATTATAGAAAACCGTGCCCGTGGCAAACGCCATAATTTGGTTGTGGTTGCGGAAGGGATGTTTAGGGCTGTAGCACTTGCAAAGAAAATACAGGATATGACCGGTATTGAAACCAGACCCTCAATACTCGGCTATTTGCAAAGAGGCGGTGCGCCTTCAGCACTGGACCGGGTACACGCTTCAATGATGGGTTATGAAGCTGTTAAACTTATAATGGAGAAGCAGTTTAATAAGGTGGTAATATTTAAAGACGGTGCCTATTCTCATATGGATATTGAGGAAGGGTTGAAGGCAGAGCATAAATTTAACGATACTATGTATCATATAGCAAGGATGCTGGCTATATAATAAGCGCGAACTAGGAGGTTTTCATATGCTTCGTAAAACAAAGATTGTAGCAACGGTAGGTCCCGCCTGCTCTGACAAGGAAACAATTAAAAAGCTTATAGAATGCGGGATGGATGCGGCGCGGCTTAATTTCTCCCATGGAGATTACGCCTCCCATGAGACAATGATCAAAACCGTTAAGGAAGCCCGGAGAGAAACCGATGTACCTGTACCCCTTATACTTGACACCAAAGGTCCTGAAATCCGTATAAAAACCTTTAAAGACGGGGCAATAGAGTTAAAAACAGGCAGCAAATTCATCCTCACAACAGATGATGTAGAGGGTGACGAGACACGGGTATCTATTACTTATACTGATTTGCCTAATGATGTGGTATCAGGAAATCGCATACTTTTAGATGACGGCTTGATAGAACTAAAGGTTGAGGCGGTTAAAGGCTCTGATATTATCTGCACTGTTTTAAATGATGGCCCTTTGAAAAACAATAAAGGGGTTAATGTACCTGATGTATCTTTAAACCTGCCTACCCTTACGGAAAAAGATATAAATGACATAGTTTTCGGCATTAAAATGGGGGTTGATTTTATTGCCGCCTCTTTTATACGAAGCAGTGATGATATTGTGAAAATTAAGCAGGTACTTGACCGAAACGGCGGCTCCCGTATTAAGATAATAGCCAAAATTGAGAACCGGGAAGGTCTTGACAATCTTGACGCTATTTTAGACGCCGCCCACGGCATAATGGTGGCAAGAGGAGATTTAGGCGTTGAAATTATGCCGGAGGAAGTGCCTATCGTACAAAAAGATATGATTAAAAAAGCTAATAAAAAAGGCAAAACAGTTATAACAGCTACTCAAATGCTTGACTCTATGATGAACAATCCACGCCCTACAAGGGCAGAAGCTAACGATGTTGCAAACGCAATATTTGACGGCACCGACGCTATTATGCTCTCCGGTGAGACCGCAAGCGGCAAATATCCTGTGGAGTCTGTGTCTATGATGGCTCGTATCGCGAAAATGACCGAGGCTTCTATGGATAAAAACATAGGAGTTGCTGTTCATGATATAAATGAGTATAAGACAAGTATAACAGACGCTATAAGTTACGCCACCTGCACCACAGCGGCGGATTTAAAAGCTTCACTTATAGTAAATGTTACATTTTCAGGTTTCACTTCAAGGATGGTTGCTAAATTCAGACCTGCTTGCCCTATACTCGCAATCACCGCTTCACAGACTGTCTATAGGCAAATGAGCCTTATACACGGCTGCGCTCCGATTTTATGCGAGGATTGCACTGATTTGTATGATGATGTGTTTGAATATTCACTAAAATACGCTGAGCAGTCCGGCTATGCTAAGCCCGGGGATATGATTGTTATTGTAGCCGGCGTTCCTGTTGGTATGGCAGGTACAACAAATACTATAAGAGTGGCAACAGTAGGCAATATACTTCTTAAAGGCGAAGCGCATCAGACTTTAGAAGCAAAAACTTTAAGCGGGCGGGTTTGTGCTATTAAATCTGTGGCTGAAGCCAAGGAGCATTTCCGGGCAGGTGATATTTTGGTTTGCCGTAATACAAATGCCGATCTTACCCCATTTATACGCACGGCAAGCGCGATTATAGTAGGTGCCAATGAGCCGCAAAATTACGACCACGCCAAAACTACTACCGAAGCATTGGATATCCCTCTTCTCATATGCCAGGAGAATGTTTGCGAAAAAATTCCCACGGGAATAATTATTACAATTGACGGACAAAAGGGTATTATTTATAATGGTAAGCGAGAGGTTTAACAGACCGCTGGTCTGTCGTTAAAATCTGCTGTGCTATACAGTGGGTTTAATATCTGCGACCCTTAAAACCTATCAACCTAAGGAGGAAATATTATGAAAAAATGGACTTGTGTTGTTTGCGGCTATACTTATGACCCTGAAATTGGCGACCCTGATGCTAATGTAGCTCCCGGCACGGCTTTTGAAGATGTGCCTGAAGACTGGGTTTGTCCTTTGTGCGGTGTTTCTAAGAGCGATTTTGAGGAAGCATAATATGTAATTTAAATACAAAGTCCGCTTTGTGGATTTTGTATTTAAATTAGCTTACTGTAGGTATGAATTAAAAGTTCCAGTGCTATGCTCGAAACTTTTAATTCACCATAAGCACGGCAAAGCCGTGCTTATGGAATTTAACCTGCGGTGCTTTTAACTTCGATTTGCATCACCTTACTCGGAGGTTTTATGATATCAATTAGGGAGATAACGGAAGCCGGGCTTAAAATGGAGATTGTAGATAAAATACTCCACGCCTTGCCCGACTGGTTTGGTAATGAAAACGCTATACAAAATTATATAAAAATAAGTGCCGAGCTGCCTTTCTGGGGTGTTTTTGATAAAAAAGAAGCTGTCGGTTTTCTTGCTATGAAGCCTCATAACTCACTTCACGCCGAACTTTGTGTGATGGGTATATTAACCGAATATCATCATATGTCCATCGGGCGCGGGCTTTTTAATACTTTTCAAAACTATTGTATTAACAATAACTATAAATATATAAGTGTTAAGACCCTTGATAGTTCAATTAATTATGAACCTTTCAATAAAACACGAAAATTCTATAAGGCTATGGGCTTTTTGCCTTTTGAGGTAAATCAAACAGCTTGGGATGCTGAAAACCCTTGCCTTATTATGATAAAAGATTTAAAAGACGCTGACAATTCTTACAAATGCAAGATTAGGAGTAGTATTAATGGATAATATTAGAAATTTTAGTATAATAGCCCATATTGACCATGGTAAAAGCACACTTGCTGATAGGCTTATTCAAAAATCAGGACTGTTAACTGAGCGGGAAATGCAGGAACAGGTTTTAGACAATATGGATCTTGAACGTGAGCGGGGCATAACAATTAAAGCACAAGCTGTGCGGCTTATACATACCGCCGCTGATGGTAATGAGTATATCCTCAATTTAATTGACACACCAGGGCATGTGGACTTTAATTATGAGGTGTCACGAAGCCTTGCCGCCTGCGAAGGTGCGGTTTTAGTAGTTGATGCCGCACAAGGGGTTGAAGCCCAGACTTTAGCTAATGTTTATCTTGCTATTGACAGTAATTTGGAAATTTTGCCTGTAATAAATAAAATTGATTTGCCAAGTGCCAATCCTGAAGGGGCTATAAAAGAAATTGAGGATGTAATTGGCATCCCGGCATCTGATGCGCCTCTTATTTCAGCTAAAAATGATATAAATATAGCCGAAGTTTTTGAAAAGCTTGTTGAGGTAATCCCCCCTCCAAAAGGTCATATAAATAAGCCTCTTAAAGCTCTTATTTTTGATAGTTTTTACGACTCTTACCGTGGCGTTATAGTTTTTATGCGTGTTTTTGACGGCTTGATTAAAAAGGGGCAAACGGTTCAGTTTATGGCTACAGGCAAAAAGTTTGAGGTAGTCGAAGTTGGATATTTCGGTCCCGGAAAGTATATCCCGTCGGATACTCTCTCAGCCGGTGAAGTTGGATATTTTACCGCAAGTATTAAAAATGTGGCGGATACTCAAATTGGGGATACAATTACAGATGCTAAAAACCCTGCTGCCGAGGCTTTTCCCGGCTACAAAAAGGTGCAGCCTATGGTTTATTGCGGCATGTTCCCTGCTGATGGGTCAAAATACCCTGACCTTAGAGAAGCACTTGAGAAATTGCAGCTTAATGACGCGGCACTTTTATTCGATCCTGAAACCTCTGTGGCTTTAGGCTTTGGCTTTAGATGCGGCTTTTTAGGGCTTTTGCATTTGGAAGTGGTGCAAGAAAGACTTGAACGTGAATATAATATCGACTTAGTTACCACAGCTCCATCTGTTATATATAAAATATATTTAACTGACGGCACGGAGATTAACCTCTCAAATCCTGTTGATATGCCTGATGTAACCCGTATCTCCCGTATGGAAGAGCCTATTGTTAAGGCTGAAATCATACTGCCTTCCGAACATATAGGCGCCATTATGGAGCTTTGCCAGCAGCGGCGGGGGGAATATATTGGCATGGAGTATTTAGAGACCACCAGGGCCGTTTTAACCTATGAAATGCCTTTAAACGAGATAATATATGACTTTTTTGATGTGCTCAAAAGCCGCAGCAGGGGCTATGCTTCCTTTGATTATGAGCTTATAGGCTATAAGGAATCTACCCTTTGCAAGCTTGATATTATGGTTAATAAAGAGGTGGTGGATGCCCTAAGCTTTATCGTCCACACATCTACCGCCTATGAAAGAGGGCGTAAAATCTGCGAAAAGCTGACTAAGGAAATCCCCCGCCATCAGTTTGAAATACCTATTCAGGCGGCTATTGGCAATAAAATTATAGCGAGAGAAACTGTCCGCGCTATGCGAAAAGACGTTTTAGCAAAATGTTATGGCGGTGATATTACCCGTAAGAAAAAACTCCTTGAAAAGCAAAAGGAAGGTAAGAAGCGTATGCGTCAAATCGGCTCTGTAGAAGTGCCTCAAGCCGCCTTTATGTCAGTTTTAAAGCTTGATGAGGATTAATTATGGCTTTGAGTGTTTATGTGCATATCCCTTTTTGTGAGAAAAAGTGTAATTATTGCGATTTTAACTCCTTTGCTAATATGGAAGAGCATTATGAAAATTATATTGATGCTTTGGTTGTGGAAATCCGTAATTGCCCTGAGCTTAAAGATTCAAATATAGTTACTATTTTTATAGGCGGCGGAACTCCTTCGGTTCTGCCGTCTAAATATGTGTGCAAAATTATGAATACTCTAAGCTCTTTTAAAATAGCTGAAGATGCCGAGATTACTATAGAGGCAAACCCTAACTCCCTTACAAGAGAAAAGCTTTTAGATTATAAAAGTTTTGGTATAAACCGTCTTTCTGTAGGGTTACAAGCTTATCAGGAGCATTTACTTAAAATCATGGGGCGACTTCATAGTGCCAAAGATTTTTTAATATGTATAGATGCCGCTCATTCAGCCGGTTTTAGTAATATATCCGCTGATTTAATATTTGCCCTGCCCTCTCAAAGCTTGGATAACTGGGAAGAAAGCCTTAATGCTGCCATCCGAGCGAATCTTAAACATATTTCATGCTATGGGCTGACTATTGAGGAAAACACCCCTTTTTATAACGATTATAAGCCTATAGACGAGAATATTGACAGGCAAATGTATTATAGGGCTGTGGAGCTTTTAGCCGCCCACGGCTTTTCCCAATATGAGATATCCAATTTTGCCAAAGAGAACTTCCCCTCCCGCCACAACTGCGCTTATTGGGAACGGAGTAATTATATTGGCGTTGGTCTTTCTGCTCACTCTCTTTATAACAACGTAAGGTTTGAGAACACAAACAACTTAGAGTTGTATATGAAAAATGTCAATCAACCCCAAAACATAATAAGGCTTACCCAAAAAGATATTATGGAGGAATTTATATTCCTCGGTCTTCGTATGATGAAGGGGATTAGTATTGAGGAGTTTAGAGAGGAGTTTGGTACGGATATATATAATATTTATGGGGATATTATCCGTAAAAATACGTCAAATGGGCTTTTAGAAATTGAAGATAATAGGATTAAATTAACGCAAAAAGGCATAGACCTTTCAAACATCGTACTTAGTGAGTTTATATAAAAACCAGGGCAACCATATGAAGCATTTGCCGTAATAAATAACCCCTTGCCTCTTGACAATTATTTAAAGTTGATATATAAGGAGATAGGAGTGATGTGAATTGAAAAGGCGTACTATTTTTGCCATCATAGCCTTAAGTGCTGTATGGCTGATTTTTACTGAGGAAATTTCATTGCAAAATGCCCTGATAGGTGTTGGAATGAGTACAGGGTGTATGTTTTTCATCGAAAAATTTCTACCCTTCAAAGAGCTTAGCAATATTAACTTTTGGAAATTAGCCACATTTCCTTTTTACTTAATTGCTCAAATTTATGTAGCCGGTTTTCATGTTATTAAAATAGTTGTTACAGGCTCTAAAGTCGGCATTGTATCTTTAGATACCAAAATTAAAGACGAAGCCCTTAAAGTTATATTGGTAGACTCTATTACTTTAACTCCCGGTTCAATTTTACTTGATTTAGATGGAGAAAAGGTAACCTTATTATGGATTAGAGATAAAAATACGCCTGGGGATCCTGATACAGCGGACGAACAGCTTAAAAGCCGTTTAGAGCGCAGGCTTTTAAAAGCTCAAAAATAGCGGAGGTTTTGGATATATTATGATTATATTATGGATTATGTTTGTAATGCTTGCATTATATCTTATAAGGGTCTTAAAAGGTCCCACTATATGGGATAGGCTTTTGGGGATGAATTTAATCTCTACAAAAATTATTGTAGTTATTATTGTATTCGCTTCCCTTTATGAGACTACTTTCCTCTTAGATTTTGCCATTGTATATGCTTTAATGGGTTTTGTCAGTACAATTTTTATTGCACTTTTCTTGTCAGAGAGGAAATTAGGGAGAAAAAGAGGTAAGAAATAATGGATATACAAAGTATTCAGTATTTAATTGGCAATATTGTTATTAGCATAGGGATTGCCTTTATGGTATTTGGGGTTTTCGGCATTTTTTTGCTTAAGGACTTTTACCCCAGGATATTAGTAGCTTCAAAAATCGATACTGTAGGTATGTTTACCCTTATTATGGGCTTTGTTATACGCCACGGCATTAGCTTTTTTTCAGGTAAGCTTATGCTTATTATAATTATTATGCTTATACTCAACCCTCTTGTGGCACATATTATGGCGCGCTCGGCATATCTAAGCGGGTATGAGGTGGCTGAGACTGAAATTGACGATGGCGAGAGAGAGACTACTCTCAAGGAAAACTAACAATGGAGATTAATACTTATGGAAATAAATGCATTGTTTATATTATGGATAATAAGCGGCTTGTTTATTGTTTTTGAAAGCAGGCTTTATAGGATTATTATTTATTTCGGTATTTTTTCATTAATTAGTTCTGTAGTATACCTATTTTTAGGCGCGCCTGACGTGGCAATGGCAGAAGCGGGTATTTCCGCCTTTACTACTGTGTTTTTCATCATTTTTGTTGGTAAATATTATGGCAATCAAACCAATATCACCCGGGAGAAAATTGAAATTAATCAGTTTTTTAGGAAACTTAAGGGTATTACATTGCCATTTGTATTTTGTGCAGGGCTTTTTGCTTTGTATATATACACTATGCCGGATACTGCCGCATCCACCTATCTTAAGGAATGGTATTTATCCAATTTTATCTCTGATGTAGGGGGAAAGAATGCCGTAACAGCTATTTTACTTGCCTATAGAGTTTATGATACTCTCTTTGAAGCTCTTATTCTTGTGGTTTCCGTTGTGGCCGTTGTTCATATGTCTCATTTTAGCGACAGTTCAGTAAGCGACGGTCACCATAGTGAAATTGAAAATTCAGGTATGGCAGTATTTACCTTGCGAATTATATGCCCTATAATTGTCCTTTTTGGGGGCTATCTTGTAGTAAACGGTCATATTTCCGCAGGCGGAGGCTTCCAAGGCGGGCTTGCTGTAGCTACTTTTTTCATTTGCAGGTATATGGTTTATAATATTTATGATATTTCTGTTAAGCGGGTAATGCAGCTTGAAGAGCTGATTTTCCTAAGTATTATTTTGCTTTCGATTATTGCTGTATTCCTGGGGGCAGCCGCATTACTGCCTACGGCGTATTTACCAATGTTCCAGCGGGCTTATCTGATACTTATGAATGTGTTTATCGGACTTAAAGTAGCTTGTGGATTTTTCATACTTTTTTACAGGTATATCGCCTTCGAACGGAGATAGGAAAGGAGTTTGCGATGATTTTTAGGTATTTAGAAGTGTTTTCGATTATTATGTTTTTTATATGTATTTTTGGGCTTATCACTTGTAATAACATTGTAAAGTCTATTATATTTGCCTTGATGATGCAAACGGCCGTTATTATGTTTTGGCTGACTATAGGCAGGGGTTCTATCCCGCCTATTATTGATAATACAGCCCTTTTAGATAATACCTCATATATTGCTGACCCTTTGCCTCAGGCACTTATGCTTACGGCTATTATAATAGGCATATCTGTTACCGCCGTAATTATTACAATGTTAAATACTTTGTTTCGCAAGCATCTTATGACTGACTGGAAAGCTATGGAAAAAGCGGAAGATGAAGCCTTTAAAGAAAGCTTGTACGGCGACCATTTAAAAGATTAAGTTAAGCAGCGGTACTACGCTAAATGGCAAAGCCACTTTTTCGACAGGAGATAAATATGCTGACTTTTTTCGTAATTGTACCTGTTTTAATCGCTGTTTTACTATATATGCTGTCTACTCACAAGGTTGCAAAATTCATTGCCGTTTTCTTTCAATCGGCACTTGCGGTATTTGCCTTCTTCTTGGTCTTATCCATACACAGTGAGGAGCTTACTATTTTCGTAGGGACTTATGATGATGTTATGGGGATTATTTTGTATGCGGATGCTTTGGCTGCCGCTTTCGTTTTACTGACAACTTTTATATTCCTCCTTGTATCCATATATACCCTTAATCAAAAGGAAAGCCGTACTTTCTGGTTTTTGCTGTTCTTACTCGAGGCGGCTTTAATAGGGCTGTTTTTTACAAGAGATTTGTTTAATGTTTTTGTTTTGGCGGAGGTTAGTACTGTTGTTATTGCCGTGCTTTTGATGTATGACCGGGGCAAGCGCAGTATGTTTTTCGGCATGGTGTTTTTGATGCTAAGTGTGATTGCTATGCAATTTTATCTTCTTGGGCTTGGCTATGTTTATATGATGACCGGAGCGATGGACATGGCTTATGTGGCGGAGCGGATTACCAATATGACACGCAGCGAATTAGCTCTTCCCTACGCCCTTATAATGACTACAATTGGCTTTAAATGTGCCCTTGTACCCTTTTTCAGCTGGACGCCTAAGGTTAGGGTATACCCACAAGCCCCTACAGCCGTTATGGCAATACTTTCGGGACTGCAAATTAAATCTGCCATATATCTTCTTTTACGTTTTCAAGGTATTTTTGGAGTTGGGGCTTCAAGTGAGCTGTTTCTTATAATTGGTATTGCAGCCGGTCTCTTTGGCGCATTTATGGCTATATGCCAAACTGATATACGAATGATTTTAGCATATCATACTATATCCCAGGTTGGGCTTATTATCATAGGTATTAATTCGGGAAGTTATTATTCATATATAGGCGGTATGTACCATATTGTAAGCCATGCCATGTTTAAAACCACTTTATTTTTAAGTGCCGGTATAATCGTCCACTCTTACGGAACGGGAGATGCATATAAAATACGAGGAGTACTAAAGCGGATGCCTTTAGTTGCCATAGGCTCAATTGCGGCAGTTTTGGGAATAACAGGTGCCCCATTATTCATAGGCAGCATATCAAAATACTTTATAGCTTATGATGTACCTCCTTTACTTAACGCGGCAACTATTATTATAAGCCTTGGCACTATAATATCTTTTATAAAATACTCTTATATCTTTTTTGGCGACTCGGATTTAGTTGGAGATATACCTGTAGCGGAGCGAAGCCGTACAATTCCCACTCTAATTTTAGGCGTAATATGTCTTATTGGCGGTGTATTCGGCATATGGTTTATAGAGTTTTTGTTCCATACAAAAGTTAGTATATCTCTAATCGGTTATATTCAAAAATCCCTTATATTTGCCGCAAGTGTCCTTGCAGGCTTGTTTATTTACAAGCGGTTTGTAAAAGGCAATGCTTTCCTTGTGCGCTTTGGAGCTATTAATTTTGGCTTTAAAGCTGTTTGTTTTTCGATGAGTGCCTTTTTTGCTGTAATACTTATAACCGTTGCTTTTCTTTAAGTAATTTGATATAGTAATAATACGAAAAGATTCATAAGCCTTACGAAATGGAGCCTATTATGATATCTGTATTAATTGTGGATGATGCCAGCATCATGCGAATGACCTTAAAAAACATTTTATTAAAAAGCTTCCCTTTAAGCGAGGATGATATTTACGAAGCCGGTGATGGTATGGAAGCTGTAAGTGAATATAGATCAAAAAAACCTGATTTGGTGTTTTTAGATATTACTATGCCCTATTTAGACGGACTTGGAGTGGTTAAAGGGCTTTTAAAAGTAGACCCTGATGCAAAAATCATTATGTGTACCGCATCAAATGAAGAGGTTGATGTTAGGGAGTGCCTTAAAGCCGGAGCTATAGATTATATAGTAAAACCTCCAAGTCCTGAGCGGGTGGTGCAAGCCATGGAGCGTGCCATCGGCAAAAACGGCGTCGCAAAAGAGTCAAAAAAAGATATTAAAGAAAAAGTAGACGATAGTGAATTTGCCGTTTTTAAAAAAGAAATTGCTTCTTTGAAAGAAGAACTTGCGGACTTAAAACAAATTGTTGAGAATTTAAACAACAGACCTGGTCGTTAACCTCATTTTGCCGCATTTTCGGCTTATTTTTCACTATAAAACAGGTTAGCGGACAAGTCTAATTCTTAGTATGCAAGCTACGACGCCTGAACAAGGCGTCGTTTTTAAAAAAGTGTATAGTCAATTGAGACAAAAACAATCTCAGTTACTAAAGAAGGAAAAATATATGTATCATATTATTGTAAACCCTGCTGCCGGGCGGGGTCAAAGTCTTAAACAACTTCCCTATTTGACTAAGCTTTTTGACGATAATAGCATGGCTTATGAAGTCTATAAAACCACCGCACCTATAGACGCCTATGAAAAAGCCCGTGCTATATGCACAGTCGGAAGTGACGGCATAATCGGCATAGGAGGTGACGGTACTATCCAAGAAATTGTAGCGGGGATGGCAGAAGCCTTTAAAGAAGAGCCTGCTATACCAATTCCCCTTGCTCTTTTCCCTTGCGGCAGCGGCAATGATTTTGCTATTACTCTGGAAAGGGCGCAATACAAAAAGAAAAAGGGCGGACAAGCCGCAAAGACGGTTTTTGACGCGGTAATGGATAAGCGGCTTCGCACAGTGGATTTAATAAAAGCTGATGGTATGGCTTTTTTAAATATTGGTAATATTGGTTTAGACGCTCGTATTGTTAAAAACGCTATGGGGTTTAAAAAGAAATTTGGGCATTATGCTTATTTGGCGGCTGTTTATAAGAGTATAATCCGCCATAAGAACCTGCAGCTTACTATAGAGGCAGGCAATGAAACATTGGAGGGTCGATATGCCCTTGCCGCAATGTGCAACGGGTGCTACTACGGCGGCGGTCTCCCTATCGCGCCTCATGCAATTATTGATGATGCTCAGATTACCCTATGCCTTGTGGATGCCATAAGCCGCCCTATGGCTATGGTACTCTTCCCTACTCTGCTGTTTTCGCTGCATACTAAATTAAAGCAAGTACGCTATTTAAACTGCAAATCTCTGACAATTACTTTGCCCCATGCGGAGGTGCTTTGTTTAGACGGCAATTTGTATGAAAAATCCGGCAATATAAAATTTGAGATAATACCTAAAGCATTGCAGCTGTTTACATAAATCAAGAACCTATGTTCTAACTTTGGAGGAATATTATATGAAAAAAGTACGTGTTGGAGTTTGGGGATTTGGTGCTATGGGAAAAGGGATCGTTAATATGCTCCTTTCCAAAAAAGGCTGTGAAATAGTCTCTGTTGTAAGCCGTCAGGAGTCCCTCGGAGGCAAAAGTATTTTTGAAGTAGTCCCTGAGCTTAATAAAAACAATCATCCAAATGTGTTTTTTGAGCCTGATCCTCTAAAAGCTTTCCCAAAAGGTCAGGTCGATATAGTGATTTTATCCACTGTTTCTTTTACTAAGGCATCTTTCCCACAAATTAAGCTGCTGCTGGAGAATGGTATAAACGTAATTTCCACAGCGGAGGAGATGGCTTATCCTTTTGCCGGAGAACCGGAGCTGGCAAAAGAAATTGATGAGCTGGCAAAGAAAAATGGCGTATCTGTCCTTGGCACCGGCATAAATCCGGGTATGGTATTGGATTTGCTGATATTAACCTTAACCGGTGCCTGCGAAAGTGTCGATTCCATAAAAGCGCTTCGCGTAAATGACCTTTCACCTTTTGGTACTTCTGTAATGGAAGGGCAAGGAGTTGGGCTTAGGGAAGAAGATTTTATTGAAGGGGTAAAAAGCGGCACAGTAGTAGGTCATGTTGGCTTTGATGAGTCCATAAACTTGGTCGCAAAAGGATTGGGCTGGTCCGCACCCAAAATAGAACAAACACGTGAACCCATCATTAGCAATGTCTATCGCGAAACCAAATATGCCAAAGTCCCTGCCGGATATGTTGCCGGCTGCCGTCACTGCGGATGCGGATATATAGAGGGCGAAGCTAAAATAAGTATGGAGCATCCTCAGCAAATACTGCCTCATATGGAAAATGTGGATACGGGAGATTATATCCATATAAAAGGCATACCTAATATTGATATGGCAATAAAGCCCGAAATTCCGGGAGGTATAGGCACTATTGCTATGTGCGTTAATATGATACCTCATGTTATAAATGCCCGCCCCGGATTAAAAACATTACTTGACTTGCCTATCCCCCGGGCGATTATGGGGGATATGTCCGAAATGATTGAAAGGTAGGTACCCATATGATTAAAAAAGGTACTTGGATAACAATTGAAAGCGTTGTGTTGAAAGCAGCTGAGCGCGCCCATAATCTGCCTGCCGATACTCAAAAAACGGACTTAAAAAAATGGGTTAAAGGCTATCTTGAAGAGGATGGTTTAATTGGCTCCTTTGTAACAGTAAAAACAACCACCGGGAGGTTAGAGCATGGTATACTTACCGAGGCAAACCCAAGTTTTGACGTAAATTACGGCTCTTACGTGCCTGAGCTTAAAAAAATCTGTGAACAAGTTAGGGGATTATTGTGAAAAACGCAAAAGACATGAGCTACGCTGCGCTTATGGCACGCAGAAGTGATATTATGAAATCCTCCCTTGGCATAGATTATGAGACATACGAAAGAGGCTCGATTGCCTTTGATTATGAGGCTATGATGGGGTTTGGAGGCTATACTTTTGAGGATGTGCGCCGTATACAGCAAAATTCTGCCGTGGGGGATACCCCTCTTATTGAGCTTAAAAATATAACCGCCTTAATGCGTAACAGTGCAAAACCGGGCAAAGGGGCAAGGATTTTTATAAAAGATGAAGCGGGGAACCCTTCCGGCTCTTTTAAGGAGCGGCGTGCCTCTATTTCATGCCATCATGCTAAGAAGATGGGGTTTAAAGGGGTAATAGCGGCAACCAGCGGCAATTACGGGGCAGCGGTTGCGGCACAAGCGGCAAGATATGGGCTTAAATGTATTGTAGTGCAGGAATGCTATGACTCCAACAAGACAGGTCAACCTGAAATAATTGAAAAAGCACGAAAATGTGAGGCGTTAGGGGCAGAGGTTATACAGCTTTCCGTCGGACCGGAGCTATTTTATGTGTTTTTGGCTTTACTTGAGGAAACAGGGTATATGAATGCTTCGCTATACACCCCTTTCGGCATAGCGGGCATTGAAACTTTAGGCTATGAAATTGCCGAAGAGATTAAAAAGAAATACGGAAGGTTCCCTGACGCCGTAGTTTGTACCCATGCAGGAGGGGGCAATTTAACAGGCACAGCCCGTGGACTTTTACATGCCGGAGCGGATAAAACCGTTGTTATAGGCGCATCAGTGGATTTAACAGGTCTTCATATGGCAAGTGATGTAAATTTTAACCAAAAAAGCTTTACAACAGGGCACACAGGCTTTGGTATGCCTTTTGCCACAAACCCTGACCGCTCCGACGTGCCCCGCTCAGCAGGGCGACCTTTAAGATATATGGATAAGTATTTTCTCATTACTCAAGGGGAAGTTTTTTATATGACTGAGGCTCTTGCTGTTTTAGAAGGATTAGAGCGAGGTCCTGCAGGGAACACAAGCCTTGCCGCCGCTTTTTCCATTGCAAGGGAAATGGATGAAGATGAAATATTGGTCGTACAAGAAACAGAGTATACAGGAGCCGGAAAGCACCCACAGGCACAGCTTAGCTTTGCACGAGAGAATGACATAGATATTAAATTTGGCAACCCTAAAGATTCTGTCCCCGGTAAGAGTATCATATTCCCGGACAGCCCTGATAAAATACAGGCTATAGAGCAGGATTTGACGCGGCTTAGAAAGAGTTTGATAAAAAATAAAACAGCGGGGTATTCTTTAGGGAATATAACGCCGGAGGATATAAGTTTTCTTGCTGATGAAACTAAGACTGATGAGGTTTTTGTAAGGGTTTGTTTGGAGGAGTTATCAAAAGTTTAAACAAAGTGCGGCTTTTTATGCCGCACTCAGAGTGTAGACAAACCCCATTTGCATGGGGGGAAGGGTTTGGGAAACAAAGAGTTTCCCAATTTTAATCCGCAAGTCGGGCTTCGCCCGACTGAGGGAAATCCGCTGACCCGGACCGCTTGGGCGAGCAGTCCGCGTAGCGGACGACCAGCCGCAGGGGGTTGCGAAGCAAAACCTTGCAGGCGGATTCATACCTTAAGTACCTCGTTAAAATGGCTTTGCCATTTTAACGACAGGC
>WRBA01000001.1 GCA_009779915.1 Defluviitaleaceae bacterium | reverse complement strand
GCGTTTCTTCTTACTACTCGCCTACCTTGCGATAGACTTTATGCCAAGCTCTTCACTTGGCTCTAACTGCTCATTGCTACGCTTTCCACAGCTTTTGCTGTTCAAAACATTGCCTCTTGCAGTATCCTTGCTTCTCAAAGTTCTTTCAGAGTCTTTTTGGTCTCTTTCTTTCCTTATTATTCAGTTGGTATGGTTCGGGGTTACAATCACTCCTTGCTCAAGTGACTGCACAAAATATAATATCAAACAAAGCCTATCATGTCAACAACTTTTTTAAATTTCGCCTTATATATTTACAACAACCTGCAGCATACCGCTTTTAAAGTCAATTACAGCAACATCTTTCGTAAAAATATTACTCACACCTCTTGAATATCCCTTAACAAGATTTTCACCTTCAAGAGGGTATAATAAATTTTTCGTTGTAATACCCTCCACTTTATCACTTAAAGAAATCAAAGAAATTATACTTCCCTCTTTATAATGAAACTCTTGCCCTTCATTAATTACATACAAATGCTGTTTCTCATCATAAATTGCTGCTTTTACCCCTTTGTGAACAGCTTGCAATAAATTATCAATATTGCCTAATGTATGGTCAATACGCCCGCCAAAGGCTGCAAGCAAAATAAGCTCATTCACACCTGCTTGGATTGCATGGTTAATGCCAAGCTCCATATCTGTAAAGTCTTTTTTAGCCGGATAATCTTTAATTGGAATACCCTTAGCCGCGTATTTCTCTAAAAGTTCTTCGTTTACCGAATCAAAGTCCCCAAGTATAACAGATGGTGCTAACCCAGCTCTATCCGCATATTCTAAGCCCTTATCAAGACAAATTATATAGTCGCCTTCTTTTATAAATCCCCTCACAAATCCTTCTGTCGGCGCTTCGCCTCCTGCAAAAATTATACCTCTCACTGGGCACCTCTTAATTCCTCATAAAAACTCAAGTACCGCTTATATCTTATTTCAGCTATAGACCCCTTAAAAACCTCTTCCTTTACTTTGCAGTCCGGCTCATCAATATGATTACAGTCCGCAAACCGGCACCCATCCTGCAGCTGGCTAAATTCACGAAAAAAATGCTTTAACTCCGCTGTTCCAATATCTTCAAAATGAACAGCTGAAAATCCGGGAGAGTCAGCTACATAGCTGTCTTTATCCAACTTTATCAGCTGAGAATGCCTTGTAGTATGCTTGCCGCGGCGAATTTTTTCACTAAGCTCCCCTGTTTCCATAAGTTCTTCATCGGAAATCATATTAAATATACTCGATTTTCCCGCCCCTGAAGGACCGGCGAATACTGTCATTTCACCAATTAAGGCATTTTCAATTTGGTCTATACCAATGTTTTCATATACAGAAACCTCAATAACTTTATAGCCTGCCTTTTCGTAGGTTTTTCTTATATTTTGTGTTTTTTTCTTATCATTTTCTTTCAATAAATCGATTTTATTAAAAATAATACTGATATTAATCCCTACAGCCTCACAATTTACAATAAATCTATCCAGTAAATCAAGGTGCAAGTCAGGCTCTTTATAAGCAAATACAATAATAGCCTGAGTTATATTTGCCACCTTCGGTCTTGTAAGAAGAGTCTTTCTGTCATTAATTTTCTCTATAACACCTGAACCGTCTTCTAACAGGGACACAAATACCCCATCCCCCACCAAAGGGGATAGGGCAATTTCTTTTTTCCTGAATATTCCGCGGGGCTTACACATAACAAGCCCCATGGGCGTATCGACTGTATAAAGCCCGCCCACTCCTTTTACAATTATACCTTCCATATTATCTAAATCTCCATCACTGACTTAAATCAACAGGTATCACAGACTCAAGCTGGCCATTGACATAAACTTGCAATTCAAAAGGCTGATTACCGGAAACCTGTAAAGGTATCGGAAAATTTGACAAAAGCAGACCCGAATCTTCATGAATCCTCTCTACCACTCCATCCTCAACTCTATTTACATGTATACGAACCGGTCCATAAGACAATGCAGCCAAAGGCGGCCCTATATTAATTGTTTCCGTTCTTACAAGGTTATTTTGCCCTTGCCCCGGCGGCGGGTCGATTATAGTTGGCGGATTATCCTGCTCCGGCTGGTCAGGTTCATTTTCCTGGTCAGGTCTTGGACCTAAGGAAACAACAAATGTAACAACTGTCCCTTCCATTACCTCCCGGCCGCCTTCAAAATTTTGCATAAAAACCTGCCCTGCCGGAAAATCAGCGTTATGAGCCGTGGCAACATGACCGATGTTAAGGGCTGCATCAGTTAATCTGTTTTTAGCAATATCTTCCGTAGCCCCTAAAAGATTTGGTACAAGTACGCGCCTAATTTCTCTGCCCATACTTATTTCAAGTGTTATAGTGGAACCTCTGTGGGCTAAGCTTCCGGGCGCAGGATCTTGAGATACTACAACCCCGTTTGGAAGATCATCATCGAAAACATGCTCCTCCCTGTAAAAAAATACATTATTAGCAAATTCACGAAGGACAAGAGCGTCAGCTAAAAGCAGTCCTGTAGCATCCGGCACCATTATCCTGTCCGTACCGCGGCTCACTATAATATCTATTTCGCTGCCCCGCCTGATTTCTTCTCCTGCCTCGGGAAAATGTTCAATTACTATACCTTCCGCATGGTCATCACTATAACCTTCCTCAATAACACCAAGGGTTAAACCCATATTATCCAATATTCTTTCCGCATTATCAATAGTCATATCAACAAGAGAAACCATAGTCACTACTGTGTCCGTGCCATTGCCGTTGGCATTACTGCCCCCAAACATCCAAAAACCTATACTCGTTACAAGAAGAATTATAGCAAGACCTGTACATATGGCCGCAATTATAATCTTTCGCTCGGTTTTTTTATCAAGTCCGCCTTCGTCCTCGTAATATCCTGACTGCTCATCGTCATATTCTTCCTCATAATTCTCATCATCATAATCTTCCTCGTAATCCTCATCATACTCTTGGGAGCTATTTATCCGCTCCATCTCATCAGAACTCATTTTACGGGTACCTGCAAGTTCTATCCTCCCCCCCGTAACAAAATCCCCTGATTCATTAGTCAAAGCTTTTTTTAAATCCAAAATCATAGCATCCGCGGAATCATATCGCTGAGCGGAAGCCTTTGCTGCCGCTTTTTTTACAATTTTATTTACACTAATAGATGTTTCCGGATTAATTACTCTAACATCGGGCAGTTCCTCATTAATGTGCTTAAGAGCAACAGAAACAGCCGATTCCCCATCAAAAGGAATGGTGCCTGTAGCCATTTCAAACATAACTATACCAAGAGCGTAAATATCACTTCTAAAATCCACAAAACGCCCTCTTGCCTGCTCAGGTGAAAAATAGTGGACAGAGCCCATAGCCCCGCCGCTTGTAGTGGTTTGGGCATCGGCATTTCTGGCAATACCAAAGTCCGTAACTTTAATAATACCGCCTTTGGTAACTATTATATTTTGCGGCTTAATATCGCGATGGATTATACCGTTTTTATGGGCGTGAGAGAGTGCGTCGGCTATTTGGATCGAAACCCCTAAAGTTTCCGCATCATCAAAAGGCGCGCGCCTTATAATAAGTTCTTTTAAAGTTACACCATCTATATATTCCATCACTATAAAATGTATATGTCCTTCAGTGCCGACATCGTATACATTTACAATATTCGCATTAGAAAGACTTGCCGCGGAGCGGGCTTCGGACTCAAAGCGCTTAAGAAATTCATCATCTGTAATATACTCTTCTCTAAGAGTTTTTACAGCTACAATCCGCCCAAGCTTAATGTCTATAGCTTTATAGACAAGAGCCATGCCGCCGCTGCCTATAAGTTCAATTATTTCATATCTATCGGCTAGAAGGATGCCTTCAGTAAGTCTCATTGATCTTCACCCCTAACCCTTAGCCAAAATCACTGTAATATTGTCAATACCGCCTTTATTGTTAGCACGGGATATTAAAGCCTGTGCCATATCACTAAGACCACTGGAATCTTTGGTGATTTGGAGTATTTCATCGTCATTAATCATTTCCGTAAGCCCGTCAGAACACATGAGTATCAAATTTCCCTCATTAAACGTTTCCAAATACCCATCAACTTCCACTTTCCTGTCTATACCAAGGGCTTTTGTCAAAGCGTGGCGCCTGGGATGTGTAAGTGCCTCTTCGCAGCTTATAAGCCCCGCTCTCACCATTTCAGAAGTATATGTGTGATCTGTGGTTAATAACTTCATAGAAGTTCCGTTAAGGCAGTACAGCCTGGAGTCCCCTACATGAGCTATATAAAGCCTGCCCTCAAAGGCAACACAAGCGGTAAATGTTGTTCCCATACCAAAAAGCCCCTGGTCGAAAAGAGATGCTTCAAAAACTTTATTATTGGCATATCCTACCCCTTCGGTTAAAACATATAAATAATCGTCTAACTCCTTTGAATCGCAGTTATTTACATATTCCACAAAAAATTCAATTGCAAGGCGGCTTGCCACTTCACCTGCCTGATGCCCGCCCATACCGTCTGCAATCACAGCAAGATTTGGCAGCTTCCCAAGCCCGTCAGGAAAACAAGCAAAAGAATCCTCATTATTATCTCTAACCATACCTTTGTGCGTTAAACCTAAAAATTCCACATATATCACCCGCCTTAAGATTTCCTATTTTTTACTGATAAATTCCGATTTAAGCTGCCCGCAGGCCGCGGCAACATTACTGCCAAGTTCCCTGCGGATTGTAACATCTATTTTAAATTTACATAATGTACTATAAAATTCCTGTACTACTTTACGCTCAGGTCTTATAAAGTTTTTTTCCGGTATTTCATTAACCGGTATAATATTAACATGGCATAAACGACCCTTAAGCCTGTTTCCAAGCTCATAGGCGTGATTTTTACTGTCATTTATACCCTTAATCATAGCGTATTCATAAGTTACCCGTCTGCCTGTTGTTTTGGCGTAATAATCGCAAGCCAGCAAAATTTCATCTACACTATAACTCTTTGCCACCGGCATTAATCTTTTTCTTATTTCATCGTTAGGGGCGTGAAGGGACAAGGCAAGATTAATCCCCGGTTTCAAATCTGCTAATCTATATATTTCCGGCACAATGCCGCATGTTGACAAAGTTATATGACGCTTGCCTATATTAAGCCCATCTTCATGTGATATAATTTCCACAAACTTTACTGCATTGTCAAAATTATGCAAAGGCTCCCCTGAGCCCATAAGGACAATATTGCTTATCCTCTCACCTAAATCTTGCTGTATCCTATAAACTTGAGCCAAAATTTCATAAGCTGATAAGTTCCTTAAAAGCCCGCCTTCTCCGCTCCTGCAAAAGGCACAGCCCATAGCACAGCCCGCTTGAGTTGATACACAAACGGAATTGCCAAAGGAGTATTTCATTAAAACACTCTCTATTATAGTATCTTTTTGTAGCCTTAACAAGTATTTATAAACTTCATCTCCCAAAGATTCATATTTTTCTTCAATCTCCACCGGTAAAACAGAGCATTCCTTCTCCAAAAAAGCACGAAAATCTCCTGACAAATTTGTCATCTGAGAAAAATCCCTGGCGAATTTTGAATGAATCCATCCAAAAATCTGTTTGGCTCTATACTTCTTTTCATTATGACTTATTACAAAATTTTCCAATTCCCTTAAAGTCATTGACCATATATCTATATCCATTTATTCACACCTTATCATAGAAACAGCGTAGAAGCCGTCACCAATATCAATATCAATATCTGTACCTTCATTGCTTACCGGAAGCATAGTAAGCTCTTTTTCAATTTTGTATGGAAATTTTTCTAAAAACCAAGCGATGTTTTCCTCATTTTCTTTAATCGATATGGTGCATGTTGAGTATAAAAGCCTCCCGCCAATTTTAGGGTATCTATAAGACGCTAAAAGCATAGCCCGCTGAATTTTTACCAGAGAGTCAATATCTTTCATTGATTTTTTATAACGGGCATCCGGCTTTTTGGCAAGTACCCCAAGCCCTGAGCAAGGCACATCTAACATAACCTTATCCCATTTATCTGCATAATTCTCATTAAAAACAGCGGCATCATTTAAGCTTTCTTTAATTATACTAAAGCCAAGCCGCTTGACACCTTCAGCAATAAGATTAAGCTTATGTTCGTGTATGTCAAGGCTCAATATTTCCCCTCTATTACTCATAAGATTGGCAGCGTAGAAAGACTTGCCGCCGGGAGCTGCACATAAATCAATAAGCAAATCCTCAGGCACAGGATTTATTAAATCCACGGCTTTCATAGCATTTATATCCATTATATGATAATATCCATTTTTAAAGCTTTCTAAGCGGCTGATATCCCCTGTCCCTTTGACTTTAATGGCATTTTTGTGACCAGGCTTCCATGTTTTGACACCTTCGTCCTCAAGTAATGCCTCCAACGCCTCCACAGTGATTTTTTCAGTGTTTACGCTTAGTATTGCAGTGGGTGAGATATTATTGCTCTCACAAAGAGCCGCAACCTTATCTTCATTCATAAAAGAAAGCCAATACTTTATAAGCCATTTAGGATGAGAGTAAAAAACCGACAAATATTCAGCCAAATTTTTACCCCTATCGGGAAGCTGCCAGTTTCCCTTGTTTCTGGCGGCATTTCGTAAGACACCGTTCACATATCCTGAAAGCCCACCTAATCCTTTTGCCTTTGCAATACGAACCGCCTCATTACACACAGCAGAGTCAGGCACTTTATCCATAAATATAAGCTGATATACAGATATCCTAAGTAAATTTCTGATATAAGGTCTTTTAACAGGAGTTTTAGAATGAAGTGAGATAATATGGTCAATTAATATAAGATTCCTAAGAGTCCCATTAACAATCTCTGTAACCATAGCACGATCCATAGGGCTTATATCATTATATTTATTAAGACTTTGATTTAAAACAATATTATTGTAACCACTTTCTTCAAGTATTGTAGAAAGTGTTAAAACAGCAATTTCTCTCGCGTTTAATACTGTCATTTTGCACTCCTGTTAGTTAAATATATAGTGGATTTACGGCATATCTCTATAAAATTGATAAATTGCATCAATTTTGTAGAGAATCCACTATAATATTCTTTTTCCCATTACATTTTATCATTAACAATAAGCTCTTTTCCACTGTACACAGTATAGCAATTCTTCAATAAATTTACAAGCAAAAAACCTCCCGAAGTAGGGAGGTTAAGTCAATCAGCATAAAATCATCAAATTATCTATGGGTTTACAGTAAATCCTGATATAAAATCTCTAACACGTCTTCCATACCAATTATCATTTTCACCGTGGCGCACATAAATCCAATACTCGGTAGGGTCAATCTCATACGCTGAGAACGGTACATCAAACACCCTCTGGTTACCGGAAACATTGTGGAAATTGACTGAACCAAGCCATCTGTTATCTCGCCCTCTAACTTCAACGCCGTTTACCGTATTATCTGTTGTAACCGTAAATCTGTATTGAGAGTTGTTCTGATGAATAACCGTGTTGCCGCTGCCTTGGAAAGTAACACTTGCTATACGACCGGTTTGAGTAGTCGTTGTTCCCCCTGACCCGCTTCCGGCTACGCCTCCTGTAACAGTTACAGAAACAGCCCGTCTTTCATAATTACCGTTAGCGTCAAAAGCCACAATATAGTAATTACGAGTGCCGTTTGTATTATCCACCTCAAACTCAAACTCCCATGTTAAGAAATTGGCAAAAGATGTCTCATACCTTGTTACTCTGTCTAAATGCCTTCCTGCAGCATTTTGCGCTTCAATCCGAACTACATCCTGGCTGGTTCTGATAGTACCTTCAACCCTACGGTTATTGTTAGTTTGAAGATTAAAATTCGTCCTTGAAGTACTCAAATTAAATATCTGTATATTACTAGCCCCAACTTCCGGTGCTACATTTACCCTTATATTAGCGGCACTCATTGCAAATCCGCTTGCATTGCCCGCTTGAACCCTTAAAGTTATTTCGCCGGATTCTTCAGGAGTTACGTAAATATTGAAGTATCTGCCCTGGAAATCCTCGGTAAATTCACTGCTTTCCGCTAAAACATTTTCTTCGCTAAAGTCAGTAATCCTTACACGCTCTGTGGCTCTGGTAGTTTCGACCCTAACTAATATAGGCTCACCAAATTCGTGATTAAGCCTTGCCACAGCCGCCTCGATTACCCTTGCCTCACCACCGGCAGGAGGAGGTGTTGTCTGGTTGCCTTGACCTTGCTCATTATTTTGATTTTGCTGGCTGCCGCCTAAATTCCCGGAGTCGCCTCCTGTCCAAATATCAACAATCCCTGATGGATCCCAGTCAACAGCTGCGCCTATAGCATAAGCAATCATCCTAAGAGGCATAAGCGTCCTATCGTTGGCAACTATTGATGTCATATCGTCAAAGATCATAGGTTCGCCGTTTATAAATAATGTATCGCTAAAAACCGTATGAATTATTGTCCGGCCATGACCTGTAAAAGTCATAGTTGCAAGTTCGGGACTCCAAGTAAACTCCATGCCAAAATGCTCTGCCGTTTCTCTCAAAGGCACCATAGTTCTATCGTTAACAATATGAGGCTGGACATAAGTATAGTCAAGCTCAACCCCGTCCATGAAAACCCTCACATCATTGGCCATAACCGGCAGCGAGAAAACTGATGTAGATAAAAATGCTACAGTTAACAAAAATGCTAGTATAAATCTATAGTTTTTCTTCATTCTTAAAATTCCTCCTTAAAGTATGTGCAAAACAAAAATTCTAACATTTAATAGAATTATAACACTTCTGTAATAAGTTGTAAAGCCTTAACGTGTCTCGAATATTGACAAAATAATTAAGAATCTAAAATATCTGATTTAAAATTCCCTTAACACTTTGAAAAGCTCCGGATTTTTCACCATTGTTACGCTTAAATCAGCTAATTTAAGCTGCCTGTCGTAGGTTGTGTCCACCTTAAACCATGATTTTCCTATATAAATTTCATTCCAGGCATGAAATTCTCCCGGTATTTTAGCACTATATCCCTTTTGCAGCTTTGCAGGTATACCCTTACTTCTTAAAGCCCCTGCCATAAGTGAGGCATAATCATAACAAATCCCTTTTTTAGTTACATAAGTGTAATCAATAATTGGGTGATAATCAAACGGCAATGCCTGACCCATTTCAAAATCATAATCAATATTATTTATTATATATTCGTATACTATGCTTACTTTCTCTTCATCTGTCGCTGCCTTTGCCACCATATTATGAATCGATGGTATGGCTATTTCACTGTTTGCAAAATCAATTAACTGTATCGACCTTGTAAATAACTTTGACTCATCAAGCCCTGATACATAGACTGTTTTTGCCGCTACTTTCATAAGTTCATTACGCACTATATTTTTAAGTACTGTAATCTTATACTGTCCATCTCCCATTTGAAGAGGAAATATGTTTTGATTTGTACTAGAAAGAAGATATACATACCTTTCTCTAGTTGCCTCTTTTTCTATCGTTACCCTTACCAGCTTGCCTTTAGGGTCGCCTTTTACTTCTACAACCCCCTCAGAGGCTCTGGATATATCTATAACAAACTCTGATCCGTAAAGGGAAATCCTGCTGTTAAATAATATAAATATAAGTATGAGTAAAAAAATCAGTTTCTTTTTCATTTGCTACTCCTATTTTTTAAGATTAAGAGCCTGTGTTCAATAATGGGTGGAATTTACAAAGCTTGTTTGACACAGGTTCTAATTGACTATACTAATTACATTGTGTATCATTAGTATGTAAGGAGGTCTCTTATGGAAAACATGAAAAGAATGGAATGGCTTGTTAACACTCTTAATAAAGCGTCAAAAGCTTATTATATCGACAATAATGAAATCATGTCAAATTTGGAATATGATAGGCTATATGATGAGCTTACAGCTCTTGAAAAGGAGTCCGGCATAGTTTTAGCCGGCAGCCCGACAGCAAATATTGGTTTTGAGGCAGTGGATAATCTTTCCAAAGTCATTCATGATAAACAGCTCCTTTCTTTAGATAAAACTAAAAGTATTGAAGCACTTAAATCCTTTCTTGGCGATAAAAAAGGTCTTCTCGGTTGGAAATTGGACGGGCTTACAATAGTCCTGAAATATGAAAACGGAAAATTTATCCAAGCCCTGACTCGCGGCAATGGTGAAATCGGAGAAGATGTAACTCATAATGCCTTGCATTTTGGCGGTGCGCCCAGAGAAATTGAATTTAAAGGAACAGTTATTTTACGAGGAGAGGCGGTTATCTCCTACAGTGAATTTGGGCGTATTAATAAAAACCTTGACGATAACCTTAAATATAAAAACCCTCGCAACTTATGCTCAGGCACTGTAAGGCAGCTTGATTCAAAGATACTTAAGGAGCGGCAGGTGTTTTTCTATGCTTTTAGCCTTGATTTTGGCGATACAGACCATGCATTCATTGCAAACAGCAAAGAAAATGCGCTTATTTGGGCTAAAAGCCAAGGTTTTACCCCTTTAGAGTATAAAATTGTGGAAAACACTCAAATCGAAGAAGCAGTGGAGTGGTTTAAAAACAACGCAAAAGATAACGACCTCCCCTCTGACGGGCTTGTCCTTACATTTGATGATATAGCCTACAGCAGTTCTTTAGGATCTACATCAAAATTCCCTAAAGACTCTATCGCCTTTAAATGGGAGGATGAAATCGCCCAAACAAAACTCCTTACAATAAGCTGGAACACTTCAAGGACAGGGCTTATAAATCCCATCGCAATATTTGAACCTGTTGAACTTGATGGCACTACTGTAAACCGTGCCAGCCTCCATAATCTAAGTATAGTCAAAAACCTCGAACTTGGAGACTTGGATGAGATAACTGTTTACAAAGCAAATATGATAATCCCCCAGGTTGCGGATAATCTTACCAGGAGCAATACCTTTGAAATCCCTGATAAATGCGAGGTTTGCGGCTTTAAAACCATAATACAAACCAGCAATGATGCTGAGTTTCTATATTGCAAAAATCCAAGCTGCAAGGCACAGCTTGTGAGGGCTTTAACCCATTTTGTATCAAGGGATGCTATGAATATTGAAGGCTTATCCGAGGCAACTATAGAGCGGTTTGTGGAAAAAGGTTTCATTCAAAATTACTTGGATATTTTCTCCATTCACACTTGCGAAAAAGAAATTATGGAAATGGATGGCTTTGGCAAAAAATCTGTGGAAAAGCTTATAAACTCCATAGAAAAAAGTAAAAATTCCACTCTCCATAATTTTATATATGCTTTGGGTATAAATCAAATAGGGCTTGCTAATGCCAAGCTCCTTTGTGCTTTTTTCGACTACGATTTTGCAAATATTATGAATGCCCCCGAAGAGAAGTTCCTTAAAATAGACGGCTTCGGTCCGGTTATGGCTAAGTCTGTAACTGATTATTTTAATGACGATAAAAACAAGCGGCTGGCGGAAGAAGCTTATGGTTTATTAAATATTCAAGCACCGGCGGCAATCATTAGCAGCTCACTGGGCGGTCAAACTTTTGTTATAACCGGCAGCTTGAATATCTTCAAAAACCGCGGTGAGCTTTCGGATTATATTGAAAGTCTTGGGGGCAAAACAGCCTCTTCCGTAAGTGCCGGCACATCTTTTCTTATTAACAATGATACTGGGTCAAATTCAAGTAAAAATAAGAAGGCAAAAGAACTTGGTATTACAATCATTACTGAAAATGAGTTTGTGGAAAAATACGGTCAAGCAACTTAAAAGAGTCCCCCTCATAAAATACATTGGGCATAACGAGGGGGGATATTTGTGGATAGTGCTGTTTTAGCTATATTATGGGGTCTATTAATAAATTCTGCCGAAAACAAATATACTTTGCTTAGATACAATGCTATCGTTCTCTGCCTTGTAAGCCTTAATATGCCTTTCGATACAAATTTTACCCCCGCAACAAGAAAAGACCAGGCTCGTATATCCCTTACCATAAATATTGATAAATCCACAAGCCTTGTATATAATCTTGAGCTTACAGTGAATAAACTTTAAAGCAGTCTAAATGAGCTTGCTCATTTTGCTGTTTTAAAGTTTATGAACGCCCCGAAATTCGTACATTTTGTAAGCAAAATGTACGAATTTCGGGGTTCGTTTAAGACCATTTTGGTCTTAAACGACTATAGTTAAGACTCTGCTGTCCGTATCCTTTTTATTACCGTATCAGAAGATGCCCCGCTGGGTCTTAGTATTCTGCCTAAGTCAAAAAGAGTGTCCGGCTCTCCTATCTTAACTGTGCTTATTGTTTCATAGCAAATAAGGCTTGACAAAAATCCGATTTCTTTTAAAATATTGTTGCTTTCGTCAGATTTTGCCCCAAAGGGAAATATAAACGCCGTCGGCACATGCCCAAGCTCCTCCAGTACCCTTTCATTTAATTTCCCCAAATCCTTGGAAAGGCGTGTACGATAATCCTCAAGAGACTCACCTTTTCTTTTAACACTGCCAATGTCTTTGTGTAAATTGTAGCTGTGGCTTTGAACCTCCAAAAGACCTGAGTCTTTCATCTCCCTCAGCTGAGTCCATGTTAAATTAGGTATAGGGTATTTGTTTTCTTCAGTATCTTCAGAGTATTTGTCAGTCTGAGACCCAATAATCGCCATAACTGCTTTCATATCATATTCTTTAAGAAGGGGAAAGCCGTAAGCATAGAAATCACTGGCACCATCATCAAAGCTGATAATCACAGGCTTTTCGGGAAGGGGCTTGCTAAAATAAACAAAATCGATTAAATCCTGTATAAAAATCGCTTCGAATCCTTCGCTTTTAAGAGTTTTAAGGTCAGATTCAAATTCATTTACCATTATTTTCCATTTATTTGGTCTTTTATTGTCCGTTGACAAAAAATGATACATTAAAATAGGTACTTGTTTTTCTTTTTCAATTTCGTCAAACTCAAAACTCGTAAGGGCTAAAACCGGTTGATAAAAAGAAGCAGTAAATATTAAAACAAAAGTTAAAAGCAATATATTTTTAATCGTCTTCACTGTATTGCACCTGCCTTTTAGTTTAATAAACTTGGAGAGTATGGACAGAAATTACAATGTTCGCCCATACTCTCTAGTATTGTTCCGGGTAAATAAAATACACTTGTAAATTTTTCGCATAAAAAAGCCCACAAATAAATGTGGGCCAAATTTACAGTCAAGCATTTATAATAGACCTGTTCGCTAACCTCATTCCACTATCTTTTCGGCTTATTTTTCATCTGGACTGCGTCAAGCCCTCCTAACAAAAGCTTTGGCTTTGCATCGTCGGGCTTTCCTTGCCAGATAAAAAAATCCTCGAAAATCTGGCGAAAGCAGGTTAGCGGACAGGTCTAATGCCTAATCAAAAATCGTAATTTCAACTGCATTTGTCAAAACATCAGTATAACTAAACGAAAGAGTTCGGTTTGTAAGTGTGCCTTTTTCCGTTTCTACTGTAAATATACTGGGATAAACATTGGCTATAACACCTTCACTGACAGTTGATTTATTATGTCTCTTATTGCTCTCAAGCTTAACCCTTGAGCCAATACATTTAGAAATATCTTCCCTAAGCTGAAACAAATCTTTCTTTTCTATCATCTTATCACCCCAGTAATATATTTTTCGCCCGGCACTTTCACTTTCAGCACATAGGCGTTTTGCTCTGTTCAATATTTCTTCTTATGTTCCACTTGACTTTGCTTCACAAAGTCTCATTGAACCCGTCTGTTGAAATATTTCACTCTGTTCAATATTTCTTCTTATGTTCATAGTATATCACAAATCAGGGGTTTTAGTCAAACAAATTAGTCGGTTATAACCTAAATCCCTCCGCTAAAAAACCTAAACAGTACCTTCGCGGCAATATCGCGTCTATTAACCGGACCAAAGCTTCTGCTGTCAGTGCTGTATTCCCTATTATCGCCCATAAGAAAATACTGACTGTCTGCCAAAATCAAAACTCTACCATTTTCTATCTTAACTTCGTCACCGGGCAATGCCGCAATTCGCTTTATAATATATCTTCCGCTCTCATTGTAATTAGCTCTTACCATAACCATATCGCCTCTCTCATAAGCTCCAATGACAGAGAGAGCACGGCTTACAAAAACTCTGTCATTATGATTTAGAGCAGGCTCCATAGATATTCCAACAATCCTTACGGGCCATAAAAAAACATATAGGATTATAAATACAATGAAAGCATAGACAAATGACTTAGCATATTCAACTAATTTTTTACGAGAAACCGGGAGTTTCATCATGGCATTACAGGGGGCATACCAAAGCCTGGCTGCACCGGCGGAGGTGTCAGTTCTCTTAATATAACCTCATACCGCGAACCACCGTCTGTCGGGAAATTAACATCTATAAATCCTGCCATTCTGGCTGAAATCATCCTAACCCCTTCCTCAACGGAAGTAGTAACGGGAGAAAGCCCCACAAAAGCATTATCCACATATATCCGGGCGCCCAGCGGTATAGTCTCAACTGTAATATTCATAGTTCTAATTTCCGGCTCAAGGAAAATATTAAGTTCCAAAGCAGGCTCATTAAGCTCAAAGGTTGACTCATAAGTCCTAAAGCCCTCTTTCCAAATCACAAGCTCATATGAACCGTAAGTCAATATTTGAGGCTCTGCAGCCCTTACAGGGGTACCGTTTATTGTAACAATCGCGTCAGCCTCATTTATATTAATAGTCACAACTCCTGCCGTTATTTGAACATCTGATAAATTTAATATAGCTGACTCCCCAGGGTTTACATCTAAAGATGTATCAAAATCTTCAATATTTGAGCCTCTTATGCGAATCCTCCTGTTTCCAGACTGGACTCTTATCGGCTCGTCAGTTGTCCCTCTGTCGTTAAGTTGTAAAACCATATCATTATCTATTTCTATTATTCCGTCTCTTATATCATCACCATTTACAATATTTATAAAGCCTGTGCCGCGGCTAACTTCCACAAACCACACATCGGAGCCCATGCCTCTTAAGGTCACTACATTAAGAGGGTTAATATTTTCTATACTGTAAGGGTCATTGTTAAATATCGAAATAGTTCTATCATCATATCTAAAAGTTTCGTTTCCTAAAGTTATGGTACGGTTTTCGGCATTTACTCTTAGATTAGTGACATTCCTGCGTTCCCATGCCGCTGTTGCAAGGTTCATACTGGATAATATGCCTCCAACTTCCGTATACCTTGCATCAACAATATCACCAGCCCTAAATTGGGCAAAACTCATAACCTCACCATACCTGTTTTGCATAGAAGTGGCATTATCCGCCCTAAAATCAAGATTTCGCTGACTGCCAAGATCAAATATTTCAAGGGAACGCTCTCCATGATTTAATTCCATAATAACACCTGTTATACTTATTTCATCAATTGCCAAAACAGGCACTTGCTCAGGGGTGTTTGTAGAATTTGCTTGTAATGTATCACCGGGAACTCCTGTAGATGGTCTGTTGTTCACAACACTTGACAGCACAAAAGCAAAAGTAGCCAAGCAGACAGCAACGGCTGCCACAAGAGTTACTATATAAAATGTTATATATTGACCTTTAGAAGCTCTTTTTTTAGATTTAGGGGGAGCCTGCACCGGCTCTTTTACAGGGCGCCTTACCGGGTTTGGAGCTTTTCTTGCTCCACTGTTTGTACTGCCCCTTTTGGGAGCCGACCGATTGGAAGGAGTGTAATAAACCCCTTCTCTTTCATGGCTGCCGCGCCTTCTGGGGCTTTCTCCCGGTCTGCGCTTTTCTTCGTTATCTCTGCTACTCATTTTACACCTCATGAGCATATAATTACTCTGTTTAAAACTAAACCACCTTATATTTACACATATATTCTAATATTTTTGCATTAAAAATTCAAGTATATTTAAGCATTCTTAACATATGGCAATAGTGCATAACCTCGTTCCGTCATCTTTGCTTCGAATTTTTAGAAACATTTCGCGTGTGCGAAGCGTTCGTACTTCGTTCAAGTATCATACTCCGCTCACTCCTCCTCTTTCGAAAAATATATAGCAAATCTAACGAAAGCAGGTTATGCACCATTGCCAGATCTAAACAACGGTTTTATATATTCAACAAAAGCTTCCCTTGCGTTTATCTCAAACTCTAAGTCGCTTGTAACAGCCGAAGGTGCCCATGAACGTTTTTTCATATAATACTGTTTGGCCGCATTTAAAAATCCGGTAGGCATCAGAAGCCTTGCAAGTATTATATTACAATCACCTTCACTCAAACTATTATGCCCAGAATTTGAGTACATATCGATTATTTCTGTAACTGATATATGCCGGTCTGTGGAATATTTCATATATTTACTTATAATCGCTGCTATATCAGATGTAGCATGATCCACAAGACAATTAGAAAAAGCAGAGAAGAAAATATCATCACCATAACACACAATCGTTTCTTTTTTCAGCAAGTTATGGCAAATAGAATTACTTAAACATACTTCTTGCATCTTATTGTGATAATTTGACTTGCCAATTATTTCTAAGGCCTTATATATATTATCTTCGTAATATTCATAATTTTTAATAAAAATCAAATCAAAATCCCGTAACCCTTTTGAAAAGTTTATTTTTTTTCTAAGAACTGAAAGCTCCGACAGCATTTTATTTAATCTCACATCTATATTCTGAGCGTAAAATTCATCAGGCACTGAAACTAATCCTTTGGACTTTTGGTGAAAACCAGCCAGTTTAACTAATATTTTTGACAGCTCTTTTTTATCATCAAAATTTGCTTCTGCCCCTCCAATATAGTCTGTCAGAAAATATTTTTGCTCTTCATGCAGCACAAAAGGACTGCCTTCTGTAGTTGTATATATTTTTTCGATATTTTTAAAGTCATTGTTTAAAAGATTTCTTTGAACCCTGCAGCGAAATTCAATCCGCTCCGGGCTATCGGTTGTTTTTCTTAAGGCATAGGTTGCAGACTTGCAATTTATAACATAATAACCCTTGGTTTTTTTAATATTTTTAATATCTAAATCATAATTGCCCAGTATTTTTGTGCAAAGCCCGTCCATTGATATGCCTCCCTTGTATGAAAAAAGTCACCATAATCCATACGATAGTCAAATGACCCCAAAACATTAGCAAAAACTTGTTATTTATTCGTATCTAATTGTCGCTGGAACCCTGCCGTACCTTTGGGCTGGACGGTTCCTGCCAACACGCGACCTGCATTAGCCTGCTCGCCCAAGCGTCCCGGGTACGCCAGGAACCCATCTCCTTAATCTACGAAAAAATCACAGCGTTTTTCCGCTAATGTTTTGGGGTCATTTAACTATATGAGTTTTTACACAGACTTATGAGAAGTTTAGCTTTTCTCTCGCTTTAGAATAACAATATTATAAATAGCATAAGGTATTGCGGCAAGAATACCAATCCACCAAAAAACCATAAGGGTAAACATAAAAAAGACGCACGCCAAAACTATAAAAACCTTATCTTGCTTACCTAAAAACCTGCAGCCAAGCCATATTCCCCCTACCAAGCCCGTAAATCCCCAAGCCCCCATAAACCCGAAAGTAAAAATTGATATAATAACTCTCGGCAAAAGAGACCATTCAGGAAAAGGTCCAAAACCATCCATGCCTGCCCATAAACCCAGTCCTCCGTATAAGATAAATAAAGTGATAAACAAAACAATTATGACCAGATTATATCGTTTGCGCTCCTGAGTATTCATATCAGATAATACCTTTCGCAATTTCAAGTAAGGATGCTTCGTTATTTTTAGTTGGGTCTTTCATCACTTCATCCCGGAGGATGTTTAATATCTCACCAATCTTAACTCCTGATACCAAAAGCCGCTCCATTATTATATTGCCGTTAATATCTAAGTCTTTTATAAAAATCGGCTCATTGCGCTTTAGCGCATTCTCGGCAATTTCTCTAATGCCGCTTACATCTTCGCCCAAAGCGGCTTTACAAGAAAGCACCTTAAAATAATTTTCCACACCTACTTTGGCTATTATTTTCTTAACATTGTAAGGATTTGGAAGTATCTCCCCATTTATTTCTTGTGAGACAAAACTTATTGTGCGAGTTGCAGTATTATCTATTTTCATTTCTCTAAGATGGCGCACTACTGTACCCTCTTCCAAATTCCTAAATAGGAGAGATAAAATATTTATACTGCATCTTTCGGACTTTTTAAGGTTTTTCAGGCAATTTATAAACTCCGTCAAATTATCATCTAAATAATCACTTAGAAAAGGCAGTGCCTTATTTAAAATCTTGCAGGGGATAAAATACTCACATTTCTCCACATATTCTGCCGTGAAAGATTTAATAAGCTCATCTCTTATGCGCTCCATTGAAATATGGGCTATAAGCTCACTGTTTTCACATAGGGCTGTAAAGGTTTCCCCTTCTATATCAAAGCCAAGCTGACAGGAAAAACGTATAGCCCTAAGCATCCTAAGGGCATCCTCGTTAAATCTTTTAGCCGGATTGCCAACTCCCCTGATAATTTTTGCTTCTATATCCTCTCTGCCGCCAAAAAAGTCAATATACCCCTCCTGGGGATGATAAGCAATGGCATTTACAGTAAAATCACGGCGCACAAGGTCTTCTTTCAAATCGCTTGTAAATATAACCTCATCCGGATGGCGGAAATCGGCGTATTTTCCATCCACCCTGTAAGTCGTAACCTCGTAAGCTTCGCCGGATATAAGTACTGTAACCGTGCCGTGTTTAATACCTGTATCTATAGTTTTTTTAAATAAGGATTTAATCTTATCAGGAGTTGCCGATGTAGTTATATCCCAGTCTTTAGGCTCTTTGCCCATAAGCATATCACGAACACAGCCCCCTACAAAATACGCCTCGTAAGAGACTTCGTTTAGTTTATCTATAATATTTAATGCCGGTTTTGGTATTTTCATAATTGCCTCCGCACTCATAAAAGTGTATACTATAGCTGATGTACTCCAAAACCGTGAATAGAAAACGTAGAATTTTTGCTGCAAGGCAAGTCCTTCATGAAAAATCAAAAACAGATTTTTCATGGGACCAACGGGAAGTGCCGACAGTGACCGAAAAAAATCGGCGGCACTTGCGCCGTTTTTGCCGCGAGGCAAAAATCATGAGACGCTTGCCAGAAGGCAAGCTAGGAAGAACTGACGATGCATTGCAGTAAAAAGGCAAGTTTGGATTCACGGTTTTGGAGTATGTCAGCTATAAACTAAAGTATAACTTAGACACTGGGAGGATTGCAATGAATTACAGAAAATTTGGAAAGTTAGATGAATCTGTTTCCCTCTTAGGCTTTGGTGCTATGCGCTTGCCTTGTCATAAAAAAGAGGATGGAAGCCCGGGTGAAATCAACGAAAAAGAAGCAATAGAAATTATAAGAGCCGCAATCGATAGCGGAGTAAACTATATTGACACTGCCTACCCTTACCATGATGGAAATTCGGAACCTTTAGTGGCAAAAGCCCTTAAAGATGGGTATCGGGAGAAGGTATACCTTGCCACCAAAAACCCTTCCTGGGAACTTAAAGAAAAAGGGGACTTTACCAAATATCTCGATGAGCAGCTTGGAAAACTAGAGGTTGATTATATCGATTTCTATCTCCAGCATGCTTTTAACCCCGCATCTTGGGAGACCTTGCAAAGTATTAATTTCTACGATGAGGCTATGAAAGCTAAAGCTGAGGGCAAAATTAAATATTTCGGCTTTTCGTTTCATGCTGAGTACGAGCTGTTTGAAGAAATAATAAACGCTTATGATTGGGATTTTACTATGATACAATATAATTACCTTGATGAGGAACATCAAGCGGGGCTTAAAGGTCTTAAGCTTGCCGCATCAAAAAACATGGGCGTAGTTGTTATGGAGCCTTTACGCGGCGGCAGTATGGGCGATAAAATGCCTGAGGATATTAAAGAGGAGTTTAAGAACACTGCCAAAAGCCCTGTAGAGCTTGCTCTTAGATGGCTTGCAAACCAACCTGAGGTATCTGTAATACTTTCCGGCATGAGCAATATAGAACAGGTCAAAGATAATCTTAAAATTCTCTCCAAAGAAGATATGCTTCCAGGCAAAGCTTTGACAAGTGAAGAAGCGGCACTTATAAAACATGTTGAACAATTGTGGAATAAGCGCATATTAGTAGGCTGTACATCCTGCAATTACTGTATCCCTTGCCCTACCGGGGTAAATATCCCTGAGTGTTTTGCCGCTTATAATATTTACGGCTCCTCGGTTTCCTGGCAGGAGCATAAAGCCAAAACCAAGTATAGCGAGCTTACGGAAGCCGGAACAAATGCTTCAAAGTGCATAAAATGCGGAATTTGTTCCCCAAAATGCCCACAAAGTATAGAAATACCGGAAAAATTAGAGGAATTGCATAAACTTTTAGGATAAATGTTAAAACCGTGGGGTTTATAAGCCTCACAGTTAGATTGTCGACAAATAGTTTTTTAGCATCACAGACTCTATTGCGCCGAAGGCGTGGTATCCGCAAGGCTGGCTTCGCCAGCCTGAGGAGAATCGACGCCCGCAAGCCTTGCGAAGCAAGGACTTGCAGTCGATTCATTCCAACCGTAAGCTCATTAAAAACTGTAAGTGCGAAGCGCGTCAGATTTTAATGAAAGGCTGGCGACTTGCTCGACAGCCTCACCGTGAGGTTTATAGGCCTCACGGTTTTTCATTCTGCTATAACATAACTATTCCTTTACCTCGGCACGGCGTATCAGCATAAAATTAAATGCTGCCGCCAAAACGCCTATTAAAAATACAAACAACGTTAAATTAGCCGGATTTACTAAGGCATTTGATACGGCTTCCATAAAAGCATCAAACCCATCACGAAGTACATGGCGAACAACAATATTAGGCACACCAAACAATATAATACCGCCTGCAGCAACACTAAATATAATTTGACCCATGCGATTTAAACGGTAGTAAATAAGACTAATCACCGTACCCAACTGCCAAGTAAAGAAAAATATACCTATGTTCAAAAACCAGCTCATAAAAAATCCTTCCACAGGGACAACGGATCCCCTGACAAAAAATGCCGGCCAATAATTAGGGATTAAATCTATCAACGAAAACATAAGCCCATAAACAACACCTGTAATTAAGCTGCCTAAAAGTGTACTAAAGTACGTAGTATAGCGTCCTATACCGTGTTGCAAAAACATCTTTATATCCTCTCTTATACCTGCTATGCCAACTATAAAAACCATAATGACCGTAGGGACGCCTACATTGAAGTTAATATTATTTAGAATAACCCCATCAATACTAACACCCACATTGACCCCTGCGAAGAAAGCAAGCAGCCTTAGCCCGATGATGATTAAGATTATGACTCCAAAAAAATCTACGGAAGCTTCTAACATATACTCCAACTGGTAACGCAATGCCGGTTTTAAGCGCATATTATTCATTACCCTTCACCTCTCCCTCTTTCATTAACTGTATAAAATACTCTTGCAGATTCATCTTGCCTGCTTCAAGTCCGACAGGGAGGTTCTCCGGATTTGGCATTGCTCCATTTAAACAGGCTGTCTTTAATCCGCCTAAATTACTGCTTGAAATAATATCTTTGCCTTTAATATAATCATCTATTAAAGCAGCCGGTCCGGAAATACTATAGCCTCTATTCAGCAAATCTTCACAGGGAGCATCTTTTATAATACGCCCGTCTTTTATAATCATACAATGCTCTACCAAACCCTCCACCTCAGCGATTAAATGAGTTGAAATTACAATGGTACATGGATTTTCGCTGTATCTTTCAATAAGAAGTTTATAAAACATATCTCTATGCCCTGCATCCAGCCCTAAAACAGGTTCATCAAGGAGCAAAAATGGTGTGTTAGCAGAAAGAGCAATTACTATTTTAAAAATCGACTTATACCCTGTGGAAAGGGAAGGGATTTTCTTTTTAACAGGCAGCCCAAACTTTTCCGTAAGCTTCAAGGCAAGCTTTTCATCAAAATCAGGATAGAAAACTGAAGCCCAGCGAATGGCGTCTTTAACTTTCATAGTTTCGGGATAATAATCTTTTTCGCTTAGCATATAAATTTGGTTAAGAGCTTTGTCATTGTCTTTAAGGGGCTCACCATCTAGTGTAAGTATGCCATCATCAGTTAAATAGCGACCGGTAATAATATTTAGCAAAGTGCTTTTCCCTGCGCCGTTATTACCAAGCAGACCGTAAATTTTTTTCTGGCCAAACTTAAGGCTAATATTATCAAGAGCCTGTGTTTGCCCAAAGCGTTTGCTTATGTTTTGAATATCAATTGTCATTGTCATACCCTCTTTCTATCATAGCCTGCAAATCTGCGGCAGTTATTTTAAGTCTTATCGCTTCGATTACAAGGGGCTTTATATAGTCTTCAAAAAATTGCTGCTGCCGCCTTTCTAAAAGTTTATCATACGCACCTTTAGCCACAAACATCCCCAAACCGCGTTTTTTATATAAAAAACCTGAATCCACCAACATATTAACGCCTTTTAGTGCCGTCGCCGGATTAATATTATATTGTATTGAGATTTCCGTGATAGAGGGTACTTGGCTCTCCTCTGTGTAGATGTCGGCTAAAATAGCATCCTCCAGCCACTGTGCAATAGTTATGAAAATTGGTTTATTAGTATCAAAACTTGGTTGCATAGCATCACCTCCTTTAGATTGTGTTAGTTAATTACTATAATGATTAACTATATAACTAATATACTATAAGATTAAATCATTGTCAACCCTTTTTTTTAAAAAAATAACCGCTGCACTTTTACAGCGGTTATCTAAAGCAGTATCCGCTTTATAGCAAGCTATACGCCGATACTGCTTTGGATGAATTTAAGTATAATTGGCAATTCTAGCCTCTTAATTTACCTCGTTTCCTTTACAGCCTCAATCACCGGATCACGTCCATTGATAATATCATCGATGGAAAGAGGAACAAATATATCCGGTCTTACAGCAACATCCTCACTGTCTGAGCCTACTAACAGCCTTTGGGCAATATTATATCTCATACGGCTGTTAGGAAGGATAGAGCCGTCACCTGCCATCATATTATCCATATCCCCCGCAGGCTCACCTACGACAGTTACATTCTCTAAATTACGCCTGATATTTGAAGTGGTAAGCACCCCTAAAGAAAACACACCTGCATCAATAAGAACATAGAAAGAATCCGCCGCTTCAGATAAAACGCCAAATTCGGAATCCGTCGGCCATTCAAAAAGACCTCCCGCGTTTTGTCTCAGGTCTATGACAAAACGCCCTATTCTTTCTCCCGACCAATTTTCAAGTTCAGTCATTAGCCTGCTCCTTGCGGCGGCTAAATCTCCGGCTACGGCATAATGAAACCCTGTGATACGTACATACATCAAATTTTCGTCAGGAAAATATTCATACCAAAGGATTTCTTCCGGATTTGTATGCATTAAAGTACTAAATTCATGGCGTACAAATTGGTTTTCACCCATAATCGTTTCTCTGCCCACTGCCTGAAGCCGTATATCGAATATTTCACCGTTTGTACCTCTGATGGTAAAATCCGCCATCCCTGAATCATCAATGACAGACAGATAATTTAGTGTTACAACTTCCCGAAGGAATGGTCTTGTAACATAATGTCTAAGCCTGATTGGATCATCTTCGACAGATGAGGTAATTATATGTCTAAGGTAATACTCATTTCCGTGAGCAACTATTGTCCCAAGTCTTTCTACAATTTCATCAGCTGCTATACCGTTAATGGCAACAAGCTCACCATACAAGGCGTGCTCTAACTCTATTGGCACGCCGATGAAATAAATCCCATCATGCAGGGAAATAAACTCAACAGGGAAAATATCACCGGTAGGCAGACCTACTCTTGTGTGAGCGTCATCCATAGAAACAGCAAGCGCGGCTAAGCCAAATAAAATCTCGTTATCGCTAAGGTTTGGAATGTCAAAAATTAACTCATTTACTCTTTGTATAAAAAACTCTCTAAAAGCTTCTCTCATCCCCTCTGTGCTGCCGTCTGCCAAAATCCCGTTTCTTGCAACAGCTTGCCGCAAAAGTATATTATAAACATTAGAGGCAGCGTCATAATCCTCTCTTCCTATCCCAAACAATCCGCTTTCCAGCCCAAATACCAGATTAGGGTTATTAAGGTCAAAATCAATTAACAAGGGATACTGCCTTAGGGCTTTCACCCCAAAATGCCTAATATCCGATTCCCAGTTCAGGTCACGTTCTTCTTGCCAAAAGAAATCGGTTCTGGGAATAGCTTCGCCGTTAAATGGCATTTGGGCAGCAGCTGAAATCAGTGCATTATCGTTATCATTTGCCGCTGTTTCCTCCGCTACCCTTTCATTAGCTTCCAAACTGCTTATATAATTATCCGTTTCTGTATCTACTCCAGCCGTACATGCCGTAAGCAAAATGAGAATGAGAGTATAGGGCATATAAGCAGCGATTTTTCTAAACATTTGCTCAGCCATACTATATTCACACCCTTCCGCCTTTTTAAAATGATAATCCTAGTCCTAGTGGGTATCAATATACTCTTTAAGCAGCTTATGCCATCTTACGGTATCATATACTCCCGGTTCCGTAGTCTCACCCATTAGTAAATCAACAAGGTGCCGCGGCTTTTTGCCGCCAATATACATTGACTTTATACAAGAGACACAGTATACACATACATCATCGCAAGGCATAGTACCGGCACGCTTTTTCATTCTTTCATTAACTTCCTCCACAGGAAGAGCCGGATAAAAACTATCCCCGCAGCAGACGGAGCGGGTGCCGTGAAGCGGTGTTTCTACAACATTTATATTCATTTTCCCAAGTAAACTGCGTACCGCTTTATGTATCTCAGGCTTTTCTCTTATTGGGCAAGGATCGTGGACTGTCATTTCTGCACCTTTATAGTCCGGGTAAGGGAAGCTGGCAAGGCTGTCCAGTACCTCCCATAAAGATATGGTGGTAACTCCTTCATATAGGCTTCTAAAGCGCCTGTCGCATCCCGCGCAAACATTAATTACTTTTGAACCTTCACTAAGCTTTGGGTCATGCCGGCAGCATATATTATGCATTTCAAGATTTGCGTAGTTTTCATTTAAAAATTTAATCAATTTATGTTCTATTTCGGGCTTATATATACTCAAAGCACAGCCCGGATTAAAATGTGTGGCTTTCATATGTTTTTATCTCCTTAATTAGGTCTAGGAGAGTCGAACAATGAGCGAGGTTCGACTCTCCTAGACCTAAGGCGTATCAACAGAGAATTTCCTATTGATACGCCTTGAAAAATTTATTTATCCTGATGAGGCACCGGCAATCCTTCCGGTATTGGACATTTATATTTCTTGCCCCCCATTGATTCTTCAAACTCTTTCCAAGCTTCTTTAAGTATTTCAGGCTTTTCAATCAAGTCCAAGCCCCATTTAGCCATAGCCTTCGCGCCGTAAATCATACCTTTTTCACCAATTGAGTGACCTGAGCATGAAGTATTTTGCCAGCTGTGACCGGGAGCGCCTATGTTATAGCAAGCCGTTGTAAAAAACACACCGGGAGCCATATGATGTACATCACCAACATCTGTCGAGCCGGAGTTGCCAATAGAGCCGATTGCGCCCACACCTGTGTGAAGCTCCGCATCCATTGATAATCCCATAAAGCTTACAGCTTTCTCTTTAAGATGAGGGGTTGTGTCGTTTAGCTTCTTCGCAAAAGCAATTTCCTCATCAGTCCATTTATCCTGAGGGGCTTCCTGCAAGTTTTGATGAATCAAATCAACAAGGGTAAGGTTGTTCATGGTCTCGTAGCAGCCACCCATAAACTCAACCTCTAACTTGGTTTCAGTCATATGTGCCGCCCCTTCAGCCACTTTTACAAGTCTCGCGTAAACTTCCTCAACAATTTCCCTCCTTGGAGCCCTTACATAATACCAAACACAAGCATAATCAGGTACTATATTAGGTGCCGTGCCGCCGCTTGTAATAACATAATGCATCCTAACATCAGTTGTAACATGCTCCCTAAGATAATTACAGCCTACATTTGTAATTTCCACTGCGTCAAGTGCTGAGCGGCCGTTGTGAGGGTCTCCTCCCGCGTGAGCGGTAACTCCTTTAAAGTGGAATTTGACTGAGTTTAAGGCAAGTGAATTACCTGTAGTAACCATATTAGTAGTCATTGGATGATGAGCGATAGAAGCGTCAAGCCCTTCAAAGGCACCCCCTCTTGCCATAAAACCTTTGCCTGTTAAAACTTCCTCCGCCGGACAGCCGTAATAAATTATAGTGCCGGGCAGCTTTCTTTCTTCCATTTCAGCTTTTAAGCCGATTACAGCCCCAACATGAGCCACCCCAAGAAGATTATGCCCGCAAGCATGACCGTAAACCTGTCCTTCTATAGGCTTCATCTCCGTTGCTACTTCCTGGCTCATACCGGGCAGTGCGTCATATTCCCCTAAAAAGCCAAGAACAGGCTTACCGGAACCCCAAGTTGCTTTAACAGCGGCTTTAACTCCACCGGCGCCAACTTCCACATTAAATCCGTGCTTTTTCAAAAGTTCCGCTGTTTTTTCGCAAGCAAAATGCTCAACATAAGGTCCTTCAGGGTTTTTCCAAATGGCAAGGCTTAAGTCATTAAGCTCATTGCGGTATTTCTCAATTGCTTCGTAAGCTGTTTTTACGCTCATTGTATTGCCTCCCGTTCTTTTAAATTAGTGCCCGCAGGGCACTTAGTATCCGCAAAGGTGGCTCGACCTGCACAAATGTCATTGAGACCTGACATTTGCTCTGTCCGAGTATATACTTTGCCGCCTTGAGGAGAATCGGCTGCTCGTGGGCTAAAAGCCCGCAAGCCGATTCATACCAACGGTAACCTCGTTGAAAGCCGTAAGCGCACAGCGCGAACGGATTTTAACGACTCTTTAGATATTTATCAAACCATCCTGTAATTTCTTCAAGCCTCTTAAGTCTGTTCTTGGGCTTGCCGCTTCTTGAAAGCTCATGGTTCTCCCCGTGGAACAGGCACATCCTCGTATCAACCCCAAACATTTTAAGTGCCGTAAACATTTGGAAAGCATCTGCCATATAACATCTGTAATCCTGATCCGAATGGATAAATAAAAGGGGCGTAGTAACTTTATCGGCGTATTTAAGTGGGGATTTATTCCAAAAAGCTTCATAATCAGTCCAAGGATCAGTGCCTATCTGGTCAAGATTGTGATAATAGCCGATATCTGTAGTCAGGCATTTACTTACAAAATTTGTTATAGAACGCTGGGTTGCCGCTGCTTTAAAACGTTTTGTATGCCCAACCATCCAATTAACCATAAGACCGCCGTAAGAGCCGCCGGTAACCCCAACATTATCCACATCAATCTGCGGGTATATTTCAAGGACTTTGTCCGTAAAGTCCATAAAATCGTTGTAATCCCAATTCACATACCGCTCACCGACTATATTAGCAAATTCCGTACCCTTGCCGTCGGAGCCTCGCGGGTTTGTGTAAAACACAAAATAACCGCCGCTTGCCCAAAGCTGCATTTCGTGATAAACAATATCGCCGTAAGTGGCTTTAGGTCCACCGTGAATATCAAGTATAGCTGGGTATTTTTTGCCTTCTTCATATCCTGCAGGCTTGATTATAAAGCCGTCAAGCTCCACTCCGTCTCTGTTTTTGAAAGTAAAATGTTCCGGATAGCTAACTGCGTAATTTTTAAGCCACTCACCGTTAAAGTCCGAAACTTTTTTCTCAGCTCCTGTAGACAAATCAAGCTCATACAGCTCCTGTAAGCCCTTATTTCTCGCAGCTACATACAGACATTTGCCATCAGCCAAGTCAAAGCAGTCAATCCCTCCTGTTACATCAGGAGAAAGCTGTGTTTCCTCACCTTTCTCGCTTTTAAAGAGGTGGCTTGAATAGCCTCTTGTGGATATATAGTAAAACTTATTTTCATGTATTTTGTATGCATCGCCGCCGCCGTATTTGCAGTCGCTGCCTACGGAATTTCCAATTGAAAAATCCCCTTCTTGGAAAATCTCAGGGACACCGCCTGATAAAGGCAAGGTATACAGCTTAGAGTTGGCATAAGAGTTGATAGTATCATAAGCCCTGGCTGAAAGTACCAGCTTATCTCCAAAAAACCTGACAAAACCTATTGCATAGTCCTTATCAAGCTCGATTTTAGTAAGTTTTTCAGTGTTCAAATCATATGTATAAAGTTGGGATTTTTGAACCATCATAGAGTCAAACTCTACACCAGTAAACACCACTTTAGAGCCTTCCAAAGCCCAGTCAATAACATTCATAAGAGGCGCGGATATTGCCTTAAGAGAATTGGTTTTTTCGTCAAATATATAAAGCCTGTTACGCTTTTTATTGGTAACTCCGGGACCATTTTGCCAAAATGGTATTTCATCAAAAATTTTGTAAGCCGAATTAGCTTCCCCAAGCTCTTTAAAATATTTTTCCTTGCCTGCATCATCCATTTCGCTTAAATCTTTCATATTATTGTCAAAACCTGCCAACACAACAAATTTATCATCACAAGCAGCCTTTAATTTTGAAGCTTTTGCAGGAACTTCAAAAATTTTCTCCGCCTCACCGCCTTTTATGCTGATTGAATAATAAAAGGTAATAGGCAGACCTTTTTTAATCTTTTCTTTTTCTTTTTCATCTCTCGAAGCAGGGAAAATTAAGTTTTCATTATCCAGCCACTCGATATTTTTCTCTTCCCCTGAGGCTGTAAGCTTGAAAATATGAGCAGTGGAAAAATTGTAAATCCAAATAAAGTTCTGATACTTATTGTCTTTAATACAGCCGTTTGACACAATGAAAGCCGCGTGTTCCCCGTCAGGAGAGAGCCTGACCTCGGACAGAAATTTAATATCAAATAAACTTTCTTTTGCTATTTTCTGCATATTTACCTCCTTATTATTCACAAAATGCCGTTTCCGTAGGTCTGGTGGTTAAAATCCACAGAGACGTATTTGCCGTCGCTGTGAGAAATAAAAATTTCAAGCAAAGCGATGGAACTTTTATTTCATACATACAGTAAAACTTCGTTAAAATGCAGCGGCGGCTTTCACCCCCTTTGCATTTTAACGACATAAAAGCAAGCCTATAAGCCGGGTTCTGTCGTGGATGACCATCTATCTTGGCTTGGTGTTGCCACACAAGCTCCAGCGACCTACCTAAAACGGGACGGGCAGCCCCTAATGTTTTATTGGTCTTGCTCCAAGCGGGGTTTACAGAGCCTTCTTTGTCGCCAAAGAAGCGGTGAGCTCTTACCTCACCTTTCCATCCTTACCAAATTTGGCTGACAGCCTATTGGCGGTTTATTTCTGTTGCACTTTCCTTAGAGTCGCCTCCACCGGGGGTTACCCGGCGCCCTTGCCCTGTGGAGCCCGGACTTTCCTCACAGCTAAAGCAGCGTCCGACTAGCCTAATGGCGGCTCATACTGTGCGGTCATCCAGCTTACTTGTTATGTACAAATTATAAGCCCTCATCATATTCACGTCAAGGTAACAATAAGATTTACCTATACCACCGGCTCCTTCGCCTCCCTGAGCCTCGCTCCCCAAAAACCATACCTGACCATGAAACCAGTATCAATAACCCAAAAGAAATAACAGATATCATCATTAAGTCAATTATAGGCGTCCGTAATAAAGTCAATACCTCAGTGACTATCCCCATAAAAGGAATAAAGAAAAACTGGCTGGAAAGCCCTACAATATTGCCCCAAAAGTGTCCAGCTATAATAGTTTGAATCGAAACAAGCACCATAGCAGCGAAAGGTGCCGCATTAAGCAGCATAAGTGCCTCACGTCCGGATGCAGCGGCCTTCGTAGAAAACATGCCCATTAAAAACCAAATTACAAACATCCCAAGACCCAGCCATATTAAAACACCGGCCGGATGGTCATAATACCAAACTGTCATAATCAGGTGGTTAAACAAAAATCCAATTAGCAGAGGTAATAACCCTGCTAAAATTAAAATTAAACGTTTCAATATAATACCTCCTATAGTTAGTTATAAACATTACGTCAATCTATATATCTTTACAATATCTAACCACAGACGCCTCCAATCTATCAGCAAATTCGCTCCTACCATCTATGTAATATCCTATTTTTTTCATAAAAGTCCCTTCAATATTTTCTCGAAAAGCCTTTTAAAAACATTCTTTAAAGTACTCCATACTTCTTTGGACAGACATTCAGCCACACGGACTATATCTGATAGTTCCATCACCCTAATGGCAACAGTGCATAACCTAAGTTGAAGCAAAAAGCAGTAAAAAAATTGTCTGAAACTAGTTATGCACCATTGCCCTAATCATCTGACCTACCCCCACCGGCTGAGTTTTTAAGTGTCAGCACCGCTACCTCCGGTCTGTTAAAGAGCCTTACAGGTATGCGGGATGCTCCAATGCCTCTAGATATATACAAATAGCAATTTTTAACCTTGTAAAACCCATCCCCAAACTTAGGGAAAAAGCCCTGACCGGGGGCAATGATAGTATCTACAAAAGGCAATCTTATCTGCCCGCCATGGGTATGCCCGCTTAAAACCAGTATATCCTTAAAATAGCTAAGCCCTTCTATTATCTGAGGCTGATGACTTAAAAGTATCCTAAAGCCGCATTTTACCTCATCTTCCATAAGATGCTTAAATGGTTTAAAACCTTGCCTCTTTTGATAATAATAATCCCTTATCCCAAGAATTTCCAAAGAGCCGCCATTTATGCCTAAAGTAATTTTCCTATCATCTAAAACCACAACGCCAAGAGACTCCATAAATTTCTTCATTTCCCTGAAATGGGCTTTTTCGTGATTCCCATCAACAAAAAAGGTTGGGACACGGCTTGCAAGCTCACTCAAAGGCTCTCTAAGAGGCAAAACCTGATCAAAAAAATCCTTTGTCATATCCCCTGTTATTACTGCTATGTCAAAATCCTCTTTAAACACTGTCTTCCATATGTTTACATTTACATAATATTTGGATTTATTGTGAATGTCGGAAACATGCAGTATTTTAAGCCCCCTGATATGTTCAGGGAGATTGTCAATAGGTAAATCAGCTTTAATAAGCCTAGGCAGCTTAAGGCTCATAGCTATATTGGCGCAAAGGACACCACCGGCAAACATTGCAGCAGAGCTAAACATCAAAAGAACGAACTCCCTCCAATAAATTCTCTAAGTATCGAATTTTTCGGCACTTCCTCAGGGGAAATGCTAAGGAAACTGTCCATAAATTTCAAAAGCCGCCTCGCCTCGGTAAATTCAGGCTGATCTTTTCCCACTCCAAAAAGCAAGGGTTCCACAAAAGTTTTCAGCACGCAAAGCTCGTAAACCAAAGCTGAGTTAAACATAGCATCTGCCCGCTCCTGATGTGGAAATATATGCTTAGCCTCGCCACGGGCAACCGACGGCCACATTGAAATAGTAGTTGCAGGCAGCACACCCCTGTGGCGTACATCTCTCACAAGCCTCCTTATAAGCCTTGTGTCGGAAGTTGGTATTCTATTATGATCGTCAATATTAAGCTGGGTTAAGGCTGATATAAATATACTAAATTTCAAATCATCGCTAATGCTGGAACCTACGGCTTTGTTTAGCCCATGTATCCCTTCAACAACCAATACATCATCGCTACCCATTGTAAGAGGATGCCTTCTATACTCCCGCTTACCTGATATAAAATTAAATTTAGGCAAATTAACAGCCTCGCCATTCATTAGCATGGATATATCCTTATTAAACTGGGCTATATCTAAAGCTTTCAGTGCCTCAAAGTCCGGCTGCCCAAACTCATCTAAAGGCACAAAAGACCGCTCCAAATAATAATCATCCAAAGAAATAATATGAGGATGAAGCCCTCCTGCCGCAAGCTGAATACTTAAGCGGTTTGCAAATGTAGTCTTCCCTGAGGAAGACGGTCCCGCTATAAGGACTACTTTCTTATTTTTCTCATGAACCGTATCAGCTATATTTGATATTTTCTTTTCATGGAGAGCCTCGTTAACACGGATTATATTCATTACCGATTGAGTGCATATAACGTCATTCAACGCTGACACCGTATCAACACTCATAATTTTTGCCCATTTTGATGACTCAGAAAATATCTTGAAAAGTTTATCATGAGGCTTAATTTCGTTTAAAACATTAGGGTTTGAAGAATTAGGAAACACCAAAAGAAACCCTTCAGAGCTTTTAACAAGCTTAAATATCTTTAAATAGCCGGTGGATGGCGCAATTTTCCCATAAAAATAATTGTAGAACCAGCCCATACGATAAAAATTCACATTGGCGGTTCTCCTGTATTTAAGGAGTGCTTCCTTATCATGCAGCCCCATTTCGACCGCTATCCTTATACCCTCTTCAGTAGGGATGCTTATGCGCTCAATAATTATATCCTTATTTACAAGCTCCCACATCCGCTGCTCAATGGATGTGATAATTTCTTCCGTAAGAATAAACCCTTCTTTTTCCACAATACAGTAATAATTCTTATTTATGGAATGCTCCACAATAACCCTTGTATCTTGACCTAAAATTTCCTTGGCGGCACATATCATAAGAAAAGACGTGGTCCTTTGATATGTTCTGTACCCATTGGCGTCTGTAATATCCAAAAACTCCACATAGCAATCTGAAACCAGTTTTTTATTAAGCTCCTCCAGCTGATTGTCAACTTTCGCAAGTAAAATCGGATATTTGCAAACATGAGAATACCGCCCAGCCAAGTCAATAAGCCGTGTACCTTTCTCTATTTTAGCCTCATAGGCCCCTACGGTAACATTGATATATTCTTGCAAATTTTGCATAATATTACCTCCTTCGTATCAACTTAAAAAGCCTTTTATAAATTTGTTAACCTCTAAAATCTCTGTTTTTCTTACCTCTGTTAAAGAATTGTTATTTATTATATTTTCATTTCTAATCCATAGTTCTTCTAAAAACTCGCGAAAATCCTCATTAGGATTTTCAAGGGTTATTTTGCCAAATTCATAGTTAAACTGTGAGTATGTACAGTCTTCTCCCTGCTGTGCCATAATCAGAGGATAAAACTTGCCCCCATCCTTAACCATATTTTCATTGTAAATTTCAAATCCAAATTTATGCAGGCTTTTTCTAAGGCGATAAGCGTCTGATTGGGGAGATAAAATCAATTGCTTAAAAGAGAGAGCTGTACTTAGCCCTCCCTCTATAATCTTTGATATAAGCATACCACCCATACCTGATATAACCGCTGTATCGCACTCCCCCGCCTCTATCGGCTTAAATCCGTATCCTAAGCGAAGCTCAATTTTCTCTGCCAAACCTTCTTTAACCACATTTTCTCGTGCGGATTTTAAGGGTCCGGCGTTTACATCTACCCCTATAGCATAACTGGCTAGACCTGATTTAATGGCAAATATTGGTAAATGGCAATGATCCGTCCCGATATCGGCTAATTTATTACCTTCCAAGTATTTACATATGGAATAAATTCTTTTTGAGACATCCATAAATTCACCAAAATTCGACTTATCTATATGATAGAATATTATTAATCTAAATAGTCTTTCAGCTTCTTTGAGCGGCTGGGGTGACGAAGCTTCCTAAGAGCTTTTGCCTCAATTTGCCTGATACGCTCTCTGGTGACATTAAATTCTTTGCCCACTTCCTCTAAGGTACGGGCACGACCGTCGTCAAGTCCAAAACGAAGCCGAAGCACCTTCTCCTCACGCTCGGTTAAGGTGTCCAAAACATCCATAAGCTGCTCTTTAAGCAATGTAAACGCCGCCGCGTCAGAAGGAGCCGGAATATCATCATCAGGTATAAAATCACCTAAATGACTGTCTTCCTCCTCACCAATCGGAGTCTCTAGTGAAACGGGTTCCTGGGCTATTTTCATAATCTCTCTGACTTTTGTGACAGGCATTTGCATTTCTTTTGCAAGCTCATCAGGAGTCGGGTCACGACCAAGTTCCTGTAAAAGCTGGCGGGAAACCCTTATAAGTTTATTTATAGTCTCAACCATATGAACAGGTATTCTTATAGTCCTTGCTTGGTCTGCTATGGCCCTTGTTATGGCTTGCCTTATCCACCAAGTGGCATAGGTGCTGAATTTGAAACCTTTTTGGTAATCAAATTTTTCCACAGCTTTCATAAGCCCTAAGTTGCCTTCCTGAATTAAATCAAGAAAAAGCATACCACGGCCTACATATCTTTTGGCAATACTTACAACCAGGCGCAAATTAGCCTCAGAAAGCCTGCGCTTCGCCTCTTCGTCCCCTGTTGCCATACGCTTTGCAAGCTCAATCTCTTCTTCGGAACTAAGAAGAGGTACTTTGCCAATCTCTTTAAGATACATCCTAACATGATCATCAATATTAATACTACCCTCAACTACGGCAAGGTCTATATCTTTCTCAACCTCTTCCGGCGTATCCGAGTTGTCCATAATATCTATGCCTTGGCTTTCCAGATTTTCGTATACCTTTTCAATCTGATCCGCATCTATAACGTCACCAAGATGTTCTTCAACTTCTTTAGTTGCAAGCACGTTCTTTTTACTCTTGCCAAGATTGACAAGCTCTGCCGTTTTTGCAGCTAAAACTTTATCGTCAATGGATTTCAATGTATAATCTCCCTTTCGCCATATGTAGCTATCCCTATAATTAACTAAGTTACAAGCTAATATACAGTTTTTCCAGGTTATTTTTAGCTTCTATAAGCTTTAGTGCCTCATTATCATCTTCTATTTGAAATAATTGTTCTTCAATATATGCTTTTTTAACCGCTCTAACATGGTCGCTTAAAGCTTTAAACTTGCTTTTTTCATCCTCCGGCGTAATCGTGTTTATAAAAATATCCGAAGCTTCCCTCTGCTCCTCATGGCTTTCGAAACGGCTTACAAGCTCCGCCGGGTAAATATTACCTCCTTCGTCATATGTATTAAATATAATTTCCAAAAGCTTTACAAAAACATAATCTTTAAGCTCTTTAGGGTTTAACACTTCACGGATAGCCAAAGCAATTTTTTTATCCTCTGCCGCATAAAGTATTATACCCTTTTTAGCCTCTATCAAGCCTTTTTGGCGGCGTTTGTCCACAGCGGACAGTTCAAAATTACGCCTAAGCTTTGGAGTGCCTCCCACTAAATTTCTCGACTGCTTTAAAATTTCTGCACGTATTGCCTTGTCAGAAATCCCTGTAATCTTTGACGTTTCAGATATATATACGTCCTTTTCAATTTCCCCCGGCAATTTAGAAAGAAGTTTAGCTGCCGCTTCAGTAAAGTCAATTTTTCCCGTATCAGTTTGTATATCATACTCCTTTTCCATTTGTTTTATATTAAACGCCACATGACTCATAGCATTGCTTAGCTCTTGTAAAAACTTGTCTTTGCCAAATTTTGTTATATATTCATCCGGATCTTTAGCTTTGGTTGAGTCTAAATCCAAAACTCTTACCCTAAGCCCATTTTCTACAAGAATGGGTATAGCTCTTAACGCCGCCCGCTTCCCCGCATCATCGCCGTCGAAGGCAAGTACTGCCACACCGGCATATTTTTTCATAAGCTTTGCGTGATTTTGCCCAAAAGCAGTACCCAAAGAGGCAACAGCGTTTTTAAAGCCCGCCTGATAAAGCCCAATTACATCCATATAACCTTCCACAAGTATCAGCTCTTTAGGGCTTAAAGTTCTTGCGAAGTTTAATGAATATAAATTGCGGTTTTTCTCAAATATCATAGTTTCGGGAGAGTTTAAGTACTTCGGCTCCCCTTCACCAATAATCCTGCCGCCAAAACCTATTACATTCCCCATAATATCTAATATGGGAAACATAAGCCTATTTCTAAACCTGTCATAAAGCTTTCCTGCGTTATTTTTGCCAATTAAGCCGGTTTTTAGAAGTATCGGTTCTTTATAACCCTGCTCATCTAAGAATTTACAAAGCCCGTCCCAGCCCCCGGGAGCGTAGCCAAGTCCAAATTTCACTCTGACTTTTGGGTGTATGTCACGGGCATCCAAATACTTTCTAGCTCTCTCCCCTTCGTCCGAGTTAAGCTTATCATAATAGTATCTTGCAGATAGTTTATGTATCTCTATCAGTGTTTTCTTTGTTTTTGCGTCTTTTTTAGCGGCTTCCGTGTACCGCTCCTCCGGAAGTTCTATCCTAGCCCGCTCTGCCAAGGCTTTAATAGCTGTGGGAAAGTCATAATTTTCTTTTTGCATAACAAAGCTTATAACATTCCCCGAAGCACCGCAGCCAAAGCAGTAATACAGCTGCTTTAAACTGCTTACGGAAAATGACGGCGTATTCTCCGAGTGGAATGGGCATAGTCCAAACATAGAGCCGCCCTTTGGGCTTAGGCTCACATATTCGCCTATTAGGCTTACTATATCGTTTTCCATTCTTACTCTTTCAACTACATCATCAGGATAATACATATCAATATACCGCCCAACTGTCAGGCAAAAACAGCTTGTTATATTGATTCATAGCATATCTGTCAGTCATGCCGGCAACAGTGTCTAAGGCTGCCCGCTCAATAGATTCGCCCTTTGAAATAAGCTTACGGTATTCTTTTGGCAGGCGGCTTTCATCAGCACGGTAATAATTATACAACTCTTCCAATATCCTGGCGATTTTACGCCGCTCAATCATTTGAAGCTGGCTCATATACACAGTGTCGTACATATATTGACGCAAATCATACATAGCATTCTTAACATGAGGAGTCATAGAAATATCGTTTTTATCCATACTGTTTGAAATAACGTCTCTTATCAGGAAATCTATCCGGTCTTTATTAAAATTGCCAAGTATTTCAAGGCTTTCCTTAGGTAAATCCCCCTCGGACAAAAGCCCTGCACGTATGGCGTCATCAATATCATGATTAATATAGCCGATTTTATCAGAAATTTGTACAATCTTGCCTTCAAGAGTGCTTGGAGAACCGGCACCTCTGTGGTTTAATATGCCGTCTAAAACCTCAGCGGTTAAATTAAGCCCTTCGCAGTTACCCTCCAAAACCTCGCAAATACGAACACTATGCTCATTATGCTGAAACCCTTCATACCAAATCCGGTCAAATGCCTCCTCGCCGGTATGACCAAAAGGAGTATGACCCAAATCATGACCCAGTGCCACAGCCTCAGTCAAGTCCTCATTAAGCCTTAGGGCACGGGCAATCGTCCTGGATATCTGCGCGACTTCAAGGGTATGAGTAAGCCTTGTCCTATAATGATCCCCCTCAGGAGATATGAATACTTGGGTTTTGTGCATAAGCCGCCTAAGAGCCTTCGAGTGGATTATCCGATCTCTGTCCCTTTGATATTCCGTCCTCATGTCGCATTTATCTTTTGGCTTTTTACGCCCTTTGCTATGTATACTTTTAGCTGCATACGGGCTTAGGTTTTTAAGCTCAAGTTCTTCTTGTATTTCGCACAAACTCATTTATACAAACTCCCTCTCGACTTATATATACAACAGATATTTATTTAACCCTTTTTATATTGAAATTTCATCCAAATTTTTTTTACAGTTTAGAATTACATCGAAATTACTCAAAGAAATATCCGAAGCTTGCTTTAAATATTCTTTCGATAAAGTATCCAATTTATATGAAAAAACAGCCTTAATTTCTGAGTTTAATATGTAATTTATAGTATACAAAGCAGCATTGTTCACTTTTGCCGCTATAGGGTTTTTTACAGCGCATAAAGGGCATAATACCCCGCTTTTACCGTAATACAGCTCATTTTTATCAAGCTCACTGCTGCAATCCGCACAAATTTCCACAACCGGCTCATACCCGCATATTTGCAAATATTTAAATAAAAACCCTTGGCAAATACAAAAATCATCGGTTATACTCTGCTCTAAAGCCTTTAAGGAAGCAAGTAAAAGCTTTAATATTTCGGAATTAGACTCCCCTTGGAATGTTGTTTTATCAACCAGTTCTAAAAATAAATTGCCATAGCAAAACTTCTCATAATCTGACGAAATGGCGGGAAAAGCTGTAATTTTATCAATTTGCGTCGCAGAGTAAAAGTCTCTGCCGGAATATAGTACAAAATCCGAATAATCAAATTGAGAGCTTCCTGAAAAATAGCGGCTTTTAAGCTTTCTTGCCCCTTTACAATAAACGAATGTCTTACCCTCTTCTAAAGTAAAAAGGGTAAGCACTTTATCGGCCTCATTTTTCTTAATTTCATTAAGCACAAGACCCTTTAATTTTATTACACTCATAACAACTTACCTGCCCCATTTGTAGTTCATACACACAATACTTTCCGGCATTTGAATAGTCCGTAATAAGCCTCCAGCCACTTTCTAAGTATAACACGCTAAAGCCCGCAGGACAAGGGCAAGCTCCTTGAGTAGTTGTGTTAGAATGTATTATATGTTATTATAAATAAGCAATGGTGCATAGTCTCAATTTACAAAAGGAGAATATTAATGAAAAAATACACATTTGGTATATGTATTGCAATTATTGCCGTAGCGGCTATAGCTGCCGCTACATTTTTACTTAATCAGGCGGTCGAACCTACTGCCGCTTCTTTCACTGTTACTTTATCTGTACGGGCCGATGCTTTAGTTGATAATATTCACCTCCTTGATAGGGAAAAACATGAGCTTGTCCCTTATGATGGTGTAATATTTCCGGAAACAATAATAAGGATTTACGACGGTGACAGTGTTTTCGATGTAACCCAGCGCGAAATGAGAAATGCGGGTATACATATGGTCTCTTCCGCCTCATTTGTAGAGGGAATAGGCAATCTATTCATGTTTGATGCAGGTCCAATGTCCGGCTGGCTGTATCTTGTAAACGGCGAGAGTGGCGATGTAGGACCAGGGCAGTATATACTCAGCCCCGGAGATATAATAGAATGGGAATTCACCATTGATTTTAGTGAGGGCTGGTAGTTTTAATTTTAGGTACGAATTTAAACTATATCTTAAACTTACGGAAGTTTAAATTCGCACTCGGAGGGCCTAATGAAAATCTTTATACCTTTTATATTATTTACTTTTTTGTTTTTGGCAGCTTGCAGCCGCCAGTCTGTTTATCATCCTGAAATTGATGAAACACTTGAAAGTGATAACGATGCGCTGACAGTAATTCCCTCCATATCAGCCGCCAGCCGTCATACCTTAGCACTTAGGGCAGACGGCTCTTTATGGTCTTTTGGAGCAGCAATGGAGGATCGGGACGGAAACCGCCACAGTCTCATTGGAGACGGCACAACTGAAAGCCGCCCTTTGCCGGTTAAGATAATGGAAGATGTTATATTTGCCGTTGCCGGACACCATCATTCGTTTGCTATCACAAAAGACGGTGCCCTGTGGGCTTGGGGCAGTAATACTTACGGGCAGCTTGGAGACGGTACCACCGAAAACCGCCTATCCCCTGTAAAAATCATGGATGATGCGGTTTATGTCACTATGCCGCGCACTGTACCCAATAGCCATGTTGGAGATGGGGCACGCTCTTATGTTATCCGCTCAGACGGCAGCCTTTTCGCTTTTGGGCACAGCGGTATAAATGACGTCCCATGGGCTGTGGCACTTGGAGACGGCGGCTCAGAAAATCGTTACACACCGGTGCAGATATTAGAAAATGTTAAATCAGTTGTTCCAATATATAATGGCGGTTTTGCTTTAACCTATGACGGTGTGCTTTGGACTTGGCATGGGACTATTTTGATTTCAAACTTTGAAGATGGAGAGTGGGCACAAACAGAAATCGAAGCACAGCTTTATCCTGTGCCGATTATGGAAAATATAGCGTCAATATCCTCTCGCGGGGAATTTGCTATAACTAAAAATGGGGAATTATGGTCTCTTGGGCAAGAGCCTTCTTATATTATGGATAATATTATATATGCCAAGGGACTTAATGGGGCAAACTTTGCCATAACTACAGATAATACTCTATATGCCTGGGGCATAAACCGCTTGCCAAGCCACTGGCAGCCTTATGTTGTTCTTGGGGATGGCACCACTACAGACAGGGATGAGCCTGTTAAGATTATGGAAAACGTGGCGTCAATTACACTAATGGGTCACACAGCCTATGTCATAACTCTAGACGGCGAGTTATGGGGCTGGGGTAATGGGGGCAGTTTAATCCTTATTGGGGATGGGTCAATATTTACTATAAGCGAAGATACTGAGTATATGCATATGTGGGAATACGCTTATGAAAATGGCTTTCCAAATGGAATAAGGTGGCTTTTAGATGATGACGGAGGCACCGGTCTGCGACTGTCACCTGTTAAAATATTGGAGAATGTGGTATCTGTCACACCAACTTATTTTATGTTTGACCACGGCTGGATAAGAGGTTTTAGGACATTTGCATTAACTGCAGATGGCTGCGTTTATGCTTGGGGGGCAAACGATGTTTGGAGCCAAGGCTTTAGCCTTTTAGGCGACGGCACAACAGAGCTGCACTTATGCCCTGTACGTATTATTGAATAGCCTTAAATTCTTCTAAACCAGTAACAGATTATAGCTCGCTATAAATCTGTTACTGGTTTAGAAGGGAGCTGCGCCGCGCAAGCTGCGCTGCTTATCCACACAAAATAGTTGCTTTAGCCTTACTATTTTGTGTGGATTCCAGTATAGCCTTTATAGCCAATGCAGATAACTACAAAAAAAGCAAAGCAGTCTCCTTTCTTTTTTGTTACCATATATTCAGAGGTGAGAGAATGGATTGGCAAACTAGAATGAACCGAGCAATAAACTATATCGAGGAAAACCTTACCGAAAGTATAAACCTGGAAGCCGCTGCCCAATTAGCAGGCTTTTCGATATGGGAATTTCAGCGCATGTTCTCATTTGTCGCAGGTAATTCATTAGGTGAGTATATTCGTGGCAGAAGATTGGATTTTGCTGCAAATGATATCCAAACCGGCGATGTAAAAGTCATAGATATTGCATTAAGGTATGGCTATGATTCTCCTGCTGCTTTTTCTCGTGCTTTTAACCGTCAATTTGGCGTATCTCCATCACTTGCGCGCAGAGATGGGATTAAGCTAAAGCCATTTCCTAAAATCACCTTTCAAACTTACAGCGAAGAAGGGATTGATTCTGTGAAAACAAAAAATGATATGCACTTTTACAGTGAAAGGGGGTATTATGTAGTGGAGAATGCCCCAATTTACTACACACCGGATATGGAGAAAACCGTTGCTTGGTTTCGCGACATACTTGGGTGGTATGGCGATACAGTCGTTGAAAATGAAGGTGGGTATGGCTGCGTTTTCGATTATCCGGGGGAGCTGATTGTATCCGGACTCGTACCCTTTCGTGGAATCCACTTGTTTAAAGGCGAGCCTTCAAAGGATGTTGTCGGATTTATAAGGATTTCAGGGCTTGAAAAATTCCGTCAGTTTGTTTTAGAAAATGGCTGGCATCAGATTTCCGAAATAGAACTTAAGTCTTGGGGGGCAAGTGAGTGTCGTATCACCACCATTGATGGTTGTATTTTACGCTTCTTTGAAACTATTGCTGCACAGTAAATCAAAATACAGGTAAAGGGGATACTTCATAAAAAAGTATCCCCTTTTATAGTTAATCAACCCAAAAACAACACTGTGGTCTTAAATTATTATATCGCTTTTTGCTTCAACAATGACCCGCAATAGCGGACGAGCCGCAAGGCTCGGTTCCGGCTTTAGCCGGAAGTCTCCCTTTTCCAAAAACCATGGAAAAATCATAGTCACAAAACACTCGCTTGCCATCGTACCGTTTTAAAAAATCACTTCAACTTAGGTTATGCGCTGTTGCCCACTAGCTCTGCTCTAAACACTCTTCAAGCACAAAAGCAGAACTAATGTCAGCCTCTTCCACCGGCTTCTCTATCTGGCATTTTTTATAAGAAAGATAGCTTAATATACTGCCGGACATATAAAATTCGTCCCAATAATGATTCTCATTCATATATATGTACCTCCTAAAAATAGTTTTAGAATCTAACACTATTTTTAGGAGGTATAACTCATTGTATACTGGCTAATTTTTGCCCGAATAGCCAAAATTTTTCAAAAGAAAATCACTGTCCCGCCAATCTTTTTTCACTTTAACCCAAAGCTGCAGGTTAATATTTGAGCCAAGAAGCCTTTCAATATCATGACGGGCTTTTGTCCCTATATCTTTTAATACTTTGCCGCCTTTTCCTATGATTATGCCTTTGTGACTGTCTTTTTCACAGTATATTGTGGCTTCTATATCCACCATTTCTTTATCTTTCCTTGATTTAAGTGACATAATTTCCACCGCTATACCATGGGGAATTTCATCCTCTAAAACATGGAGGAGCTTTTCTCTTATAATTTCCGCGCAAATTTGCCTCTCCGGCTGGTCGGTCATCGTGTCTGCCGGAAAATACATAGGTCCTTCGGGAAGGGTTTTTTTAACAGCCCCCAAAAGAGTATCTGTGTTATCCCCTGATACCGCGCTTATAGGTATAATTTCGGCAAAGTCATAAAGATTTCTATAAGTGTCTATAACTTCCAATATAGTCTCTTTTTTGATTTTATCAATTTTGTTTATAATTAAAAACACAGGGGTTTTAACCTTTTTAAGCCGTTCGATTATACTTAAATCCCCCGGACCGCATTTTTTATCCGGCTCAATTAAAAACAGCACACAATCAACCTCATTAAGAGCCGACTCGGCAGAGCCTACCATAAACTCCCCCAGCTTGCTCTTAGGGATATGGATGCCCGGTGTATCTATAAAAATAATCTGATAATCCTCATCCGTCACAACAGACCTGATTTTATTTCTTGTTGTCTGAGGCTTGTCTGATACAATTGCAATCTTTTCTCCTGTAAAGCGGTTTAACAAGGTTGACTTGCCCACATTAGGCCTGCCTATTATCGAAACAAAACCTGAGTAGAATTTTTTATCCATATATCTTTTTATCCTTTCGCCAATTGTTCTATTTTATCCTTTATATAGTCGTTTAAGACCAAAATGGTCTTAAACGAGCCTCGGGAATTCGTACATTTTGCTGCATTTGGGCATCTACGATGCACTCAAAGAAATATACAAATTTCGGGGCGTTCATAAACTTTATAACAGCAAAATGAGCAAGCTCATTTGGGCTATTTTAAAGTTTATTCACTATACTCTTAAAATCCTCCCATGCCGGTCTTTTTTTCGTTTCATCACGTAAAAGAGCCGACGGGTGATATGTAGCCATTATTTGTATACCTTTACGCTCAAACCATATACCTCTGTGCTTTGTTATGCGAAATTCCTCGCCGTAAGGGTTTTCTCCCCCTGCAATTATGGCATTTGCCGCTATTCTTCCCAAAGCTACAATTATCTTAGGCCGCACCAACGTCAGCTGATAACGCAGATAATCCATACATTTAGCCTGCTCCTCAGGTTTCGGATCTCTGTTGCCCGGAGGGCGGCATTTGACTATATTGGCTATGTACACATTTTCTTCAGACATATTAATAGCTAAAAGCATTTTATCCAAAAGCTGACCTGCGGGACCAACAAAAGGCAGCCCCTGCTGATCCTCGTGAAATCCGGGTCCCTCACCTATAAACATAATGTCAGCTTCCTTATTGCCCCTACCTATTACTACATTTGTCCGTGTCTCCCAGAGAGGGCAGCGTGCACATTTTTTACATACATCGTACAAAGTATCCCAATTGTCCATAAAAGTCCTCGTATTTTATTGCTTCACCAACTAGGGTGTGTCGACAATAGATTTAGTTGAGGGAGCAATATTATCCTAACTCCCAGTAGTATATCAAGAGTTTGTGAAAATTGCTATATGGACTTTACAAATTTTTTCGATTATAATATTATCGGCGTAAAAAGCCGTAATTTATTTAATAAAAAAGGAGTTGTTTATTTTGAGAAGTTTCAAAGTATTATTAATAGTTGTTGCAGGGTTATTTATATTGTCAGGCTGTGCCCAGCTAGGCATTGGCGGCGGTTCTGACCGTTCCGGCACTTTAGTAGTATATACCCCAAACTCTGAAGGCTTAATAAGTGCGGTTGTCCCTGCTTTTGAAGAGCAATACGGCATTAGCGTTGAACTTATTCAAGCAGGTACAGGCGAACTTTTTGCAAGGCTTAGAAGTGAATCAGACGCTCCGATTGCTGATGTAGTATGGGGTGGTGCTTATAGTATTTACGCACAAAATTTAGACCTGTTTGAGCCTTATGTTTCACCAAACAATCAATATGTTGTTGAGGCTTTTAGAAATTCAAACGGCTATACTCAACCTTATGTTCTTGACGGCTCTGTTTTAGTTGTAAACCGCACTTTAACAGCAGGTATGAATATTAGAGGTTATATGGATTTACTTAACCCCGACCTTTTCGGGCGTATTGCTACTGCTGACCCGAGAAGCTCTTCAAGTGCATTTGCTCATTTAACTAATATGCTCCTTGCAATGGGCGGCTATGAGTCTGAAGCTGCTTGGCAATTTGTTGATGATTTATTTACAAATATCGACGGTAATATTAACCCAAGTTCTTCCGGCGTATTCAGGTCTGTTGCTGATGGTGAAATGATGGTCGGTCTTTCTTTCGAAGACCCAATAATCCAGCTTATTGCAGACGGTGCTGATGTTGACGTTGTTTATATGATGGAAGGCACAGTATTTTTAGGGGCGGAAGCTGCTATTATCAGAGGTGCCGGTAATATAGAATACGCTCAAAGATTTATCGATTTTATAATCTCTCATGAAATACAGGAAGTTTTCGGCACAACTACTACAAACCGTCCTGTTAGAGCTGATGTTCAAATGGGTGACAATATGATTCCTATCACCCAAATTCACACAATAATTGAAGATTATGAATTTGTAATGGCTAACAGAGAAGCTATTGTAGAGCGTTTTGACAATATCCACGTTGACATTTTATCAAGATAAAGGTGTGCTATGAGTAAAATTATAATCAAAAACGCAGTTAAAAGGTATGGGGATTTAACAATCATACCTGATTTAAGCGTAACTATTCCGGAAGGCTCCCTGTTTACTTTACTGGGACCTTCCGGCTGTGGGAAAACTACACTTCTTCGTATGATTGCAGGCTTTAACACAATCGAAGGCGGGGATTTCTATTTCGGCGAAACAAGGATAAATGAACTGGAACCCAGTAAAAGGGATATTGGTATGGTTTTTCAAAACTATGCTATTTTCCCTCATCTTTCTGTTGGGCAAAATGTTGAGTTTGGTCTTAAACAAAGAAAACTGCCTAAAGATGACATTAAATCACGTACCACCGAATACCTTAAGCTCATAAATATGGAAGAATACAGAGATAGAAAGCCCGACAAGCTATCCGGCGGGCAGCAGCAGCGTGTGGCTCTTGCAAGGGCTCTTGTTATCAACCCTAAAGTGCTTTTAATGGACGAGCCTTTGAGCAACTTGGACGCCAAGCTTAGGGTGGAAATGCGCCAAGCTATCCGCGATATACAAAGAAAAGTAGGTATTACCACTGTTTATGTAACTCATGACCAGGAAGAAGCCATGGCTATTTCCGACCTTATTGCTGTTATGAACAATGGGGTGATTTTACAAATCGGTCAGCCAAAAGAGCTTTATCATCGCCCTGCTACGGAGTTTGTGGCTGTTTTTATCGGCAAAACCAATATTCTGCCAGGTAAACTTGTAAAAAAAGACGGCGGCACTTGGATAAAATTTGATTTCGGTCATGAAATTCCTATGGATGGTTTTGATAATATTGCTGAACAGGATATAAGAGTAAGCATCCGTCCGGAAGAATTTGTAAGATGTGAAAATGGCATAAAAGCCACAATAGTGGACAGCCTTTACCTCGGTCTTAATACTGAGTATATTATGGAGCTTGGGTCAGGCGTTAAAGTCCAGGTTATTGAGGAATCCAGCTTTGTAGAAACCCTTCAAATAGGGGATGTAGTAGATTTAGAAATTAAAAGGCAAAAGATTAATGTTTTTGATAAAGACGGCTCTGTAAACCTGCTGGGGGTGAATTGATGAACCGTACTAAATTCAAATGGAACATTTGGTACACCTCAGCAGTTGTTATGCTGCTTTTCTATCTGCTTTTCTTAATCTACCCTTTAGGTGCTATATTTCAAGAAGCTGTTTATGTCCGCGGCGAGTTTTCACTAGCCCATTTTACAAGGTTTTTTTCCCACAGCTATTTTTTAGGGGCTTTGTCTAACAGTTTTCAAGTTTCAGCGGTTGTTACCCTTTATTCCGTGGCTTTAGGCACGTTTCTGGCGTATCTTTTTACCACTTTCAAGTTTAAAGGTAAAAAATACCTTCAAATACTCCTAATAATCGCATCTATGTCTGCCCCTTTTATAGGTGCTTATTCATGGATATTGTTATTAGGCAGAAATGGTGCTATAACTAATGTCCTGACAAATATTTTTGGTTTTCCGCCTTTTAATATCTACGGCTTTTTTGGCATCACCTTTGTTATGACATTACAGTTATTTCCCCTTATTTTTCTTTTTGTCAACGGGGCTTTTAGAAATATTGATAAATCAGTACTGGAAGCTTCAGAAAATTTAGGCTGTGTTGGCATAAAAAAATTCTTTCAAGTACTTTTGCCTTTGCTGACACCAACTATACTTGCCGGTGCCCTTCTTGTTTTTATGCGTACATTTTCAGACTTTGGTACGCCAATGCTGATAGGCGAAGGTTTTCGTACCTTCCCTGTGCTTATCTTCACCCAATTTGTTGGGGAAGTTATGGTTAATCAAGGCTTTGCCGCCGCATTATCCGTAATAGCGGTTGTAATTGCTTTGGTAGTTTTCTTAATTCAAAAAATAGTAGCTTTTAAGTTTGCTTTTTCTATGAGTTCCCTTAACCCTATCCAACCGAAAGAGGTAAAGGGTATTGGAAAAGTTTTGATTTATGTTTTTGTATACAGCAGCGTTTTTATTGCCATTTTACCCCAGGTTTATGTTGCTTATACCTCTTTTAGAAACACAAGAGGCATGGTATTTCATCCTGGATATTCCCTAGGCAGTTATATAGAAGCATTTAACCGGATGGGCAACGCAATTACCAACACAATAAGTCTGTCTTTCTACGCTACAGTTCTCATAGTTATAGTTTCTGTATTTGTTTCTTACCTTACGGTAAGAAGGCGTAATTTCCTTTCATCTACTATAGATACTTTTAGTATGATACCTTTTATAGTGCCTGGTACGGTTTTAGGTATTGCCCTAATATCTGCATTTAACACCGGTGTATTTGGAAGCGGATGGTTTCGTATAACAGGCACGGCTTTGATTATGGTAATATCTTTAGCTTTAAGGAGTCTGCCTTATACAATAAGGTCTTCTGTAGCTGCTTTGCAGCAAATGTCTGTTTCTGTAGAAGAAGCGGCAGAAAGCTTAGGCTCAAGCCGGCTCAATACCTTCTTTAAAATTACAATACCTATGATGGCATCAGGTATAATATCAGGAGCAATCTTAAGCTGGATTACAATTTTAGGGGAGTTATCAACTTCCATACTTCTCTACAATGTACGAACAAGGACAATGACAGTCGCTATTTACGTGGAAGTACTCCGAGGCAATTTTGGGATTGCCGCAGCTTTAGCAACTATATTAAATGTCCTTACGATAGTGCTGCTGTTTGCGTTTATGAAGGTGAGTAAGACGAAGACTGTGTCGATTTAATTGTATAGTAAAATAACCCCCAAACAGTAACAAAAGCTTGTTGTTTTTTTGCATCTTATCATCGTCAGTATAAACCAATAAAAAAAGTGGCAAAGCCACTTTTTTTATTGGTTTATGTTTACATCTTAATATCCACCGGACTAAGCTTCCAAATCTCCTTAGCATATTGTTTTATAGTCCGATCCGATGAGAATTTTCCACTTCTTGCAGTATTTAATATGGCTGATTTACCCCAGCGATCTATATCTCTATATGCTTCATCCGCTCTCATTTGCGCCTTTGCATAGCTTTCATAATCCTTCAAAATAAAATACTCGTCTGCCATAGAGCCGCCTGTGCCGTTTAAGAGCATTTCATAAATCTCTCTGAAAATATCAGGCTCTCTTGGGTTTAAGGAGCCGTCTATAAGACTTGTAAGGGCTTTTCGCAAATTATGATTCATATTGTAAATATCCCAAGGAGAATACTCCCCAGAGCGGTACAAGTCCTGAACCTGCTGGACACTCATACCGAATATAAAAATATTATCATCCCCAACTTCCTCAAATATCTCCACATTCGCACCGTCCATAGTGCCTATGGTAATTGCGCCGTTTAGCATAAACTTCATATTTCCGGTACCTGAGGCCTCTTTACCGGCGGTTGAAATCTGTTCCGAAAGGTCAGCGGCAGGAATCAGCTTTTCAGCAAGTGAAACACGATAATTTTTCATAAACAGAACTTTTATCTTCCCATCAATACTGGTATCGTTATTCACAAGCTCAGCAATATCGTTAATAAGCTTGATTATAAGTTTAGCACGCCTATAACTTGCGGCCGCCTTTGCAGAGAATATAAAAGTCCTTGGAACCATATCAAAATTGGGGTTAATCTTAAGCTGATAATACAAATCCAATATATGAAGGGCATTTAACAACTGACGCTTATACTCGTGTAATCTTTTAATCTGAATGTCAAATATAGAATCCGGATCAACGGATAAGCCGCATTCAGCCAAAATATGGTCAGATAGCTGGGCTTTATTTTTTCTCTTAACTTTCATAAATTCATCTCTAAAAGCCCTATCGTCAGCAAATGGTTCTAACTTCCTAAGCTCATCAAGATCAGTAGCAAAATCATCACCTATAGTATTTCTTATAAGAGACGAAAGACCCGGATTACAGTGCAAAAGCCATCTGCGCTGAGTAATGCCGTTGGTTTTATTGTTAAAGCGCTCAGGCCAAACATTGTAAAAGTCCTTAAAAATAGTATTTTTAACTATTTCCGTATGAATCGCCGCAACACCGTTTACACTATAGCTTCCAACTACCGCAAGATTAGCCATCCTAACCTGCCCATCGGCAATAATAGCCATAGACCTGATTTTCTCAGGGTCTTCACCATATTTATAAATAAGTTCCGCACAAAAACGGCGGTTAATCTCTTCGATTATCATATAAATCCTTGGCAAAAGCCTTGATAAAAGCTCCGCCGGCCACATTTCAAGAGCCTCCGGCATTATAGTGTGGTTGGTATATGCACAGGTTTTTTGGGTTATTTCCCAAGCCTCATTCCATTGGAGTCCATGCTCATCCATTAATATACGCATAAGCTCAGCCACCGTTACCGAAGGGTGCGTATCATTCATCTGAAAAACAACTTTTTCAGGCAAAAAATTTAAGTCATTATGCCGCTCCTTAAACTTTGCTATAGCAGTTTGAAGAGATGCCGATATAAAGAAATACTGCTGCTTAAGTCTAAGCTCTTTGCCGCTTATAAATTCATCAGCAGGGTATAAAACTTCACAAAGCTGACGTGCTAAGTTTTCATCCTCAACGGCCTTGGTATAATTACCTTGGTTAAAGCTTTGAAGGTCAAATGTGTTTTTAGCCTGAGCATCCCAAAGCCTTAAGGAGTTAACCGTATTATTACCATAGCCTAAAATTGGGTAGTCATAAGGTATGGCTACTACAGTTTGAGCATTTTCCAAAGTAAACTTAATAGTATCATCAGAGTTTTTATGGGCAGCTACATTGCCAAAAAAGCTTACCTCACATGAATACTCCGGTCTTTTTATACCCCATTTGTCACCAAATTCAAGCCAGTTATCAGGCCGCTCAACCTGATGCCCATCAATAATATCCTGCTCGAATATACCAAAGCGATAGCGTATACCACAGCCATAAGCCGGATAGCCTAAAGTTGAAAGGCTGTCCAAAAAACACGCCGCTAAGCGTCCAAGACCGCCGTTTCCAAGCCCCGGATCTCTTTCCGCTTCCTCTATTTCGTTATAGCTAAGCCCAAGTTCAGCAAAAATCTCCCTTACTTCTTCGTCTTCCCCAAGTGCCAGCAAAGTGTTGCCCAGAAACCGACCCATAAGAAATTCCATTGAAAGATAATAGAGAGTTTTAACATCCAGTCTATTATACTCGTCGTGAGTCGCTATCCATTTATCGGTAACCAAATTTCTGACAGTAAGGGCAAGCCCGTCATGAATTTCACGAGTGGTTGCCTTGTTTAGGGTTTTTCTTGAAAGACTTCTTACATTTGCAGCTAATTCTTCTTTAAACTCTTCTTTGGTTATAGAAGGAAATAGTTTCATATAAACACCTCTTCCGTTAGTAAAAACCTATATAGCTGATGTACTCTAAAAACGTGATTTGACTGACTATAAGACAACAAATGTGCCTAAAAAACCTAATGCTGCCATAAAAACATTTACTACTACTTTATTATAATCCCCCGAAAATATCATTGCCAAACAATAATAAAGTGCCATACCTAAACTTAAAGAGTTAATAATATAATTTTTTGAAAATACCTGTCCAAATAAAATAAAAGGCATTAGTACCCCTAATTTACCTTTATGCTCAATAAGCATTGAAAGAAAAACCCCGGCACTTAATGCCGTAAATAAAACCATACCTTTATCATATGGCAGTGGATTTCTCAGGGTTTCGTACATAAAGAAGCTTAGGACTACACCTGGCATAAAGCCGCAAATAAGACCATCTACAGCAGTTTTTATATTTAACATATTGCCCCGTAAAAGTTTTGTCGTACCTATAATATATTTTTGAGAGAGGCAATACATGATTCTTTCTTTAGAACCTGTATTCAATAAGCTCTTACACGTCTTTCCGGCTGATTTTAAGCCACTTTGTGTCAGCACTCACTTGCATTCGCACAATCACTTCGTGATTATGCTCAGAAGGATTATCTCCGCATATGCTGCGTTCGCTCTTGGCAACAGTGTATAACCTAAGTTGAAGCAAAAAGCGATAAAAAAATTATCTGAAACTAGTTATGCACCATTGCCGCTTCCTTAATTGGCATAAAATCAGACTCGGAAATACGCGTAATCCATTATTGAATACAGGTTCTTAATAAGTTTTAGGATTAGGTGTAAAAATATTCGTCAAAAAAATTTCTTTTACATTAAGGTCAACTCGTATTTGGGATATAGCCTTCTGAGCTTTTGGTTTATCCTCAAACATACCAAAAACAGTAGGCCCCGAGCCACTCATAGTAGCCCCTATAGCTCCGTTTAAAAGCATAAGCCGCTTAATGCGTTCTATTACTACAAATTCTTTAACTGTAACACTCTCTAAAACATTAACAAGCCCTGATGCGACTGATTTAATATCCCCATTTTCGATATCTTGAATCATTTTATTTATATCCGGGCGTTTATTTACATTTTCTTGCTTAAACTGGCGAAAAACTTCTTTCGTGGAAACTGAAACAGGAGGTTTAGCTATAACTATATGTGTATCAGGGCATGGCGGTAAAGGCGTCAACTCCTCACCGATACCTTCAGCAAGGGCTGTCCCTTTCATAAGGCAAAAAGGAACATCGGCACCTAGCTCCAAACCTATTTCCATAAGCTCGTCCATACTAACAGGCAGATTAAAAAGCTTCTTAATCCCAAGGAGGGTTGCCGCAGCATCAGCCGACCCGCCCCCAAGCCCGGCACAAATGGGTATTTTTTTATCGATTTCTATCAGTACCCCAAAATCAAGCTCAAACATATCAAGAAGTACCTTAGCAGCAGCATATGCAAGATTGCGCTCATCATTTGGCAGCCATTTTACATTCGAGTTTAACTTAATACGGTTAGTATAGAGCTTCCTTATAGTCAGCTTGTCCTTTAAGGCTATGGTTTGCATAATAGTAGAAAGCTCGTGATAACCATCCTCGCGCTTTCCCACCACATCCAGAGCTAAATTGATTTTTGCGTTAGCGTATACATTTACATAATCCATAATGTTCACCTAGTGGTTATTATAAATAAATCTCTTGTAAAAATCAACCATTACAATATTTTCGCATCATTGATATTAAGCTGGAATTCAGCATTTAAAAATTCGGCCGCGTTTTTACAAAGTATCATCCGCTCAAGAAAAATCTCAAAATAATCCATTACAGGACAGATTTTTTTATCTATTTTTAATATAAGCCTTACAATATTCTTCTTTTTTCTCGTATCTATTTTAAGATTAGCTTCCTCTACGGCATAATTAACTCTGTCATGTATATCAAATGTGTTTATATCTTTATTTCTTACTCTTGAGCGGCGCACATCGGTCTTATCCGCTATTATAAGAGCCGCGCTTATTGGACCTATGGCTTTACCGTGCTTTTCATCATGGTTGCCTACGGCAGATACAACCGTGGCAATTTCCTCCGGGTGCATACCCATATTGCTTAGCAGTTGAAAAGCTATAAGAGCCCCTGTTTGTGCGTGATCAACCCTATTAACCATATTGCCTATGTCATGGATAAAACCCGCTATCTGAGCAAGTTCCGCCTCCCTTTGAGAGTAGCCTAATTGTAACAGCATTTCATATGCCACATGAGCAACTTTCCCTGTATGCCCGGCTGAGTGGTCAGTAAATCCGAAAACCCCCAAAAGCTCATTGCTTTTTTTAATATATGTCTGAAATTCAAGATTGTTTTGGATATCTTCAAGTTTTATGGTTTTATACTCCATAGCATCCTCCTGCTGTCAATAATTCCTAAGTATCTCCTCCACTATTAAGCTGCTGTTTTTGGCAGCCATATGGACAAATTTCTCAAATGATATATCCGCATCACCGTCAGAATTATCGGATATAGAACGGATTACTACAAAAGGTACTTGGTTTAAATAGCAGGCATGAGCAATTGCCGCTCCCTCCATCTCAACACAAAGGGGGGAAAATAAGGATTTTATCCTATCCTTTCGATCTCTGTCAGCTATAAACTGATCTCCCGTGGCAATACGCCCTTTATGAAGTTTAAGACCCTTATCAGATGATAGATGCGCGGCTGTAACAAGAGCCTCGTCCGCTTCAAAAAATTTCATACCAAGACGTGGTATGGCACCTATTTCATCGCCAAATGTGGATGTATCGTAATCATGCTGAACAAGGTCGGTAGATATAACCACATCCCCTATGCCGACTTTTTCATCCATACTGCCTGCCGCTCCAGTATTTATAACGCAGTCAACTCCATAACCGTCTATAAGTGCTTGAGTACAAACCGCGGCATTAACCTTGCCTATACCGCATTTTACAAGGACTGTATCTTTACCGTGAAGTTGACCGCTAAAAAACTCACAGCCTGCAAATTTCTCGGTTTCCAAAATTTCCATTTTGGATTTTAAATGGGTAATTTCCTCATCCAGCGCGCCAATAATCCCAAAAATCATAAGTTTATCCCCTTATCCTAAGTGCTTTTCTATTAATTCCTTAATAGTATTAGCTTCCTCTTTCATTTTTACGATATTTTCACCTTCAATCATAACCCTTACCAAAGGTTCCGTCCCTGAAGCTCTGATAAGTACGCGCCCTCTGTCTTTATAAGCTTCTTCAAGGAGTGAAATAGCGTTTTTAATTTCTTCCACCTTATCAAAGTCATATTTTTTAGTGTTAGAAACTTTAGCACCCAAAAGGACTTGAGGCATAACTTTCATCCTTATGTTAATATCACTTAAAGCCTCACCCTTAAGCTTCATTACATTTAGGATGCTTAGAGCTGTTAATATCCCATCACCTGTCGTATTGTGCTTTAGAAAAATTACATGACCGGATTGTTCGCCTCCTAAAACAGCACCAACTTCAAGCATTTCCTCAAGTACGAATTTATCTCCAACTTGAGTCCTTTTTATATTAATATTATTATCTCTAGCCATTAGGGCAAGACCCATATTACTCATTGTTGTGATAACTAAAGTGTTTTTTGACAGTAACCCCTGCTCTTTCATAAAATGGGCACATACGGACATAATCTGGTCGCCGTCAAGTTCTCTGCCTTTTTCGTCCACCATAAGACAGCGGTCACCGTCACCATCAAAAGCTATGCCTATATCCATAGAATTTTCTATTACAAATTTTTTAATCGCCTCCATATGAGTAGAGCCGCAATTTTCATTAATATTCACACCGTTTGGTTCGTTATGTATCGTATGTAAATCAGCACCTAATCTCTTAAGTATAGCCGGGGCAGCACGGTAAGTTGCACCCTCGGCACAGTCTATGGCAATCTTCATACCGGATAGGTTTAAAGAGCCGTATATGCCTGCCATATAATCTACGTATAAATCCAATGCCTTATAATCTTCTATTATATTTCCAATGTCTTTGCCTGTAATGGATGGCAAACAATCCTTATCCGAAAATACAAAAACTTCAATCTCCTCTTCAAGTTCATCACGAAGCTTAAACCCTTCCGAGTTGAATATTTTAATGCCATTATATTCCATCGTATTGTGAGATGCCGTAATTACAATACCGGCATCACCCTTAAGCTCGCGAACAAGAAAAGCCAGTGCCGGAGTCGGCACGATGCCAATATTTATAATATCCCCTCCAGCCGAGCAAATCCCAGCAGAAAGTGCCGCACCTAACATAGCACCTGAACGCCTCGTATCCATCCCAAGGATTATTTTTGGCTTCACACTTTCTCTTTTTAGAATATTTGCCGTAATCCTGCCGATTTTATATGCCATAATAGGTGTAAGTTCGCTGTTTGCAACGCCTCTTACTCCATCAGTTCCGAATAATCTACCCATACCTATATCTGCCCCCTAAAAAGACGCTGTTAGTTTTGTCTATTATATATATGCAGCAATAATCCTTTTGTGTACGTCCATAAAATTAAGAACCTGTGTTTAATGATTGGGACTTGTTCTGAAATTGGCTTTCGTTGGCTTTTCGAGAACCCAGTCGGCAGTGTTGACAAAGCATGACAGAAAGTTTACCAAAACCACACCGGAGTGGGATACCAAACAGGCTCTAAGGAAACATCAAAGGCGAAATTGGAATTGGAATTGTAGGTAACATATTCTCTCCTGCATTATCGTCATCTTCTATATTATTATTTTCAAAAGGTACATTAATTGATAGATAAACCTCCAAATCTGCCTGCCTAATTCCGTTAGGAAGAGCAATCTCTACAATCAAATTATTTAACCCTTCTCTTAAATCTGTAATATCAACAGATGTATTAATCAAATCCAAATTAAGCCCATTAATCAAACGCCTGACTCCCACCACTCTTAAAACAAGATTTTCAGGAAATTCAGCCCTTAGCACATACTCAGATTCTCCTGTTATATCAATATTCTCAATAGGGATAACAAGCTCCAATATTTCTTCACGCTCTATTGTGATTGTAATGTCAATTTCATGAGGTCTTGCGTTTTGGACACTTAAAGGGGTTGCCCTAAGTGAGTCTCTGGCGTCCTGCTGCACTACTATGGTGCCGGTCATGCCGCTTATATCAATTGGGTCTAAGGTTATACCTCTAAAGTCGGCAAGGTCTTCCCGCCTGCCTACAATATCAATATAAGGAGGCTCAATCCCTATATTGGTAACTACATAGCCTGCCGGCAGCGCACCTGTCAGTGCCGGCGTAATAACAGGTATTTGGGCACGCAGGTTAACAGGTACAAATATTTCAACCTCAACAGGGTCAACACTAACCCTCTCGGTAATATCAATATTATTTTCGTTATACACTTCAATAACTCCCATTGCATAATGATCCAGAGAAATATCAGTAAGATCAACCTGTGCCCGGACATTTACTATAGAATCAAGTATAGTACGTGGACCTGTAATATTTACAACCTGAGGTGCTGCGGTAGGTGTCATTGAAACATAGCCTGTAGGCAGCTCGCCCACTTTCACAACAGACACGGAAAATTCCCTGGTATCAATCCGGTCAAGAAGCAGTGTTACACTGGCAGGCACCGTATTATGGTTTATAATATTTGCCGCAGCAAAATCCGGCAGCCTTAAATTCATAGGTGCCGTTATCCGCTCACCTACCAAATCCGCATAAGCAAAAATTGCCGAACCTAAGTCAACATATGCTCTAAGATCACTACTCTCCATTTGGGTCAAAAGCCTTCGGTTAGCCTGAAGCCTGGCTGTAACCAAGCTTCTTTCAATCTCCTCCTGATTAAGAAGCACAAGACCCAGTCTGTTAAGGGTCTCCATATTTTCAAATCCTACTCTTACTGATAAAAATTGCCGTGTTTCAATGGGATCTTCAATATTTACGGCAATTATCCATAATATTATAGCAAGAACCAGAGCAGTAATTTTCCATATTATATTAGTCATAAAGAACGAAATTATCTTATTCATTATTTCCGCCCCTTCCTAAATGGGAAGCGTCTAGGCTCTTTTTCTATTTCATTCTCCGGACTTCCCGCTCCCAGTCTATCTCTAAGCTCCTCAGGGGATATATCTTTATAAAGCTTGCCGCCATTTGCAACCGATACTTTGCCGCTCTCTTCCGATACTGCAATAGCAAAAGCATCCGATACCTCACTTGCGCCAACAGCAGCCCTATGTCTTGTACCAAGCTCCTTGCCTATTTCACTTGCAGTTAAGGGAAGTATGCACGATGCGGCAGCTATCCTATTATTTCTTATTATTACTGCACCATCGTGAAGCGGGGTTTTATCTTCAAATATATTTAAAAGAAGGGATGCGCTGACACTTGCATCTATTATAATCCCTGTCTGCTCTAAATCTCCAAGTTTAACATCTTTCTCCACGACAATTAAAGCACCCATCTTAACTTTTGACATTGCATAAGCCGCTTTTACTATTTCATCAAGTGTATTTGTAGACATGGCTTTACTTAAATCATTGCCAACCCCAAAAGGCATATTCAAATGACCTTTGCCAAGTTCCTCCAGCGCTTTTCTAAGCTCCGGCTGGAAAATAATAATCATGGCAAGTATCCCGGTTTGAACAGCACCTCTAACTATCCATGAGATAGTTGTAAGCCCAAATAAAAACGAAAGGCTGCTTATGGAGAGTACAAGAACAATACCCTTAAACAATGACCATGCCCGGGTTTCTTTAATCCATAATATTACTTTGTATAAAAAGTATGTGACAATCAATATGTCAATAATGTTTATTAAAGTTATGCGGTTTACCGTAGCATCGGCTAAATCGAAATACAAAAACGCTTCGCCAACGAATTGGTTTAAATTATTCCACATAGCGGTTAACAAAAAAATCACCTGTTTCTATCTTCGTCTTCCAGCTCGTCATACAGAGCCCCTTCATATTTATCATAATAGCTATCCTTTTGTTTGTCATAACTATCATAATCTTCCTCGTCATCATCGTCTTCGTAATAAGCCTCATAACTCTTTGTATTTCTTTTTTCATTTTCGCCGTAAAGGTATTCATCATAATCTAGAGAGGGGGGGGTTGTATGTATATTTTGCCGTCCTTCTCTCACTTTTTTAATAGTCCGCTCTTTTTTTGCTATTGTCATTTTAGGTATAACCCGTACAAAATAATAATTCTCATCATCCTCAAACTCTACCCGCTCAGCACGCTGATAGTTAAGGACTAAATCAAACATTTTTATAAAAAGAACCACTATCCCGCTTAATAGGCTTAGAAGAATCATTGCCAAAATATTTACATCAAGACCAATTGCAAGCCTTAAAAATATAAAGCTGACTATATTAATTACAACACCCATGCCTATAGCAATTTCTTTTGAGAAATCCACATCCATTTTAGAGGCCGCGTGTACAACTAAAGTAACAAGAGCAAAAACAAAAGCAATAGCTATCCAAGTATCATTTGCTGCAATGGCATCCATACAATAAGCAAAAACCTGACCAAAACTGTCGGGAATGTCTATTATAGTATCGGCTCTGGGTCTTTCAACATACATAAGGTTAAATGCTAAGGGATAAAACTCCCAAAGAAAAATGCTTATAATTATAGGAAAAATACTCTGTATACCAAAATAAAGCCCTGCTATTAAAGGCACTATATAGGGAATACGAAAATAAAAGCCAAGAAGCATAAAAAGCAAAAGCCAGCGTTCCATCCCTCCCAGCCGACCATAGAAAAACAGCACCAGAAGAAGTGCCGCAGCGACCATAACAGCGACCTCCATACTGGCACTGAATTGTATAATTATATTAAAAGCCATTAAGAAATATCCCATACTAATAGGCAGTATAGTAAACAAAAGCCCCATAAGCATTGCATAAGGCATACGCATTGACGGTCCTGTTATTACCTCCAACGCCTCCATACTATGCCCAATGGCACCTATTAGTGAAAACACATAAAAACCAAGGATAAACCTTAGCACGGGAAGTATAAACATTTCATATTTTTTATAGAATTTAACGCTTGCGTCTCTTGCGGTTAGTATTTGCTCCATAATAAGCAGGTAATTCTCCTTCGCCTTCCAGTTTTTCAGTAAGTTCTATATATTTTTCAATTCGCTTTTGTATCCTGGAATACTCTCTTGTGGCTTTTAGAGAGCTTATGCTAGAGCATATAAATAGCACAACTACTATAAAAAGCAGTATCCTTACCCCTTCAGCACTATAGTCTATTTCAAATAAATCTTCCTGATTTATTACAATGCGCTCAATTATGTAAAAGCTAATGATAATCAAACAGCCCAACAGCGCGTATAGCCGCGCCCAAAAATTTTGCCAATATATATAATCATGGCGAAAAAAAGTGTTTGCCTTTCTATCAGCCTCACCATGATTTTTATCATATACAGCAAGATTAGTCATAATTATAATTTTTTCTTTATCTACCATTTTGCAACCTGTTTTCACATAAATTAACTACTTGTAAACATCATAACATATTTTTTCATTTTATTCCAGTAAATATGCGCTAAATAGTTTTTAAGAATTGATTACATTCTTGGAGGCTTTGTTTTTTGCGATAAAGTGTCAATAAATTAATGAAAAACATATACTACATAAAATTTTTATGTGTATTGAAGGGAGAAAATACCATATGTATAAATCTGATTATGGACCTCATGCTTTTACCGTAGATATTATTAAAGCTACCCTAAACAACAATAATTTCAGAACTGCCCTTTGGACGGGTCAGCATTTGCAGCTTACTTTAATGACTATTCCCACAAATGAAGATATCGGTCTTGAAGTGCATCCTCATGTGGATCAATTTTTATTCGCGGCTGAGGGGCAAGGTATAGTTCAAATGGGCGAGCATAAGGAGAATCTAGCAACGCAATGTCCAATATTTTGCAATTACGCAATACTCGTACCTGCGGGTACATGGCATAATATCGTAAACACAGGCAATAGACCTTTGAAGCTCTTTTCATTGTACGCGCCGCCTAATCATGCTCATGGTACAATCCATAGAACAAAAGCAATTGCTGAACTTGAGGAGCATAATCATTAAGAGTCTGTTTAGTATCTTGCTTTTGATAGACTTTTGAGGAAATTTTCTGTTAGGAGGCATTGACAAATCATGACAGAAAATTTACCAAAATCACGAATAATAAAAACGCTAAACAGACTCTAAGAACCTATGTTCATAAATTCTAATTAGGAGGTAGTTATGGAAATGGGTTATTTAAAAGTTCAAACATTTATGGGGGAATATTTATTTCCTGTAGCCGGGGCTAAAATTATTGTAAAATGTGGTGAGGGTAATGTGCTGTATGAACTATATACTGACAAAAATGGTTTAAGCGAGCGCATTCCCCTTCCCGCGTCGGAGCATAGCCGAAGATATACAGTCGAAATCAGTCATGATGGCGGCTTTAGAAGAACTATTGTTCATGGTGTTGAAATATTTCCGGGTATAACAAGTACTCTCCCTGTTCAAATGCAGCCGGCGACAGATAATCTTATAAACGATAATGAAATTTTCATCCCTTATAAGCGCGGCGCGGATTTAGAAAATAGGTTTGCACCTGAAAAGCCCGAGGCAGTAAAATTAAATTTTGAAACGGCAGCCTTGCCTGATTATATTATCGTTCATATGGGCTGCCCTGACGAGTCTGCTGAAAATTTAAAATTATTATTTAAAGACTATATCAAGGAAACACATTGATAAGGAAGTATAAAATTTACATTCTAATATAAGCCGGCATACTTCCAATAAATCCTTGCTTCTTGCGTTTTAATGCCATCTATAACAGCTTTCTCACCAATCTCAATCTTCTCGATTAAACTTTCAAGTAAATCCCTATCTACTTCTGTAATAGCGGATTTTTCCTTTATCATCCCTATCCAACGACTGATATTATTTAGCCTTGCATCCGACTGCACTTCATTTTTGTTTATCAAAGCAAGTCTATCTTCAATTTCAATCCTCTTGGCTTCTGCGCTGTTAGCTAGAGTAACAAAGGTTTCGGCGGAAATAGCACCTACAACTTTATCCTCATAAAGCTGCTCCAGCCGAAAGTCTAAATTGTGTAATTGATGCTCTAAATTTCTACGCTCTTTAGTTATAGTGCCTTTTGAGTTGCCTGCACCACGATTGCCAAGCAATTTTTGTTTTAGAGCCTGAAATATTCTTTTTTCATCAAGGGCTATCATATGGGCTTGTTCTTTGATATGAGCTAAAACCAACTTTTTTAGAACCTTTTCAGAAATCCTATGCCATGAACATACAGTCCTGCCGCTTTGAGTGTGGGTTCGGCAATGGTAACTGCCGTACAAGGCAGTTACCATGACATGGCTTGTCTTTCTATCAAGATGATATGCCATATTAATTTGACAATCAGCGCAAATAATTAAACCGGAGAAAAGACTTTGTTCGAAACTGCGGCTATGAGAAAACCTATCCTTTGCCAATTGATTGATTGCCTGAACTTTATGCCAAAGCTCTAAATCCACTATGGCTTCATGGGTATTCTCTACTCTTATCCATTGGCTCTCATCTTTGATCCCGCTCTTGCCATTGCGATAAGAGCGTGGTTTGCGCTTAAAAGAAATGGTGTGACCTATGTAGGATTCATTAACCAGCATCCTTTTGATGGTGGTTATTTTCCATATCTTAGAAGAGTTCTTCCTAGAAGTTGGGGCAGCGGCTTCACTATTCAGTGCAGCAGTTATCTTGGCATAGCTTATCCCTGCGGCACGCAGCTCAAACATTTGCCTAACCACACAAGCAGCACTTTCATCTACAATGAGCCGTGTCCGCTCTTTAGGGTTACGTACATAGCCATAAGGCGCCGAGCCTGACAGCTTATGACCGTCTTTAGCCTTGATTCTTAAAGCAGATATAATCTTATCCCTTAGATTTTTGAGATAATAGTCATTCATCATATTGAGAAATGGCATAATATCATTTTCACCATCTTCTGTATCAATACCCTCAGACAAAGCCACAAAACGGCAGCCGAGAGAGGGAAGCTCCTCTTCAAGGTATCGCCCTGCTTCAAGATAGTTTCGTCCAAAGCGTGAGAGGTCTTGTACAAGAACAAGGGTTATAACTCCTTGCCGTACATCTTCCATCATATCCTGAAAACCCTTGCGGTTAAAATTGCCGCCGCTGGCACCATCATCTATATAGATACGTTTTTCAACCCATCCGGGCATCATGGTTATAAATTTTGACAGCATAGCCTGTTGGTTTTCTATGGACATAGATACAGTATCACGATAAGCAATGCTGTCTCTGGAAAGGCGAATATAAATACCCACATTATATAGCTTGCGGCTCACCCAGCAGTCACCGCCTCGCCGTCTGTCAATCCTAACCCCTCAACATCGCCTGCATAATTATAAACCACTTGAATATCTCTTGTTCGCTTACCATCAACTATCTGAGCTTCACCGACTGTAATTTTATCAATAAGCAGCAATAAAATCTCTGAATCTAAGACTTCTAAAGCTTTATATTGCTTTATCAACTCTTCCCAAGTATTACTATTGCTTTCCTCGTGTTTAATGGCTCCAATGCGCTCCTCTAAAGCTTCCACTGACTGCAGCCGTTCGCTTCTGCCCTGTTCATACTTCTCAATCTGCCGCCTGAATAGGCTATCCGGCACAACCCCTGCAACTTTATCCTCGTACAAGCTCTCTATAAGCAAATCCAACTTGGCAATCTGTTTTTTATGAGCTTCTAATTCGCTCAGGTAAGCAGCACGGTAAGATATAGTTTCACTGCTTTGTGCTGAGATGAGGGATTCTACTATATACTCCTCGTTATATGTGATTTTATGGGCATGATTACGGATATGATTAACAACCAACTCCACTAAGATGTTTTCAGAGATTATATGAGCAGCACAAGCGGATTTTCCGCTCCTGGCATAGTTTCCACATATGTAGGAAATGTATTTGTACTCACTGCCATTTTTGCGTTTACCTCGCTCTGTCTGTGCGCGCATTTTGGTACTGCAATCAGCACAATGCAATAAGCCTGCAAATAAACTTATTTCCCCGTCACTTCTGCGGCGGGGCTTATAGCCTCTTTGACTAAGAGCTTGTACTCTTTCCCATAACCCTCTGTTAATCAAAGGTTCGTGCTGCCCTTCAATCCTGACCCACTCTTCTTTAGGTTTACGTACAGCTTTACTGTTTTTGTAGGACACTGTGCCAAACTTACCTTGCACAACATTTCCTACATAAGCTTCATTGGCTATGATAAGCTTAACAGAACTGTCATTCCACAAACCGGTACTGACAAATGGGTTCTTTTGTCCTAAACTCTGATAGTAATAATCCTTCGGAGGCGTAATGCCGTCTTCATTAAGCTTAGAAGCTATGGCACGAAAACCCATTCCACTTGCCCGCATTTCAAATATAGATCGTGCCACAGGAGCAGCAATCTCATCAATTATAAGCCTGTGTCGGTTGTTAGGGTCTTTTTTGTAGCCATAAGGGGCATATGTTCCGATGTATTTGCCATGCTCAGCAGATATCCGCTTTGCGGCTCTAACCTTCTTACTGGTTGTTTTTGAATACTGCTCATTAAACCAATTACGAAAGACCATCATTTCATCTAACGGCTCGTTTAAAGATATCAATTCACAGCCATATTCCGGTAAAAACACCTCGGCAAGATTTCCGACTTCTAAATAATTTCTACCGAGCCTCGACAGGTCTTTAATCAAAATCACGTTGATAAATCCCTGCTTAACATCAGCCATCATCCGCTGAAAAGCCGGTCTGTTTTGATTTGTCCCTGAAAAACCGTCATCAACATAAATCTCTCGCAGCTTCCACCCCATCTCTTCAACATGCTTTGTAAGCATAAGCTTTTGATTTTCAACGGACACTGACTCCCCTGCTCTTGCATCTTCATTGCTTAAGCGGACGTAGACACCAACTTTGTAGTCTTTTTGTTTTGCCATAATTAGTCCTCCTGTATTTAGGGCTAGGAGAGTCGAACAATGAGCGGTTTTGCCTATATTTTAAAAATTATTTTCGTTATTTTCATGCCGCAATATGCGCCTGACAGTTAAATCTTCCAACGCTTTGGCAAGATTAATCTCTCCTTTGTAAATACTGGTTGTGCAGTATAAAGTTTTTCCGATTTTATGTTCTTTGTATGTGGTTAATTGTTCACACTGAGTTTTGGCTTCCAGCCCTGCTGAATCATGTTCATCCGAACGCATAGTCCTCACCTTTTGCGAAATCCCTTGTTAAATCCTATGAGAATCCCAAAATGTCCTATGCTAAAATCAAGCACTATTTATCACTTGCCATTTAAAATGCTTTCATCCTACCTTATTGGCAGTATATCAAAAATGTTGCATCAAGCGAAAATTATCCTACTTTAGAAGATGCGGCCCTTAAAGTCAATATATTATCTCAAATATCTTTTGCCCTAAACAGGGTATGTACAAAGTATTATAGAAACCTCGGCAATAATTTTGATATTACAAATAATTCACTGCATGACCAAACTTTTGTTAAATGCCGAAATGTTTTTAATAATATATCAAATATTGTAGATGAGTTATTTAACTGCTATATTGTATCATCAGATGGGAGTATCCCTATTTGCACCAGTTCTGCCCTTAGCAGCGGCTCAAGGAGGCTTGCACTGCGAGGCTATAATCCTTTGCAAATAATTAAATACTATCATCCTGACTATGAAATTGCGGAGTGTACAAATTTCAGCCTGCCTTTCACCGATACACTTAGAGAGGGCGCAGAAGGCGACAATGTATCTATCATGCAAGCTTATTTAAACCGAATCAGCGAAAATTGGCATATACCCTCTGTCGGTGAAGCCGATGGCTTATTCGGGCCTTGTACAAGAGCTGCTGTCGCTGCATTTCAAGATAATTTTAACCTATCTGCCGGAAATAAAGGTATGATAGATAAAAGTACATGGTACGAAATTACGCAAATATATGACAGTATAAAAAAATTCGACGAAGCTATGATGGATATAAGTCAAATAAAGACTAGTGCTGATATGGAAAATCCATCGTCAGCATCCCTTGCCCGTTTTGTTTCTCTGTTTTATCCGGAAATATACGCTTCAGAGGCTGTTTCGCGTAAGGAATTATATGAAAAATATAGGGCTATTAGGAATTGCGCGTCACTTTTTGATGTGGTAAATGCCGAAGCTGCGCCTTTGGCTGTAGAGTCTGAGGCGAGCAAAGAAGCAATTCTTGTAAATTCCGTTAATCCTGCTATGCTGATGGCTTTAGGTATGATGAGGAGAAGGTAGTTGGCGGCAAGAGAAAGAGGGGTGGGTCGCGGCGGGCGTACGCCCGCTAAACCTCGCGCCCAAAGGGCGCGAGGTCACCGCGCGAAGCGCGGCGCGACCCACCCCCGCACTTACACCATCTCAACAATTTCCTTAACGTCAAAAACCGGTGCCCTGCAAACATTCCCCTCGCATAAATAAAAAGCTTCATCCCTTCCGTCAGGCAGCTTGTATTCATCTGCCTCCTCCACACTCCTTAAAACCACCGTAAGAAACGGGTCAAACCTCCTGCTAAAAATTCTTTTAACGTTCTCTAAATCTCCTTGATTTCTAAATACACATACAAGTTTGCGAGAAGGATACACTGCCTCCATAACCCCTGTTAATGCTGCCGTATACCCGCTGGGATATAATTTTATCCTACTCATAAAAAACTCTATCTGATTTTCAAATTCGCAAAAATACTTATGCCTGCTTGAATACGCGGAAACTTTACTAAAACACAGTGCTAAAATTGAATTTCCCGATGGCATGGCACCGTCATATATTTCTTTCGGACGAAATAAAAGTTCCCCCTCTTTCCCTGCACTATACTGAGATAAGAAAAAACCACCATTTACCTTATCTTTAAATTTATAAATCACAGTATCTAAAAGCTTCCCGGCCTTGTCCATATACCTCTTATCAAAAGAGGCTTCGTAAAGGGCTATATAGGCATTGCACAAAAAAGCATAATCATCAAGCATGGCTTTCGAGCTTTTTTTACCTTCTCTAAAGCTTACATATATTTCGCCGCCTTCCATTAAGTTATTTTCTATAAAATCCATTGCCCTCTTTGCAGTTTCCAAATATATAGAGTCTCCTGTTGCCTGATACGCTCTCGCATATGCAATTATCATAAGCCCGTTCCAAGAGGTTAGTATTTTATCATCCTTGTGAAGATGATACCGTTCTAACCTATATTCATAAAGTTTTTGGCGCATATGATCTATTCCTGCTATTTCATCTAAATTAGGAGTCTCTATCATATTAGGAATATTAAGTCCTTCAAAGTTGCCTTGTCTTGTTATGCCATAGGTATTACAAAATCTATTTCCAGCCAAAATCCCCAAAACTCCCTTTATTTCCGATTTGGCCCATGTGTAATATTTGCCCTCCACACCACCCGAATCAGCATCTTGAGCAGAGTAAAAACCGCCTTCGGGAGAAGTCATCTCCCGCTCTACATATTTTAGGACTTTAAGGGCTATATCTTTATAAAACTCATTATTTGTAATCATAAAGCACTCTAAATACGCAATTGTAAGCAGTGCATTGTCATAGAGCATTTTTTCAAAATGGGGTGCAAGCCATTTATCATCAGTCGAATATCGGGAAAACCCAAACCCTATATGGTCGAACATCCCGCCTCTATACATCTGTTTTAGAGTTCTCTCTACCATTTGCAGGGCAAATTCTTCATTTTCCTTCAAATAATAGCGCATAAGAAAACTTAGTATATGAGGGCTTGGGAATTTAGGTGCCTCTCCAAAGCCGCCGTATTTCTTATCAAAAGACCATTTCAGCCCATTTGCAGCTTTTATTACAGGCTCTTTAATATCTGATACATCGCCGCCATATACTGTTTCTTTTCTTTTAACTATTGCGCCGCTAATTTCTTCAGAAACCCCAACAAGCCTAGCCTTATCAACTTTCCATTCCTTTGCTATATTTTCAAGAATCTCCACAAGCCCTAACCGACCGAACTTTCGGGTTTTCGGAAAATAGGTCCCTGCAAAAAAAGGCTTTTTATCAGGGGTCATTATAACAGTAAGGGGCCAGCCGCCGCTTCCGGTCATAGCCTGACAAAACTCCATATAAACCGCGTCAACATCCGGGCGTTCCTCCCTGTCTAATTTTACGGCAATATAGCTTTTATTAAGTATCCTTGCTATTTCATTGTCTTCAAAGGACTCACATGCCATTACATGACACCAATGACAAGTAGAATATCCGCTGGAAAGAAGTACAGGCTTATTTTCTGCCTTTGCCACCTCAAAGGCTTCGTCGCACCAGGGCCACCAATCCACAGGATTATTAGCATGCTGTAAAAGATAAGGAGAAGTTTCGTGGATTAACCTGTTTTTAACTGTTTTTATCTCTATCATACGCCCTCACTGCCTTTCGTTGTATGTTTCGCTTATGTTTTCCATTTATATGCCAAATTATTCCTGTCAGGTTTTTTCATGTAGCAACGGCGCAAACCTTGTATCACCATTACGAATAATCATATCCGGCGGATTATTCTGATTGCCCTGATATAAAAATGTCTACACAAGACAAATAGGGCGATTTTGCTTATTGGATTTATTAAGGGTTCCTGCAAAAACATCCTTAATATAGTTTTCCAACGCTTCGCCCATGCTGTTTGCTCTGTTTCTGCTTTAATAAAAAGACCGCACGCCCGCAATTAGTGCAGTAACAATATTTATTATTACAGTTAATGTGTTTACACTCGTGTCACTGCTCTCCTCGTCTTAGTTTTTATCAGGTGGCAATGGTGCATAACTAGTTACAGACAATTTTTTTGTCGCTTTTTGCTTCAACTTAGGTTATGCACTGTTGCCATTTGTATTAAGGGCTAGTTCAATTTCCTTAGCCATAAAATATGCAAGCCTAACAGGAACAGCGTTTCCAATCATTTTGTACGCGTCAGCTAAATCGTTATAATAAAACTTAAAGCTATCCGGGAAAGTCTGTATTCTTGCACATTCTCTTACAGATAAACGTCTATACAAATCTTCCTTGCCTTTCACAAACTCTCGCTTGTTTTGCTCAATAAAGGTCATTTTAGGAGCTTGCGGGTGAATTGGGGCGTGCCGACCACCTGCTTGAATGGTAAAAGACTGCTCATCCCAAGAGCGCACCCGATTTCTTGACATATATATGCTCGAAAACCCTCCTGTCATATATTCATGATTGATTATAATGCAGCTATCTCCATTTGTTTTGTTAGCTGCTGATGCCGCAATAGCATTGTCTTTCAAATCTCCAATAGCCTTAATTAGAGGTATTCTTTCTTCTGCAGGCTTTGGAAATTGAAATCCCAAATCTAAACCTTTTCGGATACCTACATAAAATACACGCTTCCGATCTTGAGGAACCTTGTAATCGGCAGCATTTAATAATTTTATATAAACATCATAGCCGGCTTCTTCAAACAAATTTACTATGTTCTGCACAGCTTCATTATGCCGCTTAGCCAGCATTCCTGATACATTTTCAGCAAGAAAAAATTTAGGCTTTTTATCCTTTATTAATCGTATATATTCATAAAAAAGTTGTCCCCGCGGATCATCAATGCCGCGCAAACTACCGGCCTCACTCCAAGATTGACAAGGGGGTCCGCCGATAATGCCGTCACATTCCGGAAATTCATCAGAAGCTATTTTTCTAATATCGCCTTTAATAAGCGGAGCTTTGTGGTTTTTCTCATATGTCTCCCAAATACTGCTGTCATATTCGTTTGCCGCTACAATATTAAACCCTGCCTGAACAAAGCCCAAATCAAGCCCGCCTGCGCCGGAAAACAGTGATATTAAATTTAGGGCTTTTTTTGTTGTCATATTTTTATACCGTACCTCCGGTTCATTGGGGCAATTAACAATAGCATCATTTTTAACTCGATTTTTAAAACAAAATCTCTCAGTGCTTTTGCTTGCAGCAAAAGCCACCCTTGCAGGCGTCCGGGCTTCTTCCCGGCACCTATTGAACCTGTATGTAGAAACCTTTCGCCAAAGCTCAACGTTTCTTTTATGTTCACATTATATCACATATTAACGCGGTAATGTAATAACAAAATAGTTTTCCAAGTGCAAATTTAAACTTCTGCATGGTTAGAATATAGTTTAAATTCGCACCTAAAACAAAAAAGCTTTGCGAATATAGTCCATTCACAAAGCTCTTTTTTAATATTTTCAACTTCTATTGTGCCCTATTCATTGGGCTAATTCTTATTTGTTCAGTCTCCATACCTGTTTTTGCTTTAATTATATCCTCAATTTGAGCCACTTCCGCATCTGAGAGAACTTCTTTGCTTACCACCACATCTACGGTGTCATCTCCTATTCTTACAAATACTTCTCTAAAACCTTTAGCCTCAATTAAAGCTTCCGTCGCCGATTCTTTTTCGATACGCCGCTGAATACTTAACATTGCGTCGGCAGTTGTAGATCTTGTAACTTGATCGATATTAGGATTATTTATTAAATCCATTAAAATCTCTTTTTGTCTTGAGCGAGACTGCTCCCTGTCTAATTTAGCCTGCACAAAAAAAGTTCCGCTGTCTATATTGGCACTTACAAACATTGCCTCACCCGGCTGGACTGTTTGCTCTCTATTTTCCTGCTGCTGATTTTCACCGGGCTGAGCTTCATCGGCAGCTGCAAGGTTATTTTCTAAAACCAAGGCTATTTCCATATTATCAGAAATAACTTCCGCATTGGTAAGCTCTCTTAAAGTCACAGCCGGGGCATGAACCATTACAGTCTGGTCAAAGGCACTGCCATCAGGTACAAGAGCTAAAATATCATCGTTTTCATTATAAACAAATCCCGATATGGGCTCATCTCTCGTATCGGTGTAGCTTAAATATCCGGCTACGGCTATCATAGCCACCAAAGCCGTTATTATAATTTGGTTTCTCTTTAAAGTGAACATTTTAAAATCCTCCTTATAACTTAAACCTGATAAAATAACCTCTCACCAGGTTGTAATTATAGTTAAGCAACCTAAAAAGCCGAACAGATAAACGCAGGGTTTATTTAGGGATACGAGGAGCTTATTTGCCGCAGTATCCACAGTGATACAAGGGGTAAATAAGTAACGAAGTATACCGTAATAAAACCAAGTTTAGCGTTTGGGGTTTTGGGTTGATTGACTACATATTTCAACTCTCCCGCAAACTAAGCTCAACGGTTACGATTCATTTGTAGCACCCTAACTCTATGTATGTCTACGCCAAGTACAGTACTTGTGGCGCGCATAAGAGCTTCTTTTACAAAAATATCGTCCCCTCCCTCTGCAACTATTATTACTCCCTCCACTTTAGGCACTATTTCTCTGAGTATTATAGGCTCTTGACCTCCCCTGGAACTTTGCACTAATATTGTCCTAATATCATTCGCCAGGGAACGATTTTCTCTTGTACCTCCCGCCGAATCAACCTCTATTACAGTTGACTCATTGGTTGTTACATCTTCTGCTAATATAATCTCCCGAGATCCTGAAAAGGTAAGCATAACTTCAACTTCACCGGCTCCGTTAATCAGCGCCAATACTTCTTGGAGCCGCTTTTCAAGCTCCCTTTCATAATTTGAGCCGCCGGTATGCTGCTCACGGATTATTTCCGCAAGCCCTGTACCCTCTGATTGTCTCTCTGCTTCTGATCCGTAGAAAAATGTTGAAGCAAGTAAAATAGCCGCTCCCAAACAAAAAAACAAAAGAAGCTTCTTTAAATGCGGACTTTCTTTATCTCTAAAAGGTTTTACAAAGGAATCCCACCAGCCCATACTGCACCGCCTTATCTTTTGAATTTAATGACCGTTGGATATATGTATATTCTCTACGGACAAATTATAGAAGTCTGACAGTAAATTTTTTATAGCATTTATCTCAGGATCATTGTCCGCAGCTTCATTTTCAAGTCCTCTCACCCCTATGGTCCCTACATTTACCCGCTCAACTCTGATAAGTCCTCTTTCTTCCTCAACCTCTTTTTTTGCAATTGTTAGCACAAGAGCTTCTATCATGCCAAAATTTTCATTGCCTTCGTTTATATATATGCTCGCTTCCCTCAGTTCATATCCTAGATTTGAAATTTTTAAGCTTATTTGAGTTTTAAGCCCTGCCCTATACTCATCCAAAACCGCTCTTCGCATAGTATCTTCAAAAGGGGTTCCTCCTGCTATAGCGTTAGTATTAGTGGCTATATCCATACCAATTTGACGCTGTGCCTCTCTAAAAAAGTCATCCAAAGACCTATGGTCAAAAAAAACTGCAACAGGGGAAATAACCGCTAAAATCACTACAAGCCCTGTTATTAATTTAATATAATCCTTGTACTTCCCACGTGGGAGTACAAACCCTAAAAAACTTGTAAATATAACCACCATGGCAATATTTTGAACATAATCTCTAAGCATTTAGCCTCCCCCGCATTTCTAAGAACTCTACCATACTGATTTTTAGCGTCACAGACTCTACTGTGCCAAAGACATGGTGTCCGCAGGCTTGGCTTTGCCAAGCCGATTCATTCCTTTAGTGATTAAAACGAAAGCATTATTATTATAGATATTGAAAACATAAAACTTACAATAGCCGCCGCCGATAAAAGCAATGCCGTATAATCAGCCGCCGCCTCTATACACTCCACTATCCGATCATCACATATAGGCTGTATAAGTGCTGCCGCAAGCTTGTAAGTAATAAGCAGCGCACCAAGTTTAAGCATGGGCATAAGACATATAGATACCATTGCGATAATCACCGCAATAAGTACGCCGCCTCTTACCGCTCTTGCCAGATACATAACGTTCTCTAAGGCACCCGTAAGTATGCCGCCAACTACAGGCACTGTGTTAACAGTTGACCTTGCCGCTCTCATAAGCAAATTATTTACAAGAGGAGTTGATATTCTTTGTATAGTAATTAAAGATACAAGTCCTAAAGCCAATATTTTCAACGTCCATGATATAATATCTTTAATAAGCTTGGATAAATTAGTAAGTATATCCCGCTCGTCTATAAAATTTATCATATGTATAGTTGCGGCTGCCATAATAGCGGGACCCACTGCCCATGAGACAAATCGCCCAACAAATCCTACGGCAAACATCAAGAGTGTGTTAAATACTGAGCCGCCTGCAAGATTGCCGCTCATTATTACCAAACTTATAAAAAGAGGTATACCTGCTTCAATAAATGTAGTAATTGTCACCATAAGCTCCGAAAATACCCCAGCCCCTATACGAAACGAGGAAAACAGCATAGTTACCATAGCAAGATAACTTACATAAAAGCCTATTTCCCCTATGGAGCTGTTTTGGAAAGAATTAGTAATATTATGAAGTATTGCTGATACTATGCCGACTATTAATAAATTCCGCAAAAGTGCTACATTTTGATAAATCTCTGTAAAAAACAGCCGCAAAAACCCATCTATTATACCGGAAGGAGATAAATCAAGCTCTCCTGATACTGCATCTCTAAAAATACTTGTCATATTTACATTAAAGGCTATGCCCGACCGCTCTATTACAGTTTCCATGCTGCCAAATTCCACATTATGAATATCCGCCACGGCATATACGGTTATCTGAGCGATTAATATATATATAATTATGATGCTGATTAAGAGCTTTTTCATCTTTTGTCCACTTCCTTTATACGAGTACTTGAGTAATCATATTTAATAAAGCCACTATAATAGGCGTAGAGGCTGCCATAATAAGCACCTTGCCTGCAAGCTCGATTTTAGCGGCTATTGCGCCTTCTCCTGCGTCTTTGCATATTTGTGCGCCAAACTCGGCTATATAGGCAATTCCTGTAATTTGAATAAGGGTACCTATAAAGCCTAAATCTCCTCGTATTCTTGCGGAAATACCATCTAAAACCCCAAATATCGCGGATATTTTAGGCAAAACCATAAAAAATATTAATACGGCTGCCGCAATAGAGATAAGCAAGGCTATCTCAGGCACCTGTTTTTTTATAGTGAGGGATAAGACTCCTGATATGATGCCTACAGCCACAATTTGCATAATATCCATATATCGCTCTCCCAACCCTAAAGCTGAAACAAAGTCTCAACTGTTCTAAATAAATCGCTTATGTAATGAATTACCCATAAAAGAACAATAACCACACCTGCAAGAGTCGTCATTGTAGCTTGCTCCGAACGCCCCGCACTGTTTAGAACCTGATTTAAAACAGCCACAAGTATGCCTACAGCTGCAATCTGGAATACTACGCTTATTTCCATGAAATCAACCTCTTTCACATTTTTAGATTAGTAAGATTACAGCCATAACCCCGCCGAGAGCCCCTAAGGACAAATACATTTTCCTCGATTTTTCCCAAGTTTTTTCAAGCTCGTCCGTTTTCTGGTTAATATAATCTATCTGCATTTCAATATTGCGAAGCTGCATTTCTCTATCCAGATAGCCAAGGGTTTTACCGAAACTTTTAAATACTTCCATATCCTCAGTTGAAAAATAGCTGTCTTTTTGGGAGTTTTCTATAGTTTCACTCCATAACTCCCATACATTCACTTTTCCTGACAGCCCTTTTGAAAAATTTTCAAATATACCTTTAATAGGAAGGCTGCATTTTATGGCAATATTTACAGCAGCTTCTTCAAGAGGGCTTTGAGCATAATCAATCTCTGAAATTAATATGCCAAAAGCCCTTTTCATCTCTCTTAGATCCCGTAATCTAAAATAGCTTTTAGCAGCCATATAAGCCCCCCACATTGTTGATGAGCCTATAATCAAAACTGCGCCTAAGGCTTGAATTAACATAATCTCACCACCTCGAAGTTCTTATTATATACCCCTTCTATGGTACCCGGTCCATTACTGGCGGATAGTACTATATAATTGTCGAAAAGCCCTTCGAGGCTTTTAAATACGCTGCGTCCTCTAATATCATCTATCCCATTGCCATGAACTGTGCATATGATTTTTACTCCGGCGTTTACCAGCTGCTCGATTGCTTCAATATCTTTCTTTGAGCCGATTTCATCAACTATTATAAACTGAGGTGACATACTTCTAAGAAGCATTATCATGCCTTTATCCTTCGGGCATCTGTCGAGAACATCCGTTCTCATCCCCACATCATTTTGAGGTACTCCCATGTAAGAGCCTGCTATTTCCGAACGCTCGTCCACTATGCCGACAGTCTTTCCTTTATTGGAAATTTGACCTGCTAAATCCCGTAAAAGTGTAGTTTTGCCGCATCCCGGAGGTGAAATTATCATCGTATGAGCGAGTGTGGGTATAAGCTTGAAAATCACATTCGCACAACCCTTTATCTCATGCTTTATCCTTATATTTATGCCTGAAATATGAGTAATTGTCTTAATTTTATCGTTTTCCACTACAGTTTTACCGCATATACCCACCCGGCACCCTCCGGGAAGGGTTATAAACCCGGTCCTAAGCTCGTCCTCCCAAGCATACAGAGAGTAGCCGCTTATAAGCTCTAAAGTCTTTTTTATAAGGATCTGAGAAACTTTGTGATTTAAGATTTTTTCATTATTGCTTGAATAGACTATAATAGGTTTTTCCACCCGCAAGCGTATTTCAGTGACTTTTTTTAAAAATGCCTCCCCTTCTTCTAAAAGAAGGCTGTAAATCTCATCAGGCAAATACTTAGAAAACAAGGATTTTTCCATAGCCATCCTCCTCATTAGTGTATGTCCATAAATATATGTATTCTGCCTAATGAGTGGATATGCATAAAAAAGCTGCCAAAACCATTTTAGATTGGTGCTGGCAGCTTTTTTTGCTATTCGCGATAAGTAAACGCTTTCATTGCAGTTTCTTCTAAGTTTGCAATTTGTTGATATATCCCATTTGAAATTACATTTTCAATGGATTGACCTGTTGTCTCCGCAATATGCTCAAGCCATCGGCAAACCATTTCGTCAAGTTCTATTTGAAACTGTTTCATAATATCTCCTCTCTTTTAGATTATAGACTATGCATAGCCCAATAGTAGCATGTATAGCCTATAATTGCAAGAGATTTTGTGTATCCTTAAACCAAAAGGTTATGGGGGTAATAAAATGACTACAATTTTAGTGGTTCGTAATCGTATCTTGCAACTATGTAATGAGCATAACTTAACAATCAATAAGCTAGCCACATTGTCAGCGTTACCACCTTCATCTGTCAAAAATATTTTGTACGGAAAAAGCAAAGACCCAAAACTAATGACTATTAAAAAGATTTGTGACGGGCTTGAAATTACTCTTGGCGAATTTTTCAGCACAACTGAATTTGACTCTCTTGAGCAAGATATAAAATAGCTTTTATATCTTGCTACACCAAACTATTCCAACTCATTCCTTCGGTTTTTTAAGCATAGTGTTATACTAAATACTAAAATCCACTATTGTGCAAAAAATCGCTTATTTCAGTTATCCTAACATTATCAGGCATATTTTGGAAACGATGTGATTGTAATATTTCCTGCCCCAAATCACCCATACGCATATCTTCTTCATATGAGAGCCTATCTCTATTTTCTACAATGCGCCCAAAAAAACCATCATTTGAAACCCACAAAACCGTTGAGCGACCCCATCTTTGATAAATATCATAAATAATATTAATCTGATACATTGGGGATGTTTGATCCTGTAGTATACTGAAGGCAAGAATTGTTGATTCCATTGCAAGTTCTTGAAGCTCGTACTTTAAATTTTCCGATTCGTGCAGCCTTACATTTATGAGTATGGCATGCTGATCGTGAAAAGCTTCACGGTCAGGGGATCTGGCTGCAGCCACTACACTTACTCTGCCTTCCCATCTTTCCGATAAATTTGCAATAATATGCTCTTTTACAACTGCCGCTTCTTGGTTAGTAAATTCCCAAGGTCTTGGGGTCGATTGAAAAATATTTACAAGGGCAATAAGTATTAAAATAATCAGCACAATAAAAATTACCGCTGAGATAATAAGAGCTATGTGCTTTTTCATTTCACAACACCCCTTGCTAAAGTATTTATAATCACTAATCGGAAGCTGCACCTTGCTCAGTGCAACTTCCGATTGAAAACAATCTATATTTTCTCATAGAAAGCTTTATAGCTTAATATAATTGATTATTTATAGTAAATGTCCAGATGCTAGATGTGCCTCTTCTCAATGTATAAGTTATACTTGAACCTATAGCAGATAACCCATCTGTAGTTCTGATAGCAACCCAGTTTGGAGTAAACCTATAGCTGGTACCTACCAAACGCTGATTTACAAGCTGGTTATTTACAGGCACTCCATTAGCATTTACACCATTGGCACCAAATCTCAAATTTTGCTCTATCACTTGCACCTGGTTGTCCAATATTGTATGATTTCCCGATACTTCTGTCAACCTCACAGTCGGCCAACCATTTGCTGTGCCTGCAGTCCAAAAAATTGTGTTAGTAGCTCTAACGCTTAGGGATGGATCCATGCCGCTTAAAGGTCTGTTCCAAAAAGACCGTACTAACATTGTTTGAGCCCCTTCATCTGAACCAAGGGCACCTCGCACTAAATTTGTAGTGTCAACTATGGCAATCTCTACTATAAATTCGTCAGAAATGTCATTGCCAAATTCATTATATATGCGAACAGCACGAGAATCGGCATTTGCATCCAATATTGCCCACTCTGCCGTTTCAAACAACATATCTAAATTAGCTTCAATTAGTGCATTGGCCATATAAAAGTCACTTTCAGTAACCTCTTCTAATGCACTAACTGGGCTTACAAACAAAAAAGATAGAGCTAACACTGTGCAAACGATTATCCTTAGTTTATTAAATTTCATATGTAATTCCTCCTAATAATCCCTATAAGGGTCATTTTTCAGCTGATGTAAAAGTTATACTGCGTCTATAAATATTCTTCTCTTGAAAACATTGTACTGCTTTTTTGCTTGTTTTTCAAACACAAATATCCGCTTCCATAAAACCACCACCAATCTTCAATCTCCAATCTCCAATTGCATATTCTTTCTCTAACAGCTTACAGTCGATTACACGCTGTCAAATCTATTTTACTACCCCCCCCCTTGTTTGTCAATATCAAATTTCTACTTTTTGTCTCTTAGTCTTGAAAGTGCATCTTAAATTCATTCTTTCGGCTTTTTAAGCATGGAGTTTTCCTCCTTAAGCTTCCTATTTTCCTCTTTTAATTTCTCCGAGTGCTTAAGTGCGAATAAAAGCCTCTCTTCATAGTCTGAGCTTTCAGGTTCGTGCTGTGGCGGCGGGCTTGCCGGTTTTACCGGCTCCGGTGCTTTTGGGATGGGATAAAACTCCGGAAATACATCAGGCAAAATTTGTACATCCCATGGTGCTAAACTATCTACAAAAATATTTCTGATAAAATAATCTTCATCTCCAAAAGCAGTAATATACGAGGCTTTAAGGGGTTTTTTGCAGAATTTTTGGGTATAGATTTGTCCTTTTTCAAAGGATTTTCCTCCTATAGTTGACTTTGCACAATAAAGCCCTTCTCTCAAGTTCCAAAAGGCATGAATCTCGCCATTTATATTAGTAAGCAAGCAGTTTTCAATACGGGGGCCTTCCCATAAAGTTAAGGCCTCCGAGATTTTAGCCGACACTTTCCGGCGATATATCAATTTCTGTGAAAACAAATTGGCACTTATGTATAATAAATGAACCCCATCTTGCAAAGTGAGAAAACTAGCGTCCAAAACAAACTCTCCGGGGCGGGATATAGGCACAAATTCGCAAATTTTACCAGGCGCGATTTCTTTATACCCAATCACATTATTCTCTGAATTGTAGAGCGCAACACCATGCGCCGGATTTACCAACTGCAAATCAAAAAGCGAGTTACCATTGCCGGGCAAAGGAAAAATTTCCGCTATTTCCATAGGCTCATCCCAACCGCTTTCTTTTGTGTTTTGCATTATAAGCTTGTATTTATTACCCTCAATTGGAATATTATAAATCAGGCAAGAGTTTTTAAGCTGCCTCACTTGCATAGGATACCTATCCACTGAGCTGCCGTTTAGAAGCTGTCTTTTAGAAAACTGTGTGCCGTTAAAAACCATCAATATAATGTCATTTTTATTGTCTTGAACGAATATATGTAAATTTCCCCCTTGATCGAAATCCGCGCTAAAATTTAAATTTTTGCCTTCTAATAATGCTTGTTCATATTCCCAGCGACCATTTTTTAAGAATTTGATTACTATTTTGGACTCTTTTGAAAATACCGCAGCCAAAGAACCGTCTTTAAGCCTTGCTATATAATGGTTTCCCATGCTATCACCTCTATATAAGTATATTATTTAGGCTTTGAGCCTATAACTAATCAGGGCAAACCCATGAAAAAATAATTGCTAAAATTTGTAATTTGCATCGCAGATTTTAATCGATTTGACGGAATATAGATAATAAAAATCTATTGACAACTGTGGCTGTAATCGGTTATAATTTTATTAACCAAATGGTTAGTTAATAAAATTACGAGGTATCTATGGAAGTATTAAATAAATTAGATAGCATAAATACAAAACAGCGTATTTTAGATGTGGCAGCTGAAATGTTTTCACAAAAAGGCTTTGCTGCGACTCGCGTGGACAAAATCGCCCTTGAAGCCGGCATAAACAAAGCCCTTATCTATTACTACTTTCCAAGTAAAGAGGCCATCTTGGATCATCTTATAGAATCTTTTTTTGAAGAAGTTTCGGCAACAAGTATGGCTGTTATTAGAAACACGGTACTTAAATTCAAACAAGAGGGGCGTATGGATATTTTGCCTGATAGGTTTGAATTTGCCACAAAAAATGACTTGATTGAATTTCTGTCCGATTCAAAAAAATATTATGAAATAACCTTGGATAATTTAATAGTTAAGCGTCAGATATTGCGTATTATCACGCTCGAATCTCTTTCTGACGGCAAGCATAAGAGGGAGCTGTTCCGCTATTATGCTATGATGGAAAATGTGCCGGATAATCAGCTTTTTTCTGCTGTTTATGATGTGGACAATGATTTTTCATATAATGCCGCTATGATTTTCAACAAATTTTTCTTCTCCGTAATACCGCTTATTAATTTTGTAATATATTCTGACACCTATGCCCAAATGTCTGGTCAAAGCATGGAAGAGCTTAAAAAACTTTACTTAGACAGCCTGTTTGCAAGATTTGCAGGGCATATTGAAGAAAATAGTATTATCTTTCAATCATCCCCTATTTTATGATATAATGTGAGCATATATAGAAACGCTAAACGAAGTAAAGCGTTTTTACCTACAGGCTCAATGAGACTTTTCGAAGAAAGGTCGAGTCAAAAAAGTACAGCTATAGTATAATATGCACATAAAAAGAAACCCTTAGCAATGTGAAGGGTTTCAACAGACAGGTGCAACGAGACTTTTCAAAGAAAAGTCGAGTTAAAAATGCCGCTATGATATAATAAAAAATGAGGTGATATATTATGAAACATATGTATGAAGGTAAAACAAAAACCGTCTACTCACTTGATGATGGTAACTACCTGCTTAAATTTAAAGACGATATGACGGGAGAAGACGGTGTCTTTGACCCAGGCTCAAACTCCGTAGGGCTTTCTATTGAAGGAGCCGGCAAAGGGGGACTAAGTCTCAGCAAATTCTTTTTTGAAAAACTTGAAACTCTTGGTATCCCAACTCATTATATAAGTGCGGATATTGACAAGGCTGAAATGGTTGTACGCCCGGCGGTTACTTTCGGCAAAGGTCTTGAAGTAATTTGCCGCCTTAAGGCTGTTGGGAGCTTTTTTAGACGCTACGGCGACTATGTAAAAGAAGGCGCGCCCCTTGACTATTTTGTTGAAATAACTTTAAAAGATGACGAGCGCGGCGACCCGCCGATATCTAAAGACGCCCTTAATATGTTAGGTCTTTTATCGGAGTCTGAGTACGAAACCCTTAAATCTCTTACCAAAAAAATTGCTGAAGTTGTTAAAAACGAACTTAAAAACAAAGAGCTTGACCTTTACGATATAAAGTTTGAATTTGGCAAAAGTACTGACGGCAAAATTCTTTTAATTGATGAAATTTCCGGCGGCAATATGCGTGCCTTTAAGGACGATAAGCCTGTCGGTCCTCTTGAATTAGTATCTATAATGCTGGATTAGAACCTGTATTCAATAATGGGTTACGCGTATTTCCGAGTCTGATTTTCTGCCAATTAAGGAAGCGCGAACGCAGCATATTCAAAGATAATCTGCAAGTGAGTGCTGACACAAAGTGGCTTAAAATCAGCCGGAAAGATGCGTGACAGCTTATTGAATACAGGTTCTTAGTTTGGAGGGTGATGGGTTGGAAGCTATAATCACCGCTAAAGATTTAACAAAGGTATACATAATGGGCGAGGTCAAAGTTGAGGCTCTTCGTGGTGTTGATTTTGATATATACGGCGGTGAATTTGTGGTTATCCTTGGCCCTTCCGGTTCGGGTAAATCCACTATGCTAAATATGATTGGCGGCATTGATATCCCCACAAGGGGCAGTATAACTTACAAGGGTAAGGATTTAGCACAAGCTTCCGAAAAAGAGCTTACAAACTACAGACGGCTCGCAGTCGGTTTCGTATTCCAATTTTACAACCTTATCCCTAACCTTTCGGCAAAGGAAAATATTGAACTTGCGGCAGAATTGTCAAAAGACCCTAAATCCCCTCTTGAGCTCCTTGAAAAAGTGGGGCTTTTAGAGCGGGCTTCAAATTTTCCAAGCCAAATGTCCGGCGGGGAACAGCAGCGGGTGGCTATAGCCCGCGCCCTTTCCAAAAATCCTGATATATTACTATGTGACGAGCCTACAGGGGCACTTGATATTAAAACAGGCATCCATGTACTTAATGTGCTGAGGGATTTTAACAAAGATTACGGCAAAACTGTAATAATAATAACCCATAACGCTGGCATAGGTGCAATGGCTGATAGGGTTTTCCATATTAAAGACGGGCTTATAGACAAGGTAATAATAAATGATAACCCTATTTCACCGGAGGAGGTAGCTTGGTGATTTTACTTAAAAAAGCCCTCCGTGCAATGTGGAAAAATAAGAAAACCTATATTGCCTGCGCGCTCCTTATATCTGTGGGAATATTTATATATGTCAGTATGGGCATAACTTCCTTCGCCTTTGAGGATAGTATGCATATATACTACCGTGATTATAGGATGGCTGATGTTTTTTCCCGTATTTCAAGAGCACCTAGAAGCATAGAGGAGGATTTAGCGCAAACTCCCGGCATAAATACTGTCTCGGCACGTATTACCTACGACGCCAGGGCAGAGCTTAAAGGCGTAGATCGAAGGATGACCTTAAGGCTTATGTCTGCCCCTTATCGTGAGGACTCTCTTAATCTACCCCATATTACTTACGGCGACACCTTAGTAAACGATAACGATATTATACTTGGGGAGGATTTTTTTCTAGCCCATGAACTTCAAATCGGTAATTCTATTGACATTATAATAAGGGGCAGGCAGTTTAGCTTTAATATTGCGGCAGCGGCTCTAAGTCCTGAATTTGTGTATGCAATACAGGATATAACCCAGCTCTACCCTGATGATTTATCATTTGGTTATGCTTATATCAACTATGATGTACTCGCTTCCATGCTTGATATGCGGGGCATGGTAAACGATATATCTTTTCTTTTATCCCCCGGTTATGAATTTGATGATGTCAAGGTAGAGCTTGAGGATAGGCTTACGCGCTATGGTCTTATAAGCCTAATCTCCCGTGATGACCAGATAAGCCACAGTCTTTTGGAAATGCAGATACAATCAGTCCAGTCTATGTCACAGTCCCTTTCTATAGTATTTGTGGCAGGGTCTATGGTTATGCTGTATTTGATGCTTAAGCGAATTATTGAGCAGGATAGAGGGCAAATAGGGACTTTAAAGGCTTTTGGCTTTAAAAATTCTGAAATTTTACTCCATTATCTTACTTATGGCGCGGTTACAGGGCTTTTAGGAGGCATTATTGGCGTAATTTTAGGCTATTTAAGCACCGGATATATGATAGATATATACAGTGATTTTTTTAAAATGCCTGAAGTTGTAAGCTATCAGTCAGGGGCTATAATCATGCAGGCACTCCTTATAGCTCTTGCCGGAGGTGTGTTAGGCAGCTTTATGGGCGCATATTCGGCAGTAAATTTAAGTCCCGCTCAAGCAATGCGGCCTGAAGCACCCAAGCCTGTTAAATACGATATACTTTCATTATTCCCATTTATCAAAATCTTCTTAAACTCCAGAGGCTTTATTGCCGTAAGAAGTATTGACCGTAACCGGGTCCGCTCAGTCTTTATAATAGCCGGCGTTATGTTTTCCTTCGGCATAATAGCTTTTATGAACTCTATGACTGATATGGTTGATATGATGATGATTGACCAGTTTGAACGCTCCAGAATGTATGACGGAAGGATTAATTTTGTAAATCCTATCTCTGTGGTTCACGCGGTTTCAGCCCTTCATGGAATAGAAGGTGTGGAGCTTGCGGAAGCGGTGTTTGAAACTCCGGTTATGCTGATAAATAGGCATATAGAGGAAGGAGCCCTTATAACCGGCGTAAATCCTTACTCTGACTTGTTCCAAATATTCGATATGAATACGGGAACTCATATAGTACCCAGCCGCGGCGGTCTGGTTCTATCTCTTGCAACCGCTGAAAATCTTGCCGTAAGCAAAGGAGATAGGGTATATATTTCCTCCCCTCTTCTTGCCTACAACAGACCGATATATATAAGAGAAATTATATCCGAGATGGTTGGCGGAGGCTCTTATATGCCCCTTTATGATTTGGCTGATTTTCTTGACATACCCCCTATGGCATCCTCGGTTATACTTCGCACGGATAGTCTATCTCATGTAGTGGAGTATTTGCGGGAAGGGGAAAACATACTCTCTATTGACGATATTAACGACAGTCAAGCAGCGATGCTTGAAATGATGGCGACTTACGATGTACTTATGCGAACTATGTGGATTATGGGGATATTTGTTGCGTTTGCTATAATCTACAACACTTCCAGCATATCTCTAAACGAAAGAAAAAGAGAATACGCAACCCTTAGAGTTTTAGGGCTTGAAGTCGGGGAAGTGGCTGAAATTATGAGTTTTGAATACTGGCTTTTAGCCATTATAGGTATGCTTTTAGGAGTGCCTTTTACAAGGCTTTTACGTATGAGTATGGTTGAAGTGATAGATGTTGACTTGTTTGCCATACCTCTCCATACGGAGCCGGGGGCACTTATAGCCGCTTTATTCGGCTGTTCTGTTGCTGTTTTTATCTCAAATTATATTTCAAAGCGAGCTATTAGAAAATTTGACATAGTTGAAGTCTTAAAGGAGCGGGAATAATGAAAAAACAAGTTAAACTTGTAATCTTAGCCTTGGTAATTGTTTTTTTAATAGGCTACGGCGTATATGCCTCCACTAGACCTTTGGAAATAAGCACACTTATTATCGAGCCAAGGGATGCGGCTATGTATTTTATACAGCAGGGATATGGAACCAGGGGCAGCTCAATTACAGTATATCCTTTGGTAAGCGGCGAGATTCTTTCTATCGAAGTTTCCGAAGGGGATCTTATATCGGGCGGAGATATAATCAGCCGTGTGGATGTTTCTAATTTTGAACTTTTAATACTGCGAAGCGAAGCAAATATAGCCGCTTTGGAAGCTCAAATGAGAAATTTACACCTTAATGAAACCAGAGAACGAAACAGCCTGCAATCAAGCCGAAATGACCTTGTGGCACAGCTTGAGATTTTAAACGCCAGAAGTTATGCGGCTATACTGTCTGTTGGGGAGCAGGTAAATTTACAGGCAGCCATAAACAGGCAGCTTGAATCGGCACTTGACTGGGCTAGGAATAATTACCAAAATGTGGAAATACTTTTTGGCGTTTCAGCCATATCGCGAGATGAGTATGAGCTGGCCGCAAGATATGTAGAGGATGCTGAGGGGCAGTTAGAGCAAGGCATCCTGGCACTTTCTAACATCACAGCAGGTGCCGCCGGTACTATGGGCTCCGATGAATACTTTGAAGCAGCAAGAGCTGCGATAAATGTGCAAATAGCAGGCATTGACAGAAACCTTGCCACAAGCTATGTCGCCGCTATGGAAGATTACTATCTGGCTCTAATAGACAGTGAGCTGATAAATATTGCCCAGTTACAAAGAAATATTGAGGATGCCGTAATCAGAGCCCCTGCATCAGGGCGGGTCGAGCGGCTGTATGTTCAAGATATCAATATCGTATCCCCAAATATGCCTGTTGCTTATATTACAACTGATGAGGAGATTTCCGTGGAGGTTTTTGTCCGTACAAGAGATGTAGTTAATTTGAACTTAGGGGATTCGGTAGATGTTATATTTCGCGCAAGAGGCAATGATATAGTAATCCCCGGCAGCATACAAGAAATTGGGGATAGAGCTGAAGAGAGGCTATCCCCCTTGGGCGTTGCTGAGAGAAATGTTAAAGTAACTGTTGAAATACCGGAAAATAATATAATCAGAGACGGATATGACGTGGATGTGCGCTTTACATATTACAGCGCAAGGGGGCGAATGATTGTGCCAAGGACAGCATTATTCAATTACGGCGGCTCAGATATGCTTTGGGTGCTAAACAGCGGCAGAGTGGAAATGAGGGAAGTTGTACTAGGTGCCGAACTTCGTATTGACACTGTGGTGGAAGCAGGGCTAAACTTCGGCGATGTGGTAATAAGAGATGCCAATGATAATAGATTAAGAGAAGGGGTTGCCGTCAGATGACAAAGAACAACAGACTTCCCCTAGAGTTTTACAAGCAATCAGCGGTTTCTCTTGCGCCTCTTTTATTGGGCAAAGTTCTTTGCCGCAAAATTGGAGATGAGATAATCCGCCTTAAAATAACCGAAACGGAAGCCTACGCCGGAGAGCAGGACACAGCCTGTCACGCCCACAAAGGAAAAACAGCCCGAACCTCCGTTATGTACGAAAAAGGCGGTGTTACTTATATTTACCTATGCTATGGTATTCATTATCTGCTTAATGTAGTAGCGGCAGATGAAGACGAGCCGGAAGCGGTGCTTATCCGCGGACTTGAAGGCATATCAGGTCCGGGACGCTTAACAAAAGCCTTGCAAATTGATAAAACCTTAAACAAGGTAAGCTTGATTAATTCCAACGAACTATGGCTGGAAGACGGGGCACAATTAAGCTATACCACTACCCCGCGGATAGGCATTAATTACGCCAGCGAAGAATATAGGATAAAGCAGTGGCGGTTTGTGGCTGAGTGAAAAGCAATTGGCAATGGCGCATAACCATATATGTTGAGGCACCGTTGCTAATTATATAATCAAGCAGCCGGCACCTTTTTAACCGCACACATACGCTTATAATCCTCTATAATCAATCCATTATCCGCCTCAAACATAATCCAGCGCCCGTTTTTCATGAAGTCCTCCGCTTTTTGCACATGCTCAGCCATTTTCGAGGTCATTACAGGTATCAGCATCCGCATTTCATCATCAAATTTATAGCTCCATACAAACATAGCCTCAAACCCCTCAGGCTTTGGGTACCAAGTTCCAAAATTTGTATTGCTTTTTTGGAATTTCAAATTCCAGCCGGGCTTCATGCCGCAGCAGCTATAAGTCATTTTAGGTTTGCATTTGTAGGCTGTTTCAAAATACTCAATTAAATTAAGCCAATGGGGTTTAAATGTACCTGCGTATTCGGCAATATCATGCATCGCAGGCTGGTTCTCCTTAGGGAAAAGTTCATTCCAAGTCATGACGTGAGACCTCCTTATTATCAATAATTTACAGGTGATATTTTATGCCAAAGCTCAACTTTACAGGAAATATTATAGCTGATATACAGTCCTTACTTTACCTTAAAAACAAAGAAAGTACTTTTATCCATTCAAAAGCTGTCGCAGAGATGAATATAAAAATTGCCGCTAAATATGGGCTGGATGAAAGTATATGTGAATTGTGCGGCTATTTACATGATATTAGTGCGGTAATCCCTCCAAAGGATATGATGGTATACGCAATCAAAAATAGTTGGTATATAGACGAAGCCGAGAAAATGTATCCTTTTCTCCTTCATCAGCGTATATCAAAAGTCATTGCACAGGAGGACTTTGGTATTACAGATAAGCGTATTTTATCTGCCATCTCCCATCATACCACATTAAAAACTAAACCCTCAGCATACGATATGGCTTTATTTATAGCAGATAAACTTGCTTGGGACCAGGAGGGGGGGGCACCTTTTTACGCAACCGTAAGTAATGCCCTTAATCAGTCCCTGGAGGCAGCTTGCCTTGCGTATATGGATTATATAGTCGCTCACAAAATGATTTTATATCCCCATAAATGGTTTGAGGAGGGTATGGTTTTTTTACATGATATTGTATAGTGAATAAACTCTAAAACAGTTTACGAACTCTCGAGGCTCGTTTAAGACCATTTTGGTCTTAAACGATTATATAATGCTACTCTGTTGCACTCTTACCAAACCCTTCCCGTGCCGCTTCTCTGATAACCCAATCTCTATCTTCTGTATTGCCTTCCAAATCCAACACTTTATCAATCTCCCCATTTTTAACATAAATAAGCCTCTGAGCATTAAGCATAGAGCTTAAGCGGTGGGAAATCGATATACTCGTCATATCCTGCCCTGCGGCGTGGGTGGCTTTATGTATCCGCTCCTCGCTTATAGAATCCAGCTTCGAGCTCATTTCATCAAGGAGGAGTATTTTAGGCTCCATTACAATAGCTCTGGCAATATTTAAAAGCTGTTCCTGCCCACTGGATAAAAGCCCGCGGTGGTATATATTATCATACATCTCCTTGCAAGTCTCATGAAGCCCTACGGTTTCCATAGCCTGCACAAACCGCTCATGGGTAATTTTTTCATCCTTAAGGGTGACCTGCTCTTTTAGGGTGCCGATTATAGGCATAAAGGACTGGCTCACATAAGCAAAAAGCTGCCGCCTGCTGTCAGGGGGAATTTTAGCCGCGTCTACACCGCTTATTTGTATTGCGCCTGAACTTGGTTCATACAGCCCTGTAATTAGGTTAAACATAGTGGTTTTACCAACACCTGTCCGCCCTGCTATGGCAAGTTTTTCGTGAGGGTTTGCGCTAAAGCTTATGCCATTTAAAACAGGTGTATTTTCCACATATTCAAAATTAACATTAGCAAATTTAATTGAGTGTGCTTTGTTAAAAAATCCTTCGGGCAGCTCTGCACAATCCCTGTTTTCCTCATTTTCATTGTAAAGTTCATTAAGTCTCTTTATCCCTGAAAGAGACCGCTGTATCTGCTGTAACTCATTGCTTATAGCTTCTATCGGGTCGAAAAGATTGGTAATAAGCTCAATACTTGCCGCCAGCATACCTATACTAATGCCGATACCTCTTGGGCTTAGATACACCACAACACCAATTACAACGGCACGCAAAATCTGAGCCATTGGTGACGAGAGAGAGTCAGCCATATTAACCCGCTCAGCTGCTTTGTAATTTTGTGAAAGCAGCTCAGACCAGCGGTTCATCATAAAGCCTTCCCGCCCGCCAAGTTTTATCATATTAAATACTTCCTTGGTTTCAGCTATTGCGTTATTTACCCCTCCTGTGACTTGGCGGCTTTCCATTTGTGCCGCTAACATAGCCTTTTGTATAAGTCTCGTTATTATCACTATTACAGGCAGGAAAATACAAACAACTAAAGTCAAAACAGGGGAGAACATATAGAGTGCCACCAATATCCCTATAACCTTAAGACCATCAATAAACATCCCTATAAGCCCTGCGGTAAAGGCGTGGTTTATAGTATCCACATCGTTTACGAAGTATGAGGCTGTCTGCCCATCGTCATTACTTGTATAATAAAGGGTTTTTAGCCGTATAAACTTATCTGATAAAATCTCCTGCAAATGCTGATAAAGCCTTTGCCCAAACAAAACTAAGGTCAGCCTTCTTAAAAACTCGAAAAGATTATTTATAAATATAAGCAAAAGATAAAATAACGCTGCCCAAACTATATAGTTTAAATTACCGGGCACGATATAATCATCAATTATAATCCTAAGCATATAAGGAGGTGCTAAAGCCGATAAAACCACCCCCACAGTAACTGCCACTAACAGTAATACCAGCCAGGGGGCGTTTTTTATTGCCTTAAAAGTACCGTCTATTGCTATATTTTTTCGCTTCATTACTCTATCGCCCCTTTCTGCATATTATATATTTCAAGGTATAAAGGATTAGAAGCTAAAAGCTCATCATGAGAACCCAGCATATAGCTGCCTGCTCCATCAAGGAATATAATAGAGTCGGTGTATGGGAATATTGCGAAACGGTGAGAGTTAATAAGTATAAGATGATCTTTAAAATTCTCCCGCAAATACTTGATTATCTGTATTTCCGTTTTCATATCCAAGGCAGAAAACGGATCATCCAAAAGAATTATACTTTTATCCGCAAAAAGGGTTCTTGCAAGGCTCACCCTATCCTGCTGACCGCCGCTTAATACACTTACATTGCCCCCTATACGAGCCTCTATACCGCCGCTTATAGTATCTATATCACGCTCTAACGCAACCCCTGAAAGGACGTTATTTAAATTTTCCTCATTAGTTTCATCAAAGGCAATATTCTCTTTTATACTCCCTGAGAAAAGCTCACTCCCATGGGGCTTGTAAGCTACAATGCCGGATCTTTGGAATGTGTTAAGTTCACTAAAATCAAGCCCGTTTACCTCTATTTTGCCTGATGTTGGCATAAGTGTCGTAAGCAGCCTTAAAATAGTGGATTTACCTGAAGCTATAGGTCCCGCTATGCCTATTATCTGACCTGAGCCCCCTTCAAAAGATAAGTTGTGTATTAAAGTTTCTTCGCTATCGTCATATTTAAATCTCACATTTTCAAATTTTAATTTAACAGGCTGTAAAAGGGATACAGGTGCGCCCTTTTCCGCATAAACCGGCTCCAAATGCCCTTTAAGCCTATCCCAGGATACCACAGTTTTCTGCCAAAGAGTTATATAGGTTGAAATCATGCCGGATTTTCTCGCAACAAGGGCAAACATAACAAGATATGCCGAAAACTGCCCTATAGTCCAATAGCCGGACTCAATATTTGATGAGCCAATGACAATAACAAAAACAACACCTCCAAGAGAAATGGCGTTATATAAAGGCGTTAAACTGGTGTCAAAAAAGGAAGCCCTCACTGCCTTTTTACGAAGACCGGGCAATGCAGCCTTAAAAGCGTCCCCAAACTGCTCGGAAAGCCCCATAAGGCGAAACAGTACAGCATGAGTCACATTTTGATAAATAAGGTCGTTTATATCTCCTTTTGCTGCGCGAAACACGGAGTTGTACCTTGCCACCACCTTTTTCAAATAGGTTGAAATAAAAACCCCAACAGGAATCAGTAAAGCCACAAGTATTGTAATACGAAAATCGGCAATACTCATAAGTACAATATAACCTGAAAGCATTATAACCGTATCAAAAATCTCCGTTATAATCTTTCTAAGCCCTTCGGATACGATGTTAACATCCCCTATAATTTTGTTCATCAAAGAGCCGGCGGTGTTTTCATCCATGCTTTCTATAGTGTTTTCTAATATATTGTTGTAGATGGTTTTACGGATTTCCCTTACCGTCCTGTTTTCAAATTTCCTTACTAAATACCGCTTCCAAAACCTTAGGAACTGCACTAAAATAACAAAGCTTAGGAATATAAAAATTCGTGTTTCAAGACTTTGGCCGCCTTCAAACACAGAGTCAATAAGATTACCTTGAAGCGCAGGTATCCATATGATCAAAGTGCTTGTAAACAGCCCTGTCACTATAATCCAGAAGGTTAAAGGCTTCTCTTTGGCAAAATATTGGGATAGTTTTGGGGTGTTAGTCATTTTAGGCTCCTTAACTTGTGTTTTTTAGGTATTTATGTTATAGTCAAACACTACATTGTACAATGACATGCTTGACTATAACATAAATTATAGAAAGGAGGTGCTTAATATGGCAAGAAAAGGCGAAACTCCCGGTGAAGGTAAATATAGGTGCATGAAATGCGGTCTTAGGATTAAGCTCGAAAGTAATGATAACGCCCTTGAAAATTGCTCTAAATGCAATTATGGTGAATGGGCAAAAATTGGTACAACTACATTAGAACAGCTTGATTAGTATAAAATGTGGGAACTAATATTCCCACATTTTTACGCTTTAAAGGCATATTTATCTTACCTCAAATTCAACTCTAAGATTGTAGCCATCGCCGCTTACTACTAAATAATGAGTCTGAAGGGCAGTCCTGCTGCCTACGAGCCAGCTCCAGGACACTATACCGTCACTGTCCGAGATTTTATGTTCATTTTCTCCTGTAACACCGGCGGCAGTAGCTGGAGCAGAATACATAACAATTATTGAATATAATGTATAAGGCTGTCCTTGCAGCACAACCACAGCTTCCTCACTCCGCCCTATAGGGCTTGTTATGCTGAGAAGCTGCAAGCCTTCTTCCATTGCCTCTTGTAAAGTTGTAATAACCACTGTTCCGTCTACAAAATCAATATAGGCACCTAAGCTTTCAGTGATAAAACGCAGCGGTACCTTCGTCCTTGAGTTTATTAGCTGTGCCGGCACATCAAGCTCTATCGCCTCTTCGTTTATGTAAGCTATAGCACTGTCAAGGGTTAGGATAATATTAGTATATATATGTTCGATAATTACTTGGCGTAAGTCTCCGTCCCAGCTTACATTACCTCCAAGGATTTCCGCAATATCACGTGCCGAAACTAAAGTTCTTCCGTCAACTATAACCGGCTCAGCGTCAATATATTCTCCGTTGAGCATTATCCTAAGCTCACTTGCACCGACACCAGTGACCATGAAAATCGAAAATATAATTGATATAAAAACATATAAAAGCAATTTCCTCATTTGTGCAAACACCCCTCTTATAAATTTAGTGCTATAAAAACAAAAAACAGGCTGCACGCCTGTTTTCCAGTTATTTATATAATGGGCATTACAGGACTTGAACCTGTGACATCCTGCTTGTAAGGCAGGCGCTCTCCCAGCTGAGCTAAACGCCCCTTTAAAATCCTGCCTAGCGTGTGCAAGACAGGGCTTTAAAAGCGACCCAGAAGGGACTCGAACCCTCGACCTCCGGCGTGACAGGCCGGCGCTCTAACCAACTGAGCTACTGGGCCAAACTTTGCTGACTCGAATCATTATAATAGAATTTTTTTAATAAGTCAATGCCCTTTTTAAAAAAAATGTAAATCTATTAGATGCAATGATATTAGAATAAAATCCCATACATCAATTCATGCCATGAGACGCTTTCCTTTATGCTTATCCCTTCAGGGGTATCCGCAATAATACTCACTTTTTCCACACCTTCAATATTAAGGAGAGTTTTTAGTACCTGCCCTAAATAAATCCTCTCCAGCATAGATCCCCCGGAGAAATTACCAAACTCATCAGAAAAAGCCACAGTTAAATGACCGTGTTTATAATAAATATCAACTATTTCTATGCCTTTTGGGTATGGAAATATATTAGGCAGCTCAAGGGAAAAAAGGGCATTTAATGCAGTCTCTACTCTTGCAAATAAATGTCCGTGGACTCCTAACTCTACGTATTTTTCTAAAAACCAATGATTGCCGTATTCATCGTATTCTACAAAGCTTATTTTAACAGCACCAGCACAATAAGCCCTCTGTGGAAATAAAAGAAGTGCTGCTATCATTAAGAAGGTGGCTTGTGTTTGTCTAAATTTATTTAGACAAACACAAGCACCGGTTAAAATAGGCAGTATATATTTCAATTAGACGCCTCCTTATTAAAAGCTTGATACTCTTCCATATTATCCCATTTATATAAATACCGTAAAGAGAAACCGCATACCAAAAAAAATCAATAATGGCTAAAATCAGCCAAAGTTAGTACTTGTTTTTGACATTATGCTAAACAATGTGGTAAACTATCATTGCTTCACCAACTAAGCAGAAAAAAGGATACCCAAAAATGATTTTCAATTCATTTCAATTTATTGTATTTTTTATAGCAGTAATTTTTATGCACTATCTTTTGCCTCACAAATTGCGATGGATATTAATCCTTTGTGCAAGCTTAACTTTTTACGCGGCTTGGAATCCGCTGTTTCTTATTTTGCTTATTTTCTCCGTTTCAGTGGATTATTTTTTAGCTCTTGCAATATATGACTCCGAAAACAAAAGAAAGCGCAAACAATTTCTCGCACTGGATCTTTTTGTTGCTTTTGGGGTGCTTTTTGTTTTTAAGTATTTGCTGTTTTTCTCCAACATGGCTGTAGCTTTTTTAAATGCCCTTGGGCTTAATCTTTCCCCGCCGGAATTTTCTATTATACTGCCTTTGGGTATTTCATTTTACACATTCCAAGCGGCGGGATACCTTATAGATGTTTATAAGGGAAAGCAGGAGCCTCAGCGCAATTATTTTAAATTTATGCTCTTTATTACCTTCTTTCCGCCGCTTGTAGCCGGACCTATTGAGCGTGCTGCAAGCCTTATGCCTCAGCTTTTTTCTTACAAAAAATTTAATCTTGATAATATTATCGAAGGCTATAAATTTATGTGTTTTGGTTTTTTCAAAAAGGTGGTTATTGCCGATAGAATAGGTGCAGCCGTAAACACGGTATATGGCGCGCCCCTAAATTTTGACGGGCTGGCACTTATAATAGCCACATTTCTGTTCGCCCTCCAAATTTATTGTGATTTTAGCGGCTATTCCGATATTGCTGTTGGCTGCGGTAAAATGTTAGGCATCGATTTAACTCAAAACTTCAAACAGCCCTACCTGGCAAGGGGAACAAAAGCCTTTTGGCGCAGATGGCATATATCATTGTCCACATGGTTTAAAGATTATTTGTATTTCCCCCTTGGCGGCAGCCGTGTAGGATCTTTGCGACACGCTTTTAACACTATGGTAACCTTTGTTGTAAGCGGTCTGTGGCACGGCGCAAATTGGACTTTCCTTATTTGGGGTGGACTACATGGGATATATCAGGTTGCAGGCAATTTAATGCCTAAATCGGTAAAACTCCCCAATCTTTTTATAGTAAAGTTTGTGCAAACCTCAGCTACATTTTTGCTGGTAGGCTTTGCTTGGATTTTCTTTAGGGCTAATTCAACGGCTGATGCTTTTTATATAGCAGGTAATTTATTTTTAGGTCACGAAAATTGGTTTAGCAGCCAATATGTTTTTGCTGTCTTAAACAGTATGGGTATGTCGCTGTTTGAGCTGCTTATAGGCTTGGGGTGTATATTATTCCTCTTTATTTCGGAGCTGTTTTGCGGTGAAGAGTGCCTTCACGAAACTTTAATGAAAAAGCCCGCGGACTTGCGGTTCGCCTATTATCTCTTAGTAACTGTTTTAATACTTGCATTGGGGGTGTTTTATAATGCAGCTGAGTTCATTTATTTCCAATTTTAGGAAAATAGTTATAATTGCATTATTCGCCTACCTTATTTTTCAGGCAAATATACGCATAGGTGAAAGATATGCCTACGCTGCGGCACAAAACCGCATAAATGTATGGAGTCAGCAGCGTTTTGATGATTTTTACAATATGCCGCCAAATACGCTGGATTTGATATTTTTAGGCTCCTCCCATTCATACTGCACTTTTGATCCTGAAAAAATTGATGAAGTAATGGGTACAAACAGCTTCCAGCTTGGCATGCCCCTCCAGCACCCTGATGCCAGTTATTTTACTTTTAGGGAAGTTTTAAGGACACAAAGTCCGGATACAGTTGTTGTAACCCTGTCTTGGAGTCTTTTGCAGGATGATTTTAGTATGCAGCAAATAGACCATCTTTTTCCTGTTTTAGATGGCCGTGGGGAAGGGCTTAGGAATGATATACTTGAAAATATGTTCCCCTTAAATCAAAGGGTTAAATTTAACATAGCCCCTATCCGCTTTCAACACGCCTTTTTCGCTTACACTAATAACAGGCTGATGACTTATTTCAGGGAAGAGCATGACTTGCGTATAATACTTGACTTTGGTGAAGGGCGGGAGTACTACCGCTCCAGAGGCTATATTTTCGCATCTTATATTATGACTCCGGCGGAATATGAACGGATCGAAAACTCGCCCCCCAGAAATGTAAGGAATTGGCGGCCTTCCCCTGTACAAGTAAACTATGTGGAGCGGATAGCCCAACTTGCCTATGATGAGGGTATAAGTCTGGTTTTTGTGACAGCCCCTGTATCTAATGTATATCTTGCCACTTATATAAACTACGAGGCTATACACAACCAAGTCCGCAATCTTGCAGAAAGGCTGGATGTACCCTATTTAGATTTTAATATGCTAAATATTGATGGGCAAATGTTTTTAGACGAGCATTTTCGTGACGCCCGCCATTTAAACGACAACGGCGCACAAATTGCCGGCAACTTCTTCGCTGCTTGGTATAGGGCACAAACTAGATAGATAGTAACCAAATATGACTTCTTGTATACACTATAGTATGGCAATGGTGCATAACTAGTTTCAGATAATTTTTTTATCGCTTTTTGCTTCAACAATGACCCGCAATAGCGGACGAGACGCAAGGCTTGGTTCCGGCTTTAGCCGGAAGTCTCCCTTTTCCGAAAACCGCGGAAAAATCATAGTCGCAAAACACTCGCTTGCCCTCGTACCGCTTTAAAAAATTACTTCAACTTAGGTTATGCACTGTCGCCCTATAAATGTGTACAAGGAGTCTTTTTATGGAATCTATAGAGAAAATAATGGAGAGTGGCTATCTGCGCCCGGAATCGGCACCTTTAGTGACGCCCGCTATTGCGGCTCAACTTACCAAAGATTATTTTTGCGGCGGCTGAAACTGTTCTATGTGTGTGCTGCGGGCCGTATGCGAAAAATATAATGTGAAAGTTCCTGATAATAGTGATAAATTGTTAAAAGGCGTAAGCAAGGGCTTTGGAGCAGGGCATATTTGCGCTGCTTTAGTCTCTTCTATAATGGCATTGGGGCTTGTTTGTCCTTTGGAAGAAGTAAATTCGCTGCGGATTGAGTTTTTAGAACGCTTCTACGACGAATATAAGTCATTAGCGTGTATCGATCTAAGAAACACAGCCGAATGCGAGAACATAGTAGCAAAATGCGCTGAGATTTTGGAGGAAGTGATAGATAAAAGATTGGGGTTATAAATATAAAGAGGTCATTGTTTTTTTGTCAAGAGAAATTTTTTGAGATAATTCATAACCTTAATTCCATTATGCACGCTTAGAGAAAAATATGATTTTCATACCGATACAATAAAAAATCTGCGGCATAATAACAATATCACCACTAACACACTTAGTAAATTATGTGAAATATTGGATTGTCAATTAGAAGATATTGCCGAATACAAACAAGACTAAACCATCCATGGAAAAATCCGATGATTCAATATAGTCATCGGATTTTAATGTATAGTGAACAAACTTTAAAGCAGTCTAAATGAGCTTGTTCATTTTGCTGTTTTAAAGTTTGTTCACGCCCCGAAACTCGTACATTTTGTAAGCAAAATGTACGAGTTCTCGAGGCTCGTTTAAGACCATTTTGGTCTTAAACGACTATAAATACCTTAATACGCCTTGCCCCAATAAACCATTTTCTCCCCTTTTCGCTCACATACAACGCAGGTTTCCGAAAACTTCTCCCCTTCAAAAGGTATACAGCGGCTGGTTGCAGTAGTTCTGTCCTTTATTGCATCCTCACAAGCCCTATCCCCGCACCACATGGCTTTTATAAAGCCCGGATGCTCCTCTAACCTCTTTTCAAACTCTTCCATATTTTTGGCGCAGCCTGTAGTCTCTTCTATATGTTTAAGAGCGCGGCGATACATATTTTTATGGATTTCTTCAAGAAGGTTTGATACTTCCGCTTCAAGATTATCAAGGCTTACAGGCTTCTTCTCACCAGTGTCGCGTCGTGCCAAAACAGCCTGATTAGCTTCTATATCCTTAGGTCCTATTTCAAGGCGGATAGGTACACCTTTCATTTCATGCTCACTAAATTTCCAGCCCGGACTTTTGTCCGAATCATCTAATTTAATACGCACGGACTTTTTAAGTCTGTCCATTACCTCATTAGCCTTATCCAAAACCCCTTCTTTATGCTGAGCAACCGGTATTATCATCACCTGTACAGGGGCAATTTTTGGAGGCATAACAAGACCGTTATCATCCCCATGAACCATTATAATCCCCCCAATCATCCTTGTGGAAACCCCCCAGGACGATTGATGAACATAAGAAAGCTGGTTATTCTTATCCGTAAACTGTATACCAAAAGCTTTGGCAAACCCATCACCAAAATAATGGGTCGTACCCGCTTGAAGGGATTTACCATCGTGCATTAAAGCCTCTACGCTATAAGTCCTTACTGCTCCCGCAAATTTTTCTTTGTCGGTTTTTTGACCTTTTATTACAGGTATAGCCATTTTTTCAAGGAGTTCTTCATATAAATCGAGTATCATAAGGGCTTCGTTATCTGCCTCCTCTGCCGTGGCGTGTGCCGTGTGCCCTTCCTGCCACAAAAACTCCACCGTGCGAAGGAATGGTCTTGTGGTTTTTTCCCATCTCACTACGGAACACCACTGGTTGTATAATTTTGGCAAATCTCTATGGGATTGTATTACATTAGCATAATGCTCGCAAAACAAAGTCTCCGACGTTGGGCGAACACAAAGACGCTCACTAAGCTTTTCCTGCCCGCCATGAGTAACCCACGCGACCTCAGGGGCAAAGCCTTCCACATGGTCTTTTTCTCTTTCCAAAAGGCTTTCAGGTATAAACATCGGCAAATAAACATTTTCATGACCGGTTTCTTTCAACCTGTCATCCAAGCTCTTTTGTATATTTTCCCAAATTGCATAGCCATAAGGGCGAAAAATTGTACAGCCCCTCACCGAGGAATAATCAACAAGCTCGGCTTTTTTAACCACATCGGTATACCAGCGGGCAAAATCCACATCTCTGTTAGTTATAGCTTCCACATTTTTTTCGTTTTTGGACATAATACACATCTCCTATACTTAAATAATAAAAAAGCTCCCTAAAAAAGGAGCCAATAGCGGCGGTACCATCCTAATTAACGGCTAAAATTACTTAAGCCATTATCTTTTACCTTTAACACAGGAATACGCTTTAGGTTAATCCCTAAAGAGCTAGAGGGCGGGATTAATAAGCTTGCATAGAAGCTTGCACCAACCGCTTCTTCTCTGTATAGTTAAGTAACCTGAAAAGCCAAACGGATAAACGCAGAATTTATTCAGCGGTGCAAGGAGCTTATTTGCCACAGTACCCAATTGGTACGAAGGGTAAATAAGCGACGATGTAACACGTAATAAAACCAAGTTTAGCGTTTGGGGTCTCAGATTGATTGACTATAAATGCAATATCTTACCAAATTCCCTCATAATTGCTTTGATGATAGTATATTATAAAAACAGGATAAATGTCAAGTATAGTCACTATATTAACAAATTTATATAAAGATTATATTAAGAATATCCGATATAACTTGATATATTATATTAAATTGCGGCAAAAAATACTAAAACAAACGGAGATGAGTATTATTTATGTTTAAGTCAGAGTACGGGCTGGTATGTGCCGCCGCCCAGAAAAAGGTTGATTTTTTCAAAGTTGATAAGGTTGGTTATTTTGTATCTTCTATGCTGGCTGGTGTATTTGTAGGTCTTGGAGTTGTAGTTATTTTTGTTATAGCTGCGGCTATGGGCGATTTTGCCGGTCTTAAAATATTGCAGGGGTTCAGCTTTGCAGCAGCTTTAAGCCTGATAGTATTTGCCGGAGCTGAGCTTTTTACAGGCAATGTTTTTGTACTAACTGCCGGAATTATGCGAAAAAAAATTGAGCTAAAAGACGCTATACCCCTTTGGATATATTGCTATTTAGGCAATTTAGCAGGTTCTGTTTTAATTGCGGCACTTTTTGTGGGGACAGGGCTTTTCGAGGGTTATATAAATGCCCTTGTTAACGATTCGGTCATAGCAAAAACATCCCCTGATTTATCTAACCTTTTTATACGAGGTATTTTATGTAACCTATTAGTTTGTGCCGCTACTTGGTGTTCATATAAAATAAAAAGTGACACGGGAAAACTTATAATGATATTTTGGTGTATTTACATATTTGTTATCATAGGGTTTGAACATTCAATAGCCAATATGACTTTATTTAGCCTCAAAGGCTTTTTGTGGACTGACGGCGGTGCTACAGTTGGAGGTATCGCTAATAATCTTTTTGCCACAACCTTTGGAAATTTCTTTGGCGGAGCTATGCTTGCTATGGCCTATTGGTTAATGGGACGTAAAGAACAAGGGCAAGAGTAAATCAACGGCTATAATTCGCAGGTTAAATTTGGGAAACTTGGAACATTTGAATACAACGCATCGTCTATAGACCTATAAAGATATAGTCAAAACAAATATGGAGGTGCGTATATGAAAAAATTACTGTTAACTTTAATATTGGCTGTCACTGTACTTATACTTGCAGGGTGCCTTGCCAGCGAAGTCTCTATCGTCACAATTGACCCCCCTATAGAGCCTGTTCATCCCCATATACATGTAGATCCTATACAGGGAAATGACTCATTAAATCTCCAAATAACGAGTACTGTACCTGGTGGCGAAAGGGGTCTCACTTCCTCTGACCAGCTCTTAAAAATTGGGGTTACCCATGCACATCATGATAATGTAGGGCAAATATTGAGATTTTTTGGTGCAGGCGTAGATTTTTATGAGCTTAGTCATTCCGATTTAAGTAATCTTGAAAAGCTTAGTGAATTTTTTGCTGTTTTTATTAACTGCGGCAGCCATAACGGCTTAAATTCGCGAATACTCCGAGCTTATGTGGAGCAAGGCGGCATTGTATACGCCTCTGACCTTGCCGGTGAGCCTTTAGCTGCCGCATTTCCTGATATGTTTGAATATATGGCGGTTGAGCCTTCTTTAACTGTTCGAAATGCGGATATAGTGCACAGCAGCTTGGCTTCTCATATGCGAATAAATCAATTAGATGTTGTGTTTAATATGGGCGGTTGGTATGTTATCACTAACTTAGCGGAAGAAGCGACGACTTATATTAGCGGACATGTGCCTAACCACGGCACAGTGCCTCTTGCCATATCTTTTAATTATGGAGAGGGTACTGTTTTCTATACCTCTTTCCACAATAGTGCCCAAGTAACCTCAAATATGATTAATTTTATCGAATATCTCATATTTAGGATTAAATTTATCGAGGCGGATAGAAGCCAAACATATATAGCCGCAAGGGAAGGCTTTGATTTTCAAGGTCAAGTATTTGGATTTTTACGAGGAAGAGAAAGCGCAGCTGACCAAATGGCAGAAGCCGGCGTAATAGCCGCTGCACCGGCAGCCAGTGAGCCGGCACCTTCAAGTGAAGCGAGGGAGTCCTTCCAATATACTTTTAATAACGGTGAAAACTTTATGCTGATGATTGAATCGGGAGGAGAAAGCTTTACCCTTAGACTAAATGACCCTCTTGGCAATGTCTTTTATATAAGCGAACGGGGTGAGCTGATTTCACAAAACCTTATATCAGGCACTGCACCTGTTTTTGAAGGCATTGACGGTTTTGGAGTCAGGGTAAGAAATGTTACAGGCGGCGAATGGAGATTTAGAATTATAGCAGATGACGCACCGGATGACGCCACTTTCGCAGTAGGTATTGCCACACAAGCAAATTAATATTAAAGTTTATAAACGGCTATAAAAAGAGCTGACTATATAGTCAGCTCTTTTTATATACTTACTAAGCTTTATTTGCAGTCCAGCCAGGTCCCGCTCCGCCGGAACCTTCATAAGGCCCAAAAACACCTATATATACACAAAATTCATTATCCCCATCCACACCTAAAAGCTCGTCAATCTCTTGAAGATAAGCACCTATGGTGCAGCAGCCTATACCAAGAGCTTCCGCCCCAAGATAGGCATTTTGCCCTATATGCCCTACATCTATTGTAGATACCTTATGAGAGTGGGTAGTGTAGCGCCATTCACATCTGTAAGCGTTAAACACCCAAAAAATGGCAACAGCACAGCCAAACCATTGATTTTTAATACATTTTGTAAGCTCTTCCTTAAGCCCTTCTTTAAAAGAAACCGGGACAACAGCATTTTTCTGAGCTATGTAGCGGTAAAGCCCCGGCTTAAGCCCTTCAACCTTATCAGCGTAGAAAAAGCTCTCGAAAGGGTGACGGCTGCCTGCTGATGGTACTAATCTAAAAATCCGCCCTCCAGCTATTTCCCTCATCCCTGCACTTGCCCATAAAAGAAATGATAAATCATTGAGAGATATTGATCCTGCTCCTAATTTTCTACGGCTTACCCTCTCCTCTAAAACCTGCACTATATCCCTTTTCTTAAGATTTGCAGCTTTTGGGTCAGGGAGCGCAATTAGCGCGTTTTCGTCCCATTCATTTTCAAATGGCGGCATTGGCACGCCCTTAAGCTGGTCTGTATCAGCCATTTGCCCGCTTGGCCAATTGCTTTTCATAAATTGCCTTCCTTCTTGAATCATAAATACCTCCTTGATAAAATTTTACTTACATAGTAAATTTATTTTACTCTATATCTTGGTCTTATGCAATATTTGTTGTATACTATAGCAAACGACATTGAGAAACGTGATTGGGCAAGCGCGGTCCAAAAAGCAGTTGGGGTAGGTGCTTTTGGGTAAAACCGAAGATTTTATAGCAAACGACATTGAGAAACGTGATTGGGCAAGCGCGACCCAAAAGCAGTTGGGGTAGGTGCTTTTGGGCAAAACCGAAGGTTTTAGCGCGCCGCCCAATCACGATTTCGAAAGTCGTTTGCTATAGCGCGCCGCCGGGTCACGATTTCGAAAGTCGTTTGCTATATAGTGGATTTACTTCAAAGTCATAGCAAAATTTAGCTTGCTAAAAATTTTGCTATGATTTTGTAGAGAAGCCGCTATATAGTGGCTTGATATTTATAGCCATGCAGTAGGAGGAACCCATGACCAGTCGTAAACGAATGATACTGTTTTTTATAATACAAGGCGTTTTTGTAATGGGGGCAAATTTTGCCCACCCTGTAACCCCTGCATTTTTCTTAGATTTGGGGCTGCCGGATTATATGTTTGGCGTCGCTTTAGGCTCAATGCTTATTGTTAATTTTTGTATGTCTCCATTTTGGGGTAAAATGATAGATTATATATCCTCTAAAACTGCAATGCTTATAGGCAGCATGGGTTATGCCCTCGGTCAGTTTTTATTTATAAGTTCAAGAAATCAAACTGAAATCATAGCAAGCCGTATGTTTACAGGGGTTTTTACATCAGCCGCCTTTTTGGCCTTGCTTACTTACATAGTCAATACATTTGATGACGAAAGGGAACGAGGGCAATACCTTACCATATCAGCAACGATAATGTCGGTATGTTCAGCCTTTGGCTTTTTAATCGGAGGGCTCTTTGGCGAAATTTCAATAGGCACCGCTTTTGTGGCACAAGTTATAACCATTTTAGTGTGCGGAATTCTTTTCTTTTTTGTATGCAAATCCGACCAAAAGGTAAGTATTAAAGATGCGAAGGTTAAGGATGTAGCAAAAGCATCTAACCCTCTTGCGGCGTTTTTGGCAAGCCGGCATTTTATGAATTTTGTACTATTGGCTTTGTTTTTGGGGGTAATATCTCATGCCATAGGTCATACGGCTTTCGACCAGTCCTTTAACTACGCCTTAAGGGAGCGGTTTAATTTCTCCCCCGGCTACAACGGCATGATAAGAGGGGCTATGGGTATCACAACCCTTTTAGTCAACTCAACCATTACTCTTTGGATAATCAGACGCACTGATATGCGTAAAAGCTTAATATGGATTTTTGCGTCAGGCTCCGTCATGATGTTTATTGCCATTGTTACATTATCCTATCCGGCACCTTTTATAGGGGCAAATATTATTGTTTTCGCCTGTGCTTCCATGAGTATGCCCCTTATACAAAATATGGTGGCAAAAGTCGCCGCCGGGAAAAACAGCAATTTAATTATGGGTTTTTCTGAGTCCATGAGGTCTTTAGGAGGGATAATAGGCGCGTTTTTAGCCGGTTTTTTATATGATGTAATGCCGGTTTACCCATTTATATTCGGGCTTTTAGCTTTTATCTGCGCTTGTGTATTCGCGTCAATTTATTATAAACGGAGTAAAGCACTTCAAATTGAGGAGGACGATTAAAATGAAAAAAGCCAAAGTTTATTACACATCTATGAGAGCAAAACCGGGAGATAATCTCTTGCAAAAACTTGCGCGGCTTATGAATGAGGCAGGCTTTAGTACCATTGATTTGGAGGGAAAATATACGGCAATAAAACTCCACTTTGGTGAGCCGGGAAATTTAGCGTTCCTACGCCCAAACTTTGCAAAAGTAGTAGCTGATCAGGTTAAAAAACAAGGGGGCAAGCCATTTTTAACCGACTGCTCAACTTTATATGTAGGACGGCGAAAAGATGCCCTGGAACATATGGACGCCGCTTATGAAAACGGTTTTTCTCCCTTCTCCACAGGCTGTCAGATTATAATTGGGGATGGGCTTAAAGGCAGTGATGAAATTTTAATCCCTGTAAAAGGTGGCGAATTTATTAAGGATGCTAAAATAGGTCGCGCTGTTATGGATGCGGATGTTTTTATCTCTTTAAATCACTTTAAAGGCCATGAAGCCACGGGCTTTGGGGGTGCTTTGAAAAATATAGGTATGGGCTGCGGCTCACGTGCCGGTAAAATGGAAATGCATAATGCGGGCAAACCTTATGTGGATACGGCTAAATGTGTGGGCTGCAATATATGTCTTGGCATTTGCGCTTTTGACGCCATTAAGATTACGGCAGGCAAGGCTGCTATCGATGAATCAAGTTGCGTAGGCTGCGGCAGGTGTCTTGCCATGTGTCCAAAAGATGCCATCCGCACTAAATGGGACGAATCTAACTCTGTGCTAAACAAAAAAATTGCCGAGTATACTCTTGCCGTACTTGAAGGCAGACCTCATTTCCATATTAGCTTAGCAATGGATATTTCCCCAAATTGTGACTGCCGCTCGGAAAATGATATGGCTATTATCCCAAATGTTGGTATGTTTGCCTCTTTCGACCCTGTGGCACTTGATATGGCATGTGCCGATATGTGTAATAAAATGCCCGTTATGCCCGGCTCACTACTGGAGGAAGTTGCCTCCTGTGACCATAAACACGATGATCACTTTGATATAATCCACCCTGAAACCAGCTGGATAGACTGCGTTAATCATTCGGAGAAATTGGGTATAGGGACTAAAAATTATGAGCTTATAGAGGTTAAATGATAAAATATGTTCACAATCACTTATGCAACAATAGAAGATAAGACGTATGTACTGTATTATGGGAATCCTATGCCTGAATATGAATTTGAGGGAAAAATCAAAGATAAAAGGTGTTATATATTGCGATATAAGGATAAGCCTATCGGTCTTATGCGCTTTAACCTTATTTTTGACTTTATCCCTTTCCTTACATTGATTTATATCGATGAGCCTTACCGCAAAATGGGTTTTGGCTCTAAGGCTATGTCTTATTGGGAAGATGAAATGAGTCAATTAGGGCATAAAATGATTATGACCTCTACGCAAGTTGATGAAAATGCTCAACATTTTTATCGTAAGCTGGGATATAAGGATATGGGATCTATCGTCATGGACATTCCCCCTTACGAGCAGCCTTTGGAGATGTTTTTAGGGAAGAAGCTTTAAGAACCTGTTGTCAATAAGCTAAGGCGGTAAGTACGAACACACCATTATTGACCACAGGTTCTTAATAAAATCTCCCCGCAGCAGAGAGCTGCGGGGAGATTTCACTCAAAAGGATTAAATCTAAAATCTAAAATCTATATAGTTGCTTTTTTGTTATATGGCAGTTCGTGTTTTCTCTTTCTCATTGTTTGCCCTACCAACTACCAATACGCCGCAAAGGATAATCATAGGCACCATAATCGCCAGTGCTGCCGAAACAAACCCCGCCAAATACAAAACCAATGCAAGCACAAGCTCTATACGCAAAAGTAGTTTGGTAATTTTACCGTACACCCTAACCTCTATATCTTCAAGTGGTTTATTAGGGCTTTCAATTGGAGCGATACGGGCAATAGCAATAGCTGCTATTATACCTGCGGCAATGAAAAATAAACTGTATTCAAAAGCAATATGTTGCAATAAAAGCACACTAAGGAAAAGAGGAATGCCCAGAAGGTAACACACGACTGGAGACTTTGCGTGATACCCTCCGGCAAAAATCCTTACCGGCGAATAAGCCAAGATAAATATTATGCTTTCAAGTAGCATATTAAATACCAAGCCTATTATTATGTATGTCGAAATATTTAGCAAAAATATTAAAAACCTTTGAAAGCCAAATGCACATACTTCAACATTATCCCGGCTTATTACGCCTCTTTTGTAAAGTGCATAGAAATACTTATAGAAAAATTTATCTGTGCTGTTATCTTTTGTATGCATTTAATTAGAACCTTCTTAGCTTTTTGACGTTTTCAGGCAGTTCCGGCTGATGTAATGCCCCAAAACAGGCTGCATTTGCGCCTACAAAAGAAAAAACAAGTGCCAAACTTGCAACCATACTTCCAAATTTCAAATATAGCTTATCCATCTCATATCCCCCCTTATACAAAAACAAAATAAAATAATATCAAGTTATTTATGTAAGGGTAGCTTATCACATATCATTTAAAAAAGGGCATAAAATGTCAAAACCTGTATATACTGATGTCATAATTTGCAGTATTATAGCAAAACAACCTCAAAACAGTAACAAAACAGCAATTTGGTCGTCATTCGTCATTAAGGCTGTAGTGAAATTAGATTTTTGCTCATCGCAATGACGATATGGGAGATTGTTTTGCTACAACTCTAATGACGACAAATGCTGTGTTTTCGCGCTAAGATATAATTTAAGTTTGCATCAAGTGCGAATTTAAGCTATATTTGGAGATTAGAGTAGTTTTTTGTTATAAAGCATAATAGCCACTCGAAATTTATTTGACTCAGTTGAAATATCCATAATTCCGTCGTATCTTTTAAGCGAATTTCTAATACTTAATAAACCTATCCCATGTTCATTTTTATCATGTTTATTAGTTAAAATTCTATCCCCGTTAAATAATATACTGCCTAAAAACTTATTCTCTATAATCATGTGTAATAAGCCATTTTCATACGTTAATGAAAATTTTATTTCTCTATCATTTTCAATTTGTTTAAGAGCTTCAATGGCATTATCAAATAAATTGCCGATAATCGCTGTTAAATCAACGGCGGAAACATCGAGAGCATCCGGTATATTAATATCACGCTTTACATCTATATTAAATTTATACGCTTCTCCAATTTTATAATTTAAAATACTGCTTATTGCTGTATTATTTGTTTTAACATATTCTTCCTTGTTTAAGATTGTTTGATACATGCCTTCCAAATATGCTGCGGCACTTGCAGTCTCATCATTTTCAATAAAAATTCTCAACGCGCTTATATGGTTAATTATATCATGTTTAAAAGCTTTCATATTATTTGTTTGATTTTCCAAAAGATTAAATTGATTACTATATGCTTTAAGCTGCAGCTGATAAATTTCTTTTTCCATTTTACTTTGATAAAGTTTTATGACCTCCCCATAGAAATAAAAGATCAGAATATTTAAAAAAAGTACCATGACCACAGTTAAAAGCATAACAAAATCATTAGTTTGAGGGATAAAAAGGATGAGAAAAGAAGGAATCAATGTTGTCAAAGGGACAAAAATTGCCACAAACCAGAATATCGAAGGTACTTCCTCCTTATTTTTTGAAAGGCTGAGGCTTGAGTAGAGTAATACGAAAGGATATAATATTATCAATGATGTAATCCTACTTGCAATAAATTCACTATCCGTAAAAGGAAATGGCTCCCTCACTATGTTAAGCATACGAAGAGATGAGACAGTTATCGCCTCCGATAAAATAGACGCCACATAAATATAAACTACAGACAAAGCCTTCTTTTTTACTGTCCCTTCATGATTTAAGGTTAAGGCTATAAGTACAATTAGATTAGTTGAGATAATAGCAATATGCACTCTGACAAAAAGATAAATATAAGATATTACCAAATAATAGCCTATGTATAGAGAATATTTTATAACTCCGCCTTTTATTGCGCTGCCCAAAAATACATTGATAAACTTATAAACAAGCACTGTCTGGAAAACCATCGATACAAGATATACACTATCTCTTATATTCATTGACCCGCCCCTTACTATAAGTTTATCACTCTGTTTTTTAAAAGCCTCTCCCTGATAGATTTTCTATAAGTGCGGCTTATTGGTAAGCAAGCTCCCCCTGTGAGTGTAATAGATTCATACATATGCTCTCGAATATGGGTTGAATTTACAACTATAGACTTGTGGATTTGTAAAAAACTATCCATATTAATATTTTTAATCAAATTTTTAATAGTTCCATTAAATTCATAATTCTCATCAGATGTAAAAATATGTATTTTTCTACCTTTGCTTTCAAAATAGATTATATCTTTGTAAAACAGTGAAATTGCTTTATTATTGAAAGTGCAGCTAAATATTTTATTTGCTTTTTCCTGTAAGTATTCGACCTTTTGTAAAAGCGCAATTATTTTGTCCCTACAAAGGGGTTTTATAAGAAAATGAAGTGGTCTATTATCAAATAATTGCATTGCATAATTTTCTTTGGCAGAAATATAAATAATATGAATGATGTCATTTTTCAGCTCTTCCCGAATGATTCTACCTATCTCCACTCCATTTGAATCAGGAAACTCAATATCTAAAAAAACCAAATCAAAAATCTCACCGCTTTTTAAAGTATCTAAAAATTTCTCCGGCGAATAAAATATGCTTGTATTAGTTTGTATCTTATGATTATAGTCATTTAATATTTTTTCTATTTGAGAACAAACAGGGGCGTTATCATCACAAATCGCTGCTTTTAGCACATTATCACCCCTCCAGAAATTATTTGAGCGAACTAATAACTTCATAATATATTTAGCCTATTAAAAACTCAAGGCTAATATCAAAAATTTCACTTAAAGCTTTAAGCTCAATATCTGTAACATATCTCTCGCCATTTTCAATCCTTCTTATGGCAGTTTTATCCATATCAATACCTTTTAATTGCATTAGGGTAGCAAGCTGTCTTTGTGATACTTTAGGCAGTATCTCTTTTCTCAAATCAGAAACCTTTTTTCCACATAAATTACGTGTGCCATCTTGGGCTTTATGTTTAAACAAAAAATAACCCCCTGCAAATAAAATCAATATGAGTAGTTGAATAACTCATATTAATTTTAATGCTTGAGAGCTATTAAATCGAGTAATTGAAATACTCATTTTGTATTTTTTTGCTTAATATAACATAGAATTTATAGAAAACTTATTTAAATACTTCAAACCCACTTAAATCCACATCTCTGTTAGTCCCCATCTCCAGCCAGTTTTCAAGAACTTTCTTAAGAGATGTTTGCAGGTCATGCCGCTCTGCTTCTTCTTGGGCTATAAGGTTTATAGTTCTTAAGATATCTCCCTCAAGGCTTATAATGCCCTGCCCCATAATCTGCCCCATATAAATAGGCGCTTGAACCTCCTCCGGGTATTCAAATTGGATTTTTATATTACTTGCTTCCTCTGGATTTAATGGTAGCATAAGTCCTTCTTCAAGGGCTATATCAATCCTTGGGTTTCTTGTACGGGTCACATCAATATGCCCAGGAATGTCTCCTTCTTCCACCAGCTCCACATATTTGTAGTTTAAAAAACCATAATCTAATATGCGCTTTGTATCCACCCATTTTTGCTCGCGGCCTGCATCTCCCCAGCCTGAAGCAAAAACCACGGATATAAGCTTCATGCCATCCCGCTGGGCAGAGCCTACAAAACATTGCCCTGCCTTACCTGTAAAGCCTGTTTTAACTCCAAGTGCCCCTTCATACTCGCTTAGGAGGCGGTTTTTATTTCGCAAATCTATTGTTCTTTTATTTGTGCCAATGGTTATATAAGACGTATTGATTATTTCCATAAATTGCTGATTTTCAAGGGCATAGCGGGTGATTAACGCCATATCATATGCTGTTGAATGATGGTCTCCTGCGTCAAGTCCGCTTGGGGTCTCAAAAACTGTATTTATGGCACCAAGTTCGCGGGCTTTATCTGTCATAATCCGGCAAAATGTTTCCACATCGCCGCTTATATGCTCAGCAATCGCCACTGCCGTGTCGTTGTAGGACATAAGCATAAGAGCGTAGAGCAAATCCCGAAGTTTAAGCTCCTCACCGGCGGTTAAATTCATATTAACCTCGGGAGAGCGGGCGGCACGCTCTGACACTGTTACCATATCCTCTAAATTGCCATTTTCGAGGGCTATAATTGCCGTCATAATCTTTGTGGTGGATGCCATAGCCATTGGTGCTTCAGAGTTTTTCTCCCAAAGTACTCGGCCGGTTTTTGCATCCATTAAAATCGCGCCGTGGGCGGCTACAGTTGGGGGATTACTCAGGTTATCCGCAGCAGCTAAAGGCATAGAAATCATTGAAATTGCTAATATTAATATTATAGTGGATATAATAATTTTTTTCATATAGATATCTCCTTGGGGCTAAGTTTGTACATCTTAACACTTATTTTGCGCCCTATTCGAAAAATCTATTCAAAAGTTAATACAGTTTTACATTCATGGCTCCTGCCGCTTGTGCAACCCAGTCAACTTTTGAAGCAGTATCAGATTAATTGGAAGCAACAATCTGATACTGTTTCAAAAGAGTTTAATTATATTTTCAATTTTTTTGCGCGGGAAAATATATAAGCTGCCGCCCTGCAATGCCCACTGAGACCACCGTATCCAAGTCAATAAACCTGTTAAATCCAAATATATGGGTAAAATTACCATCATCATCTCTGGTAAAATAATTTAAAACCCCTCTGTGAATCCCATCAGTTGTATTAACCACAAGAGAAATTCTATCTCCTGTATAATACCCTGAAATATCCAGCCATAATGCCTGATTAGTCTCCATAGGAGAAATCGACGAAACACCCGTAACAATTGCGCGATTATTATCCAGTACCGACTCTTCCCTTGGGGATGTGTAAAAACCGGACAATCGTATACCCGAAGGGTTAACTATAACCTCATTTACAACAGAGCTGCCCACTGCAACCTCAAAACCATCTGCCTTGAGCTGCGCTTCATTTGCCTCTACCGTAAATATGGTATACCAGTCTAAATTCATATATTCAAAACCTGTAAATGTGCCATGAAAATCGTATTCCAAAAGAATTTCGGGAGTAATATCAAATACAATTTCAAAATAAAGTGGAAATGGCTGCCAAACCGCGAAAAAGGGATTGCCTGCCTCATCAAAATCAATGCCGTCAAAACGATAAATCAGATGATTAAAATGCTCATAGCCCTGTGCCCGCTCAAGAGGGCGCACAAAAGTCAGCCATGGGTTAGAGCGGCTTGGGTTATAAAGCTGTATATGGAGCTTACCATCCACCCATCCTATACTTGAAATTTGTTCAAACACGTTTCTGATACCAAAATCATAGTCTATCTGATGGGGCTTTAGCACCTTTTCACCGTCCAGTAAAAGTGCAGGAGGGTCAATAGGTATATCCATAGCAGCTAAATCAATTGGACGCACTATACGGCTGAAATTAGTACCATAATAAATCCGCCCGATTTCAAAATTAAGCTCCATTCCATTAACAGAAAAGGGAAAAACACCCCGTCCGTGAAGGGTAACAACACCGTTTTCATTGTGAATAACCTGAGGTGAAAAAATCGTTGCCGAATCCATAGCCTCAAACCCTACAGGATACATATTAAACTCCATGCCGGTAATTGCGGAAAGCATGAACCGGTTCCCGCTAAATCTATCTCCAACCATATCCTCAATAGTGATAAACACATCAACCACATTATCAAAAGCCCCTGTGGCAATAAATTCCGCCCTAACACCGTCTTCGGTTATTATTTCCCCCCGCGCAGGTTGTATCACGGCTGCAATATTCTCCCCAACTATCCCCCTAAGCCTGTCAAAACTGCCAACATAATATGCCGCAACCATAACAACACTCATCATAACAGAGGCTGCCATAAAAGCCACAACAAAGGCTCTTTTAAAGGGTCGTGCCGGCTTTTTATCCATTCTTGCCCTTATATCTTTAATTGCGTCAGCTTCCGGGATATTTATACTGTCAAAAGCGGCTTTAATCATAACTTCCTTATTGTCTTTTTCCATTATTGCCCGCTCCTTTCTTTTTCTAATGCTATTGCCAGCTTGTTCTTTGCACGCTCGTAACGTTTACGTAGTGCTGCAGCAGAGGCACCGTAAATCTGCGCTAATTCATTATAATCAAGTTCATCAATAACGCGGGAAAACACCAAGGCTCTATCTTTAAAACTCAAAACCATAAGAGCTTTTTTAAGCTCCTCACTCATATACTCCTCCTGCATTTCGCAGGAGGGTTCTGTAACTGCCTCACGCCCGCTCAGCAGGCTGTAAAACCGCTTTTTACGCATAATATCAATGCAGGTGTTGTATGCGATTTTATAAAGCCAAGGAGAGAGCGGCATCCCATCTTTAAAGGTGCTGCTCTTGTCATGAGCTTTGATAAAAGTCATTTGCATAGCATCCTGGGCTTCATGGTAGTCGCACAGTACACTGTAGCAGTATTTTAAGATTGGTTTTTGGTATGTAGTTACTATTTGTTCAAAATCAACCATGTCAGCCCTCCTTTCTGATAGCTATTACGTAAATCATTATAACATTGTGACACTCTTGACTCGACTTTTCTTCGAAAAGTCTCGTTGAGCCTGTATGTATAAACGTTTCCCTTTGTTCAACGTTTCTAATTATGCTCAAAATAAACATTGACAAAACCTACAACTTTGTAATATAATATCCCTTGTTTTAGACCACTTCAAACTCCGTTAGCCCCGGATTTGAATAAGGTGAGTTTCGGTCGCAATTGGCACTTATGTACCGCCTGCTGTGACGGCTCGCTGTTGTCTATGAAATTCTAGGAGGTTCGTAATGAGAACGACTTATACGGTTAAAGCCGGAGAGATCGAAAGAAGATGGTATGTGGTAGACGCCGAAGGACAGACTTTAGGCAGGATTTCGTCTGAAATAGCCAAAGTGCTTACAGGAAAACACAAGCCAATTTACACTCCCCATTTAGATACGGGAGATTATGTAATCGTTATAAATGCTGAAAAAATTCAAGTAACAGGTAAAAAACTTGACCAAAAACTTTACAGGAGGCATACGGGATATCCCGGCGGGCTTAGAGAGACTAATCTTAAAACCATGCTTGCTAAAAAACCTGAAGAGGTTATAAAGCATTCTGTAAAAGGTATGCTGCCTAAAAAAGCTTTAGGTGCTAAAATGCTTAAAAAGCTTAAAGTTTACAAAGGCACAGAGCATGGTCACGAAGCGCAGAAACCTGAAGTGTTAACATTTAGCCTATAGGGAGGGAGGAAAACCATATGTCACAAGCAGTTAGATATTACGGAACAGGCAGGCGTAAATCTTCAGTTGCCAGAGTTTATCTTATGCCCGGCAACGGTAAGGTTACTATAAATAAAAGAGATATTGATGATTATTTTGGTCTTGAGACTTTGAAGGTTATTTTGAAGCAGCCTCTCGAACTTACAGGCACAATAGGCAAATTTGACGTTAAAGTTAATGTATTCGGCGGCGGCTATACAGGTCAGGCAGGTGCTATCCGTCACGGCATTTCAAGGGCACTTTTGGAAGCGGATGCAGACCTTAGACCTGTCCTTAAAAAAGCAGGCTTTTTAACCCGTGACCCGCGTATGAAAGAGCGTAAAAAATACGGTCTTAAGGGTGCAAGGAGAGCGCCACAGTTCTCTAAGAGATAATGTTTTGATAAATATTTGCAAAAAGTGGCTGAGAGGTTTTTTCTCCGCCGCTTTTTTATATAGTCAACGCAGATAAGGGAGTGGTATCTATGAAATTTAGAGTTTATAAGGATGTAAAAGAATTTTACAAGGATACATATGATGTTTTAATGGAAGACGAATCGCAAAATTTAATACCCTTAGGCAATATTATAATCGGCAATGAGGGTAAAGATAAGCATGACTGGCGAGACCCTGTAAATTGGTTTATGGCAACGGTTTCGGATGAAAATGTAATCCTTTTGACTGCTGTTATGACACCCCCTTATAATTTAACCCTTTATGCCACAAATAATAATATTAATGATGCTGCATTAGAGTTTTTTATTAATGAAATAATAAAAGCCAATATCTTTGTTCCGGGGGCAATGTCGGAAAAATCTTTGGCTGATAATTTCGCAAATAAATACTCTAGTGCCAAAAACATTGAATATAGCATAAGTATGAGCCAAAGAATTTACGAATTATCACAAGTAAACCCTGAAATACCTAAAATCGGCACTTTGCGCCTTGCCAAAGACAGCGATATTGCCTTTTTACCTTATTGGCTGGAAATCTTTCGCCAAAATGAGCCTAACGCTCCTCCTACCGGCTTAAATTATGAAGATGCGCGTTATCATATCACTTCAAACCGGCTATATATTTTAGAAGATGAGGGCATCCCTGTTTCCATGGCGAGAATAGCAAGGGACATGGTAACTATCTGCGGCATTGGTCCTGTTTTCACTCCGCCGTATTTTCGCGGCAGGGGCTATGCCTCTTCCTGTGTGGCTGGGATTAGCTCCATTATTTTAGAACGGGGATATAAAAAATGCGTATTGTACACTGATTTAGCAAACCCAACTTCTAATAGTATCTACCAAAAGATAGGTTATGAGCCTGTTTGTGATTCTCTGGCAATAAAGTTTGAATAATCCCTATAATTATGTTTGGGAGTTTTGAGGGTCATTGCATTGAGGTTTACTCATTTTTCTATTCGATATATGCCATCCCCATAAATACAAAATAGGCCAAACAAATAATGTAAGATGAAAAATCCCCATTCCGAAGAACCCAATACCCACCACAATATCAAAAATAGTAGCTATTAACAGTAAAATACCTATAATCAAGATATTTTTCATCGACTTAGATAAAATACCAAAAAAGCCAGCAGTTATACACGCAACAGATGCCGTTATTGAACTAACATGCCTAAATCCTTGCTCTAAACTTGAAATGGCAAGTATCTCCACTGCAAAAGCATATACTCCCAATAAAATCATTGGTATAGATACTATTTTTAATAGACTAATTTTTCCTCTCATTGCGCCACTCCTTCAAAAATAAATTGCTTTAGTTGTTATTACTCCCCCAACTAAACCTTGCACAATCTTTGCAAATTTTTGCACAAGGTTTAATCGGTGGAGTAATAAATTATTTTATACCGATAAATGCCACATGATTACCGCTTAACATAATACTAACCTCCCGAAATCCAATTTCATACAATAGGGCGGCAAAATCATCATGGTTGCTGTACTCAGGAAGAAAGTGCAAGGTTGTATCTATCTCTGCGTATATCAAAAGAATACCTTCTTGCTTTAACGCTCTATGGCATTCTAAAAGCCCCTGCTCCAACACTTCGCCCCAATACATATGTGTTTGACCCGCAACAATGAGATTGAAAAATTCATCTTCAAAATCTAAGTATGCGACATTGCCTAAAGCCAGTATAACTCCACCTGTATCTATATGTCTTTGGTTAATTGCAGTTGCGCTATTAACCGCTTCTTGGGATATGTCAATTCCGTAGATAGTGATATTTTCGTTTAACCCTTTCATGTAGTCTATACCTGCACCACTGCCAAATCCGACAGATAAAATAATATCACCATCGTCTATGGTTATATGAGATAAACCCCATTCACGCAAGTCATTAAATGAAGTTGACCATATCCTTGTCATAATTCTACCTACAACTCCAGTAGGATTTGCCGCTTGTCGTCCGAGATAGTTTATTAAAGGCTGGTATAAAGCAATTCCTGCTACTATAACCGCCGCTATGGCTATCAATGCAATTTTCATTTTTTTACCCCTCATTCTCTTTCCTCCTGCCATCACTATGTTTGAAATACGAAGATCAACATTTCAAACTTATTATAGCATCTCACTTTTCTACTGTCAACAACTTTGAAATATTTAATTTCATGTTTCAAAGTTGTCATTTTTGTGCTATAATATGCACATAAAAAGAAACCCTGAGCAATGCGAAGGGTTTCAACAGACAGGTGCAACGAGACTTTTCAAAATGAAAAGTCGAGTCAGCTTAGGCTATGATATAGTATATCCAAAGCGAGGTGGCAATATGAACAAATACGAATTGACAACCGAAAAGAAAAAGAAAGCAATTATAAGTTCCGCAATGTCTCTATTTAATAATAAAGGGTTCACCAATACCAGTATTAAAGAAATTGCGTCACTCGCCAACGTATCGCAAGTATCCATTTATAATTACTTTGGAAGCAAAGAGGCTCTGGTGAGGGAGTGCGCCAATATTGTTATGGCTGACACCTTACAAAAAGCAAGAGAGATTTTGACAATGGATATTGATTTTTTAGAAAAAATTGAGTTGGCTCTTAGTCTTTCTACAGAAAATATAAACCTATCCATTTCAGAATATTTTACCAATAAAGCATTAAGCGATACTGCACTTGTTGATGTGCTTTTTAGAAATATAAATGATAGCAAAAGAAATATTTATCGTGAATATATTGAACTTGGCAAGCAAGAAAAGATTATTGACAGCACTATACCAACAAATACTTTGCTCGACTTTATAGACGCAATAAATCTTATGGGAAGTAAGTTAGAGTTTAATGACGATATAGTTGCAGCAATTAAGAATACTCATCATTTGCTCCTGTATGGAATTATTGGCAAGCCCTAGGCAATGCGTTTTGGTTTTGGTTTTTGCTGCTTGTAAAGGCAAGAGACTACATAAAAAAACTGCCCTAATAGGCTAAGACAGCTTTTTAATACCGATAATATTTTTTTAATAATTGTGTGACGAAAATGAATTTTTTACGTATACCTTAGTGAAAGAGCTCAATCAAATATATATCTAATAGACCTGCCCACTAACCTGCTTTTGTCAGATTTTCGAGCATATTTTTCATTATGCACGGAAAGGTTGACGACGCAAAGCCAAAGCTTTTGCTAGGTGACCTTGACACAGCAGAATGGAATATATGCCGAAAAGATGGTGGGATGAGGTTAGCGGACAGGTCTAATAGCTATAGAAAGGAGTCTCATATGAGTGTTCGTGAAGAAGTGGTGCCTTATAAAAAGCAAATACAATATGAAATGGACACCGTGTTTTTAGAATCAATATATACGCGATATTATGATAATGTGTACAACTATATTTGCTTTCGGATAAATAACCACTTCGATTCGGAGGAGCTTACGAGTGACGTTTTTGTAAGTGCCATAAGCCGCTTTCATACTTATAAGCCTGAAATTGCTCCAATCGAAGCATGGCTTATCGGTATAGCAAAAAATGTTATAACGGACTATTTGCGAAAGAAAAAACGCAAAATATTCATTCCCTTAGATGACATTGTGGAACTTATTTCCCCGGAGCGGCGTCCGGAAGAGATTATAGTCTTTAGCGAAAATAATAAAGCCTTAATTACAGCCATGGCAAAACTTAAAGACTTGGAGAGGCAAATACTATCCATGAAATTTGCAACTGATTTAAAAAATCCTGAAATAGCGCAGATAATGAACCTAAGTGAAACTAATGTGGGGACTATTTGTTATAGAGCAGTTAAAAAATTAAAGAAGATTATGGACAAGGAGGGGCTTTAATGCGCGAAGAAGAGTTTATAAAAAAAATCAGAGCTACAAATTTCGCTTCTGAAAGTAAAAACAAGGACGAAAACCTTGAAATATTAAAAGCCAAGCTCCCAACAATTAATCAAGAGAGGAATGTTTATATGAAAAGAGGATTTAAAAAACCTATTGCTTTTATAGCTTGTATGGCTGTTATATTATCTATGTCTATTGCGGTTTTCGGACAGGATTTAGTTAGGTATATGCGAACGGCGATGTTAGGTAATCACGCCGCCTTCACTGTTATGCCGGAGCGCAGTGAAGAGGAAATTGCCGCATTACAAGAGGAGCTGCAAGAGCTTATTGACGCCGGAGTTGTAATTGTATCCGACCAATGGGAAGAGCCTGAGTGGCTCACATTCACCGATGCAGCAGAAGGCTTAAGCCATTTTATAACTGATGCTAAACTGCCAACTTACGTGCCGGAAGGTTTTCATTTCAAGCATATATTCTATTTCGCTGAGTCCATAGAGGAATTTGAAGAATTTAGAGACCAAGGAGCAAATATGTACATGGGTGTTGTGTTTTTTAACGGCGAAGAAGAAATTAGAATGCAAATCCGCTATATGACTGAAGATACAGGCTTTGAAGCCTCCGCAAGCGAGCATATGCGGACAATGGAAATTAATGGATATACCGCTGTTGTTGATATTAGCACTGTAAACCTGTTAATTGGTGATGTTCTGTACACGTTTTTTGGGATGAATAATGTAGAAGTTGATGAATTAATTAAAATGGCAGAGTCCCTTGGTTAAACTAATTCTATAAATAATTAAAACGCTATCCCAATGAGGTAGCGTTTTTTATAATTTTACTTGACATTTACCAGATTATACCTTAATATAAATATAATATCAAAATGATATCAATTTTATATTTGCGGAGGTATTGCATATGTCAAAATCTACGAATAAAAACCAAGACCATCAATATGAAGAAATCAATTTAGCCACTAAAAGTGGTATGTCAATGCTTATCCTAAACACATTGCTTACTCTTGCGGCTCTGGGTATATTTGTTTTGGGTATAGTACGTATGGCGCAAGGTGAATTCAGTTCTATATTCGGGATGCCTTTAGGGGTAGTTATGATAGTTATAGGGTCAATTTATGCTTTTATCATCGGTCCTATATTGTACGGCGGGCTTAAAATTGTAAAGCCTAATGAAGCCCTTGTCCTCGCATTATTCGGAAAGTATATAGGTACTATCAAACACGAAGGGTTTTTCTTTGTAAATCCTTTTGCCACGCCGGTAAACCCTGCAAAAGGCACAACTACAGAAACCCTTGAGCAGGTTCAGACTATTGCTCCCGGCACTACTGCAAGTGTTAATCTAAGTTTAGCCCAGCATAACAAAAAAATCTCCTTAAAAGCCAGCACTCTCTCAAACAACCAGCAAAAAATAAATGATAAGCTGGGCAACCCTATCATAATCGGCATAGTTGTTATATGGAAGGTAACAAACACTGCAAAGGCCGTCTTTAATGTGGATAATTATAAGGAATTTTTGTCTATCCAGTGTGATTCTGCTTTGCGTAATATTGTAAGGCTCTACCCTTATGATTCTCATGAAAGTAACTCCGAATCCTCTTTAAGCGGCTCAAGCGGTGAAGTAGCGGAAAAACTTAAAGAAGAAATACAATCAAAAGTAAATGTAGCAGGGCTTGAAATATTGGAGGCTCGCATAACCCACCTTGCCTACGCCCCTGAAATCGCCGCCGTAATGCTTCAACGCCAGCAAGCATCCGCAATAATAGATGCAAAACAAATGATAGTTGAAGGTGCTGTAGGTATGGTTGAAATGGCTCTTAGCAGGCTTTCAGAGAAAAATGTGGTACATCTTGACGAGGAGCGCAAAGCTGCAATGGTAAGCAATCTCCTTGTAGTGTTATGCGGCAATAGAGATGCACAGCCTGTAGTTAACAGCGGCTCTATCTATAATGTCTAGTTATGAAATCCGGTGAAAAAAAGGATAGCGAAAAAAAGCAAATCCCCTTAAGGCTGTCAGCTTCCCTTTGGAGGGAGTTAGCGGCTTGGGCGGAAGATGACTTTCGCTCCTTAAACGGGCAAATTGAGTACCTTCTCAGCGAAAGCGTAAAAAAGCGCAAACAAGGCAGAAAATCTGACAGCGGCGAAGATGACGAGTGACTTTTTTGACAAAATAATAGTAATCCATTATACTGGGAGTGTGCTTGCATTAAGTACACTCCTTATTTATAGTCCATGCTGAGGTGTATTTATGTCAGAAAAAAACACTAAACTAAACACCGAACCCCCTCTCTATGATATATTGCTAAAAGAGCTGCAGGAAGCTGACAACCGCCTCCGTGCCATTTTTGACAGTATCCCTTTCCCATGCTATTTTAGAGATAGAACACATAATATCTTGGACTGTAATCAAGGATGCCCGGATTTTTTTGGGCTTAAAAGTAAGCAGGAATATATTGATAATTTTTTCGACCTTTCACCTAAATTTCAGCTTTGTGGGAAAGAATCCATAAAAAAATCAGAGGAGATGACACTAGAGGCTTTTAAAATAGGTCGGGTATGTTTTGAATGGCTGCATATACACAAAAACGGTGAATTTATACCTGCCGAAGTTACTTTAGTGCGAGTACACTGGCAAAATGATACTTATGTACTGGCTACTTTACGTGATTTGCGTGAAACTTATAAGCTGCGCGAAGCAGAACAAATAATAAAGGAACGGCTCCAGCTTATGTTGGATTCTTCCCCTATGGCTTGTGTTATATATGATGAAAATTTTACAATATTAGAAGTTAATCGTGAAGCTTTGCGCCTTTTCGAGCTTAAAAACAAACAGGAGTATATTGACCGCTTTTTTGAGCTTTCCCCCGAATACCAGCCGGATGGTCGTCTTTCAGTGGAAAAAATAAAGGAGTTAATAGAAGCTTCATTTGAAAACGGCCGTATGAATTTTGGGTGGCTGCATCAAACCCTGGGCGGTAAGCTTATCCATTGTGAGAAAACTTTTGAACCTGTTACCCTTGAAGGAAGAAAGATGATAATTAGCTACACTCGTGACCTTAGGGAGATTAATAATGCCCTTGAAATGGTTGATTATTTGAAAAAGTTAGCATATATGGACCCTCTTACAGGGGCTTATAATAGGCGTTATTTTATGGAAGAGGCAGACAAGGCACTGCACGCAACCATTGAAGCAGGACAAGAGCTTTCACTAATTATGGTAGATATTGATTTTTTTAAAGTTGTTAATGACACTTATGGGCATGATATTGGCGATGAAGTTTTAAAGATTTTGGTAAAGCGTATGCAAAGGGTTTTGCACAATATATTAATAGCAAGATACGGCGGAGAAGAGTTTGTGATTTTATTGCCTAATATTAGCAACAAAAATGCAATAGATATCGCTTGGCGAGTTCAAAAAAATATTACATCTACTAAGTTTTCAGTTTCAGGTGGGATTAAAATCCCTATTACTGCTTCTTTTGGCGTATCTTCCCTAATCGAAATTGATGGTATTTTAAGTCTCTCCGATATTCTTAAAAATGCCGATAAAGCCCTTTATCAGGCAAAAGCATCCGGAAGGAATACTGTTGTTTCCGGTTGTTGTTAAGATTGCTTGCGCTTTCGGTATAATATTTCATAACATTATAAAAGCCTGAAGGAGCGTATCCTTCAGGCTTTTAATTTAATTATAGTCAATTTAAAACCAAATAGGCCACATTGGCGTCATAACAATAATAGCTGCTATTACAGCTGCTATGCCAAGCATAGTGACTATACAAACTCCTATAGTCAATTTTTTTGCCGATTCCGACCTATCCAGAGCCTTGTCCATCTTTTCGACAGCTTCCTTAAGCCTGTCGTTTATCTGGGTTTCCGCAACACGCCGTTCTTCCTTGTGTTCCGCGATACAGCGGCGGACATATTCCTCCATACGCTGATGGGAGTCTATTAACTGACCCTCCGCAACACGCCGCTCCTCTTTATGCTCAGCAATATAGCGGCGAACATAATCTTCCATACGCTGATGGGAGTCTATTAACCGATGCTCAATCTGAAGCAGGTTTTCACCAAGCCTATGCTCTATAGCTCTGTCATTTTCAATAAGCCGCTCTTCCAATGCAACACGATCTTCACGCAGCCGGTTTTCCATATCACGACGGTCTTGGTCTAAGCGATCAATATATTTTTGCATATCCATAAAATCAATCCCTTTAGTGGCTTTGGCATTTTCGTGTACTTTAACAATTCGTGGGCTTTCAGTAACTTTAACAATTTCATCATGCTCAGTGCTTTCATCGTTTTCAGCACTTTCTCGTTCCTGAAGGAACTTAGCATATTCCTTATTAAACTCACGAACAGCTCTTTCTAAATCTTTTTTTCTAGCAACAGCTGCCGCATTGTATGAAGCATTATGTATAGGGGGAACACCATGACCCCCAAAAGCAACAGACCAATTCCAGCCCTTGTTCCAGCCTGGCTTTCTCTTATTTAATGATTTTGAATTGTTTTTATCTGAAGGATCACTCACATTCAAACACCCTCTTTGATAAATGCGTTGGATTGCATTTTTACTAGAGCAAGCCTATCTAAAATAACAATATATTTAGACAGGCTCACATGTTAATACAGCTTTACACCAGTTCAATTATAACCATAGGCGCACCATCGCCTTTTCTTGGACCTAATTTAATGATACGTGTATAACCACCGTTTCTATCGGCGTATTTTGGTGCTATTTCATCAAACATTTTATTTGCCATATCTACATTTACAGTGTTTTGGCGTTTTTTTCTGCCATCGGCAGGAACTTCCAGTACAGGGTAGAGATAGCTTAAAATTTTCCTTCTGGCATTAAGCCTTTCAGGATTATCTTTTTTGATACTTTTCGGAGCTTCGCTGTAAAGCGTCACTTTTTTGCCATTTTCCTCTTTCTTAATTCTTTTGCCGCTGCCATCCTTTTGAGGAACTTTCGCAGTTACAGTTACAGTTTCATAATTATCTTTTTGCTTCTTTGCCAAAGTAATAAGCTTCTCAGCTTGCTTTCTTATTTCTTTAGCTCTTGTTTCGGTTGTTTCAATTTTACCGTGGTATAATAAATTGGTCGTTAAATTCCTAAGCATAGCTTTACGCTGGCTGGATGTGCGACCAAGCTTTCTGTAGCCGGGCATGAAAATAACCTCCTCTGTTTGCTAATCAATAATCCATCTTAATCATCGCTAGGCTTTAAGGCAAGACCAAGATCAGTCATTTTGTTAAGCACTTCTTCAAGGGATTTACGTCCAAGATTACGTACTTTCATCATGTCTTCCTCGGTTTTGTTAGCTAAATCCTCAACTGTATTAATGCCTGCTCTTTTCAAACAATTATAACTTCTTACCGAAAGGTCAAGCTCCTCAATGGAAAGCTCAAGAACTTTCTCCTTCTTGCCTTCCTCTTTTTCAACCATAATCTCTGTATTTCTAACATTATCGGACAAATCCATGAAAAGCTTAAGATGCTCAATTAGTATTTTAGAGCCTAAACTTACAGCATCATCAGGCTTAACCGTACCATTTGTCCATACTTCCAAAGTTAATTTATCAAAGTCCGTAGTTTGACCTACACGAGTGTCTTCCACCATAAAATTAACGCGCCTAACAGGGGTATATAAAGAATCCACCGGGATAACCCCTACGAACTGTTCATTTTTCTTGCCTTTATCGGCACCTACATATCCTCTGCCTTTTGTAATGGTAAGCTCAATATGAAGCTTGGTGTTAGGACCGCCGCTTAAAGTTGCTATATGAGTATCCGGCGTCATTATTTCTATATCAGAGTCGACCTTTATATCTGACCCTTTAATTACACCTTCACCTTCAACATCAATATAAGCTACTTTAGGCTCATTGGACTCAGAGTTGTTTTGTATCGACAATTCCTTAAGGTTTAAGATAATTTCCGTCACATCTTCCTTAACCCCCGGAAGAGTGCTAAATTCATGTAAAACCCCGTCAACCTTTATACTTGATATAGCCGCACCCGGAAGAGAGGATAATAGTATTCTCCTTAGAGAATTGCCTAATGTGGTGCCATAACCCCTTTCCAAAGGTTCAACTACAAACTTTCCATAAGTGCCGTCCTGACTAAGCTCCGTTACTTCAATGCGAGGCTTTTCAAACTCAAACACGCACGCAACCTCCCTTCACGATGAGAACTACTTGGAATAAAGCTCTACTATAAGAGTTTCATTAACAGGCACATCTATCTGCTCCCTCGAAGGAACAGACAAAATAGTACCTGCAAGATTATCATGGTCAGCCGAAAGCCATTCAGGGACAATTCTTGTACCTGTTACATCAAGAATATCTTTAAACCGCTGAAGCTCCTTGCTCTTATCTCTTACGGTAATAACATCACCGGCTTTTACCCTGTATGAAGGAATGTTTACGCTTTTGCCATTTACAAGGATAAGTTTGTGACCTACCACTTGTCTTGCTTCACTTCTCGTCCTTCCATATCCAAGTCTGTATACTACATTGTCAAGCCTAGTTTCAAGAAGACGAAGAAGATTCTCCCCAGCTATACCGGACTGCTTGGAAGCTTTAGCAAAATAATTTCTAAATTGCTTTTCAAGTACACCATATATGAATTTGGCTTTTTGCTTTTCACGCATTTGAAGCCCGTATTCACTGATTTTTCTTTGTCTCTGAGCAACTTCTCTTTTAGATTTTTTGTTTATACCTAAAACCATAGGCTCAAGACCCAGTGCTTTACATCTTTTAAGGACAGGTTCTCTGTTTACTGCCATCTATTCACACCTCCATTAATCAAACTCTACGACGTTTTGGCGGTCTGCAGCCATTGTGCGGAACCGGAGTAACGTCTTTTATCATAGTAACATCAAGACCGGCCGCTTGAAGAGCACGAATTGCCGCTTCACGACCGGAGCCTGGACCTTTTACAAAAACTTCAACAACTTTAAGACCAAATTCTTTAGCTGCAAGGGCTGCTTTGTCAGCTGCCATTTGGGCGGCATATGGAGTCGATTTTCTTGAACCTCTAAAACCCATCTCCCCTGCGGAAGCCCAGCTTAGTGCATTACCTGCTGCGTCTGTAATCGTTACTATAGTATTATTAAAGCTCGACTGGATATGCGCCTGGCCGCGCTCAACATGCTTTTTTTCGCGGCGCCTTCTGGACGCCACTTTTTTGACTTGTTTTCTAGCCATTTATTTTACGCCTCCTATTTTCGCTTATTTCTTCTTATTAGCAACTGTCCTTCTGGGACCTTTCCTTGTGCGTGCATTAGTCTTAGTCTTTTGACCTCTGACGGGAAGCCCTCTTCTATGACGAATACCTCTGTAGCATCCGATTTCAACAAGACGCTTAATATTAAGCGCAACTTCACGGCGAAGCTCACCCTCTACCTTTGCCGTTTCAGCAATAGCGTCCCTTATTTTCATAACCTCAGCATCGGTTAAATCTCTTATTCTCGTATCCGGGTTAATACCGGATTTAGCTAAAATCTTATTAGATGTAGCGCGGCCTATTCCATAAATATAGGTAAGACCTATTTCTACACGTTTTTCCCTCGGTAAGTCAACACCTTCAATACGTGCCATTATTATATCGCACCTTTCGTATTTTTTTGTTTTTAATATCGTTATCACGGATTACCTATCACCTAAACCGATATGTGTTTTTCTTTCAAGGCTTTAAAGGACATTGACCCTTCGTATACCATAGTAATAACGGTTTAGATTGAAATTTTTACTAGCCTTGCCTTTGCTTGTGTTTTGGATTGCCGCAAATAATTCTTACAGCACCTTTTCTTCTGATTATTTTGCATTTTTCGCAAATCGGTTTAACTGAAGCTCTAACCTTCATTTTTTAGCTCTCCTTTCCTGGCCCGCAGTAGCGGACGGCTCGTTAGAGCCGGTTCCTGTCGAAGACAGGAAGCCTTCCTTTATTAGCCCGCAGTAGCGGACGGTTCACCATAGCCGGTTCCTGTCGAAGACAGGAAACTTTCATTTCCTATTTATCTCTCCAAATAATACGCCCTTTTGTCAAATCATACGGAGACATTTCAATCAGCACTTTATCACCGGGGATAATTCTGATAAAATTCATACGTAGTTTACCTGAGAGATGAGCCATTATTTTATGCCCATTTTCAAGCTCAACCTGAAAAACCGCGTTTGGAAGCTTTTCAATAACTACACCTTCAACTTCGATTACATCGTTTTTAGCCAAGGTTCTACCCCCTCATTACTGTCATTAAAAGCATATCGACCTTCAGACACTTTGCTTTTAATGAGTTGCCGTCGGAATGAATTAAAGTCTGCGACGCTAAAACCTAGATTCCCTTAAACTCCGCTATTGCTTTTCGTAAATCGGAATCACTAAACCCAGACACTAAAGCCGCCACATTTTCATTAACCGTATTTGTCGGCTGAACATGCTTTAGTTTTTTCTTTTTAGGTTTTGCAATTAACCGATATTTACCATCAGCCAAGTATAAATACTCGCCTTCCACGTTAAGAACAACAAATGGCATACCTTTATCCCTGCCACTTTTGGAAAAAACAATCTGGCCGATTTGAAAGTTTATCAAAGCTTTCCGCCTCCTTGTTTTTACCCTGTCAAAAAATTATTGCGCTTGTTAGTATACCATAAATAATTTAAATATGCTACAACATTGTTAAAATTTCCGGCTCACCGTCGGTTACTAAAACAGTATTTTCGTAATGGGCACTATTTTTGCCGTCCTTTGTTACAACTGTCCATAAATCGTCCAGTACTTTAACGGCATACACCCCTGTATTTACCATAGGTTCTATCGCAAGAGTCATACCAGGCACAAGCCTTACACCGCCGCCTTTATCCTTAGGGCGGTAATTTGGTATTTCAGGGGATTCATGAAGAGCTTTGCCTATGCCATGACCTACATAGTCTCTAACTACAGAAAATCCGTTGGACTGAATATAATCCTGTATTGCGCCAGAAACTTCGTACAGCCTTTTACCTGGCTTAACAAATTCAAGCCCTTTAAAAAAGCTTTCCTCAGTTACTCTTATAAGCTTTTTATCCTCTTCCAACACATCGCCTACAATATAGGTTCGCGCCGCATCACCATGGAAGCCGTTTTTATACGCCCCAACATCAATACTTACAATATCGCCACTTCTAAGCTTTCTTAAACCGGGCAGACCGTGAATTACCTCTTCATTTAAGGAAATACAAGCATTTCCAGGATAGGGGCCTGCCCCAAAAGAACCTTCATAACCAAAAAATGAAGATATGGCACCGTGTTCTTTCAAACACTGGGCACATATATCATCAAGCTCTTTGGTGGTTATGCCGGGTTTTATGGCTTTCTCTAACGCCTCATGAACGTGAAATACTACCTTACCCGCCTCACGCATACAATCCGCTTGAAATTTATTTTTTAATATTATTGACATAAATCCTCCGAGAAAAGCCAAAAACTTAATCCAAAAGGCGGGGGGTTATAACAATATCCCTCGCCTTTTGGAAGCGAATTTTAAGTTAATCCACTATAAAGCACTAGACTAAAGTGTCTAACTTTTGGATTATTGTGTTTGTAATAGTATCTGCGTCACCTTCACCGGAGACTGTGAACAGAACGCCCAATTCTTTATAATAACTAATCACCGAGTCTGTAAGCTCATGGAATATCCTAAGCCTATCCTTCACAGTTTCAGCTTTATCGTCTTCACGCTGTATAAGCCTGCACCCGCATTCATCACAAATACCTGGAGCTTTTGGCGGGAAGCTGTTTATATGATACATTTGAGCGCAGCAGTCACATACCCATCTTCCCGTCAGGCGTTCTATAACAACTTTATCATCAACTTGCACATAAACGGCAAGGTCAATCCGCTCAAACTCATCAAAAATCTGTGCCTGAGCCAAAGTTCTCGGAAAGCCATCCAAAATATAGCCATTTTCAAATTCAGGTCTGGTAACCACATCTTTAACAATGTCTATCATAAGCTCGTCATCAACAAGCTGCCCTGCGTCCATACCATCTTGAATTTTAAGACCAATGGCAGTACCATCCCGTATATGCCTGCGCAAAATATCTCCTGTGGATATATGCCCCAGATTATATCTTTTTATTATGTTTTTTGACTGTGTACCTTTACCGGCACCTGATACACCAAGCAATACGAGTTTCATAACATTGCTCCCCTAACTAGATAAAACTTAGCTTTTTTAGCTGCTAAGGAACCCTTTGTAATGCCTCATTAGAAGCTGTGATTCCAACTGTTTTACAGTTTCAAGTGCCACACCTACCATAATCAGAAGGGTTGTACCGCCAAAGCCTACTTCCAAGCCAGTTGCAACTTGGAAAACAATAGGAGCCATAGCAAGTATTACATAAAATCCTGCACCTATCCACGAAAGCCTGTGAACTGTCCTTGCAATATAATCACTCGTAGGCTTGCCCGTGCGAACTCCCGGTACTACGCCGCCGTTTTTCTTCAAATTCTCAGCCATTTCAACAGGATTAACTGCAAATGAGGTATAGAAGAATGTAAAGCAAACTATAAGTATAGCGTATAATATCGCACCTACAGGAGATGTTAGTGACAGTATTTCAGTAAGCCTAATAATATTAGGATGAGGATAAAACCCAGCCACTGTAGCCGGAAGCTGCAATAAGCTTATGGAGAAGATTATGGACATAACCCCTGCTATATTAACCTTAATAGGCATATAAGTGCTTTGACCGCCATGCATTTGCCTGCCTACCATTTTTTTGGAGTATTGAACAGGAATCCGCCGTTCTCCATCCTGTATAAGAGTTGCAAAAGCGACAAGACCAATAAACAGTATAATAAGAAGCACAAATGACAGTATCATCAAAGGCTCCAACGACTGCATAATAGCTATGCCCATCATAACCCCTGCGGGAGCTCCCGATATAATATTCGAGAATATTATAAAAGAGGAGCCGTTGCCTACGCCCTTTTCAGTTATAAGCTCACCCAGCCACATAACGAATATGGAGCCTGCTACAATTGCCGCTGTAGCAGTAAGCCATGTAAGCAGGTTTGGATGAAGGAAAAGTCCTTGCTGTTGTATGGCAAAAACCGTACCTCCCCCTTGAATAAGGGCAAGCCCAACAGCCACAAATCTTGTAATGCGCCCGATTTTTTTGCGACCTTCCTGGCCTTCCTTTTGTATCTGTTCGAGTTTAGGAATAGCCACGCATAAAAGCTGCATTATAATCGAAGCAGTAATGAAAGGTCCGATACCCATCTGGAATATAGTACCAAATTCACCGCCTACAATAGTGGCAAAAAGGGTCTGATTAGTACCTTGAGTTCTTACGAACTGCCAAGCTGTTAAATTGATGCCGGGCAAAGGTATAGCCGCTCCCAAACGATAAACTGCCACAAGCGCAATTACTGCTATAAGTTTTTCGCGAATTTCTTTTACTTTACACGCATTAATTAAAACGCTAAACAACTAAATCACCTCAGCTTTTCCACCGGCGGCCTCGATTTTTTCTTTAGCGACCTCACTAAAATGATTAACCTTTACGGTTAATTTCTTCTTAAGCTCGCCTTCACCAAGGATTTTTACCCCATCTCTCGGGTTTGAAAGCAAGCCTTTGGATTTAAGAGCCTCTATATCAACTACAGCACCGTCTTCAAAAACGTCCAGCTTAGATATATTAATAGCAACTATATCCTTAGAATTTCTGCATTTAAAGCCTCTATGGGGCAGCCTTCTGAAAAGCGGCATTTGACCGCCTTCGAAGCCCGGTCTTGGTGAACCTGAGCGCGCTTTTTGCCCTTTGTGCCCTTTGCCTGCTGTTTTACCGTTGCCGGAACCGTGCCCTCTGCCCACTCTGAATTTTTTTCTCTTTGAGCCGGGAGCCGGGCTTAATTCGCCTAATTTCATGCCGTTACTCCTTTCCGGTAAATGTGTGAACCACAGTTAAACAATTACTAAACCTCTTCTACTTTAACAAGATGAGTTACCTGCTTGCACATACCTCTTATGGCCGCGTTATCCTTTTGGATTACGGTTTTGTGTAATTTTCTAAGGCCTAAGGCTTGCACGGTTTTTTTATGTGCAGGTTTTGCGCCGATTGTGGATTTAACCAATGTAATTTTTAATTCAGCCACTAATAACCCTCCTAGCCCTTAATTTCTTCCACTGTTTTGCCGCGAAGTCTGGCAACTTGTTCAGGTGTTTTAATGTTTTTAAGCCCTTCAATTGTCGCATTTACAACATTACGCTTATTGTTGGAGCCTAAAGATTTTGTCCTAACATTTCTTATGCCTGCAAGTTCGCAAACAATACGAACAGGACCGCCGGCTATAATACCGGTACCTTCCGCTGCAGGTTTCAACAAAACCTTAGCAGCTGAGAAATGACCTAAAATCTCATGATACAAGCTGTCATTCTCTGTTTTTTCTATATAGATAAGATTTTTCTTAGCGTCTTCTTTGCCTTTTCTTATGGCTTCAGGTATTTCCGTAGCTTTGCCGAGACCAACGCCTACATGACCGGCCTCATCACCAACTACCACAAGGGCGGCGAAACGGAAAGTCCTACCACCTTTAACAACTTTTGTTACGCGCTTTATAGTAACAACTTTGTCTTTAAGGTCAAGAATACTTGGATCGATTTTTCCCAAAAGTGTTTACCTCCCTTGTTAGAATTTAAGTCCGGCTTCCCTGGCAGCGTCCGCTAAAGCTTGGACTTTACCATGATAAAGATAACCGCCTCTGTCAAATACTACCTGAGATATACCGGCAGCAACTGCTTTTTCGCCTAAAGCTTTACCTACGGCTTTTGCCGCGTCTGTGTTTGAACTAAACTTAAGCGCACCGGCAATAACCTTATCTTTAGTTGATGCGGAAACTAAAGTATGTCCTGCCACATCGTCTATAATTTGTGCATATATATGCTTATTGGAACGAAAAACCGCAAGCCTGGGCTTAGCCGGGGTGCCTGATATTTTGTTTCTGATTCTGTAATGGCGTTTTTCCCTAGCCGATTGCCTTGATGGTTTTTTAATCATTTATCTCACCCCTCCTTTACTTCTTGCCTGCTTTACCGGCTTTACGCCTTACATACTCGCCAACATACCTGATGCCTTTGCCTTTATATGGCTCAGGTTCGCGTTTTTGACGAATTTCAGCGGCGAATTGACCGACTTTTTCTTTATCTATACCTGTTACGGTGATTTTATTACCTTCAACTGCCGAGCTAACGCCTTCCGGGTCAGTCATTACAACCGGATGTGAGTAGCCAAGGGTTAAATTAAGTGTTTTACCATCTTTAGCTGCCCTATATCCAACCCCTTGTATTTCAAGGGTTTTAGTATATCCGTTAGTTACCCCTTCAACCATATTGGATATTAATGTCCTTGTTAAACCATGAAGAGATTTGTGCCTTTTAAGGTCACTCGGTCTTTTTACAACTACTTGACCCTCTTCGATTGCGATGTTCATGTCATCCACCAGCTTCCTGGACAATGTGCCTTTGGGTCCTTTTACTGTTACAAAATTACCCTCTCCTATGTCCACGGTTACGTCGGCGGGGATTGCCACAGGCATTTTCCCTATACGTGACACGTTCTGCACCCCTTTCAATATTTCTCTGGTTAATATTTTCTTACCAATTTTTAATCTTCAATTACCAAACGAATGCTATAACTTCACCGCCAACATTGCTTTTTCTGGCCTCTTTATCAGTGATTATACCTTTGTTTGTTGAGATGATTGCAGTACCAAGACCGTTTAAAACCTTCGGCAGCTCATCACAGTTAGCATAAATCCTAAGACCTGGTCTTGAAATCCGCTTAACCCCTGAGATAACCTTCTCATTTTTACTTGCACCATATTTGAGAGTTACTCTCATTGTCTTTTTAACGCCCATTTCAATTATTTCATAGCCTTTTATATAACCTTCTTGGACCAGTATATCGGCAATAGCAGCCTTTACTCTGGAAGAAGGGATATCCACTGTATCGTGTTTGGCAGAATTTGCATTTCTTATCCTTGTGAGCATATCAGCAATAGGATCTGACATTGACATTCATATTACCTCCTTCCATAATTACCAGCTGGCTTTTCTAACGCCCGGAATTTGCCCTTTGTAGGCAAGTTCCCTAAAGCAAATACGACATACTCCAAATTTACGCAAAACCGCATGAGGTCTGCCGCATAATTCACATCTGGTGTAGGCTCTGGTTGAAAACTTCGGCTTTCTCTTTTGCTTTAATCTCATAGCAACTTTTGCCATATGCTAAAACCTCCTCCCTTACTGCGCCTGCGCAAACGGCATTCCAAACAAGGCTAACAATTCACGTGCTTCCTCGTCTGTTTTTGCCGTAGTTACGAATACGATGTCCATGCCTCTTATTTTATCAATCTTATCGTACTGAATTTCAGGGAATATAAGCTGCTCACGGATACCTAATGTGTAATTACCGCGTCCGTCAAAGGAATCCGGTGAAATACCGCGAAAGTCCCTAACACGGGGAAGAGCCACATTTATAAGTCTGTCCGCAAATGAATACATTTTTGAAGCTCTTAAAGTAACTTTACAGCCAATAGACATTCCCGCACGGAGCTTAAAAGCTGCAACAGATTTTTTAGCCTTAGTAATTACAGGCTTTTGACCTGATATAATTGTCATATCATTTGTAGCCGATTCAAGGGCTTTGGGATTATCTTTAGCTTCGCCAAGACCCATATTTATAACAATTTTCTCTATTTTAGGAACTTCTAATTTGTTTTTATAGGGAAACTTTTTCATCATAGCATCTATGACTTCAGTTTCATAAAATTCTCTTAGTCTGCTCACTAAGCTTATCCTCCTTTCAGGTTAGGTGTGTTACAAAGCCAATGAAATTTTTACGAGCTTTCTCGGACGAAGACCGAAAAACGAGTAATACCAAGCTTTACCAGTAAAAATTGCTTCCTTAATCAACTCTCAACACACCGTTTTAGGATTAATTAATCAATAACATCGCCTGTAGTCTTAGCAAAACGCTTTTTTACATTTACGGTTTTACCATCTTTGGTAGCAGTCTCAACTTTAATGCCCAGTCTTGTAGGTTTGCCATTATGAACATACATAACATTTGAGGCGTGTATAGCAGCTTCACGTTTAAGGATACCGCCTTGATCCGCACCTCTTGGCTTTTTGTGTTTTGTTACCATATTAAGACCTTCAACCACTACTCTGTCATTTTCTCTGTCTACATTTAAGACTCTGCCCTGCTTGCCTTTTTCTTTACCGGCAATAACCTGAACGTTGTCGCCTCTTTTTATTTTAAGCTTACTCATTTTGCCTAACCTCCTAAAGTACTTCAGGGGCTAAAGAGAGTATTTTCATATACTGTCTTTCCCTCAGTTCCCTTGCCACAGGACCGAAAATACGAGTGCCTCTTGGGTTTTTGTCTTCTTTTATGATTACAGCAGCATTATCATCAAATTTTACATAACTGCCGTCAGACCTTGAAACGCCTTTTTTAGTGCGGACTATAACCGCCCTTACGACTTCGCCTTTTTTGACAACCCCACCGGGTGTTGCATCTTTAACAGCTGCAACTATAACATCACCTACGTGACCATAGCGTCTTTTAGAGCCGCCTAAAACGCGAATACACAGAAGCTCTTTCGCACCGGAATTATCAGCGGCGACGAGTCTCGATTCTTGTTGTATCATTGCTGTTTACCTCCTAGTCAGTGTGAGCCTTTTGCCGATGTTTCTATGGCGAAAGCTCGAACGGTTTTTTCGGCATGTTCTTTGCCGAAAAAAGACTTCCTTATTTCGCCTTCTCTAATATAGAAACCAGTCTCCATCTTTTCTCTTTAGAAAGAGGGCGCGTTTCCATAACTTTTACTGTATCGCCTATGCCGCATTCATTATTCTCATCATGGGCTTTAAGCTTATAAGTTCTTTTAATGATTTTTTTGTAGCGTGGATGCCTTATTCTGTTTTCAACGGCAACAACTACAGTTTTATCCATTTTATCGCTTACAACTTTACCTGTTCTAACTTTTCTCAGGTTTCTTTCCATTTCGCGCTACCTCCTTTCTTATGCCAGTCCCTTTTCTTTTTGGGTTATTACTGTTTGAATACGAGCTATATTTCTTTTAACTTCAGGAATCCGCGTAGTGTTTGAGAGCTGATTGGTAGCATGCTGGAATCTGAGGTTAAACAGTTCTTTCTTAGCCGATACAAGTTCAGCTTCAAGCTCTGTGGCGGATTTTTTATTAAGATCAGTCAATAATTCTTTACTCTTCACCGCTGCCAGCCTCCATTTCCGATTGTTCTTCAGCTTTGGATACCACTTTGCATTTTATAGGCAGTTTGTGAATGGCGCGGCGGAGTGCTTCTCTTTGGGTTTCCTCAGGTACGGCACCGCCTATTTCAAACATAATCCTGCCGGGCTTAACCACTGCAACCCAATACTCCAACGAACCTTTACCGCTACCCATACGAGTCTCTGCAGGTTTTGAAGTTATCGGTTTGTCAGGGAAAATTTTAATCCAAACCTTACCGCCCCTTTTAATATGCCTAGTCATAGCTATACGGGCAGCTTCTATCTGATTAGATGTAATCCAGCCGGGTTCCATTGCTCTTATACCGAAATCGCCGTAAGTAATGGTATTGCCTCTTAAGGCTCTGCCTTTCATGCGACCCCTGAACTGTTTACGTCTTTTTACTCTTTTAGGGCTTAACATTAATTATCTCTCCCTTCCAAGGCCCGCCTTAGCGGACGGCTCTTTAGAGCCGGTTCCCGTCGAAGATGGGAAACCTTCCTTACCTTTTTTCTCAGGAAGAATCTCACCTTTATATATCCAAACTTTAACGCCTGTTTTGCCGTAAGTTGTGTTAGCTTCCGCAAAACCGTAGTCTATATCGGCGCGAAGAGTCTGGAGAGGGATAGTGCCTTCGTGATAATGCTCTGTCCTTGCCATATCAGCACCGCCGAGACGACCTGAACACATGGTTTTAATGCCTTTTGCGCCCATTTTCATTGTACGAGACATTGACTGTTTCATAGCGCGCCTAAATGTTACACGGCTTTCAAGCTGCTTAGCAATATCTTCCGCAACGAGCTGTGCGTCAAGTTCCGGTCTTTTAATTTCCTCGATATTAATAAGGACTTTTTGCTCGGACATCTTTTGGAGATTATTCTGAAGTTCTTGTATTGCCTGACCGTTTCTACCGATTATTATACCCGGCTTAGCGGCGTAAATGGTTACTCTTACACGCTCAGATGTTCTTTGGATCACTATTCTTGAAACACCGGCTTGAAAGAGTTTTTCTTTGATATATTTTCTAAGCTTATTATCTTCAACCAAGAACTTGGAAAAATCTTTTTCAGCATACCAAACCGAATCCCATTCTTTAATAATGCCGACTCTAAGTCCATGGGGATTAACTTTTTGGCCCATCTTTTTCCTCCTTATTTTTCATTGTAAGTACTAATTGACCTGCTTTCGTTAGATTTACGAACAAATTTTTCGAAATTCGAGGAGTGTGCGAAATACAGTACTAAAACAAATTACGAGTGCTTCGCTCGCGACGATGGATTTCGGAAAACTTGAAGTAAAGATGACGTAATAAGGTTAATTAATGCTTACTATTAAGCACTATGGAAATATGGCTGGTTTTTTTCAAAATCCTGTAAGCCCTACCCTTAGATTCAGGGCGGATACGCTTCATTGTAGGACCTTGGTTGGCTACAGCTTCTTCCACAAACAATTGTGCGGGATCCATCCCCAAATTGTTTTCAGCGTTAGCAACCGCCGATTTAAGCACTTTAATTATGACATCTGATGCATATCTTGGTGAATATGATAAAATACCAAGTGCAGATGTAATATCTTTTCCTTTTATCTGGTCAAGCACTATTTTAGCTTTAGATGGGGAAACTCTTACAAATTTGGCGTGCGCTTTTGGGCGCATGTCTTTTTGCTCGTTTCTTTCTCTTTTTATCTGGCTTCTGTGCCCTCTTGCCATCTTTACTTTACACTCCTTTCTGTCGTAATCGCTAAAGCGATTACTTTTCGTTAAAATCTGCTGTCTTGCAGACACCAGCTTTTAACGATGTTACGGTTGGTATGAATTGGCTTTCAGACTCCGTCTGCGGATTTTAACCGCCTTTGGCGGTCGTCTTCCTCCATCATCCCCTCTTCTGTCATTGCGAGGAGTCTAACTCGCTGAAAGCGTGTTAGGACAAATCAATCTAAAACCCTTATTTCGTTCTGCTTCTCTTATCCGCATCTTTACCGTGACCCCTATAGGTTCTGGTCCCGGCAAATTCGCCTAATTTATGACCTACCATATCTTCGGTTATATATACAGGTACGTGTTTTCTGCCGTCATGGACAGCTATTGTGTGACCTATCATATCCGGAAAAATTGTAGAGCGGCGCGACCAAGTTTTAATAACGCTTTTCGTGCCAGCATCATTTTGTGCTGCTACTTTTTTAAGCAAATGATCGTCAGCAAATGGCCCTTTTTTAAGAGATCTGCTCATTAGCGTTCCTCCTGTCTATCTCTATTTCTTATTACGTGGACGTATAATCATTTTTTGAGAAGGCTTTCTCTTATTTCTTGTTTTGTAGCCAAGTGCCGGCTTACCCCAAGGAGTAGACGGTGCCGGGCGACCGATTGGAGCTTTACCTTCACCACCACCATGAGGGTGATCGTTAGGGTTCATAACGGAACCGCGCACTGTAGGTCTGATACCCATATTACGCTTTCTTCCCGCCTTACCTATGGTTATAAGTTCGTGGTCGATATTGCCCACTTGACCGATTGTAGCTCTGCAATCTATCGGCAGAAGCCTCATCTCACCGGATGGAAGGCGCACTGTGGCATATTTACCTTCTTTAGCCATAAGTTGTGCCGTATTTCCCGCACTTCTTACAAGCTGACCACCTGCACCCGGCTTCATTTCAAGATTATGAATTTGGGTACCCAGCGGAATATTTCTCATAGGCAATGTATTGCCCAGCTTAATTTCCGCATCGGGACCGTTCATAAGAGTTTCCCCTACTTTAAGTCCGTGAGGGGCAAGAATATATTTCTTCTCACCGTCTGCATAGGCTAAAAGTGCTATATTTGCCGTCCTGTTCGGATCGTATTCAATCCCTACAACTTTTGCCGGTATACCGTCTTTATTTCTTTTAAAATCAATTATTCTGTATTTTATCTTAGCTCCGCCGCCTCTGTGACGAACGGTTATTTTACCCTGATTATTCCGGCCGCTGTGCTTTTTAAGATGTACAACAAGACTTTTCTCAGGCTCTTTCCTAGTAATTTCCGAAAAGTCCGAAGATGTCATATGCCTTCTGGACGGAGTATAGGGTTTGTATCTTTTAACACCCATTTCATTAAACTCCTTTCTTTGCGTAACCGCATAAAGCAGTTACTTTTCGTGAAAATTTTCTTACAATCCTTGGAATAACTCAATCTCTTTAGAATCGGCTTTAAGCTGGACGATGGCTTTTTTCTTAGATGCCGTATAGCCTCCGGAATTTTGACCGCGCCTTCTGAATTTGCCTTTTAAATTCATTGTATTTACATATTCCACCTTGACACCGTCAAACATTTTCTCAACAGCATCTTTTACCATTGTTTTGTTGGCCTCTGTATGAACAAAGAAGGTGTATTTTTTATCCGCCATATCGCTCATGGTTTTTTCAGTAACCACCGGCTTTAGGATAACATCATAATATTGAATATTAGCCATTATGCGTACACCTCCTGCATTTTTTCTACCGCTTCTTTAGTCACTACAAAATTATCAAATTTTAAAATATCATATACATTGATGGTGCCAACTCCTGCGGTTTTAACATTAGGCATGTTTTTAGCGGACAAAACAACATTTTTAGAGTCCCCTTCAGTCACCACAAGTGCTTTTTCAAGCTTTAAGTTATTAACCACATTCACCATCTGCTTTGTTTTAATTTCAGAGAAGCTAAGCTCATCAAGCACAATAAGTTTTTCTTCTAAAACTTTTTGACTGAGTACGGATTTAAGTGCCAGCCGCTTAACTTTTTTGTTAAGTTTGAATGAATAATCCCTTGGCTTAGGAGCGAATACAACACCGCCTCCTGTCCATTGAGGGCTTCTTATGGAGCCTTGACGAGCACGCCCTGTGCCTTTTTGCCTCCAAGGCTTACGACCGCCGCCTCTAACTTCCGCACGGGTTTTTGCCGATTGTGTGCCTTGGCGCTTGTTAGCTAAATACTGAACAACAGCCATATGCACAACATCTTTATTAGGCTCAATGCCGAATATAGCATCGGAAATCTCTATATCATCAACTTTAGAACCGTCTACGTTAAATACGGGTACTTTTGCCATTTCTAATCCTCCTTTCCTTCTACTTCACACTGTCTTTAATGCATACGAGAGAGCCTTTAGGACCTGGAATCGCGCCTTTTACTAATAAAAGATTTCTCTCTGCATCGGTTTTTACTATTTCAAGGTTTTGAACCGTTACATTCTTATTACCGGTTTTACCTGCCATTTTCTTGCCCTTGAAAACCCTGCCAGGGCTTGTAGCGGCACCCATGGAGCCTACACCCCTGTGATATTTAGAACCATGGGTCATTGGACCTCTGCTTTGACCATGTCTCTGGATAGGCCCTCTGGTACCTTTACCTTTGGAAACCCCCGAAACATCAACCTTATCTCCGGCTGCGAAAATGTCAGCCTTAATTTCATTGCCTACTTCATAGGCAGAGATATCTTCAAACCTAAACTCACGGAGGACTTTCCTAATCTCCACACTAACTTTTGCAAAATGACCTTTTACCGGTTTTGTTAAGCGTTTTTCTTTAACCTTGCCAAAACCTACTTGAATGGCTTCATAGCCGTCATTTTCCATCGTTTTTTTCTGAACTATCGTACAAGGCCCCGCTTCAACTACCGTAACAGGAACTACGGTACCATCTTCAGCAAACACTTGTGTCATGCCAATTTTCCTGCCTAATATGGCTTTTTTCATTCTCGCACCTCCAAAACTCTACAGCGGATTATCAGCATTCATGCTGTCGAAAAAACGGCAAAGCCCGCCTTGCGGATTCCATTCAGGAAACTCTTTGTTTCCCGAACCCTTACGCCACGTGGCAAGGTTTGTTCAACAGGCTAAACACTAAATAATCGTCCTAGGTATATATTTTTATTTTTACTACATAATTTTAAGTGTAATATCCACGCCATCCGGAAGATCGAGTCTTTGAAGCGCATCGATAGTCTTTGGCGTAGGCATTAAAATATCAATCAATCTCTTATGTGTCCTCATTTCAAACTGTTCGCGGCTGTCTTTATATTTGTGTACCGCACGAAGTATTGTTACAATTTCCTTCTTAGTTGGAAGAGGTATAGGTCCTGAAATTTCAGCCCCTGTTTTCTTCGCCGTTTCAATAATTTGAGCTACGGATTTGTCCACCAATTTGTGGTCATAAGCCTTAAGATTAATCCTGATTTTTTGACTTGCCATTAAAAAAGCCCCTCCTTTTTCGTACTTTAGATTCATTCAGCACGACAGTCAAGACTGTTACACTTTGCCGGGTGTGTCATAATTTGAAAGCCTAGAAAAAAGACCTGCCCAACCGTATAAGCAGTGACCTCGTCGCCCGGTTTCGTGAACTGGACTATGCCCTGTTGAAGCATCGGCTCATGCGAACTACCTAACTTTTGTCAGCAACCTCACAATCTTAGCCGTAGATTTGGAAATGGGCATAACCTACCCATCTACAAAATCGTCACGGAGGCAATTTTAACACATAAAAAACCCTTTGGCAAGGGTTTTTTTCACATTTATTGAAATTTTTATGCATAAGTTTCTAGATTGATACACATATTACTGTTAAACCTACTTAACAAGGAGAATTTCCATGCCAAAAGACAGCCAAATAGACCCTAAAGAAGTCCGCGCCAAAAAAGCAAAAGGCGGTCCCACTTTAGCCAATGACGCCCTTGACGGCGAAGGTAAGAATAATAAGAAACAGTCTGGCAATCGTCATAAGCCTGGTAATGATAAATAATACTTTTAACAATATCTCTATAAGAACGGTTGACAGTCCATACAATAAATTTCGTTAAAAGCCGTAGTACTACGCACTACGGCTTTTAACAAAATTATCTACTTCCTCTTAGGCATAACCTCAAGCCAATACCCATCAGGGTCGTTTATAAAGTAAATACCCATTTTCTCATTTTCATAACATATACAGCCCATTTCTTTATGGAGTGCGTGTGCCTCTTCAAAATCCTCTGTTACAAATGCTATATGCAATTCATTATCCCCTAAATTATAAGAACCTTCTTTGTCCCTAAGCCATGTAAGCTCAAGTTTGTGGGCATTATCCTCATCTGTAAGGTAGACAATTTCAAAGCTCTTATCTTCCGGCATAAACCTTCTAAAAACCTCAAGCCCAAGGGCTTTTTTGTAAAACTCGATAGACCTTTCCATATTCGTAATATTGATATTGGTATGTACAATTGAAAATTTCATATTCATTCTCCTTTTTTTTTAATTTTTTTAGTATTCTATCCCTGCATTTGCAGGAAAGTGCATCGGTATTATCCTTTTAGGCATTACAATTTTCTCAAAATACTCTATGCCGCGGCGGGCGTGAACACCAAGACGCGGATCTTCCGGCATAAAGGCTATGTCTATATGAACTCCTGCAAGCTTTCTTATAATACGAAGATAATTTTCCTCCCATTCCGCAAGCTCCTCGGGACTTAGTTCATCTTCCCAATACCAATCATTTAAATCCCCTGCGTGAAAAATCGTAGCGCTGCCCACTTTCACTAAAAAAGATACTCCCTCATCAGTAGAGCCGTAAGTCTTAATATTAACCGTCCCGTCAAGGACACTAATTTCTTCACCTTCGGCAATTTTAATAATGTCATTATCCGCTTTACAATCCTTTTCCAGGATATATACAATCTCGCCTAAATTTTCCCAATCGAAAATCTTCTTATTATAATGATCTCCGTGATTATGAGATACGAAAACACAAGTTTTCTTACCTTCAAATATTTCAGGCTTTATAATATTTTTTTCATCTGTGAAATAGTCAAAAATTAGATTATATTCATCAAGCCGGATCAAAAATCCGCTATGTCCTGTACAAATAATTTTCAATACCCTCACCCCATACCTATTATTTCATAAAGCCGTCATAAATTCAATGTTTTTTTAGATACCAAAAGGACAAACCCATGGAAGGGTTTGCCCTTCGCCGAAATCAGGATTTCGGCGAGGAACTTAAGGTAAGTTTACAAAGTCCCTACGAAACTTTGCAAACTTTTGCGATTTGACGGAAGTGAACTTTCGTCAAATCGATTAAAATCTGCGATGCAAGGATTACAAATCTTAACAATTATTTTTTCATGAGTTTGCCTTGATGATACCAAAAGCCGCACCTAAAGCAGTAGCGTACACTGCATTTTCGCAAAATATAAAATTAACTCCATATAAACCACCAACAAGAGGGAGCACTTGTTTAGCCTGTACAAGCTCCGCTAAAGCCCCTGTAACTATAATAGTTTTACACCCCTTGCCTAAAGCCGCAAAAGCAGCCATAACCCCTAAAATCTGATATATTGTACTTAAAAGCCCCTGCGCCATATCTTCTTTAGTGGCATCAGTTTTAAAATTCCCAAAATTAGCCGCGGTCGCCTCAGGAGGCAGAAACGAAAAGTCCATATTATAAACATCCCCCATCATAAGGTCGATATTTTTCAAATTCCCTTTTTGAGCTAATTGGGATATTTTTTGTACACCACTTTCGCCAATCAGCCTTTTAGAAAGACCTACAAGAGTTGCACCCCCAACACCGCTGCCTCCTACATGGGAGAATTTTTTCGCGTTTGCATATACAAAAACAGTCCCCGTACCTATATTCATAATAATCCCCTCAAAAAGCCCTGAAAGGGCGAGTGCCCCTAAGCCTACAGCATCCGTCTCACTTATTTTTACAGTTTTAATCCCATAAATAGCACTGCCCTCTTCTATCCATGAGGCTCCGGCTCCTGTTAAAGCAATTCTTTCTATATTATCAAGGGACAACCCTTTTTCATGTAAAAGCTTGCCCAGACTTCCATACATAGAAATAAGCCGGTCAGAGGTGGCAGCCTGACATTTTGCGGCTATCTCCCCTTTAGGGTTTAACCCAATAATTTTAGTAGATGTGGACCCAATGTCTATACCTAATGTAATTTTCAAAATTTACACTTCCATTCATTAAAAATGTGGTAAACTATATAGTAGCGGTGCATAATTATGTGCTGAAGCAAAAAGCGATAGAAAAATTGGCTGAAACAAATTATGCACCATTGCTATATCCTAGACCTAATTACATTATATTCAACAATGGAGGGATTTTCAAATGAAATATAGAACAAATCCAAAAAACAATGACAGTCTTTCAGCACTTGGTTTCGGCTGTATGCGCTTTCCTAAAGATGAAAAAGAGACTGAAAAGATAATTTTACACGCAATTGAAAAAGGCGTTAATTATTTTGATACAGCATATTTATACGGAAACTCTGAGGCGACTTTAGGCAAAGTGCTAAACCGTAATAATAAGCGTACAGAGGTTAAAATAGCCACAAAAATCCCCCCTGCTTTAATTAAAAAGCACGAGGATTTGGACAAGTACCTCACCAAGCAGCTTGAAAGGCTTCAAACTGATTATATAGACTATTATTTCATACACATGATGACAGATGTTAATGTTTGGAAACGGCTTTCAGGTCTTGGCATAGAAAAATGGATAGATGAAAAGAAAAAAGAGGGCAAAATCCGAAACATAGGCTTTTCTTACCACGGCGGCAAAGACGAGTTTGTAAAAATTTGTGACGCTTATTCATGGGAATTTTGTATGATTTATTATAATTACTTAGATGAAAACAATCAGGCAGGCAAAAGCGGGCTTATATACGCGGCATCTAAGGGGCTGCCTGTAATGATAATGGGTCCTGTAAGAGGCGGTATGCTTGCTAATAATCTGCCTAAGAGTGCTTTAAAAATTTTTGAAGAGGCGCATATTAGAAGAAGCCCTACAGAGTGGGCTCTTAGATGGCTATGGAATCAGCCGGAAATAACCTCTGTTGTGTCAGGAATGGGTTCTATTGAAATGGTTGAAGAAAACTTAAAGACAGCAAACGATGCCAGCGAATCTTTCACCGAGGCTGATTCTTTAGTAATACAAAAAGTACGGCAAGCTCTTACCGAGACTATAAAAGTCCCTTGTACAGGCTGTAACTATTGTATGCCCTGCCCTCAGGGAGTGGATATACCTACGTGTTTGTCCTGCTACAACGATACTGCCCTTGTACGCAAAATGTCCGCTATTTCAAAATACGCCTCACAAACAGCTCTTAAAACCAAGCCTCAAATCGCTTCTTTGTGCAATAACTGCGGTAAATGTGAAAAGCTTTGCCCTCAACACATTAAAATAAGTGATGAGCTTGCAAATACGGCAAAATCTCTCGAACCTTTTTACTTTAAACCATTGATATTTATTGCAAAAAAGTTTATGAGACTGTAGACTTTACAGGGCTTTTTAGTTATGGTATAAATAATTATAGCCATTCAACTTAAGAAAAACACTTAAGGGGGTGTGAGTCAGCTTGAAAGTACTGCACTCAAACGTGTATATTTTCAAGTTGATTCACTAATATGCTAAAAAAACACAAAACTTTCCATAGCTATGGTGAAATTGAAATAATACAGAAAAAATCAAAATTTATAGGTCATGCTTTTTATGCCTCTACAGAAGAAGAGGTACAGGAGATACTCCAGGCACTTCGCAAAAAGCACAATGGCGCAAATCATAATTGCTACGCCTTCCGTATAGAAGGGCAAAGCATCATAGAGCGTCACTCTGATGATGGTGAGCCTGACCGCACCGCCGGTATGCCTATACTTGACATACTGCGAGGCTTAGAAATTGTAAATGGGCTTATAGTAGTAACTCGCTATTTTGGCGGCACTCTGCTGGGTACAGGTGGTCTTGTAAAAGCATACTCCCAAGCGGCAAAGGATGCTGCCGCCGCCGCAGGTGTAATTGAGAAGGAAATTTATATGTCTGTCTCCATACTTTGTGATTATACCCTTTCAGGTAAAATAGAACACGAGCTTAAAAAGTCAGTTACACCAATTGATGAAATTATTTATACCGATCGTGTTGAATTTAGGGTTTTTGCCCTTTTAGACGAAGTTGACCGTTTTTCTGAGAGAATGATTGATTTAACTAATGCTAATATACAGTTAATAAGGAGCGAGTTGATTTATGGCAGTATTACAAAGGGTAAGTTTGTTCGGTTTTAAATGATGTTTATATAGTTTTTCATTAATAATATGTCGATAAATGTTTTATAAGGAGTATACTATGGCAGGTCATTCTAAATTTGCAAATATAAAGCACAAAAAAGAGAAAAACGACTCTCAGAGAGGTAAAATTTTCACAAGACTTGGCAGGGAAATTGCTGTTGCCGTAAAATCAGAAGGTGCAGACCCTGCGATAAATGCACGCCTTAGAGACGCTATCGCCAAAGCCAAGTCCAATAATATGCCAAATGATACTATCGAGCGCTCTATAAAAAAAGCTTCCGGCGACCTTTCTTCCTCCGATTATGAAAATATTGTTTACGAAGGTTACGGTCCAAACGGCGTAGCGATAATAGTTGAGGCTTTAACTGATAATAGAAACCGTGCGGCAGCCAATGTACGCAGCGCTTTTACAAAAGGCAGCGGAAATATGGGTACAACGGGATGTGTCTCTTTCATGTTTGAAAAGAAAGGGCTTATAATGATTGAGCGAGAGGATAGTATAGACGAAGACAAGCTTATGATGCTTGCGCTTGACTCCGGTGCTTCTGATTTTGAGGCTTCTGATGAGGGTTTTGAAATTTTGACTGAACCTGACGATTTTTCAGCAGTCCGTGAGGCTATTGAAAAATTAGGGATTGAAATGGCTTCCGCTGAAATTACTATGATTCCAAGTACTTATGCCGAACTTACAGATAGTGATGATATAAAGAAAATGAAAAAACTCCTTACCCTTTTGGACGAAGAAGATGATGTGCAAAATGTATATCACAACTGGAGTAATGAGGAATAGCCCTTTTCTATATAATAAATGTATATTAATCTTAGTTAAAAGGGTGTTTGCAATGAAAAAGCAGCTCGAAAATAAAATATCCCAATTTTTTTACAAACCCACTAAAAATTTAGGAGACAGCAGAATATCCACCAGCTTAGATAAATTTGATAAGGAAATAGGCAAGGCTATAGATGATGTTTTTAGAACAGAGAAAAAGAAAAAATAATGAACAGATACATTGCAATCATAACAGCAAAAGATGGCGTTATTATCTGAAGATTTTGAGCTTTTAAATCCTCGGATATTATTAACCTGCCTTTGTTGTCGTCTATAAATTTTCTAAGTAAAATTACAAAAATAATAGTAGGAATTATAAGAAAATTTAAGCTCAAATGTGCATATTCAGAGATTATTGGAGATAAATAGAATAACATTAGCCCCAGGGAATTAATAATAAGGTGAGAAATTATCGGTGCCCATATACTGCCTCCTAAAATCAGCATATAATACAGCAAAACCCCAAGAGCAAAAACATAGAAAAATTGATGAGGATTTAAATGTATCAGCCCAAAGTATAAACCGTTTAAAAGAGCGCCTTTAAACCCCAGATGTTTTAGAGGTTTGCCTAAAAATCCGCGGAAAAATATCTCCTCAAAAAACGCAGGGGACATGCAGATAGCCATAAACATTATTATAGGGTTGGCACCATCAGCCATAGTCCCTAAAACCTCAGGAATATGGTCTGTGAAAAATAAAGAGGCAATAGCTGATACAAACAGTGCTGCCGGGTATACTGATATAGACAGGCACACTATATACAATATATTTTTAGGGCTTAATTTTTTAAACTCCATTCTTTCTTGAAATTTTTGCCCTGAAAGTTTAACATATAAGCAGGCAGGCAGTCCAAAAAAAATGGCACTCCCTAATATAAGCTGAAAAGGCATAGGGATAGATAAGCCAAGTAAGGTCAAACCGCTGCCAATAATTATTTGAAAAATCATAATTAGCGTTACAAAACTGTGATAAAAACCTATATTAAACATATTTTAGCCTCTATAATATAGTCGTTCACTATAAAAATAATTATAACTATATAATATTATAATACATATTTAACTAGCAGCATACCCAAAGTTTTAAGGAGTTGATAATATGAGCAGAGAAGGAACGGTTCGTCATCAAGTAAGTGTTAAGCGGGTTCATATTGAAGATATTAAGCCGGGGATGGTTATAGCACGAGATGTAATCACCAGCGAAGGCTTTGTTTTACTTGCAAAAGATACTCTCATAAACCCTGCCATTCTTGAGCGGCTTATGGGAAAAGGCATAAGCAGTGTATATATAAAAGAAGCTGTAATAACTGTTGCCCAGGCTAAAGATATTGAGCCTGAGGAAGTGCTGGAGGATTTATTGGAGCAGCCTCAAAAGGATAAACCTGAAATGGTATCCGTAGCCAAGCGTCGGAACTTTGGCGAATTTGCAGGTGAATACGATACAAAAATCATGTCTGCGGAAATTCTTTTAAGGTCAATCAGTGAGGGTGCCGCCGTAAATATTGATGAATTGTATGAAATAACCAACGCCACCTTTTCAAAGTTAAAAGCTAAATCCGATGTTTTAACTTATATGTCGTTTCTTAACGCTCATAGTGAATATATTATAAGTCATTCGTACAATGTGTCTCTTTTGTGCAATTTATTTGCCAACTGGATGAAAATGAACGAACGCGATATGATTAATCTGACAGTAGCGGGACTACTTCATGATATCGGTAAATTTAAAATACCTTCGGAAGTGCTGTATAAAGAGGGCAAGCTCTCAAATGATGAATTTGCGGCTATAAAAAGTCATGCCCAGCTGGGATACGATATTTTGAAAGAGCAAAATATTCCTGATGACATAAAACTTGGTGCATTTATGCATCATGAACGATTTGACGGCTCCGGCTACCCTGCCGGGATAAAAGGCAGTCAAATTAATGATTTTGCAAGGATTATAGCTATTTGTGACACTTATGACGCTATGACTGCAAACAGAGCTTACCGCTCAAAAATTTGCCCCTTTGATGTTATAAAGCAGTTTGAGGTGGATGGCTATAATAAATACGATACCTCCTACCTTCTCACTTTTCTTAGAAATATTGCTTATATATATTTCGGAAGCTGGGTTAAGCTTTCAAACGGCATAGAAGGCGAAGTTGTTTATATCCATCAAAACAATTTATCAAGACCTGTTGTAAGAGTTGGCGAAACTTTAATAGATCTGCAAAAAACAACTGATTTGAGTATTTCTAATGTTCTTTAAACACAATTCCTGCTGTACAAGAATTGTATTTAAAGAAAGTGGTAGAGTCTGCGACGCTCAAAAAATTTGCAGGGAGGTGCTTTTATGTTTCACAAAAAGACATATGAAAGATGTATATACTGCCGAAAATTTCTTTCTCCCACACAGATTAGTACAGGTATATGCTCAGATTGCGTGCTAAGGGCAGTTAGCGGCATAAGGCAAAGCCTAATAATCCGGTCTGTAATTGGTGTTTTTTGTGTTATTGCACTTTTTGCACTGATTTATTACTTAAGGATTAATTCATTTGAATACGGCACACCGCCTTTATCTGTCATGCGTGCGCCTGCTTTTGGAGGCTATTTTACCTATAATATGCGAACTTATAATGCAATAATAAATGTGCCCTTGGCTGAACAAATACACCTTGGAGTTCTATTTTTCCTTATTCCCTTTGCAAAACGTGTTCGTTTTGGGGTTGGAATTTCTTACTCATTAGCCACTAATTTTAACGATGTCAAAGAAAGAGATAAAAGCCATGCGTCGGATCATCCTTACGTAATCGCAGCTCGCTCATCCAGAGGTGGTGCCGACAGAGCCGGGCTATTATTTTGCGAGCTTTTTATAAGTGCTATATCTGGACCGGTTTTCTTTATACATAGGATATATACTCTCATACGTTTATCGGCTTATATAAAAACCCAACGTTAAAAATAGGAGCAGGCATATTGAAAACAAATATACTCAACTTATTCAATCTATGGCGTTACTACAAACTAAAGCATACCGATTACCACAGATATATGGAAAAGCAATTTGTTCAAAACCTTCGCAGTCTATGGTTTATGGGGCTTTGTCTTGCTGCTTTTTTATTCATTTTTGCAATTATGACCGCTGTACCTTTTATATATAATGTTCACATTGTGATGGCGCGTAGAGGCATATACATTGCCGCAATTACTTTTGTTATAGCTATAGGTATTATGTTTTTTGCTTTCTTTTCGCGGCATAAATACAATCAATACCGACAAGGAAGGCATATAAGTAATAAGTTAATCTATTCCCTTATTATTATCTTATACACAATTATTATGCTTAGCGGGATATATCTGAGTGTATGGTCAAATCCTAACGGGCATGCCGTAATTTTTATGGTCTTTTTAATTTGTGCACTTTTTCCTATAACATCTTCCCCCGGCTTTAATCTGAGCCTCATAGCAAGTGCTGCAATTGCTTTTAGTATATCTGCTGTTTTATATAAAAACCCAAGTGAATGGATTATGGATTTATTGAATTTATTGACTGTTGTACCAGTTGCTGTTGCATCTAATTGGTATATCAGCCTGTACAAAATGTCAGCAACAGTAAATGAAATCCGGCTGGAGGAGGAACGGGGCAATTACAGAGATGAAAGTACCATAGATGAATTAACGCAACTTAAAAACCGACAAAACTTTATGCAAACACTCCAAAGATGCCTTGTCACTACCCGATTTGACGACAAATTCTTATGCCTTGCCATCATAGATATCGATTATTTTAAACAATATAATGATTACTATGGTCACCTGCAGGGTGATGAATGTCTGCGTTCTATTGGGGAAGCTTTGTCCAATTTACAAAAAACAGGGATATATGCCGCCCGTATTGGCGGAGAAGAATTTGCACTGCTTTGGTTTGAAAAAGATAAGAATAGGGCAAAAGATACGGCTTTAATAGCACAACAAAATATATGGTCCTTGAAAATACCTCATAAAACATCAGAAATATCGTCGTATATTACCGTCAGCATTGGGGTTCAAGTAACCCTTTGTGATGCACACAACAATACCCTAATGATATATAATGCCGCCGATAAAGCATTATACGAAGCTAAGGAAAGAGGCCGCAATGGTATTGTTGTTTATGGCGGAGATGAAAAAACATATATACCGGGAAAACCAAAGATATAATAGCTAACCTTTCTCATTAAAGGCATATTTCTTGGCTTTCCTTATATCTGAGCCTGAAAAACGGCAATAATCATAATGTTCCAAAAGCCTTGAGCCAAGCCTGTCCGAATACTGATCATCTATCTCTTTTGGTGATAAATTAGAGGATATTATTGTGGAGCGGCCGTCTAAAATACGGCTATTTACAATATCAAACAATGCCGATTGAGTTGCCATGGTAGAAAACTCAGTACCTAAATCATCTATTATCAAAAGCTCAACCGAATAAAAGAATTCTATTTGCTCAGAAGGTGCCACCATCTCGTCACGGCGAAAGCGGGCATCTTCAACAATTTTAAATAGCTTTGTAGCAGGGGCATAAAGTACGGTGTACCCTTTATCGAGTATTTCCTTCGCAATACAATTACATAAAAAGGTCTTACCTAAACCTACCTTTCCGTGGAAAAATAAATTAGTGGATTTTTGTCCAAAATTCTCTACAAATTCCAGTGCTTTATCATATATGAGTTTCATCATATTTCTTGGAGCTACCCCAGTATTTTCATCTTTTGAAGATGAGTAGTATTTCAAATCAAAACTGTCAAAATTTTCATTTATAAAAGTTTTAGAAAGATTCGACATTTGATAATATTTAGAAATTAACTTTTGATTGAAACAGCTGCATTTTCCGCTCTCTCCATTATCCATAAAGCCCGTATCCAGGCATTTAGGGCATTTGTATACATTCTCTAAATAGTCTTTAGGAAGTCCTGATTTTTTTAACAAAGCCTCTTTTTTTGCTTGTTTTTGTTGGTTTTCCTTGGCTATATATTCCACTACAGACTTTTGCCCTGATAATATAGCCTTGGATATTTCCAAGCTCTGATTTTTTAAAGCCTCATCCATTGCCTCAATTTCCGGAATTTTTTTATAAACCTCTGTCATGCGAGCTGATTTAAGCCTTAAAGCTGATTGCCTGTCCCCATCATATTCACGCATTATTTCGTTTATCAAATTAGCTCTGTTCATACCTGACCCCAGTCTATTACTTTATAGTCAACACAGATAAAAGACATCAAATAAAACACGCCTTTTTTCACAATACATCATCAGCTCCGCCTAGCTTGCCTTATGAAAAAAAACTCTTCCCTATTCTTTTGATATTTTTCAACTGCGTTGGCTATAGTTTATTTTTCAAGCGTTCATATTCAAGTCTGTCTATCTCGTCATAATCTCTAACATGCTGCTCATAATTTGTAAACCGGCTTTTTCTTTTTGGCATTTCTTTTTTTGCCTCGGCAGCAGTTTCCTTGGATGCTGCTTTTTCTTTATGTGCCGCTTCAAGATTTTTTACATCATCAAGGGTTTTTGCACCGGCATTATACCAGCTTTCCAAAATTTTATCCGCATAGCCAAATTGAGCCTTACCAACGGCAATCACCGTTTTGGCACAGCCTTCCGTAATAAGCTCTAAAGGCAAAGTCCATTCCTTATACCACTTATCCATAAACTCCAGCTCTTTTGTAGCCGGATTGCGCCCTGAAAGACCCATAGCATTCATAATCTCTCTATAATCTTTATTAAATATATTAATATAATCTTTAGCCGCTTCCACGGATTTTATCTTATTTTCAGCCCAGTCAATGGCTACGGCTTCTATGTATTTAATGCGCCTGTGACGTTTATCGGCGCAATATTCCAGCAAAAACTTTATAACATCTATGGGAAGTCTAAGCCAATCGTAAAAACTGTAAAGAGTGCTTAACTCCGTATCTGACAAGGTCTTCCCTAAAGTATGCTCGCAAAATTCAAACAAATCGCCAATCTCTTTATAATCATTTTTATACATTTCAAGTTCAATAGGGTTATACTTAGGTTTTGCTGAGGGAATTATCTCCCTGGCAGCCTCAAGTGCCTCCGCTTTTTTTGCTTTTGTTTTTTTAAGTACCCCACCAAGTGAAATGCTTATGCCGCCGCTTTCATTCTGCTCATATTTAATAAGACCTGCCTTGTCCCAGTATTTAAAAGCCTTTAAAACATCGGACTCAAGGATAGAAAAGTTTTCGGCAATAACACTTGTATCCAACCCATTATTTTTATTGCGTATCAGATATATATAAATGAGAGCGAAAACTGGATTTGCACCGGGCATAAAATTATCAATAAAGTCATTTGAGATTAAGGTATATGCCCGCTCTTCATTAGTTTCTATCATTATTTTTGCCATAGTATACCCTCACCAAGCTTGTATATATCCCCTGCACCCATTGTTATTATCATATCACCTTCACTGCACCTGCCCTTAAGAAAACAGCCGGCAGCCTCGAAACTTTCAAAATAATACGCTTCTATTCCAAGTGCTGTGATTTTCTCTGCCAAATCCCTGGAGTGAACAGAACCGTCGTCACTTTCCCTAGCCGAATAAATGTCCAATAACAATACTACATCCGCATCACAAAAAGAATCGGCAAATTTATCCATAAAAGCCTTAGTCCGGCTAAATGTGTGAGGCTGGAAAGCCGCATACATTTTTTTATGCTCACATTTTTTTGCCGCGGCTAATGTAGCAGCTATTTCTGTGGGGTGATGGGCATAATCGTCTATAATTTTAACTCCATTCCACTCACCTTTTGTCTCAAACCGCCTTTTTGCGCCGGAAAACTGCCCCATAGCCTTGCCAATATCTTTTGACGAGACGCCTAAATAATATGCTACGGCAAAAGCGGCTAAAGCATTTTCTACATTGTGTTTACCCGGTAGATTAAGTTTTACACCCTCTGCTACACAATCTCCTTTGTAATAAATATCAAAACTACTGGTGCCTTCAGTCGAAAATTTAATATTTACCGCTGTATAGTCACCTTTCTCACCATAGGTTATTACCTTGCACGAAAGCCCTTCTATAAACTCGTCTAAATCATGTATATCGCTATTTACTACCAAAAGACCGCTTTCAGACACATTTTCCGCAAATCTATGAAAAGAACCCCTAAGCTGATTGGTATTTTTAAAATAATCCGTATGGTCGTGTTCAATATTTAGTATAACACCTATAAAAGGATAAAATTTGGAAAAGCTGTCGAAATACTCACAAGCCTCCGCCACAAAATACCCGGAGCCCCCTATCCTAAAATTCGAACCAATACCTTTAAATATACCCCCTACATTAAGGGTTGGGTCATATCCTGCTAAAAGAAGAATCTCAGATATCAGGGATGTGGTGGTAGTTTTTCCGTGAGTGCCTGAAACACCTATAGAGCGTTCGTATGCACCCATAATAAGACCTAAAAGCTCGGCACGGTCAATAAAGGGTATTTTAAGTTCATTTGCCGCCAAAACCTCAGGATTATCCGGCTTTACCGCCGCAGTGTGTATAACAAGCCCGCAGTCTGGCGGCAAATTTTCACTGCTGTGACCGATATTTATATCAATGCCAAGCTCTCTCAGGAGCAGCGTAAGGTCGGTCTCAGATATGTCAGAGCCTGTAACTTTAACCCCCTTCGAGTGAAGTATTTGAGCAAGACCGCTCATACTTATGCCGCCTATACCTATAAAATGGGCTTTTTTTATATTGCTAAAGGTTATTTTGTTCATATATTATCTCCCTGCATAAATTATGGAATATTGGAGTTATTAAAGTCATATAAATAAAAGGTTGATATAGTCGTTCTAAACTATATACTGTATTCTATTTTATACCATATAAATGGTGTTTGTACCAGAGGTGCGTGTTAAAAAGTTAAAGAAATTCTAACAAGATTTTTTAGTATGACCAAAAAATGGGCATAAATGCAAGTTTTACCAGTGAGAACTTCTACGCTAATCAACACACGCCAGAGGGATTTAATAATTACTACCCATGCGGCATATTGTATAAAAAATCTAATTATTCAAATTAAAAATCTGTGTAATTTTTACAAACAAATTTTATATTTTGCGGTTTTTTGTTGTAAAAACAGTAAATTATATGTTATTATACAGGCATCTTTATTATTACTCATCATGTTAGACGAAGTGAAAGTCGAGAAGAAGGTGGGTGTTGCATATGGTAAAAAAAGAAATGGTCGCTATGCTTTTAGCCGGCGGGCAGGGTTCGAGGCTTGGCATACTGACTAAGAATAACGCTAAACCCGCAGTTAGTTTTGGTGGTAAATACAGGATAATTGATTTCCCCATGAGCAATTGTATAAACTCCGGCGTTGATACTGTAGGTGTTTTAACCCAATATATGCCTTTGTTTCTTAATAGGCATATAGGTATTGGCATACCTTGGGATTTAGACCGCCAATCCGGTGGTGTTACAGTCCTTGCCCCTCATATAAAAGGGGAAAAAGGCGAATGGTATTCGGGTACGGCTAATGCAATCTACCAAAATATGCCTTATCTTGAAGAGTATAGCCCTGAATACGTACTTATACTCGCAGGGGATCATATTTACAAAATGGATTATTCTAATATGCTCAAATTCCACAAGAAAAATGGCTGTGACGCTACTATTGCCGTTTTGGAGGTGGATATTTCCGAAGCGTCTCGTTTTGGCATAATGAATACTGATGAAAACGATTGTATCTACGAGTTCGAAGAAAAACCTGAACATCCTAAAAACAATTTAGCCTCTATGGGTATTTATATTTTTAACTGGAAGGAGCTTAAGGCTGCTCTTATCGAAGATCACGACGAACATAGCGACAGCGACTTCGGTAAACATATTATACCAAAAATGCTGGGGGAAGGCAAAACCCTTTATGCCTACCGTTTTAATGATTATTGGAAAGATGTAGGGACTATAGAAAGCTACTGGCAAGCCAATATGGAGCTTATTAAAAGCTTGCCGGAGTTTAATCTTTATGAGGATTTATGGCCGATTTACACGGACACGGTTAAAACCCAGCCTCAATACTGCTCGGAGTCAAGTCATGTAAAAACAAGCCTTATATCCGCCGGATGTGAAATATATGGTACCGTTATAAACTCCGTATTAAGCCCGGGGGTTATTGTCCATGCCGGTGCTCATGTAAGGGACTCCATAATAATGGATGACTGTATTATACATGAAAATGTCACCATTGAGCGCTGTATAGTAGATAGAAATTCGGAAATAGGCTCAGGCACCGTTATTGGTGTTGGAGATAATATCCCAAATGAAAAATATCCCCATATTTATGATACAGGTATTACGGTAATCGGCGAAAACAGCACAGTGCCTGCGGACATCACCATCGGTAAAAATTGTGTCATATACGGCGAAGCTCTTCTTTCGGATTTTGTGGGTAACGCTCTCCCGTCAGGAGCTGGCATCGTAAAGGATGGTGACAAAATATGAAAATAGACGTAGCAGGTATTATTCTTGCGGGAGGCGGCAGTGACAGGCTTGGTGTGCTAACATCGGAACGTGCCGCGTCCGCCATGCCTATAGCCGGATGTTACAGGGCTATTGACTTTACCCTTAGCAATATGACTAATTCAGGCATAAAAAAAGCTGCTGTTATTACTCAATATAACTCAAGGTCTTTAAGAGATCATCTGTCCAGCTCCAAATGGTGGGATTTTGGGCGTAAACAAGGCGGGCTTTTTGTATTTAGCCCCTTTACATCTAAAGACGGCAATTTATGGTTTAGAGGTACATCTGATTCAATATACCAAAATATGCCTTTTTTACACCGCTCCAGTGAGGAATATGTCCTTATAGTAAACGGAAATGGCATATATAAGATGGATTATTCTAATTTTCTGGATTATCATATTGAAACTGGCGCAGATATTACCATAGCATATCAAAAATCAAATGACCGTGACCCTTCCAAAGCCGGTATGCTTGAACTGGACCATGAAGGGGTAATAACAAACTTTGAAGAAAAGCCTGTGGTAAGTGACTATAATAAAATGTCCCTTGGTATTTATATCCTTAAGCGGGAGCTTTTGATCCAGCTTTTAGAGGAAACTGTGCCTAATAATTTTTATGATATTACAAGAGATATAATAATCCGATACCTTAAAAAACTTAAAATTTGCGGATATGAATTTAGCGGATATTGGAGTGCCGTTAACGATATTGAGAGTTATCTTAATCTTAATATGGATTTTCTTAACAAAGAAGTTAGGGCTGAGATTTTGGATACTTATCCCTATATTTATACTAAGCCAAAGGATGAACCTCCTGCAAAATACAACCCTGGTGCAGATGTAAAAAAAGCTATAATAGGTGACGGTGCCATCTTAAACGGACTGGTGGAAAACTCGGTCTTATTTAGAAAAGTATATGTAGGTGACCATTCGGTTATTAAAAATTCCGTAATTATGGAAGACTCTCATATAGGCAACAACTGTCATATCGAAAACGCTATAATAGACAAAGAAGCAACAATCTCTGATAATAAACATATTATAGGAACCCTTGAGGAGCCTTATATTGTCCCAAAAGGCACAAGAATATAAGTAAAAAACCGAAACCAGCCTTGGAAGTCACTCCAAAGGCTGGTTTTAACTTAATCTATACTTATAAGCTATAACTTTTTTCCACAGTATAAATATGACCTTCCAATGTGTTATAGTGAATTGAATTCAAAACAGTCTGAATGAGCTTGCTCATTTAATGCTATAAAATTTATTCACTATAGCAAAATTTGAGGACAACGGTGGGCACCCAGCCCACCGGGATGCTTGGGCGAGCAGTTCCAAATATGAACCCCAAGGGGTTCGTATTTGGAACGACCAGCCCTATGACGAAAATGAAGATTAATCAATTTTTTTGCAGCTATTGGCGCACAAGGTTCGACTCTCCTTGACCTATAGCGAAATTACTATGACGCAGTAACCTCTTATTAATACTGCCTATTAAAATCAACAATATTTCTCATAGGCTTATCATTGGTATAATATCCGTAATTCTCAATTGCTATTTCAATAAGTCTCCTGTAAGTCTCCGGCAAATTATGATTGCCTGATGAATGAGGAGTTATAAGTACATTTGGCAAAGTCCAAAGTTTATGATCTGATGGCAGTGGCTCCGGGTCTGTTACGTCAAGTGCCGCACCGCCTATTTGCCCTTCTTCCAAGGCTTCGCTCAAGGCTTCCGTATCAATTGCGCCGCCGCGCCCTACGTTTATGATAACCGCATTTTCCTTGAGCATCCCTAAGCGTTTCTTATCCAAAAGGTGCCTTGTAGCGTCCGTATCAGGGACGGATACTGTTATCACATCAGCCTGTGGCAGCAGCTCGTCCAGTTTATCAACCGTATACACCTCATCAACAAATTCCGGTGCGGGTTTTTGAGACCTTCTTACGCCAATTATATAGGCACCCATAGCTTTAGCCTTCTTAGCAAACTCCGTGCCTAAATCCCCAAGTCCGATTATGAGTATTTTTGAGCCGTAAATAGATGAAATTTCACCAACTCCATTCCCCCATTTGCCCTCAAGCTGGTCTAAATAATGTAGATGCAGCTTGCGCTTTAGCATTATAATCATTGCGATAGTATGCTCGGATATGGTGAGACCGTAGCCTCCTGTACCATTTGTAAGTATAGCCCCTTCAGGAAATTTACCAAATTGCTGGAAGCGGTCAGACCCGGCACTCCATAATTGAAGCCATTTAAGATTTTTGGAACCGGCAACAGCGGCAGGCGCAACACTTCCGAGTATAACGTCGGACTCGTCTATCTTCTCCTTAGTAACTGTGTCAGGGTTTTCGTAAATGTAATTAGCATTAGGATTAATTGCCTCTAGTCTTTTCTTTTGATCCTCATTCATATTAAAGAGTACTAAAACTTTATTTGCTTTTGGCATATAAATACCTCCCGGCTCTTTTTATTGTATATATTACATGCAAGCATGCGTATTTTCAAGTTGATTCACTATATATTTATGATATACTATAATCGGAAAACTAACAAGGGGGTGTTTTATGCTTATTAAACAAGTAATAGATGTATATGACTTGATAGACCGCTCGGATATTGACGGCGCAAAGGTTTCTTCCTATTTTGAGTCCCTTGGGGCGAAGTATATTGACGTAACCAAATTTAGTGGTGAAAAAGGTTCCACTGACTTTATCAAGATAATTATTCCAGGTAAAAAAGGTAAACATGGAGGTGGAAGTGCCCCTACTTTAGGCATTTTAGGCAGATTAGGGGGCATTGGCGCAAGACCTGAAATGATTGGCTTTGTATCCGATGGGGATGGAGCTTTATCGGCACTTGCTGTGGCTGCTAAGCTTCTTGATATGCAGGCAAAAGGAGATTTTCTCGACGGTGATGTAATAATATGCACACATATCTGCCCGGACGCCCCTACACAGCCCCATGACCCTGTGCCTTTTATGGGTTCCCCTGTGGATATGGCTACAGTTAATGAAGCCGAGGTTTCCGGCGATTTAGACGCTATACTTTCCATTGACACCACTAAGGGAAACCGTATTATAAATGTATCAGGCTTTGCTATTTCACCTACGGTTAAAGAGGGTTATATTCTAAGAATTTCAAATGATTTACTCACTATAATGCAAGATGTTACAGGGGGTTTGCCTAATGTTTTTGCCTTAACCACTCAAGATATTACCCCTTACGGCAATGACCTTTATCATTTAAACAGTATATTGCAGCCTGCAACGGCAACAGATGCGCCGGTTGTAGGGGTTGCTATAACTACCCAAACAGCTGTTCCGGGCTGCGCTACGGGCGCAAGCCATTTTGTACATATTGAGGCGGCGTCCCGTTTTGCGGTTGAGGTGGCAAAGTATTTCGGACAAAACAAATGCAGATTTTATGACGCAGCTGAGTTCGCCTTAATACAGGAAAAATACGGCAGTATGAAACATTTACAAGGATTTGGGAAAGGAGGATTATAATAGTGAAAATTGAAATTGATATATACAATTCTTATTTAGAAGTGGATTTAGGCCAAATTAAGCGAAATGTTGAAAAAATCAAGGCTGGAATCGGAGCGGATACGGATATTATTGGAGTTGTAAAAGGCAATGCCAATGGTATGGGACTCGTTGAAGTGGGGAAACATTTAGTAGAGAATTGCGGCATAAAAATTCTCGGCTGTGCTTCGGTTTTTGAAGGTGTAACTTTAAGAGACGCTGGTGTAGATGGGGAAATTTTGGTTATGGGCGGCATCCCTTGCCATATTGCCGCCGCAGTGGTTAAATATGGCTTACAGACTCCCGCTTATGATATGGAATATCTTAAGCTTTTGGATATTGAGGCAGAAAAAGCCGGTAAAAAAGCCCTTGTTCATATAAAAGTCGAAACAGGTCTTAACCGTATCGGAGTTAAACCGGGAGATGATATGGAGGCTTTATGCTCCTTTCTTAAGAGCTTGAATCATATTAAAGTTTGCGGTATTTTTACCCATTTTATCCAATCAGGCAACCCTGATAAAACCGTAACTTATGAGCAGATGGATAAGTTTAGCAAAGCTGTGTCCCAAGTTAAAGCCCACGGATTCGAGCTTTCTTATATACATGTAGCAAACTCTGCCGCGTCCACTTGGCTTAAGGATCCGATTGTAACTCATATCCGCCCGGGGGCTTTGCTTTACGGCTTTGATGATAATTTTGATGAGAATATGGATACGAAAAACCTTTTCGGGCTTTCGGAGGCACTTTCATGGCGGGCTTATATTACAAATGTTAAGACCATACAGGCAGGGGAAAGTGCAGGCTACGACAGATATTTTAAAGCAACAAAGCCCACGGATATTGCCACTGTAAGTATTGGTTACGGTGACGGTTACACCCGCACTCTTGGTACATCCGGCAAAGGTGAAATGCTTGTAAACGGCAAAAGAGCAAAAGTTGTGGCTATTTGTATGGATCAGCTCTTTTTAGATGTAACGGGCATACCTGCTAAAACAAATGATATCGTAACTGTGCTTGGTAAAGACGGTGAGGACTGCATATCCGTCCTTGGACTGCAAAAGAGGATGAATCAAACCCATTTAGCTCTTATTTCGGTTATTACGAATAGGGTTGGGAGAAAATATATAAGAACCAGCGATCAATAAGCAGCAAACCTGCTTTTCGGCTTATTTTAAGCCACTTGTCGTTGGCCATGCACTTTTGTTTCACTAAGAAACAAAAGTTGCCAGCCGTAGCAGATTAGCTTTGCATATGCGTCGTCAGTGCCGCCTAAATTGGCTTAAAATAAGACCAGAAATTCAGGTTCGCCCATTATTGACCGCTGGTTCTAAATTAAGGAGGAGAATTGAATGAAAGTATTTATCAGTGCGGATATTGAAGGTATTACAACCACAACAGCATGGGAGGAGACGGATCCTAACCATCAGTCTTACCCACTCCACGCCAAGCAAATGACAGAGGAAGTTTTAGCCGCAATTGCAGGGGCTAAAGCCGCGGGAGCTAAAGAAATTATAGTAAAAGACGCTCACGGTCCCGGCAAAAATATCGACCCTACCAGAATGCCCTCCGGCGTCACTCTAATAAGAGGCTGGAAAGGTCATCCTTATTCAATGGTAAGCGGTATTGATAAAAGTTTTGACGCGGCTATGTTTGTAGGTTATCACTCACCGTCAGGGCGAATGGGCAATCCTATGTCCCACACTTTAACAGGCACTCATGTTTATTTAAAAATCAACACCGAATTAGCCAGCGAATTTACATTATACAGCTATGCCGCAGCACTTGAAGGGGTACCTACGGTATTTTTATCAGGGGATAAAATGCTTTGTGATGATTATAAAGACTTGCATCCTAAACTTATTACCTGTGCCGTTAAAGACGGTCTTGGCAATATGACCATGAACTATTCAACAGAGGATACGCTAAAAAGTATACAGGAGCTTTCTAAAAAAGCCCTTAAGCAAAATTTAAAAGATGCTTTAATTAAACTTCCCAAATCCTTTGAGGCGGAACTTTATTTCAAAGACCACCATAGAGCGGAGCGGGCTTCTCACTTCCCTGGAGTTACTAAAAAATCCGATAATATCGTTACATATTCCTCAGAAAATTTCTTTGAAATTTTAAGGGCAACAAGCTGGATAATACACTAAATTATACGTAGTTGAAATGTGCACCACGCTGTGCGAGTTCCGCATTTTGATGAGGTGTGGATGCTTAGGTCAAGGAGAGTCGAACCTTGACCTAAAGCTAAAATTTTAATACCAAGGTGCGTTGTCAATAGATTTCCAAAAAGGCTTTCGATCTTGATTTTCCGTTAATTAGGGAAATGGCGACGACGCATACTGGAAGGATTAAGTTAGGAGCTATTGACGAAAAATGGCTGAAAATCAACCAAAAGCACTTTGGTAAAATCTATTAACGACACACATTAGGAGTCACATATGCACAAAGAGCCAATTTATCGTAAAATAATGACAGATATTGAAAGTATGATTGAGTCCGGCGAGTTTTCTTATGGTGCAAAGCTGCCTACGGAGCGTGAAATAGCTGCTAAATTTAGTGTTGCAAGAGGTACGGTTAAGAAAGCTTTTTCTGAGCTTGAGAAGGCCTCTGTTATAAATATTGTCTGGGGTTCAGGCGCATATGTGATTAAAAAATCTTCTGATAAGAGTGAAAGCCCTGAAAGCAAGCTTGGGGAGGCTTTCTTTGCCGCCCTTGCAGAGCGGGGCTTTTCACCTAAAGAGGCATGGGAGTATACTGAGATAAGCTATTCAAAAGCTTTTAGAACCGGCAATGTGCTTTTAGCCTTAGTTGATGAGTGTCATGAATGCCTTAGGATATTTTCTCACCAGCTTGAGAGCCTTAAAGGGGTTAAAGTCAGCCATTTTCTCATGGAGGATTTAGCCAAATCTAAGTATAATGCTCTTATATTCAAGGAGTTTGATATAATTTTAGCTAACAAAGATGTTTCTCAGGCTCTTTGTAATATACTCCCAAAATTTAAAGATAAGATTCAGGAAATCAGCTCGGCTCCCACTCAAGAGACTCAGATAGACCTATTAAAAATCATGAATTTTGAAAAAACCGGCTTATTTTCCGAAAGCCGTGCCTTTCGGGATATAGTAAATGCCCATCTGGAGTCTAAAGGCTGGCGTTACGGTGAAAAAGATCATATTTTTGCCAAATGGACAGGAAGAGATGAGTTTGACGAGTTTATAGCTGACAAACGCCACTTAATAATTCCACCGTTTTACAGTATGGACATCCAGCCGGAGGTATATGAAAGCCTTTTTGAGTTTTTGCGCCGCGGAGGAGATATAATAGTATTTAACCATACAATCGAGCGCAGTTCTATCCTTTATATAGAAGAGCGGCTTATTAAGGCTTTGTATAACCCTGACAGCTAATATAGTGGATTTACTACAAAACCACTATAAATCTTGATAATTAATCACTCACATGATATGATTGTACCAAATGCGTAATTGTTTAAGGAGGTATAATTAATGCTTTCAAACAAAGAAATAAATAAAGCCATGGAGATTAAGCTTGATAATTTCCTGCCTGATTATCCAAAGTTTCAGGAAGGGATAAGGAGGGCGCCCTCAAGAGGCTTTAGGCTCACAAAGGAACAGACCAAAACAGCACTTAAAAACGCCCTTAGGTATTTGCCGGAGGAGCTTCATGAAAAGCTTGCCCCTGAATTTCTTGATGAGCTTAAAACCTATGGCAGGATTTATGCTTACAGATTTAGACCAACGGAGCGTATTTATGCCAAACCCATTGAGCAGTACAAAGGCAAATGTGTAGAAGGCAAGGCTTTCCAGCTTATGATTGACAATAATCTGGACTTTAATGTGGCACTTTACCCTTACGAGCTTGTTACATATGGGGAAACAGGCTGTCCGTGCCAAAACTGGCTGCAATACCTGCTCATTAAAAAATACCTTGAAGTTATGAGCGATGAGCAGACTTTGGTTATACAAAGTGGTCATCCCATTGGTCTTTTCCCCTCAAGGCAAAACTCGCCGAGAGTTATTATAACCAATGCCCTGATGGTAGGTGCCTTTGATAATATGAAAGATTGGGAAATTGCCCAGCAAATGGGTGTTGCTAACTACGGACAAATGACTGCCGGAGGCTGGATGTACATAGGCCCCCAGGGTATAGTCCACGGTACATTTAACACTCTTTTAAACGCTGCACGCCTGTTTTTAGGTGCTGGTGAAAAAGAAGATATGAAAGGCAAGCTTTTTGTTTCCTCCGGTCTTGGGGGTATGAGCGGTGCTCAGCCTAAAGCGGTGGAGATTTCAGGAGGGGTCGGCATTATTGCCGAGGTGGACTATTCAAGGATTGAAACCCGCCATAGCCAAGGCTGGGTGTCCAAAGTAACAGCATGCCCGAAAGAAGCTTTCCAAATCGCCTATGAATATATGGAAAAAGGCGAACCTATGAGCATAGCCTTCCACGGCAATATTGTGGATTTATTAGTATATGCTGTTGAGGCAAGTATAAAAATCGACCTTATGAGCGACCAAACCAGCTGTCACAATGTTTATGACGGAGGCTACTGCCCTGTGGGCATAAGCTTTGATGAGCGTACGGAAATGCTTAAAAACGAGCGGGACAATTTTGTCAAGCTTGTCGATAAAACCCTTAAAAAGCATTTTGAGCTGGTAAAAATTTTACATGAGCGCGGTACATACTTTTTTGATTACGGCAATGCTTTCCTTAAATCCGTTTATGACGCGGGGGTTAAAGAGATTTCCAAAAATGGCTATGACGATAAGGACGGCTTTATCTTCCCATCTTATGTTGAGGATATTATGGGACCGCTGCTGTTTGATTATGGTTACGGACCTTTTAGATGGATTTGCCTTTCAGGCAAGCCGGAAGATTTGGATAAAACCGACGCCACGGCAATGAGCCTTATTGACCCTGAACGCCGCGGACAGGATCGGGACAATTATATTTGGGTAAGAGATGCTAAGAAAAATAAACTTGTAGTAGGCTCTCAGGCACGTATACTTTATCAGGACGCCGAAGGGCGGGTACGTATCGCCCTTAAGTTTAACGAAATGGTAAGAAACGGCGAGGTTGGTCCTATTATGCTTGGCCGCGACCACCATGACGTATCCGGTACGGATTCACCTTTTAGAGAGACTGCAAATATTAAAGACGGTTCTAATATTATGGCTGATATGGCAACCCAATGCTTTGCCGGCAACGCCGCAAGGGGCATGAGCCTTATAGCTCTCCATAACGGCGGCGGTGTTGGTATTTCCAAGTCTATAAACGGCGGCTTTGGTCTTGTCCTTGACGGTTCCGAGCGGGTGGATGAGATTATACGCCTCTCCCTTATGTGGGATGTTATGGGTGGTGTTGCGCGCCGCTCCTGGGCAAGAAATGAAAACTCCATCTCAACCGCCGCCGAGTATAACGAAAATTATAAAGGCAAGGGACATATTACAATTCCTTTTATCGCCTGTGATGAACTTGTTAATAAAGAAATTGATAAAATATTTTAAGAGTCTAGCTAACAATAACAACGAAGTGAATTTTAAGATTTTTTTGCAGTAAGAGGAAGCACCGACGACGCATATGCAAAGCTAATCTGCTACGGCTGGCAACTTTTGTTTCTTATGAAACAAAAGTGCATGGCTGACGAAGTAATGCGAGAAAAATTCCAAAAATTCACAAGATTGCTTATTGTTCGATAGACTCTAGAAGAGGAGTAGAGTTAGATGCCTAAATTAGTAGATTGTATACCAAATTTCAGTGAAGGGCGCGACCAAAAAGTAGTTGAAGCTTTAGCCGACTGTGCAAGATCAGTCCCTGGAGTATCGCTTTTAGACTATTCAATGGATGCAAGTCATAACAGATCTGTATTTACTTTAGTTGGAAGCCCTGAAGGCATGGAAGAAGCCGCTTTTTTGCTTTGTAAAAAAGCTTCTGAGCTTATTGACATGACAAAACATACAGGGGAGCATCCACGTATGGGCGCAACTGATGTTATACCATTTGTGCCTGTTAAGGATATGACTATGGATGAATGTGTGGAAATTTCCAAACGAGTTGGAGAGCGGATTGCCAAAGAGCTTAACATCCCTGTAATTTTATACGAAGCCTCCGCTTCAAGCTCTGATAGGTCAAATTTAGCCGCCGTCAGAAAAGGGCAGTTTGAAGGTATGCCTGAAAAACTTACAAAAGCTAAATGGAAACCGGATTTTGGCGAGTGCAAAATCCACCCGACAGCGGGAGTCGTGGCTGTGGGTGCCAGGATGCCTTTGGTAGCATTTAACGTAAACCTTTCCACAAGTGATGTAGCTATTGCGGATAAAATAGCTAAAAAAGTCCGTGGCTCATCCGGCGGCTTGCAATTTGTAAAAGGCATGGGAGTTTATTTGGAAGAGCGTAAAATTGCACAAGTATCTATGAACCTTGTAAATTATGAAAAAACCTCTATCTACACTGTTTTTGAGCTGATAAAAGCCGAGGCTAAAAGATGGGGCGTTAATATAATAGGCAGTGAGCTGATAGGGCTTGCCCCTTCAAAAGCCCTTATAGACTGCGCTGAGTATTATTTACAGATTGAAGATTTTGATTTTAATAAACAAGTTTTGGAGAATCATTTGCTATAGGAGGAAAAAATGAAAGAAATATTTAAAAAACTACAAATTAAAGGCTTTGTGGCGGGTTTTTTACTATGCGCTTTATTATCTACAACTGTTTTAGCAGCAGCTAATACGACACTCACTCGTGAAATTGCTTATGGTATAAACGTTATATTTAATGGGCAGCAAGTGGATTTTGACTATAACAGCCGCCCCTTTGTAATGGATGGACGGACGTTTTTGCCACTCCGAACTATTGCTGAACTCCTTGACATCCCTGTGGATTTTGACGCGGTCACAAATACGGCTGTTTTAGGGCAGTCAGCAGCAGGGACCGGCACATCGGATAACCAACTCCAACTTCCCATAGCAACCATAACAATGGAGGACGGTGCTGTAATACGGCTTGAGCTTTATCCTGAAATAGCACCTAATACAGTAAATAATTTTATATACCTTGCAAATTCAGGTTTTTACAATGGGCTTATATTTCACAGGGTTATACCGGACTTTATGATACAAGGAGGCTGCCCTGAAGGTACCGGCATGGGCGACCCTGGATATACTATCAGAGGTGAATTTGCCTCAAACGGCTTTGAAAATAACTTATCCCACGAAAGAGGGGTTATTTCCATGGCACGCCGTGCTATGCCCCTTGATTCAGCCGGATCACAGTTTTTTATTATGCATGGCGATTCGGATTTCCTAGACGGTGAATATGCAGGCTTTGGCAGAGTAATTGAAGGTATGGATGTAGTGGATGGGATTGCGCTTACCCAAGTAGGGGCACTAGATAGACCTGTTATTGACCAAGTAATAAGAGAAATTACTGTTGAGACTTTTGGGGTCTCGTTTTCGGAGCCTGAGCGGTTAGGCATGTAAATATTAAATATGCTTTTGGGGAGGTGAAATACATGAAAGCAAAATGCAGCGGATTTGTAAATGCAGCACTCCATACAAAGTTGTAGGGAAGGCGTAATCCTTTGCATGGAGTATAGTATATATAGTGATTATTCTTCCCTCCGGCTTTGCACCTTATTGAAATACTAATAAGGAGTGGAGCGGATGAAATATATTAAAGCACAGCAAGTATTCCCCAAACATCTTTTAGATGAGATTCAGAAATATGTTCAAGGGGAATTGATTTATATCCCAAAGCCTCCGGTAAATTATAAGAAATGGGGCGAAAGTACAGGGAAGCCTTAATTGTACAAAGAAATAAGAATATAGTACAGGCATTTAGAGAGAGTATCTCCATTTCGGAGCTTGCGAAGCTATATTCTTTAGCCGAAGATACTATTAAGAAAATTGTTTATTGCAATCATTAATATTAATATTTAAAAGCCATGCCTCAATGGTATGGCTTTTTTATTTATAAATTAAACTATGCTTATAATTACCTTGTTAAATTCGATATACTTATCCATGAGGTGATTGTATAAATCCTAAATTTTCATTTTATACCCCTAATGATTTCGGGAGGGTATATCAACTTCTTAAAATGGTAGGGGCGAATGGGGCTTAGGTCAAGGAGAGTCGAACAATGAGCGGTTTTGCGGTGGAATTATATAGTAAAATAACCTCAAAACAGTAACAAAAACTTGTTATTTTTTGGTATCTTATCGTCAAAGGGAGAGCGACCG